>DAOKZW010000004.1:67894-132563 GCA_035325445.1 Flavobacteriales bacterium
CTTTACCTCCCTTACCTCCCTCACCCTCTTCAACACCAGGTCCGCTTTATTCATCACCGGAATGATCACCGGCCCCTCGCCGATACGCTTGCGGAGCATCTCCACTTGCGTGCGGAAGCCCCCCTCGCTCAATGCGCTTGCGTCCCCCAGGAACACCACGAGGCTGGCCTCGGCCGCGCGCTTGTAGCTGCGTTCGATGCCCATCCGTTCCACGGTATCCTCCGTGTGGCGGATCCCCGCCGTATCAATGAAGCGGAACAGCACGCCGTCCAGCGTGATAGCCTCCTCCACCGTGTCGCGCGTGGTGCCGGGAATGTCGCTCACAATGGCCCGATCTTCTTGCAGGAGTGTGTTCAGCAGGGTGCTCTTGCCGCTGTTCGGCGCCCCCACGATAGCCACGGGTATGCCCTGCTTCACGGCATTGCCGTAGCGGAAGCTTCCGATCAGGCGGTCGCACACGGCCATGATGCCGTCCAGCAGTTTCACCAGTTCGGTGCGGTCGGCGAACTCCACGTCCTCCTCCCCGAAGTCGAGTTCCAGCTCCACCAGTGCGCTGAGGCTGATAAGCTGTTCGCGCAGCTCCTCGATCTGCCGGCTGTACCCGCCGCGCAGTTGCTGCAAGGCCAGCTTATGGGCGGCCCGGCTGCCGCTGGCGATCAGGTCGGCTACGGCCTCGGCCTGGCTCAGATCCAGTTTCTTGTTCAGGAAGGCGCGCTGGGTGAACTCGCCAGGCTGCGCCAAGCGCGCCCCCGCAGCGATCAGCGCCTCCAGCATACGCTGCTGGATGTACGGTGATCCATGCACACCGATCTCCGCCAGGTCCTCCCCGGTGTAGCTCTCCGGCCCGGGGAAGAAGGTGATCAGCCCCTCGTCCACCTGTCCATCCGCATCGCGGAGCTTCGCGAAGGTGGCCGTGCGCGGCTCGGGCGTGAGCAGCATGGCAGGGGCCACCGCATGCATGATGCGGATGGTATCCGGGCCGCTCAGGCGCAGCAGGGCGATGGCACCCGTGCCCGGCGGTGTGCCCAATGCTGCAATGGTATCGGCCTGGTACATGCGTGCAAAGGTGCGAACGGCGCGCCGTTGGACCGCGATCATCACATGGTTGCAAGGAATTCGCGTTATCGCTTCCGCCCATAGGGATCCACGGTAAAAGTGGGGACCTTTGTACCTGATGAAAACCCCTGTACGTGCCGCATTCGATGCCATGGAACACCCCACCGTGGTGGTGGTGGGCGGCGGATTCGCCGGTTTGAAGCTGATCCACCGGTTGGCCGGCAAGCCGTTCAAGGTGATCCTCTTGGACAAGAACAACTACCACTGCTTCCAACCCCTGCTGTACCAGGTGGCCACAGGCAGCTTGGGGGCGGACAACATCGCCTACCCCTTCCGCCGCAGCGTGGGCCCCATGCCCAACGTGATCTACCGCATGGCGGAAGTGCTGCGGATCGACCCGGGGAACAACTGCGTGGAGACCGACCACGGCATCTTCCACTATGACCACCTTGTGCTGGCCACCGGCACGGTCACCAACTTCTTCGGCAACGAGCGCATCGCACACGAATCGATGCAGCTGAAGAGCATCGGCCAAGCGCTGGACATTCGCAGCGATTTCCTGCAAGAATTCGAGGGAGCGCTATACCTGGAAGATGAGAAGGAGCAGCGCCAGCGGCTGAATTTCGTGGTGGTGGGCGGCGGCCCGTCCGGCGTGGAGCTGGCGGGGGCATTGGCGGAGATCCGCAAGACCATCCTGAAGCATGAGTTCCGCGAGGTGGACAACGAGCGAATGCAGATCCACTTGGTGGACTCCAACAAGGCGGTGCTGTCCAATTTCTCGCCCAAGGCGCAGGGCTTGGCGCTGAAATTCCTGAAAGAGCTGGGCGTGAATGTCATGCTGAACATGCTGGTCACCGCCTATGACGGGGAGACGGTCACCTTCAAGGACGGCAGCACCATGCAAAGCACCACGGTGATCTGGACAGCGGGCGTGAAGGGTCGGCCCATCCCGGGCCTTGAGGCGGCCGTGGAGGAACGTCCCGCGCGCTACCGGGTGGATGCCTTCAACCGGGTGGAAGGGACAACGAACGTCTATGCCATCGGCGACATCGCCCTGAACACATCCGACCCGGCATGGCCCAAGGGGCATCCGCAGGTGGCCCCGGTGGCCATCCAACAAGCCGAGCAACTGGCCAGGAACCTGCTACGGAAGAGCCCGGGCCAATGGCAGCCTTTTGCCTACCGGGACAAGGGTTCCATGGCCACCATCGGGCGGTACAAGGCCGTGGTGGACCTGGGCAAGCTCAAGTTCGGCGGGCCCATCGCCTGGTTCATGTGGCTGTTCGTCCACCTCATGAGCATCGTGGGCTTCCGCAGCCGGGTGATGGTACTCACCCACTGGGCCTGGAAATACCTGAGCTGGAAGAACACGATCCGCTTGATCATCCGGCCGTACGTGCGCTCGGAATACCGCTTGGCCAAGCAACCGACCACCACTGACCAGGTGGAAGCCTGAACATCGGCCGGGTACATTCGCGCCCTCTTTTTTTTGATGGCACGCCGTCTCTACATCCTCTATCTCACGGTCTTCATTGACCTGCTTGGGTTCAGCCTGGTGATCCCCATCCTGCCCATTTACGCCACCGAGATGGGCGCAAGCGCCTTCACCGTGGGGATGATCATGGCGGTTTACGCCCTCATGAACTTCATCTTCTCTCCTTTCTGGGGCGGCCTGAGCGACAAATACGGCCGGCGCCCGGTGATCGCGGGGACCGTGTTCATGACATCCTTGTCCTTCCTGCTGCTGGCCCATGCCCACACCATCGGCCTGCTGCTGCTGTCCCGTGCGCTGGCCGGGGTGGGTTCGGCCAACATTGCCGCCTCGCAGGCCTACATCACGGACGTCACCACGCGGGAGGAGCGCGCCAAGGCCTTGGGCGTCATCGGTGCCACCTTCGGCCTGGGCTTCATCTTCGGCCCGCCCATCGGCGGGATGGTGAAGCAGCATTTCGGCATGGATGCGGTGGGCTACGTGGCCATGGCCATGAGCCTGATCAACCTAGTGCTTATTTGGCTCTATCTGCCGGAATCGCTCCACAACCCGGACCGTAGCGTGAAGGTCCGCATCCGGCCGGTGACCCAGGCGGTGCGTTCGTTGCTCAACCCACGCCTGCGGGACCTGCTGCTCACGAGCTTCATCTACGTCACGGCCTTTGCCATGATGAACATCACCGCCGCCCTGTTGTGGGAGCAGCACTACGGCCTGCAGGAGGGCGAGATCGGGTACATCTTCGCCTTCATCGGCCTGTGTTCGGCCATTGTGCAAGGTGGCCTGGTCGGTCCGTTGGTGCGTCGCTTCGGCGAGCCCCGCCTGATGGTGATGGGCAGCATCCTGATGGGCGTTGGGCTATTGATCATGCCCTTTGTGCCGGTGGACGCCTTCTACCCATGGGAAGCCGTTCCCTTGGTAATGATGGCAGTGGCCAATGGCTGCATGATGCCGAGCATCACCACCCTGCTGAGCAGCGTGGCCCGTGAAAATGAACAAGGCCAGGTGCTGGGCATCAACCAAAGCTTCCAGTCGCTTTCGCGCATCGCCGGCCCGATGATCGGCGGCACGCTCTACGGCCTGCATTACACCGCGCCCTACATCGGCGGGGCCGTGCTGATGGCCGGGGCGCTCCTGTTCATCCTGGCCTTCCAGCGGATGGGTGCAGGGCAAGCAGCGGCCTAGGTTGCCCGGTGGGCGGGCACCGGCATACCGGCATCCGGCGGGCACGCACCGGGCCCCCTCATCCCCTCTCCGGCATCTTTCGGCAACACCCTCCGGTCCGATGAAGTAATTTCGCCGCCGTTTCAATCCATCCCCATTCAAAAATGAGCGTACTCGTCAACAAGCAGAGCAAGGTGATCGTGCAAGGTTTTACCGGAAGTGAGGGCACCTTCCATGCCTCCCAGATGATCGAGTACGGCACGAACGTGGTGGGGGGCGTCACCCCGGGGAAGGGTGGACAGAAGCATTTGGACCGTCCCGTCTTCGAAACCGTCAGCGACGCGGTGAGGACCACCGGCGCGGACGTGAGCATCATCTTCGTTCCGCCCGCCTTCGCGGCGGATGCCATCATGGAGGCGGCCGAGGCCGGCATCAAGGTGATCGTATGCATCACCGAGGGCATTCCGGTGAAGGACATGGTGATGGCCCGCGAATACATCAAGGGCAAAGGCTGCACGCTGATCGGCCCCAACTGCCCCGGCGTGATCACCGCCGACGAGTGCAAGGTGGGCATCATGCCCGGCTTCGTCTTCAAGAAGGGCAAGGTGGGCATCGTGAGCAAGAGTGGCACGCTGACATACGAGGCTGCCGACCAGGTGGTGAAGGCCGGCATGGGCATCACCACGGCCATCGGCATCGGCGGCGACCCGATCATCGGCACCACCACGCTGGAAGCCATCCAGCTTTTCGCCAACGACCCCGAGACCGAGGCCATCGTAATGATCGGCGAGATCGGTGGCGACTTGGAGATCCGTGCAGCCCATTGGATCAAGGACAACTGCAAGAAGCCGGTTGTAGGCTTCATCGCCGGTGAAACGGCCCCGGCCGGCCGCACCATGGGCCACGCAGGCGCCATCGTGAGCGGCGCCGACGAAAGCGCGGCCGCCAAGAAGAAGGTGATGCGCGAGTGCGGCATCCATGTGGTGGACAGCCCGGCCACGATCGGCTCGGAGATGAAGAAGGTGTTGGGCTGAGGGGCCTGTAGTCGGTTGTTAGTTCCTAGTTGCCCCGATAATTATCGGGGGTTGTTGGGCGTGGCCGCGAATTGAGCGGGTGGCAAGCGCGGTGGGTGATTCCGCGGCCCTCCTATGCCATGCACAATCGCCCATGCTCGTAACCATTCCAACCTCATAGGTACTAACGGGGGCGCTTGTGTCATAGACGGGCAGGCCGGTTACGAACACATGTCGGCGCATTACAACAAGAAGCTCGGGAATAATTATTCCCGTCTGGCCTATCTTTGAATCACCTCAGTTGTTCCGAGGGGTCAGTTTCATGCCATGGAAGGGTGATTTTCTCAAGGCTCTTCGAACATCTATGGAGCCTGCCGACCAAGGATGGCAAGGTCTCCTATTGGAAAACAGTAAACCCACCGTGTCATGTCCACTGTAGTGTCCAGTACGAAAGGTGCCAAGCCGTGGAAATTGAACGTTCCAAGGAAGGAGCACTATAGCACCAACGAGGTCATCGATGCCTATTTGAAAGGCAAGGAGGTGGGGAAGGTCGATGGTTTGAAGGAAGAAAGCGAGGCCACAAAGCAACTCTTCGTAAAGGCACTCACCGAAAATCTTACGAAAGCAAGTGGGGACACACACAAGGTGTTGGATGCTTTCAAGTCTCAACAACTAAAAACGATCGAGGCGCTGCTCCGCATCGATTCATGGCATCGATTCTCGGTGATGATCGTAGCTGAGGGAAAAGCATTCCGCAGTGAGAAATTGCTGAAAGTATATGAGGTCGTGAATGCCCTGGAAGGTAGGGAGACCACGGACCAGTATGGCATCCGCTTCTCTTTTGTGGCAGGTGGCAAGGACCTCGATTCCAAAGCGTTGGAAGCCGACGGTTATGTGCTGAAGTTGAAAAACTGAACAGCATGAAAGGCCATGCTGCGCACAATGAGGCTGCTTGTGACCTGCTTCACGCGGCTGGCAAGTTTCCGGACTGGGTGATCACAACGGCATTTTACGCAGCTATGCACTATGTGTATGAGGAGCTCTTCCCGTTGAAGGAAGGCACCACCACATACGCCTCCTTCGAGAACTATTACAGCCAAAAATTCGCACGGAGGGCCGTTGGTGATAAGCCGAATAAGCACGATGCCACTGTTGACCTTGTGCGGGAGCACCTACCCGCCGTGGCATCCCACTATCGGCTCTTGAAGGACCAATGCTTCAATGCACGCTATCGCAATTACGCGGTCAAGGGCCACGAAGCAGCCATGGCACGCAACCAATTGCAGAGCATCAAGACGTGGTTGACCGCCAAAAAGAAGTAGACAGGACCACGGGGATCACCTCCCCTCCACCAGCCTGATCTCCTCTTCCGTCAACCCGTACAGCGGGTACCCCCTCGCGTCGATTTCCTCGTCCGCACGGTCTATTTCTGCTTGCAGCGCGCGAGCCTTGGCCAGCTGCTTGAGGTATTTGTTGAGGACGGCGGATTGGAAGAGGGCCATGGTGGACGGTCGGTGGTGGCCGGTGAAAATAGGTAGCTGCCGACAAGGTATGGCCCGGTGTTTTTTCCGAGATCGGCGCCATGGACCCCGCTGTGCGATCGCTCCTATTCGAAAGTGCCGTCGGCGTCGATCCGCTTCGCGAATGAATTCCAGTGCATGACACCGTACTCGGCAGGTACCCATACGCCGAAAATATTGGCCGAAGGACCGGGTCCCGGGACGGCATACATGCCTTTGAGCCAAGTACCCTCCGCAGCCGCGTCGTGCCGCCAAAGCTGATCCCCGGCTTCATCGAAGCAGGCAACGAACAAGCGGGTTTCCGCAATGTATGGCGGCAAAGGTTCCGTATACCCCACCAACAGGGCGGTGGCGTTATCCAAGGCCACCATATCACCCAACCAAGTACGATGGCCAGGGGTAATGAACTGTTTTTCCCAGATCGCATCGCCGGAACTGCTGGTCCGGTACATAGTGACAGGTATAGGGTCGCCGGGCACGTTGGCCCAGCCCGCGAACATCAGCTCCCCCGATGGTGTCTCGCAGGCAGCAAAAACACTTCCTGGCCCGATATCCTTATCCCAGACCAGCTCGCTTGAAGAAGAGATCCGCATGGCATTCATCTCACGCGCATCCATGTCGACCGACCGGGAGGAAACAAGCAGCACATCCCCATTGGCCAAAGGCCGCACTTTTTGCACGTGCCTGAACGACGGGTCCGGATAATTCCGCTTCCAAAGGGAATCGCCCTGCTGGTCCAAGGCCATGACCCAGATCTCCTCGTGCATGAAGATGGTATCCCCTCCTTGGGATGCGGTGTTGTACTGATACTCTCCGCACATCATCCATGATGTCGGACCATTCCTGACCATATCGTACGGCCTGTCATAACCCGGGAAGCCATATGGCCGTGTACTGACCAAGGCTCCCGATCCGTCCAAATGCTGCACCTCGGCCTGATCACCGGCAGCAACATAAACCATGCAACCGCCATCATCCGTAGGTGCGATGGTACTAAAGGTCCTCCACCATCCGACTTCCTGCACTGGCGTGAACGCCGAAACGGCATTCCCGAAGGGGTCCACTTTCATCAGCCAATTGCCGGTCGTCAAGTGGGTCTTGATGATAAAGTTCCCATCCGAGCTGGGGATCAGCTTGATCAGGTTGCCATCGAACACATGGTCCAAGGTGATCGCCGTTGTTGTGTTGCCCGTCCCTCCCGAAGGGTCCGGCGGATCCTTCTTGCACCCGGTCAAGGCAAGGATGCCCATTAAGGCCATGGCTATGGTCACCCGGCCCGTGTGTCCTATCCCCGGAGCTGAAAGCATGAATCGATCGGCCTTCATCAAGAATGTCCTTGATTCCATGTAGAGGTATGTGCAAAGTAAGGAGATCCATAACGGACCTGTTCCACAACACGGCTCGGCCATCATCCACCAGGAATTACCTTCGCGCCTTCGCCTACGCACCAATCAAGGCGAGCAACGCATGGCACTGCTACAAGGAAAAAAGGCGCTGATCACCGGCGGCACGCGCGGCATCGGCAAGGGTATCGTGGAGCGTTTCCTGGATGAAGGTGCCGAGGTGGCCTTCACCTACGTGAGCAGCCCGGAAAAGGCGAACGCGCTGGCATCGGAACTGGAGGCCAAGTATGGCCGCAAGGTGCTGGCCATCCAGAGCAACGCAGGCGACTTCAACGGGGCGCAAGCCACGGTGGACCAAGTGGTGGAAGCCTTCGGCGGGCTGGGCATCCTGGTGAACAACGCCGGCATCACCAAGGACCAGCTGCTGATGCGCATGAGCGAGGCCGACTTCGACGCGGTGATCAACACCAACCTGAAGAGCGTGTTCAACATGACCAAGGCCGTGCTGCGCACCATGCTGAAGCAGCGCAACGGCAGCATCATCAACATGAGCAGCGTGGTGGGCGTGAAAGGCAACGCCGGGCAGGCCAACTACGCGGCCAGCAAGGCCGGCGTGATCGGCTTCACCAAGAGCACCGCCCTGGAACTGGGCAGCCGTAACATCCGCTGCAACGCGGTTGCACCGGGCTTCATCGAGACTGAAATGACCGGCGCACTGGATGAAAAGACCGTGCAGGGCTGGCGCGAAGCCATCCCCATGAAGCGCGGCGGCACACCGGAGGACGTGGCCAATGCCTGCGTGTTCTTCGCCAGCGACCTCAGCGGGTACGTCACCGGCCAAACGCTGCATGTGTGCGGGGGGATGCTAACCTGATAGTTTTCAGTGGACAGCTACCGGAAATATGAAACATGAAAGCTGAAAGCTGAAACAGGAAAAGCGGGGGTCGGGGATCGCGAGGTCCAGTTGTTAGTTGTCAGTTGTCGGGGCCCGCATTTCACTGTTCACCGCTCACCATTCACGCATACCTGACAACCGGACTTAAATGAACCTCACTACCGCCCATTCCCTTTGGCTGGCGCCGCTGTGCGTGCTGCTGGGCATCGGTGCGGCCTGGCTGCTCTACCGGGGCACCCGGGAAAAGAGCGGCTGGAGCCCGGCCCTGCAATGGGCCATGGGAACGTTCCGTGCGTTGGTGATCGCCATGCTGGCGTTCTTCCTGCTGGAGCCCATGGTGCGGGTGCTGGTGCGCGAGGTGCGCAAACCGGTGGTGGTGCTGGCGCATGATGGCTCGGCCTCGCTGCTGGCCACGGGTGATACCACCGCGTTCCGCACCAACTATGCGAAAGCCCTGGCCGATCTGGCCAAGGAGCTGGAGGACCGCTACGAGGTGCGGGAGTTCACCTACGGCAGCACGATCTCCGACGGCCTGCAATTCGCGCAACGGGAGGACCAGACCGACATCGACCTGCTGTTCCGCTCGGTATACGACCGCTTCGCCGGCCCTGACCTGGGGGCCGTGGTGATCGACGGTGACGGCCTGTACAACCGCGGCCGCGACCCGCGCCTGGCCGCGGAGCGCTTGGGCGTACCGGTGTTCGCCATCATGCTGGGCGATACCACGGTGCGGCCGGACCTGGCCTTGCGCGGCGTGGAGCACAACCGCATCACCTACCTCGGCAACCAGTTCCCCCTACTGGTGAAGTGGAAGGCCGACCACCTGAACGGCAAGGCCACCCGCCTCACCGTGACGCACAACGGCAAGGAGGTGGCCGCGCAGGACCTGTCGATTACCTCGGATCCGATGATGGCCGAAGTGCCTCTCCTGATCCAAGCGGATGAGGCCGGGCTGCAGCGCTACACCATCACCCTGCGCCTGGTGGAGGGCGAGGTAACCACCGCCAACAACCGGCTGGACCTGTTCGTGGACGTACTGGATGACCGGCGCAAGGTGCTCGTGCTGGCGCGCGCCCCGCACCCGGACGTGGCTGCCATCCGGAACGCCATGGCCTCCGTGGAAGGCTACAGCGTGGAGCAGGCACTGTCCTCCGATTTCGCCGGCCCCATTGAGGGATACGACCTGGTGGTGCTCCACCAACTGCCTTCCCCTGACGCGGCCCTGCAAGCGTTGTTCAAGCGGATCGAGGAAAAGGAGATCCCCACGTGGACCATCCTGGGGCAGAAGAGCGACCTGCGGCAGGCCAGCGAACTGGGCAACGGCGTGGTCATCGAGGGCGCGCGTGGCAGCTTCAGCGACGTGCAGGCCGGTGTGGTGCCGGACTTTTCCCTCTTCACCATGGACCCGGAGGATGCCCGGGCACTGGAGCGTTTCCCGCCGTTGCAGGTGCCCTTTGGCCGCTACGCCCTGTCCCGGTCGGCCACGGCCCTGCTGACCCAGCGCATCGGGTCGGTGCGGACCGAATACCCGCTGTTCGCCTTCCAGGCCCAGACGGCGCGGCGCACCGCGATCACCTGTGGGGAAGGTCTGTGGCGCTGGCGCCTGGCCGACATGCAATTGAACAACACCACCGCGCACTTCGACCAACTGGTGCAGAAGACGGTGCAGTTCCTCGCGCTGAAGCAGGACAAGAGCCGCTTCCGCGTGAAGAGCGAGCGTGAATTCTCCCAGAATGAAAAGGTGGTACTGGATGCCGAGCTCTACAATGCCAGCTACGAACCGGTAAACACACCGGAGGCCAACCTTGTCCTGAAAAACGAGGACGGCCAGGAGCTGGCGTACACCTTCAGCCGGCTCGGCACGGGCTACCGGCTGGATGCGGGCCTGCTTCCCGCCGGGCGCTACACTTGGCAGGCCACCACCACGATGGACCAGGAACGGCTGACCGCGCAGGGCGAATTCCTCGTGAAGCCGATGGTGGCCGAGCTGATGAACACGGTGGCCGACCACGGCCTGTGGCAGAACATGGCGGCGCGCACCGGCGGGGTGGCCACCACGTCGGATAAGCTGGACGCGATCCCGGCGGCGCTGAAGGACCGGCCCGAGCTGGCGGCCCGCTCCTATTCGCACACCAGCTTCAGCGACCTGATCGGCTTGCGCTGGCTGTTCTTCCCGCTGCTGCTCCTGCTCACGCTGGAATGGGCGCTGCGCCGAAGGAGCGGATCCTATTGAGGATGGAAGAGGGCAAGGCGCTTGGCCGCGAGGGTCGTGGGAAAGGCATGTGGAAGAGGTTCCTTCGGCCGGCCATCTGGGCTGTCGGCGTTGTGCTCATCCTGTTCCTGCTCCGTTACCCGATCCTCCGTGGTGCCGGCAACTTCCTGATCAAGGAAGATCCCTTGGCGCAGGTGGATGCCGTGTTCGTGCTCGGCGGTTCCGTCTATGACCGCGGTGTGGAGGCCGCCCGTGTCCATCAGCAAGGGTTGGGCGACCGCTTCATCTTCACCGGTGCGCCCATACCCAACGCCTTGGAGGCCCTGGGCATCGACAGCACCGAGGCGGAGTGTACCCGCAACGCCGCCGTGCAGGCCGGGCTCCCGCTGGAGCTGACCACCACGCTGAACGTGGGCACCAGCACCTACGAGGAGTTCGAGGCGCTGCTGGAATATGCCAAGGCGGAACAACTGGACACGGTGATGGTCATCTCCAGCTGCTTCCACCTGCGGCGCATCGGCCGGGTCTTCCGCAAGCCGTTCCGCAAGGCGGGGATCACGGTGCTGCTGCATGGCGCACCGTCTTCGGTCTATGACGAGGCCCGTTGGTGGGAAAGCGAGGAGGGCCTGATCATGGTGAACAACGAGTACACCAAGCTGGTGTACTACCTCATCAAGTACTAGCCGGGCATTGCCCGCCCCTACGGCTGGATCACCACCCGCTGTACCGCGCGTTGGCCCTCCCCTTCCGCCACGAGGATATAGGTGCCGCGTGCCAGGTGCGAGAAGTCCATGGTCAGGTGGTCCATGCCCGCAGGCATCGTCCCTGACCACACGATCCGCCCCAAGGCGTCCTGTGCGCGAAGCTGCCACTGTCCGTGCAGCTCCGGCAGAAAGGCGGTGAACTGGCCATTGCTGGGGTTCGGTGCCACCAGGATGGACCCGTTGGCCACGCGCTCCTGCACGCCCACCCAATCCACGCAGAAGGTGGTGCTGGCCTCAAAGCCGAATGCGCCGTTGCCGTCCAGCAACACGTTGCCCAGCGTGTCCGAGATCATGTAGCTCCCCTCCCCGTAGTTGCAGCACATGCCGTCACCAATGGCATCCATGATGGTGAACACGTAGCAGTCGTGGGACAGGCAGACCTGCGTGTTCACCGTGTACCCGTTGGCGCTGTTGGTGTACGGCCCGCCCTGGTAGGCGAGGTAGCCGTCCTGCGTCTCGATCTTCCAGCGCGTCTCGGTGCCGTACCGGTCCAGGTTCATCTGCACCACGGACATGATCACGGGGTTGTTCACCATGAACACGAGGCTATCGGAATTGTTGATCGGCTCGGTATCCATCCCGTGGTTGGGGTCCGCAACGGTCACCTTCAGCTGGAAGACCCCGTTGGGCAACCCGATGGCCGGCAACGTCACGTTCGTGGTCTGCACGGGTTGGATAACGCCGAACCATGGCATGACGCCCATGTTGACGCCATCGATGGCGTATTGGATGTTCGCATAGGTGATCGGCCCCTGCCCGTTGTTCTTCAGCGTTACCACGGGCCGGATGCTGTCCGTGGTGCAGTTCACCCGGGGTACGCTGCTGATGCTGGTGATGGCGGCATCCAGGGGCACCGGCACAAAGGCATCGGGGTCGAAGCCGTCCATGGTATCGCCGCACTCACCGAGCCATTCGGAGATGTGCGGGTACAGCAGGTCGAAGCGGCCGTAGTAGTCGTTGACGTTGTTGCTGCACGAGGCCTGCCCGCCGTACAACTGCCCGATGACACGGTGGTCCTGGTCCCAAATGGCACTGCCTGAGCTGCCCTGTTCGGTGGTCCCGATGTCCCATTGTGGTGCGTGCCAGCAGTCGGCATCGCCCGATCCGGCGTTGATATTGTCCTGCGTGATGGGGCCGTACGAGGAGCAGATCTTCTTGATGTCGCCACGCGGATGGTGGATCCCCACGATGGTATCGGGGGATATGCCGGAGGCATCCCACCCGCTGAAATAGGGCTCGAAAGCGGCGGGCGGCACGCTGCTCAGCCGCAGGAATGCGCCATCGGTGCCCTGCCATTCCAACAGCTTGTCGCACCCGGTGATGGTATGGTCCATCGGTGCGTTCTCGGTGGGCTCGCACACCGGGCTCTCCCAGTTGAACAGGAACACCCATGAACCGGTTGACTCGTTGCCCACCGTGCAGTGGCGTGCGGTGAGGAAGTACGGGGTGCTGTCGTTGGCGCAGTTGTTCAGCAGCGTGCCCGAGCACAGCCCGCCCCCCAGCATGATGCGGGCCACCGATCGGATCTCGGCCCGCCAATGGTCCCCCTCGGGACAGATGGTGTTCACATTGCAAGGCCCGCTATCACCAAAATCGCGGTCTGCACCTCCCTTCTCCCCCAAGCCGATGGAACGATAGCCATGGATGACGTTATTGATGGTGAGCCTGCCCTGTCCGGCCAGCTCCTGCGGCTCCACGTATTCCACCGTGATGCGGTCCCCGGCCAGCGGTGCCGTGCCGAAGGCGGTATGGCCGGGATTGCTCTTGGCGGTGAATCCGCCGCGCACCAGGCCGGCCTCGTTGTAGATGAACATGCGGGCCCCGTCCGGGATGACATACTCGCTCCACTGCAGGTTGATGGACAGGGCACCGGGGCAGTGCAGCATGAGGCGCCACACGCGATCGCCGTTCGGCATGATGGACCAGGAGCCGCTGTTTTCCAGGGTCAGGTTTGCCGGCTGTTCAAACCCGAAGCGGAACGGGCCTTTCACGCCGCTGGCGTAGCGCGCCTCATCCTCCGCGATCAGCCGGTCGTGGTCCAGCGCCGGGAAATCCACCACCACGGCCGGCGGCATGCCCCGCTTTTCGGCCTTGTCCCCGTAAGGCTGCCCCCCGAAGGAGATCTGGGCGGCCAGCGGGGTGGCCAGGAAAAGCAGGGCAAGTGAGGCAAGCGTAGAGGTCCGTGTCATTTAGGGCGGGGTTCGTGGGGTGACGGGCAAATGTACCGGTACGGTTGTCCGTCCTCCGATCGGAACGAAAATAGGCAAGCCGCCTATTTCCCGTGGATCTCGCCGTTACGCGGGCTTGGACTCCTTCGTCCGCCCATCGATCAACTTCCGCATGGCAAAGAGCTCGTCGCGAGAGGGACGGCCATGAGGAAAGTCGATGTCTTTGTCGTTACCAATGCACCACGGTCACATGGCCTCGCCATTGACCGGCAAGGTCCAAAAGGTAACCGCCCGTGGGCAATCCGGAAAGGTCGAAAGGATCCGTGCCATCGGCCTCCGCATGCAAGCCAAGCACGCGCAGCAACCTTCCCATGGCATCGTACACACGCAGCTCACCTGTCGCGGCCACGCCAAGAAGGCGGTACCGCCCATCGCCGAGGTCGGCCAAACGCAACTCCTGTTGCGGGGTCGGCGCATCCGTGATACCCATCCCGAAATCTCCCATGGGCACGCTGCAACTGTCTCCCCAAGTCTCGCCGATGTAGCGCACCAAACGGTTCACCGGCTGGCCATCCGCCATATAACCGCAGCCCACAAAAAGGGTGTCACCGTAAAAGCCCATGGACATGGCCCCGTAAAAGGGATCCATGGAGCCGCCAAAGCCGCACCAGCGGTCCCCATCCCAGGTGGCGGTGAAGGCTGCGGGCACGTTGCCCGCATAATGGAAGCCGCCGCAGGCAAAGAGCAGGCCGTCCTTCACGATCAGCTTTCGCACGCCAATGGCATAGTTGTACCCTCCCGTCTCGTCCTGTACGCTGGTCCCTACCGGATACCATGCTTGACCATCCCAGCGCATGATGCAGTGCCCGGCATTGCCTTCGCTCAGGCGGAAGATGCCGCCCACATACAGCTCATTGTTGTACACGGCCAAGGTGCCGCCGCCCCCCATGCCCGTTTGTATGCCAGGGCCCAAGGGCACCCACTCCTGCCCGTTGTATTGAATGATGTGCTTGAAGGGAAGGCCTTCGAAGACGGTGGTTCCCGTCACCACCAAATTCCCTTGGTAAAGCGCGATATCGACCCAGGTTGGATAGAAATGGGTGGCAGGCATGTTGCCAACCGGGAACCAACTTCCGCCCACCCGTTTGGCCACTCCGCCGCAGCCACCATGCCCATCGGCCGTGTAGAAGGATCCAACGGCATATAGATCACCCTCAATGATCCTGAGGGCCCGGACAACTCCCAATCCTCCTCCTCCTCCATCGAAGCTGCCAAAGGGAATCATCTGCGAATCAACAAAGGCCACAATATACTGGAAGGGTTGTCCGTCCACCATGGTGAAACGCCCCCCGACAACAAGCGTATCCCCGAAACGAATGATGGTCTCCGTTGGCATATCAAACGGCACGGACATGGTCCACTCCCCATTGTGGAACGCCCAAAAACGATCTGGATCCCCATTGGCTGCCTGCATCTGTCCCGCGCAATACAACGTATTCGCTATGGTATCGTGAAAGACTTCCCGCACCCCGTATACCGCATTGGCCGGAAGCCCTGCATCCTGCCACCATTGGGCGTTGGCCTGCGCGGCGCACAAATGCGCTGCGCAAGAAAAAAGGAACCACCTGTTCATCGCACTATTCCGATTCGTTGTGTCGGTAGTCCAGGAAATTGCAAGAGGTAGGTGCCTGAAGGCAGTTTTTCAAGACTGAATGCCTGGGACGCCTCTCCTTCCGGTCGCAGAGGAATTGAGGCCACCACCTGTCCGAGGGGCGACAACACGTGCAATATCCCAGGATTCTCTATACCTTTAATACGATACATCGTGCCCTCGGTCAGGATCAAACCTGGGATGTCAATCGCTTCCTCTGCTGTTTGCACCTGCCTTGAATCAGGGCGCGGCAGCGCACCTGAGCAGAAGCGGGTTATGAAGCAATCGTTCATCCCGTATGGGCCGCTGTTAAAGGTCGGGTCAAAATAGGCCAATGGCCAAGTAGAAGCTTGCAACGGAAAGAACGAACTGATGTTGGCATCCTTGTTTGTTGTACCATAGGCCAGCACCGACGGGCTGTATTTCGGACAAGACAACGAGAAAATATACTCGTTCTGATGGGCAACCCCGCCAAAATACGTGGACCAGTCCAAAACGTTTTGCTTGTCGAACCTTGCAATGTACGCATCTTGATAGGACGTAGATGGTCCATTGTAATTGGGATAGAAGAATGGCTGATAGTACCAGTAACTGCCTCCAGCCACCAAAGGGGCAGAGCCATCAATGGCGCCGCCTACAGAAATCCCATTAAGAAGTTTGGACGAGCTAACTGCATAGAGTCCCATGGTTGGTCCCACTCCCAAAAAGGTGGACCATTCCAATGCTTGCGTTGTCCGATTGAACCTGGAGACGAAACCGCGCCTCTGCTGTGGTCCACCGTAAGCTCCATCATAGAATCCATTTGGGTCGGATGGCGGTTGCAACGGGAAGGGATTGGATTCGGTGGTCCCGACGAGGTAGACATCACCAAGCCAATCCACTTCAAGACTTTCATACCACGCGTCATCAAACCCAGGGCCACCGAAGCAACTGGCCCATTTCAACACACAAAATGGATCGAACCGGAGAATGAAACGGTCGTAGTCACCCGAATAACCCGCATTGTAGGCACCGGCCTTACTGACCAAGGTAATATTCGCGCTTCGGGTCCATCCGGTAACATAGAACACGCCTTTGTCCTTGGGCGAATACGCAATGTCCATACCGGATTCATCTGCGGACCCTCCGTAGTAGGTTCCCCAATTGTACTGGTCACCGCCGTTCAACATGGCCACGAAAGCATCGTAGGACCCGCCGGCAAAGCTCAAATGAGTTGAGCCGGATGGAGGAGCAACCTGCTCATGAGGCAAGGACTTGGTCAACCCTGTGAACACCAACTCGTTGCTGCCTTTGGAAATACCGGTAATTTGGGTCTTTTGATCTCCGAAGTAGGTAGCCCAAGTTCTGTATCCATTCGGATCAATCTTAAATATAAAGCCTTGTTCCACGCCTGCGGCCCCGGAACCATCATAATATGCTGTGCCTGATGGTTGTACCGGGAAATTGCCACTGGTCGTATAGCCTACGATGTATGCAAACGGATTACCGTAGGTGTCACCCTTAACGGCAACATCGTATGCAGTGGCCCGAGTGGGGTACTCTCCTCCAAAGACCGTGGTCCATAACAGTTCATCCACATCGGAAAAACGGCTGACGAATGCATTTCTGATTGCTGTGGTGATGTATGGGACAGGGGACCCAGGCGTTTGAGGAAAAGAGGCCCAACTTGATGTCATATCGCCAGTAGCAAAATGATCATCTTTTAGTCCTATGCTGCTCCCAAAGATCACCTCACTAAGGTTGCCACCGAAATAGGTACTCCAGCATAACCCCCCGTTGCTTTGCGCAGCTATATCCCCCCTACCATCCTCTCCAATAAAGACTACAAGAGGCAATGTCAGATCATACTGCCCAAGGCCGAAGTTCACATCATTCCCAGCTAAATCATACCCATATCCTTGTTGGTCAACTAGCACAATGGAATCTCCGATATACTGATAGCCAATTGGATGTGGGAATTGTACCATTTGCCCAAGCACCTGGACTTGAAGGCTACCATCTTCGGCAATGCCTAATCCAGTTAGCCCAGAAAAATGCATTCCAATCATCTGCGGATCACTGCCTGGCTCGCAGACCCAAGCCATCTTCTGGCCAATGGCCCCTGTATACAGATAAAAGGATATTCCAGGATATACGTCCGGGTAGACCACATAACCATACCTGTGTACGCCCGTGATTCCGGCTTCTCCGCAGTGCGGAAAGTAGAAGTTGCGATAATCCTGGCTGGGGCTCCCTCCGACCGGGTTCACTTCCTGCATCTCACTCCCTATGAAGTCTAGGTCCCATCGGAGCAACGTATCCGGGACCAAGCTGTCATTGGAGCTGGATCGGACTGTGAACGAAACACGGCTGCCATTCACAGGGAACACAGCCGGATATATTCCCTCCGAGTAGAAGGCAGCACCTGAAGTGGGGTTCCCTGCCGGGTCTGTCAATTGGCCGACGTTCTCCCAATAGCCCTTGTCCATTGGGATAGGCTCACCGAAAGGATCCGGGGCTTGTGCCAGTGCCGTGATTGAAGCGGCGACCAAAGCAAGTAGGGTAATTTGTATGCGCATCATGTTGGAATTTGAGTACGGGAAAACAATTTTAAGACTTTTGCCTAAAAAATACAAAATATTTTATCAACAACTGGAGCTCCCTACCGCCGTCCGCCCATCGATCAACTTCCGCATGGCAAAGAGCTCGTCTCGGAACTGGGCGGCGGAAACGAAATCGAGGTCCTTGGCAGCCTTCTTCATCTGGGCCTCCAGCAGGGTGGCGTTTTTCTCCAATTGCTCCATGCTGAGGTATTGCACCACGGGATCGGCGGCGAGGCTTAGTTCCTCGGGTTCCACATAGGCCTTCGAGCCGTGTTCAACCTGGTCGATCACGGCGGTCTGCTGCATCACCGAGGTGCGGTCGCGCTTGATCTGCGTGGGCGTGATGCCGTGCTCGTCGTTGTAGGCCATCTGCTTGGCGCGGCGCCGCTCGGTCTCCTCCATGGTGCGCCGCATGCTGTCGGTGATGGTATCGGCGTAGAAGATGACGCGTCCGTTCAGGTTGCGTGCGGCGCGACCGGCGGTCTGCGTGAGGGATCGGTTGCTGCGCAGGAAGCCCTCCTTGTCGGCATCCAGCACGGCCACGAGCGACACCTCGGGGAGGTCGAGGCCCTCGCGTAGCAGGTTCACGCCCACAAGAACATCGAACATGCCCAGGCGTAGCTGCCGGAGGATCTCGATCCGTTCCAACGTTTCCACGTCGCTGTGGATGTACTTGCACCTCACGCCGTTCTTGCCCAGGAAATCGGTGAGTTCCTCGGCCATGCGCTTGGTGAGGGTGGTCACCAGCACACGCTCCTCCTTCTCGCTGCGCTGGCGGATCTCGTACAGCAGATCGTCGATCTGGTCCCGGGTGGGGCGCACCTCGATGGGCGGGTCCAGCAGGCCCGTGGGGCGCACCACCTGTTCCACCACGATGCCCTCGCTGCGCTCCAGCTCGAAGTCCGCCGGGGTGGCGCTCACGAAGATGGTCTGCCCGATCATGCTTTCGAACTCATCGAAGGTGAGCGGCCGGTTGTCCATGGCGCTCGGCAGGCGGAAGCCGTATTCCACCAGGTTCTTCTTGCGGCTGCGGTCGCCGCCGTACATGGCGCCGATCTGTCCGATGGTCACGTGGCTCTCATCGATCACGGTGAGGTAGTCCTTCGGGAAATAGTCCAGCAGGCAGAAAGGGCGCTGCCCCTGTTCGCGGCGGTCGAAGTAGCGGCTGTAGTTCTCGATGCCACTGCAATAGCCCAGCTCGCGCATCATCTCCAGGTCGTAGTTCACGCGCTCATCGAGGCGTTTGGCCTCCAAGTGCTTACCGATCTCCTTGAAGAAGTCCACCTGCTTCACCAGGTCGTCCTGGATGTCGCGGATGGCCTCATTGAGCGTTTCCTGGCTGGTGACGAAGAGGTTGGCGGGATAGATCGGCGTTTCCTGGAGCGCCTCGATGGTCTTGTTGTTCATCACGTCGAAGCGCTCGATCTTCTCGATCTCATCGCCCCAGAAGTGGATGCGGATGCCTTCATCGGCGTAAGCCAGGTACACCTCCACCACGTCGCCGCGCACGCGGAAGTTGCCGCGCCCCGGTTCGATGTCGCGCCGGCTGTACAGCGAGGAGACGAACTGGTGCAGCAGGGCATTTCGGGAGACCTTTTGCCCCTTGTGGACGTGGATGACACTCTTGTGGAATTCGTTCGGGTTGCCGATGCCGTAGATGCAGCTCACACTGGCCACCACGATCACGTTGCGGCGGCCGCTCATCAGGGCGCTGGTGGTGCTCAGGCGCAGCTTCTCGATCTCCGCGTTGATGGAGAGGTCCTTCTCGATGTAGGTGTTCGAGATGGGCAGGTAGGCCTCGGGCTGGTAGTAGTCGTAGTAGCTGACGAAGTACTCCACCAGGTCGTTGGGGAAGAAGTGCTTGAACTCGCCGTAGAGCTGTGCGGCCAAGGTTTTGTTGTGGCTGAGGATCAGCGTGGGGCGGTCCAGCTGCGCGATGGCGTTGGCGATGGTGAAGGTCTTGCCCGAGCCCGTGACACCCAGCAGCGTCTGGAACGGCATGCCGCCATTCACGCCCTCCACCAATTGGCGGATGGCCTGGGGCTGATCGCCGGTGGGCTGAAATTCTGAAATGAGGTTGAAGGACATGGAAACGTGCAAAATTACCGCCCAGGTCCCCGAAAGGGAATGGAGGGGTTACCATCGGCGGAATAAGGGAGCCCCCCACCCTACCTTCGCCACCCGATCACAGCGCTTGGCCCATGTTCCTGAAACGCATCCTGTATTACCTCAACCCGGCCACGCTGTTCACCAAGACGGACGGCGACAAGAAGATGCGTTTCATGAACGGGGCGAACCGCATCAGCATCTTCGTTTTCGTGATCTGCTTGGTGATCATGGTGGTGCGGGCGTTGACGCGGTGATCACCGGCACGCCTGCACGTCCAACACCTGTACGAGTCGTTCCATGTGGAGGTATTCCTCCATGGCATCCCCTTCCATCGCCGGGCCGCTTTGGAATGTAGCCACCACTTCAACGTACAGGGGCTGCGGCGCATTCTTCACCAATTTCATGTAGGTGCGCTCCAATTCCAGTCCCGCCCCTTCCGTGCCGGCCGCATCCATGGCCACCGGATAACCGAAACTGCTGCCACAAGGCTTAAAGGAGTGGGAATCCGCGTAATACACATATCCGCCCGTCAGGCGCAGGGGGATGCCCGGATGGAAGTCGTAAGGTGCCAAGGAATAGCTGAGCGGACTGTCGATCCTGTTCCCATCCGCATCCAGTCGCTGCAGGCGTTCCCCGTCCTTCACCCAATACATGGGTGCCTCCGAGGTCCGCAGGATGAGCTTGTTGCCATCCACTGTCCAGGTACCAATGGTGCCGTACGGAATGCTGTCCCGTTCCAGGTATTCCTCGCGCAGCACGTAGGTGCTGTCATGGCGCAGCTCGAGCATGGTGTAGATGCCCGGGCAGTCCGCGCAAGGCAACGTATCGGCGTACGAACCGATCCATTCCACCGGCGCAGGTGCGATTTCGGGGGTCTCCGTTGACTGGGCACCTGGTTCGGACCCGCCTTGGCACGCGGCGAGGAACAGAAGAAGGACGGGGGCGGCGTGGATGGCCTTCATGTGTAGGGAAATCTGGGGCAAAGCAACGCATAGTCCCGCATATTTGCCCCATGGCCGGCCTGCCCCTCCTCTCCGCGTTCTACTTCGGCAGCGTGGAGCACTATGCCCTGATCGCGGCCCATGCGCGGGTCATCATCGACATCGGGGAGCACTACGAACGCCAGAGCTACCGCACACGGACGGCCATCATGGGGGCCAACGGCGTGCAGCACTTGCAGGTCCACATCGCGCGGCGCAGCGGGGAGAAGATGCCCATGCGCACCGTGGGGCTCTCGTACGATGAGGCTTGGCATGCCCAACATCTGCACGCCATCCGCAGCGCCTATGGGCAAACACCGTGGTTCATCCACTACATCGACGACATCGAGGCGGTGCTGCGCCAGCGCCACGCACGCTTGGTTGACCTCAACTTGGCCACCCTGCGGCTGGCGCTCGGCTGGCTGGGCCTGAAAACCAATGTGGAAGTGCAGGATCGGTATGTGGAAGCCGGCGATGTGACCGGGGAAAACCTGATGGACCTCCGGCTGGCGCTGCATCCCAAGCGGCCGTGGCCGGCCGCGCTGCCCGCCCCTTCCTCCTACACCCAGGTGTTTGCCGACCGGCATGGCTTCGCCAGGCGCCTCAGCATCATCGACCTGGTGATGAACATGGGGCCCGGTGCCGCCCAGGTGCTGCGCGGACCGGGCCTGGCCTAAGGAAGCGCCATCCGGTTCCCCAGGACCACCTCGTCAAAGCGTTGGACCACGGCCTGCAACCGCAGGCGCATGCTGTCAGCCACCGCCGGTTCCTGCCCCAGCAGGTCGTGCTGGAACAGTGTGTCGGTGCGGTAAGCGTACAGCCCGGTTGCCTTTTCGCCGTTGAAGAACAGCAGCCTCCCATCCTCGATCAGCTGGTACTGGCCATTGAGGTATTGCACGGCATAGGGCTTGCGGTCCTGCTTGAAAGGGCTGCGGCCGAACGTGTTGATCCGGCCCGTGAAACCGGTCATGTCGAGAATGGACGGCATGATGTCCAGGTGCTGTGCCAAGGCAGGCTCATTGCCCGTAAGGCTTCCGTCGGGCCGGAAGAACAGGATGGGCACGGCAAAGCGGCCGGCGGGATTCATGTACCAGCGGGGATGCACATTGTAGGGAAAGGTGTGGTCACCGGTGATCACGAAAAGGGTATTGGCATACCACGGGCTTTGCTTCACCCGGTCGAAGAAGCGGCGCAGGGCCATGTCGGTATAGCCCAAGGACTCATGGATCTCCTGGTCCCCCTTGGGGAAATGTCCCTTCCACTTGTCCGGGATCGGGAACGGATCGTGGCTGGACAAGGTGAATACGCCTGAACAGAAGGGCTCTTGCCCGGCATCCAGCGTTGCGGCCACGAATTGGAGGAATTCCTCATCATACACCCCCCAATGCCCGTCGTACGCCGACTTGTCGGGGTATTCATCGCGCCCATAATACCGGTCGAAGCCGGCGGCCCGGGCAAATGAATCGAACTTGTACTCGCCATTGATCCCGCCGTGGAAGAAGGAGGTGGCGTAGCCGTTCTGCTTCATGCGGGTGCCCAGTCCCTCCACCTGGTTGTCGGCATAGCCGGTGTTCATGAAGGCATCATCCATGAATGACGGGATGCCGGCCAGGATGGCGCAGATGCTCTTGTTGCTGCGTTCCGCATTGGCAAAGGCGTTCACGAACACCAGGGAATGGGCCGCCAACGAATCCAGGAATGGCATGTACGCCGTTTCGCCGCTGATGGCGGCGAGGTATTCCTTGCCGAGGCTTTCCACGATGATCAGCACCACGTTCTCCTTGCGATCGCCGGCATCGGCGCGCAGATCATACGGCAAGGACATTCGGGCCTCCAGCTCCTCCTCCGTGAAATAGCGGTGGGGAGTGAGCTCGGGCAGGGCCAAGGAATAGGCGAAGGTGAAGGCCGAATTGGTCACCAGGGGCGCGTAGGCCACGTCCACATGGTCAGCGGCATTGGTGGGCGCCAGCCCTTGGTACTGCCAGCCGCCCCGCCCGAGCAGCACGGCCAGGCCCAAGGCCGCCACGGCGACCGGCCCTTCCCTCCACGGATCGCCCTTGGGCATCCCGGCGGGGCCCGTACGGGGATACCATTTCCACAAGGCCCATAGCACAAAGGCAAGCACCGCCGCCACCCACCAGTAGTCGACCAGGAATGAGGGCAGGTTGCGCGCGCCGGGGGCCAGCTGCCCCAGCAGGTCGCGCCCCACCCGCTTGTTGTTGAACCCGAAGAATGCCAGGTCGATGGAACAGACCAGGAAGAGGATGCCGTTGGTTGCCATGAACAAGCCGAAGAGCAGGCGCTGGGCGGTCCTTGATCCACGCCAGGCCACGGGTGGCAGGTGAAACAGGATGAAGGGTGCGTTCCACAGGACCACGGTGGCCACATCGAATCGCAGGCCTTGAAGGAGCACCTGCGGCACCTGCCCCAAGGGCATGGCCACGAACAAGTGCCGGTAGATCAGGAAAAAGAGCAACCTGAAGGCCGACAAGAGCAGCACCACCAAGCCCAGCCTGAGGGCCAGCAAACGCAGATGCCCCATGCGGCCCCGCATGGTTCAGGCAGGGAGCGTACCGCGCCCGGTCCTAATCCACGCGGAACACCGACGCATCAATGCCTTTGTTCACGGCGATCTCCGTCGCGGTGAGGGTCATGCTCATACCTCCGCTCTGGGACAAGGTGAAAGGAAAGAGGACGCCTTCCACGGGCTTGTAATCGCTGTAATCGGTGATCACCTGGATATAGCCACCGCCTTCTTGGCTTTGGGAATCCTTGCGGCGCAATTTCAGGCCGGTGGTCACATCGTAGTACTCCTCAAAGCCTCCTCCGGGCAGGGTTTTCACATTCACCCGGTAGGCCTTCACGCCCTTGATGTCCACCACGCCCAAGAGGCGGGCGGCGTATTGCAGATCATCGTAATGCAGTTCAGGGAAGCTGTATGCGTTCAACAGCACCTCATCCAGGTCGGTGTCCACCAGTTCCTTCTCGCCCATGAAGCTCTCGAGCTTGGCCATGTCGCCGCCATCGTACTTGATCCGCTGCAGCAGCATGTCGCCCATTTTCATTTCCATGGCATACTTGTTCGGTGCCTTGTTGGCCTCCATGAGCGTGGCGGGCATTCCCTGCACGGTGGTGCTGTACACCTTCTTCACATCCCTCACGTTTTCAACGGCTTTCTTCCCCCCGATGGCCTTGATGTAGGCCTCCAGCACATCCTTGGCCGTCATGCCGGCCGGTGCTGCCATGGCCCCTTCGGTGGGGTCGGGCCGCACCACATCCCCGTTGGCATCGAAGTCGATCACCTTGCCCGTTCCGCTCAGGCTGGTGAGCGTCTTGGCCACCTGCTCCTTATCGCCCACCACCAGCACGGTGCAGCTGTCCGGGTGGAGGAATCGCTTGGCTGCCTTTTGCACGTCGGCCACCGTCACCGCGTCCAGTCGCTTGAGGTAGGTGGCATAGTGGTCTTCGGGCAGTTCGTTGAGGTAGGTATTGAGGGCGAATCGGGCCACCGTGCGCGGATCTTCGAGGCTTCTGCCGAAGCTACCTGCCATATAGCTCTTGGCCAAGGCCAGCTCCTCGGCAGAGACCGGCGTTGTGCGGATGGTGGCGATCTCCTTCATGATCTCGGCCGCCGCGCTGTCGGTCACCTCGTTGCGCACGCTGCATCCGGCGCTGAACCCTCCGCTCCAGCGGTCGGCGTCCAAGCTCGAATAGGCCCCGTAGGTATATCCTTTGTCCTCCCGGAGGTTCTGCATGAGGCGGGCATTGAACACGCCGCCTCCGAGGATGGTATTGAGCACCTGGGCCTGGATGGCCATGGGGTCGTTCGGTTTCAGTTGCACGGGGAACACCACCCGGATGACGCTTTGCGCGCTGCCGGGCCGGTCCACGAAGGCCACGCGTACGTCACGCGGCAGGCGTGGCTCCTTGGTGGCCGGGATGATGGGCCCGAGGTCCTTCACCACGTCGTGGCCGGCCTCATCCTTGGTGGTGGCCAGTTCGGCTCCATTCCAGCTACCGAAATAATGCTCGGCCAATTCGCGCCCTTCCTTGGCGGTGATATCCCCCACCAGTACGAGATAGCCTTGCTGGGGCCTGAAAAAATGGCGGTAGTATTGATAGGCCTGTTTGCGGGTCACCTTTTCCAGCGAGGCCATGGTGGTCACTTCCCCGTAGGGGTGGTCCTTCCCGTAGGTAAGGGCTTGCCCCACCACGTCGGCTATTTGGTCCGGGTTGTCGGCCCGGGCCTGCACTTCGGATGCCAACCGGGTCTTGGCCTTCTCGAATTCATCGGCCGGGAAGGTCGCACTGGTGACCACCTGGTACACCAGGTCCATCACATCGCGGAAGTTCTTTTTCAGGCTTGTGGCATACACCCCGTTGCTGCTGCCGTTCACCTGCGCGCCCAGCCCGTCCACCTGTTCATCAAACTGCTCCTTGGTCAATCGGGCCGTACCGCAGGTGAGCATCTCCCCCACAAGGTCCTTGTATCCGGTTATATCGCCCTGCATCACGGGTGGGATATCAAATCGCACCTGTGCGCTGACGACAGGGACCTTATGGTTCTCCACGATGATCACCCGCATGCCGTTCGGCAGGGTGAATGTTTGGTGTTCGCCGAGGTGTACGGCCGGTGCGGGGCCAGGCTTGGGGGCCTTGGAACGGTCCACTTGTGCGGTCATCAATGCCGGTATGAGAAGGGTTGCGGCCAGCGCAAGGGTATGAAGCACGTTGCTTTTCATGGTCTTCCGGTGGCGGTTTATTTTTTCTGTCCTTGGGGCAGGTAATACAGGACTACCCGGTTCTCCGGCACGAAATATTGCCGTGCCACACGCTGCAGGTCATCGGTGGTAACGGCCAGGTAATGCTCCACCTCCGTGTTCACCTTGTCCGCCCCGCCGAGGAAGGTGTGTGCGTTGGCCAGGTTATGCACGATGCCCGATATCCGTTGGTTCTCCATGGCATGTTCGGTCTCGATCTGCACCTTCAGCTTGGCCAATTCCGCTTCGGGCACGGCCTCCTTGCGGACGCGTTCAAACTGCTTGTTCATGCTGGCCTCCAAGCTGTCGGCATCCACGCCCATGTTGGCTATGGCGAAGGCGATGGCCAGGCCGGGGTCTTCGAAGGGCAAGCTGAAGGAGCCCACATAGAGGGCCTTCTGCTCGGCATCCTTCACATTCTTCACCAAGCGGCTGCTGTTCCCATTGCTCAACAGGCGGTTCAGCATGTCCACGGCATAAAAGTCGGGCGTGCCCAAGGCCGGGATCCGGTAGGCCTGCACCACGGCCGGAAGCTGGATCTTGTCGTACACCACGTCCCTGACCTCTCCTTTCATGGGCGGCTCCACCACTTTGTTGCGGGGCACGGCCGCTCCCTTGGGGATGGGGCCGAAATACTTGGTCAGCTGGGCCTTGGCCTTGGCGGGGTCCAGGTCGCCGGCCAATACCAGCACCGCGTTGTTGGGCACGTAGAAAGTCTTGTAGAAGTTCTGATAGTCCTTCTCCGTGGCGGCATTCAGGTCTTCCATGTACCCGATGGTAGGCCATTGGTAAGGATGCTTGAGGTACGCCCGGCGCAGCACTTCAGGCAGGATGCTGCCATAGGGCTGGTTCTCGTAGCGCTGGCGGCGTTCCTCCTTCACCACTTCACGCTGGGTCTCAATGCCCTTGGCATCCACCTTGGCGTGCATCATGCGCTCGCTCTCCAGCCACAGGCCCAGATCGAGCTGGTTACTGGGCAGCACCTCGTAGTAGTAGGTGCGGTCGCCGGTGGTGTTCGCGTTCAGCACGCCCCCGGCCTTTTCGACATGCTTGGAGAATTCGCCACGCCCGATATTCTTCGATCCCTCGAAGAGCAGGTGCTCGAAGAAGTGGGCAAAGCCCCGGCGGTCGCCCGCCTCATCCTTGCTCCCCACATGGTACATCACGCCCACGGCCACGATGGGGGTGCTATGGTCTTCATGA
This sequence comes from Flavobacteriales bacterium, assembly GCA_035325445.1. Lineage (GTDB taxonomy): Bacteria > Bacteroidota > Bacteroidia > Flavobacteriales_F > PHOS-HE28 > PHOS-HE28. The sequence continues at coordinate 94,804 of DAOKZW010000004.1, forward strand.
AGGATCACATGCAGGCCGTTGGGCAGGTCGAATTCGGTGAATTGGATCTCACGTGTCTGGGCCACGGCCGTGATCGTTGCCATCGTGCAAGCGGTTAGGGTGATGATGGTTCTCATGCTTGGGGCATAGAAGGGGCTGGAAGGCGGCGAAATTAGCGATTACCTCCTCGGCGACGCCTCCTCGGGATATTGAGGATTGACGGCCTTCCTTGGTGCCGCCGGGAACCTTTCTTTCGTTTTCGACCAACACCAAATTCTTTCCGGGCAACCACCCGTTCCTTGCGCCGATCTATCTTTATGCATCGACAAGACCTGAACCCAAGCAACCGACTTGGCGTACAACGGCCGGTTTTGAGCTCATGTTGATCCCTACCGGAAGTCATCGGACCGATCGCCTGTTCACCCCTGCCGTAGTGCAATTGGTGACGGCCTTGGTGGAACATTTTGGGGCGCGGCGGCTGGCGGTCCTGGAGCAAGGTGCGGCGCGGCGTGCCACGCTGCGTGCCGGTCAATTTTCGTCCGCCACGTCATTTCCGGCGGATGATTGGACCGTTGACCCTGTTCCGGCTGCGCTGCAGGAACGGCGGGTGGAGCTCGTGGGAGGTGGGCATCGCAAAGGCTTGATCGAGGGGATGAACTCCGGTGCCAAGAGCTATGTGGCCGACCTGTGGAACATGACCTGCAACGAGCCCGGGGACATCCTGCGGGCCCACAAGAACATTGAGAAGGCCACCGACCTCCGCCTCGCATACATCAATGAGGGCGGCGACCGCATTCGGACCAATCCCGGCAGCAGCACGCGCCTGATGGTGGCCCCGCGCCCCTTGCACCTGATCGACACGGCCATGGGCGGGCCGTCGTCAACCCTGCCGGCCAGCTTCGTGGACCTGGCGATACTGGCCTGCTTCAGCGCCGTCAAGCAAGTCGGGCGCCAAGGCGGCGTATACCTGTACCTGCACCAAGTCCGCGGCCAGGAAGAGGCCCGGCTTTGGGCGGACCTGTTCGCCTTCGTGGAACAGCATCTGGACCTGCCACAAGGTGCGTTCCGGGCCACGGTCATCATGGACACCTTGGCCGCCGTGCTGGATGCAGAGGGCATCCTGTACGAGCTCCGGCACCACAGCGCCGGCCTTTCCCTGGATCCGCAGGCCTATGCGGCCGACCATATCCTGCTGTTCAGCAAACCGGATTCCCCGCTGCTCCCGGACCGTGAGCAGATCGGGTTCAACGCCACCTTCCTGCGCAGTGTAAGCCTGCGCACCATCAGCATCTGCCACCGTCGGCAGGCCCACGCCTTGGGCGCGCCGGCCTTCGTTTTGCCGCCGGGCAGCCACGGGCCCATGAAGCCCCGCTACTTGGAAATGATCGCCGACAAGGAACGCGAAGCGGTGGACGGCCACGATGGCACCTTGGTAGGCCATCCCGGCCTGGTCAATCCCGCCATGGCGGAATTCAACAAGAGCATGCCCAAGGCCCACCAGCTCTACTACCGGCCCGAGGACCGCAGCACCCCGGCCGACCTGGTGGCCACTCCCGAAGGGGAGCTTACCATCGAGGGGCTGCAAGGCTGCATCCGGACCGTGCTCAGGGCCATGGTCCAGTTCCGGCATCAAGGCATGATCATCCAAGGTGGCCGCCTTCACGACAGGTCGTCCATCCGCCTGTCCACCCTGCTGCTATGGCATTGGGGGCAGCACAATGCCTGCGTCATCACAGGCACGGGGCTCGACATCAATGAGGCGGTGATGCGCTACCTGATCAAAAAGGAAGGTGAAAAGCTCTTCGCCACCGAGGACGACCCCCAGTTGCAGGAGCGTGCCCAACTGGCCGCACAGCGCTTGGCCCAAGCGGTTCTTTTGTCGGAGCCACCTCCCGACCTGATGGTGCAGGAGCCTATCTTGGCCCCACGTGAATGAGCGGCACCACCATGGATTGGATCGCCTGCGCCGATTGCTTGCCCGCCGATGGGCAACGGGTGCTTTGCTGGATACCCGACAACCGGGTGCATCTGCCGGGTCTTGCCGGACATGAGGCACGCCCCGTGGTGATCTTGCGTTTTGCGGAGGATTGGTTCATCAAGAACCCGAGCAAGACCGGCCGCAAGACGCACCGCCACTTCTGGCTTGGCGAGGGTTGCAGCAACTTTTTCTTCGAGCGGGTGAGCCATTGGAGGCCCCTCCCTCCCGGCCCCGCCGCGAAATAACAAGGCCCGGATCGCTCCGGGCCTTGCTGTTCCATTACCTACGCTGCCGTCAGTGTTTCACGATGTCCAGCAGCTCCACCTCGAACACCAACACGCTGTTGCCCGGGATGTCGGCCCCGGCACCACGTTGGCCGTACGCCAGTTCGCTGGGGATATAAAGCTTCCAACGTGACCCCACCGGCATCAGCTGAAGCGCCTCGGTCCATCCGGGGATCACGCCCCCCACGGGGAACTCCGCCGGCTCACCACGGTCATACGAGCTGTCGAACTGCTTGCCGTTGATGAGCGTGCCGCGGTAATGCACCCGCACCGTTTCGTCCAGGCCGGGCTTGCTCCCCTTGCCCATCTGCAGCACCTCGTATTGTAGCCCGCTGGCGGTGGTGACCACCCCCTGCTTCTTGCCGTTCTGGTCCAGGAAGGCCCGGCCTTCCGCCAAGGCCAAGGAATCCTTGGAGGCTTGCTTGCCCATGATCTTTTTCTGGGCTTCGATCATGTACGCCTGTACGATGCTTTGCACCTTGTCGGTCGCGATCCGCTCGCTGCCCTCCAAGGCATCGCGGAGGCCGACGGCCAAGGCGTCCCAATTCAGCGAATCCAATCCGGCCTGTTGCAAGTTCATCTGGAGGTTGTGGCCCACGTCAGACCCCACTCCATAGCTCACGGAATCCAGGGTGGTGTTCAGCGCCATGTTGCGCCCGAGCTGGCCGGTGGCCTGGTTGGTGCACGCGCTGAGCAACAAAGCGGACACGGAAAAAAGCAGCAGTTTGATGTTCATGTTTTCGTTCAATGGGGCGCGAAGGTATACGGTCGCCGGGGCTTCACGGGCCCTTTGCGATCCTTTAACGGGGATCGGCGGGCTTTGCCAGCAGGATACTTCGCAATTTGCGCCTGAACCTGGGGAATCCGGCCAGGTCGCTGTGGTAGCCCCGCTGGAAGGTGATCAGTTCGCGTTCCACCCCGCTGGGGATGGCGGCATAAAGCCTCAAGGCGCTGGTATAGGGCACCAAGGGATCGCGCACGCCGTGAAAGATGTAGACCGGGCATTTCACGCCCTTTATGGCCACGTCGCTGCGGAAGAAGTAGCGCAGCAGCCATCGATACGGCAGGATGGCCAGATAGTGCCGGGCCACATCCAGGAAATTGGCGTACGGCGACTCGAGTACCAGGGCCTTCGGTGATCGTTGGGCGGCCACGGGCACGGCCATGCCAGTGCCCAATGACCTTCCGTACACCAGCACGTTCCCCTCGCCGTACAGGCCGGCGAGCCTGTCATACCATGCCAACGCATCGGCATGCAGGGCGGCCTCGGAGAGCTTCCCTGAGCTCTTGCCGTACCCGCGATAGTCGGGCATCAGCACGGCATGCCCCAGATGCGTGAAACGCGGCGCCCGCTTGCCCCAGCGCCGCAGGGATCCGGTATTGCCGTGCAGGTACAGCACGGCCCCGGTGGCATGGGGCACCGTGAAATGCAAGGCATGCAGGCGCGCCCCATCGGGCCGGTCCATCCAAAGCTCGTCAAAAGTCCCTTCAAAACGGAAGGCATAGCGCTCCGGCAGGGGAAAACGCACGAAGATGAACTTCTCCTGGAAGATCCAATAGAACAGACATACACCCAGGTACACCAAGGCCAGCAGGCCCAAGGCGTACAGGAGGAAAGCAGTCATGGGGCAAAGCTACCGCCCCCGGCGCCCCTCGGGCATCCGTTCATCGCACGAAGAGCCACTCATCCGCCGTGCTGCCCTCCCGTTGGTACCGGTACCCGTCCACATCGTACTCCTTCAGTCCTTCCGGCTCCAGCATGCGGTGGCGGATGATCCAACGGGCCATGGTCCCGCGCTGGTGTTTGGCGTGCATCATCACCACCCGGAGTCCCTTCGCCGTGCGTTCCTTGAACACCGGTGTGACCATGCGCACGGGCAACCCGGCGGGGCGTATGGCCTTGGCATATTCCGTGGAAGCCAGGTTCACCAGGGCTTCATCCTTATTCTTCACCAAGGTGCGGCCCAGTTCCTCCGTTACCTGTCCGCCCCAGAATGCATACAGGTCCTTGATCCCTTTGCCCACCGGCAGGCGGGTCCCCATCTCCAATCGGTACGGCGCTATGTTGTCCAAGGGCCGAAGCACACCGTACAGGCCGCTCAGCAACCGAAGGTGCCGCTGCGCGAATCGCAGGTCATCCGGTGCCAGTGAAGGGGCATCGAGCCCCCTGAACGCCTCCCCGTTAAACAGGAATACGGCGGGTTTCCGTGCAGCCTCTTCCCATTCTTTGTAGCGGGCATGGTTCAGCCGGGCCAGCTCCTCGCTGATGCCCATGAGTTCCTGGAGTTTGGGTATCGTGAATTTGCGCAGCCGCTCCACCAGTTGTCCGCTTTCCGCCAGGAATACGGGTTCGGTGGCGCCGGATACTTGGTGGTGCGGAGCCTCGTTGAGCCTTTTGGCCGGGGATAGGACGATGAGCATGCAGGCAATTCTTGGATCTCCGCAAATTTCCGCCACAATGGCCGATCCGGCGCATGTGGCCACGCCGTGGTGTTGCCGCATGTGGCGGCAATGCACCCTCCCCCGTACTTTCGGCCCATGGCCGATGCACGCACCATAGTCTTGGAACACGACCGGATCCAGCGCAAGCTGCGCAGGATGGCCTTCCAGTTGTACGAGGAAAACGTCAAGGAGACCTCGTTGGTCCTGGTGGGCGTGGCCCCTCGGGGAGCCAAGCTGGCCACCCGGCTGAAGGCACATTTGGAAGACATCTCACCGTTGAAGATCGAGCTGCACGAACTGCGTTTGGACAAGGATGCACCCTTGGCCGGCCCGGCGAAGCTGGGTTCCAGCGACATCTCGTTGGAAGGGCGCGTGGTGGTCCTGGTGGATGATGTGTTGATGAGCGGCCGGACGCTGATGTATGCCGCGGCCCATCTGATCGGACATCCGCTGAAGCGTTTAACGACGGTGGTGCTGGTTGATCGCCGTCATCGCACCTTTCCCATCCGCGCCGACATCGTGGGCCTTACGCTCAGCACCACCCTTCAGGAGCACATCAGCGTGGAATTGGGCCGGAAGGACACCGTTTATTTGAGCTGAAGCCCAAGCATGTCCGCCATGCGCAAGGCGGTTTCCGCAGGGCTGCCACCTCCGGGCACATGCACGGGGGCACGGCGATAGACAGGCTCGCGCACCCGCATCAGTTCAGCGATCCGCTCGTCGAGCGCTCGGCCTGCCAAGCCATGCAGCAGGGGCCTGTCGCCACCGGCGCGGATGGCGCGCTGCACAAGCACATCGCGTGGCACATCCAGGTACACCACACGGCCCGCCGACAACATGCGGTCCATGTTGTCAGCGGTCATGGGCGTGCCACCGCCACAGGCCACCAGCACATCCTCTTCTTTCAACAACTCGGCCAGCACCTCATTTTCCACTTCCCTGAAGCGGGCCTCGCCGTTGGCCTGCATCCAAGGCAAAATGGGCCCTATGCGCTGCTCGATCACCCGGTCGATATCCACGAAACGCCGGCCCGTGAGCGTGGCCACCTCGCGGCCCACCACGCTCTTTCCGCTACACATGAACCCGATGATGAAGATGCGCATCGCGACACAAGGTAAGGACGGAATGGCCACCCCGGATGCACTTCCTGTGCGCCCGATCCCCATCTTCGCACCGATGAAGATCATCGAAGCCGATAGCGGGCAGGCCCTGCACGATTGGATGCGCCTGCCGTGGCGCATCTATGCCGGGGACAAAAACTGGGTACCACACCTGAAACAGGACGTGGAGCGTGTTTTCGACCCCGCGAAAAACAAGGCGTTGCAGGAACGGGCCGGGCGCAAGGCCGGCACCATCAAGCGCTGGGTGCTGTACGATGGCAGCGGGCAGGCCTGCGGGCGCATCGCCGCCTTCGTGGACCCCAAAACGGCGTGGACGGACAAGCAGCAGCCCACCGGCGGCTGCGGCTTTTTCGAATGCATCAACGACCAGGCCGCGGCCAGCCTTTTGTTCGACACGGCGCGCGACTGGCTGAAGACCCAAGGCATGGAAGCCATGGACGGCCCCGTGAACCTGGGCGAACGCAACATGTTCTGGGGCCTGCTGATCGAGAACTTCACCGACCCGCCCATCTACGGCACCAACTACAACCCGCCGTATTACGTGGAGCTTTTCAGCAACTACGGATTCCAGATCTACTTCAAGCAGCTCTTCTTCTGGCGGGATGCCTTGGAACCGACACAACCCATCTTTCAGCGCAAGTACAACCAGTTCAAAGGCGACCCGGAGTTCGTGGTGCGCGATGCCCGCGGCATGAGCGTGGAACAATTGGCCGAGGATTTCCGCACGGTGCTCAACGGGGCCTGGGTTGACCATGAGAACTTCAAGCCCATGCCCAAGGAGGTGGCGTTGAAGACGATCAAGACGATGAAGCCCGTGATGGACCCCCGCATCATCGTATTCGTGTACCACCGCCGCAAACCCATCGCCTTCTATATCAACCTGCCCGAACTGAACGAGATCTTCGCTCATGTAAATGGCAACCTCAACTGGCTGGGCAAGTTGAAATTCCTGTGGCATAAGTGGCGCGGCACCGCCACGACCATGACAGGCATCGTATTCGGAGTGGTGAAGGAATGGCAGGGCAAGGGGGTTGAAGGCGCCATGATCGCGTTCATGAGCGAATGGCTCCTGCGGACCAAGCGGTATACCGAGACCGTGCTTACATGGATCGGCGACTTCAATCCGAAGATGCTCAAGGTCTGCGAAAACCTCGGCGCTTCGAATTATCGCACCATGGCCACTTATCGCTACCTGTTCGACCGGGAAAAGCCCTTTGAGCGGCTACCCATCATCGGAAAAGATTGAACGGGACTTGGCATTCCGATCGCTTTGGTTACATTCGCGGCCTCAAAAACAGGGAAGCACACCACGTGTGACCTGTTTGAGGGATTCCGTAGCTCAGTTGGTAGAGCATTACACTTTTAATGTAAGGGTCCTGGGTTCGAGCCCCAGCGGAATCACCAAAGGCCTCGGCGAAAGCCGGGGCCATTGTCATTTAAATCTGGGGCGAGAAGCCTGCCCCGAGCGAGGAACAAGCTTGCCCCGGGCGCAGTCGAGCCGAGGGGAGCTCCACGATGACGTGCCCCGGCGTTGCCAAACGTCACCGCGAGCAAAGCGAAGCCGTCTTTCATTGGCGCTGCGGCGCAGGATCAAAGATCACTTCGCCTCCTCCGTCGTCTTGCGATGATGTATGGGCCCTGACAAAATCCGGGTCCGGCAAATAAGCTTCGGGCCTGTTAGGAATTTACCTGAACGACCTTACCTTTGCGCCCCTAAATTGGTCCTGTAGCTCAGCTGGTAGAGCAAATGACTCTTAATCATTGGGTCCAGGGTTCGATCCCCTGCGGGACCACTGCAAGCCCCGGCACATGCCGGGGCTTTTTTCATTTCCGCCGAAGGGGTGAGAAGCCTGCCCCGGGCGGAGCCGAGGGGAACGGAGTCGAGGGGATCCCCTGCCCGCCTACGCCCAAAGGCTACGGCGATGCACGGCGGGACCACCAAAGCCTCGGCAATGCCGGGGCTTTTTTCATTTTTTGCACGGTCTCGATCACCGTCGCGCGTTGATCAGCTTGACGGTTGTCACATTTTACGGCACATGTCGTTATAGCTTTGCACCATCGTAGATGAAGCTTCGTCGGGCCATAGCCGTTTTCCTGTTGGGGATTTTTCTCTCCAACGTCATGGAAGGGCACCAGTTGCTGAAGCTGCCCGCGCTGTTCGAGCACATGGCGGAGCACCGTTCGGAGGGCCCGATGAACTGGTATGAGTTCTTTTTGGAGCATTACGTGCAGCACGGCGACCATCCCGACCGGAACCATCATCACCACGACCTGCCTTTCCATTCGGATTGCCACTGCGTGGGCCAAGTCTTACAGGCCCGCCTGCCGGATGCATCCGTGATGGGCTTGGCCATCTTGCCAGCCTTGGACCTCGGCCTGATGCCGGGGGATGAGGACAGGCCCGTCCGCGACGCCTGTAGCGACGTGTGGCAGCCGCCACGCCTGTGAGCAGGGCGCTTTGACGCGCCCGCACGGCACGCAGCCGCCGTGCCCCTGCCATTTCCGGCCACGGAACCGGGCATCCGAAAGCGATGCCCCGATCGGCCCAATGTCAGTTCCCTCACCAGTCGTTACAGCTCACAATTCCCATGATCGACCGTATCGTTCATTTCAGCGTCCGCAACAAGCTGGTCACCGGCCTGCTCCTCCTCGCCTTCCTGGGCTGGGGCGCCTGGTCCGTAGCCCACCTGCCCATCGATGCCCTGCCCGACGTCACCAACAACCAGGTGCTGGTGAACACCGTGGCGCCCAACCTGGCCACGCAGGAGGTGGAGCAGTTCATCACCTTCCCCTTGGAACAAGCCTTCAAGAACCTGCCCGACGTGGTGGAACTGCGCAGCGTGTCGCGCAGCGGCCTGTCTGTGATCACCGTGGTCTTCAAGGACCAAGTTCCCTTGTACCTCACGCGCCAGCTGGTGGCCGAGCGCATCGCCGAGGCGCAGGACCAGATACCTCCGGGTTACGGCAAGCCCGAGATGGCCCCGCCCACCACGGGCATCGGCGAGATCTACCAGTACACCTTGGCCGTGGACAGCGCCCACCAAGGCCAATACGACCTGACCGAACTGCGCACCCTGCAGGACTGGGTGGTGCGCCGCCAGGTCCTGGGCGTACCCGGCGTGATCGACGTGAGCAGCTTTGGCGGCTACCTGAAGCAATATGAGGTGAGCGTGGACCCGCGCAAGCTGGCCGGCGCCGACCTCTCCCTGGCCGAGGTGTTCACCGCGCTGGAGAACAACAACGCCAACACCGGTGGCAGCTACATCGAGAAGGGACCAAACGTCTATTTCATCCGCGGCGAAGGCGTGGTACGCAGCCTGAAGGACGTGGAGAACGTGGTGATCACCGCACGGGGCGGGAGCCCGGTGCGGGTACGCGACGTGGCCGAGGTGCGCTTCGGCCATGCCACGCGGTACGGAGCCATGACCCGCAATGGCGAAGGCGAGGCCGTGGGCGGCGTGGTGCTGATGCTCAAGGGGGCCAACGCCATGTCCACCGTCACCGCCGTGAAGGAGCGCATGGCGGAGATCCAGCACAGCCTGCCCGAAGGCGTGTACGTGGATGCCTTCGTGGACCGCTCCAAGCTCGTGGCCAAGACCATCGGCACCGTGGAACACAACCTGCTGATGGGCGCGTTGATCGTGATTGCCGTGCTGGTGCTGCTGCTGGGCAACTGGCGGGCCGGTCTCATCGTGGCCAGCGTGATCCCGCTTTCGCTGCTTTTCGCCATCGGCTGCATGGTGCTGGCCGGGCAAAGCGCAAACCTGATGAGCATGGGCGCGCTGGACTTCGGCCTGATCGTGGACGGCGCCGTGATCGTAGTGGAGGCCATGCTCTTCACCCTGCACCAGCGCCATGCGGGCAAGCGGCTCGGCCGCGATGAGTTCGACCGGGAGACCATTCATTCCGCGAGCAGCATCATGCGCAGCGCGGTGTTCGGCCAGGTGATCATCCTGATCGTGTACGTGCCCATCCTCGCCCTGGTCGGCGTCGAAGGCAAGATGTTCCGGCCCATGGCCTTCACGGTCAGCTTCGCGATCATCGGCGCCATGATCTTCAGCATCACTTATGTGCCATGGGCGGTGTCGCTGTTCATGGACCACCACGTGGGGCAGCACGAAAGCTGGAGCGAACGCATGGTGCACCGCTTGGAGAACTGGTATGCGCCCAAGCTGCGGGGGCTGCTGCGGCACCGTGTCACCACGCTGGCCGGAGCTTTGGTACTGATGGCTTTGGCGCTCTTCACCTTCAACCGTTTGGGCGGCGAGTTCATCCCCGAGCTGGACGAGGGCGATTTCGCCACCAGCCTGATGATCCGCCAAGGCAGCAACCTGAGCCAGAGCATCGCCATCGGCGAGCAGATGTCGCGGATCCTGCTGGAGAACTTCCCCGAGGTGAAGGAGGTGGTCACCAAGATCGGCAGCGGCGAGATCCCCACCGACCCCATGCCGCTGGAAGCGCAGGACATGATCATCGTGATGAAGGACCGGAAGGACTGGACCACCACCAAGGACCGCGAAAAGATGGCCGACCTGATGAACGAGAAAATGAGCGTGGTGCCGGGTGCCCTGTTGAGTTTCGAGCAGCCGATCCAGATGCGCTTCAACGAGTTGATCGCCGGCGTGAAGAGCGATATCGCGGTGAAGATCTACGGCGATGACCTGGACGAGCTGTTCAAGGCCGCCAACAACGCGGCGGCCTTGATCGCCACCGTGCCCGGCGCCACCGACATCAAGGTGGAACAGGTGGTGGGCATGCCGCAGCTGGTGGTGAAGTACGACCGGGCACGCATCGCCCAGTACGGGCTCAACATCGCGGACCTCAACCACGTGCTCAACACCGCGCTGGCCGGCAAGGCGGCCGGGGTGGTGTACGAGGGCGAACGGCGCTTCGACCTGGTGGTGCGCATGGCCGACATGCGCGACGCCGACCCGGAAAAGGTGAAGAACATCCTGGTGCCGCTGCCGCCCGGCAAGGACGGCAAAGTGGGCCAAATGCCGTTGGGCCAGTTGGCCGACGTGGGCTTCCAAAGCGGCGCCGCCCAAGTGAGCCGGGAGAACGGCGCCCGCCGCATCGTGGTGGAGGCCAACGTGCGGGGCCGGGACATCCAAAGCACCGCCCGCGACATCCAGCAGCAGATGAACAACGACCTGAAACTGCCCACCGGCTACTACGTGACCTACGGCGGCACCTTCCAGAACCTGCAGGAGGCCAGCGCACGGCTACTGCTCACCGTGCCGGTGGCGTTGCTGCTCATCTTCGTGCTGCTCTACTTCGCCTTCCACTCGCTCACCGAGTCGCTCATCATCTTCAGCGCGGTGCCGCTGGCGGCCGTGGGCGGCGTGTTCTCCCTGTGGTTGCGCGGCCTCGACTTCAGCATCAGCGCGGGCGTGGGCTTCATCGCGCTCTTCGGCGTGGCGGTGCTCAACGGCATCGTGCTGATGAGCTATTTCAACCGCCTGAAGGACGAGGGCGTGGACGACGTGACCGAGCGCACGGTGCGCGGCACCTTGGCCCGCCTGCGGCCGGTGCTGGCCACGGCCTCCGTGGCCTCGCTGGGCTTCCTGCCCATGGCGGTGAGCACCAGTCCCGGCGCGGAGGTGCAGCGGCCTCTGGCCACGGTGGTCATCGGCGGGTTGATCACGGCCACGCTGCTCACGCTGGCGGTGCTGCCCGTGCTGTATCACCTGGCGTTTGCGAGGAAGAAAGGAGGTAGTGGAGGTGATGGAAGTAAAGGAGGTAATGCCGGTAAGGTTGGTGGGGCGGCACTGGCAACGGTGTTGGCCATGTTCGGCCTTGGCGGCACGGCGCAGGCGCAAGCGCCCGTACTGACCTTGGACAGCGCGGTGGCCCGGGCGTTGCGCACACATCCGGCCATGGTGGCAGCGGAGCTGGAGGTGAAACAGCAGGAGGTCCTGCGGAAAACCGCGTTCCAGCTGGATCCGCTGGGCGTGGGACTGGAAGGCGGGCAGGTGAACAGCGGCACGCACGACCTCAAGCTGCAGGCCACCACGGGCATCCCCTTCCCCACCGCCGTCGCGCAGCGCGGCCGCTACCTGCGGGAGAGCGTGAAGCTGGCCGAGACGGACCGCGGGCGGTTGCAGGCCGCCGTGCGTGAGAGCGCGGCCAGCGCCTATCTGCAATGGGCCATGGGCGCGCAATTGGCAACCTTGCTGCACCAGAACGACAGTGCCATGCAAGCCATGGCGGCCTTTGCGGAACGCAAGCTGGAGCTGGGCGAAACGGGCCGCTTGGAAGCCGTTGGTGCCCGTAGTGCGGCCGGACAGGCCCGCCTGGCGTGGCAACGTGCCAAAGCCAATGTCGCCGTGTATGCCGCCGAGCTCGAGCAATGGACCGGCCCGCTCAACGGGGCCATGCCCGAAATGACGTCACTCGCCACCACGGCAACGCTGCCCGGCCCATCCGGTGAAGGCCATGATCCGGTCCTGGCCGTGGGAACACAACGCGCACAGCTTGCCGAACAGGAATGGCGCATGGAGCGCAGCCTGTGGGCCCCCACGCTGTCCGGCGGAGCCTTCGTCCAAAGCATCGACGGGGTCACCCCCTTCAGCGGCTATGTGCTGGGCACCTCGATCCCGCTGCCCGGCAGCGGCCAAGGGGCACGCACCAAGGCGGCCCGCCTGCGCAGCGAGATCTCCCTGCAGGAACTTGAGCAGGTGCGCCGTGAACGCGCCACCGAGCTGGCCCGCACCCGCGCCCAATGGCAGCAGCTGCGCGAAAGCCTCGACTACTACGACAACAACGGCATGGCCTTGGCCCAAACCCTGCGCCACGATGCCGACCGCGCCTACCGCAACGGGCAGGCCAGCTACATCGAACTCCTGCAAGCCATGGAACAGGCGCGCCAGATCGAGGCCGACCACCTCGGCATCCGCTACCAGCTTGCCCTCACCGTCCTCCACCTCAACGCCCTCCTGGGCCAATAAGCCCCTTACAATGAACCTCTCCATTTTCAACTGTTCTGCCACCGCCGGCCCCAAGGGGCGGCCATGGGCCCTCGCGCTCATCGCGCTGAGCCTGCTTATCCTCGTGGGTTGCGGCCCCGCCAAGCCAACGCCGGAAGACACGCACGACCACGCCGAAGGCGGCACCGAGGTGGCCCTTACCCCGGAACAGGTCAAGGCGATCGGCCTGCTTACCGGCACCATGGAAAAACGAGCCTTGGCCACCTCGCTGAAAGCCAACGGCCGCCTGGTATTGCCGCCGGACAAGAACGCCGAGGTGAGCGTGCTGGCCGGCGGCCTGGTGCGCGACGTGCCCGTGCGCGAAGGGCAGCATGTGGCCAAGGGACAAGTGCTGGCCACGCTGGAGAACCTGGATTTCCTGCAACTACAGCAAGACTATTTGGAGGCTTCGGCCAACCTGAAGGTGCTCGCGGCCGACCTGCAACGGCAACAGGAGCTGCACAGCGACCAGATCAGCGCCACCAAGACCTTGGAGCGGGCCCAGGCCGACCATGCGATCGTGCAGGCCCAACAGGCCGGCATCGCGGCCAAGCTGCGGCTCTTCGGCATCGATCCCACGCAACTGTCCGCCAACAAGCTCAGCCCTTCATTCAGCGTGCGGGCACCGATAACCGGGAACCTTCTACGGATCGCGGTCACCACCGGCCAATACGCCGAGCCCAACAAGCCGCTCTTCACCGTGGTGGACAACAGCGCCCTGCACATCGACCTGAACATCTTTGAACAGGACGTGGCCCGGGTGAAGGTGGGCCAGAAAGTGATCTTCGGCCATGCCGGCGAGCCCATCGGTCACCACACGGCCACCATCTACGCCATGAACAAGGCCTTCGAGAGCGATCAGCAGGCGGTGCTGGTGCATGCCAAGCTGGACGACGATGGCGAGGAGCTCTTTGCGGGCATGTACATCGAGGCATTGATCACCATCGATGACACCTTGGCGTGGAGCCTGCCCGATGGGGCCATCGTCAACAACGGCGACGAGCACTACATCTTCGTGGAACACGAGGCCAACACCTTCCGTCAAGTGCCGGTGGCCGTCGGCGCCAGCGAGCTGGGTTACACGGAGGTGAAGCCCCTGCAGCCGGTGGACACCTCCGCACGCATCGTGATCAAAGGCGCGTACTACCTGCTGAGCGAGCTGAACAAGGGCAGCATGGAGCACGCGCACTAAGCACCCGGAACAGATTTTCGGGGCACCACGGCCACCCTATACATCACCGGGGTCCATGGCGGCACGATGCCCGAGGAGGAGCCGCGCGGGCCGAAGGCCAGCTCCGCGGGAATGATGAAGATGCCGCTGCCGCCGTTGGCGGGCAAGAGGTGCGCGGCCGCCTCCAGCCCTTTGATCACTTGGCCGGGATCGCCCAAGCGGAACGTGAGGCCTCCGTCAGCCTCGGCCTGCTCATCGAACACCTGGCCATTGTCCAGGAAAGAGGCCGTATAGGCCAAGGTCACCAGCTCGCCGCTTTGGATACGCAGCCCCCGGTCTTCGGGCTTGTCCAACCGGTACCAAATGCCCATGGCTTCCTTCCAAGGGATGGTATCCCGTTCAAAGAAAGTCCGGATGATGCGTTCCTCGTCCGCTTGTGTCCGGGCCATCAGGGCAGCCTGCTTGAGGGCCTGCGACTGTTCCGGGGTGCGTATCTCCCGCATGGAAAGTTCCATCTGCACCCAGCCGGTATCGGTACCTGGCGCAGGCGACGCGGCCCCCAGATCGACCCATGGCACCAGGCCGGCCGGCATCAGGATGGTGGCGCTATCCCCTTGGCACAGGCGTTTAAAGAAGAAAGATGTTCCCCTTTCGGTCCCCATGGCAAACCAACGTTCACTGCTGTACAGTGAGCCGGGCGGGGCCATGGGGCGCATCATGCGCACGCGCACGAGGACGCTGTCATCATCGCCCGGCCGGTCTTCGCCTTCGCCCAGCACGTTCAGGCGCCAGTACACATTATCGGCGATCCGCTTTCCGCCCTTCAACGGCGAGCGGGCGCAGCTCGCCAAGAGCACCAATGCGCCCAGCAACACAAGGGCTCCCTGGCGTTTCATGGTTCCAAGGCCACCAGGCCCACATGATAGATGACCGTGCTGCGCATCGGGATCTTGTCTTGGTCGCCCACCAGGCCGTGTGCCAATGCGCTGGGGATCACCAGCACGGCGCTGTCGCCCACGGACAGGTGTTGGATGCCTTCATGCAGGCCGCTCTCCACATCGGCATGCTCCACCCGGAATGAGGCCGGCCTGCCGGGTTCCGAGGCATAGGCGGTATCCCCGTTGAGCAGGAGCACCGCATAATTGACCACGGCCACTTGGCCGGGCCTTGCCGTCTCACCTTGCACATCGCGCACCAGGCGCAGGCGGAGGCCTGTTCCGGTGGCGACCATCTCTTTCCCTTGCCGCGCGACCCAGTCCTGTATATCCCGCTCCTCCCGTTCCGCCATGCGGCGGTTTTCGTCCATGAGCCGGGTATCCGGTTGTGCGGGCCGGTTGCCCACCACCGCAGGTGGCGGGGTACGCTGTTCGCCACATGCCGCCCACAGCATGGTCAACACAGGAATGGCCCAGTACTTCATGCCGGATGTTGGGCAAGGAATAATGGCAATTCCGCGGTCAACTTCTCCACGGTGGCCTCCATGCCCAACGTGGAGCGCCCCCCTGCGGCATTGGCATGCCCACCTCCTTGGAAGTGCGTGGCCAGGAACTCATTCACCGGCAGCGGACCCTTGGAGCGCAAGCTGATCTTGATACCGTCCGCACGTTCCACGAGGAATGCCGCCAAACGGACCCCCCGGATGGACAGTCCATAATTCACCAACCCTTCCGTATCCCCCGGAGCGAAATGGAACCGCTCCAAGTCGCCCTTTGAAAGCGCGACCAAGGTGGCTTCGCCGCCCAAGAGCACCCGCAATCGCTCGTACAGCGCGAACCCGGTGAGCTGCAGGCGATCCAAGGTATTGTCCTCCATGATGGCCTCGTACACGGTCTGTGGCCGTGCGCCCCGCTCCAGCAGATGTGCCGCCACACGGTGGGTATGGGGCGTGGTGCTGGGGAAGCGGAATGAGCCCGTATCCGTCATGATGCCCGCATACAGGCAGGCTGCCGCCTCGGGATCGATATGTTGGTCCAGGCCCAGTTCGGCGACCACGTCATGCACCAGTTGGCAGGTGGATGAGGCGGTGATATCGCTGAAGGCGATATCGAAGATGTTTTCGGGCTCACGGTGATGGTCGATCAGGACCTTGACCGTTGCTGCGCGGAGCGCTTCCTCCAAGGCATATACGCGATCGGCCCGGTTGAAATCGAGGCAGAAGAGCACCTCTGCCGTTCGCACGGTCCGTTCCGCCGCTTGCTGGTGGTCCGTGTGATTGATCGCTTCCGCGTGCCCTTGCATCCAGCGCAGGTTTCCGGGGGCGGGGTTGGGCCATACCACCTGCGTCTGGTGGCCCGCAGCCTTCAGCACGCGCGCCAGCCCCAAGGCGCTCCCGACGGCATCCCCATCGGGATTATGATGTGTAATGATCACCGCCCGGCGGGGCGCTTCCAGCAGTTTGGCCAACGCAGCCACTTGGTCGGCGGGCAGGAGGTTTTTCGACATGGCACCAAAAGTAGCCTGCCGGGAATAGCCTCATCCCTTCATGGGAAACGTTCGCATTCAGGAGGGGGCTCCAGCGCGTGCGCCCGCCATTCCTGCCGGGCCATGCACCGGTCTGCGCCTCCGTCATCGCGCCAGGGCCAGGCCGGTCATCAGAAGCCGATGGCGGGCGTAGGCATGTGTTCAATGAGGATGCCTAGGCAGCCGATGTCCTGCGGGACACGGCCCCGTTTTCCATCCTTCGGATTCTCGGGCCCGGGGGCCATTACCTCAATGGCGATGCGTTTAGTGGATGTAGCGGTGAATTCCACCTCGTTGGCCATTTCGTGCTCCTGGTTGTCCCAGATCACCTTCTCCACGTCCTCGATCTCCGGTTTCCCCTGCCCTTTCACGCTCACTTCCTTGCCATTGGCCGGTTTCTTGGGTCCCCTCACCTTTTCAATGATGCGGATGGCGACTTCCTTTCCGAGGATCTTCTCGTCGTACACGACGGACACGCGGTAATCCTGCCCCTTGTATATGATGATGTTCAACTCCGTGGGCACGCCCACTTGGACGCTTGCGGCCCTGCTTTGGCCGTTGACGGCAAAACGGGCATCTGCGGCCCGGGGGGCCGACTTCCAGAAATCAACGCACTCGGTCTGGGCTTGCGCGCTTCCGATGGTTGCACAAACAATGGCAATGATCAATGATCTCGTCAGCATGGTCAATTTCAGCTTTGGGCGGGCTTAATGATGTCTTCGGGCGTAATGATGTCGTCACGCAAGGCTTCCACGGCAGCGGCCAATTCCTTGAACCCTTGCGCAGTAATGACCACCACGACATCCTCCCCCAGGACCTGCCGCCCGCTGGCCGAGGCTTTGGCCTGTTCCGTTCGGATCACCGGGAAGGTGTCGTAGATATCCCGCAGTTTCAGCAGCTCTTGGCGCATGTTCCCCACTTGCGGATCGTCCTTGTACTGCTCCATCAGGTCCACGAGCAGGTCCAAGCTCACCTTTTGTTCCGCCACACGCATCACGAGGGGGTCCTCCGCATCGACGTGCAGCACCTGCCGGGTCACCAAGTGCATGCTCTCGATCCACCCACCGGCCAGCACCAAGGCCAACGTCGGCCCCATGCGTTCATCCTGCATCCGGCGATAGGCCCTTTCGTAGGCCTCATTGCTGATCACGTCCAAGGAATCGCCATGGGTGAGGTTCCGCTCCAGGCGCATGAAGTCCTTATCGGAAAAAGACCCGGCAAGGCCGAGCTCATCGCCGAGTTTCTTGCAGGTGATGTAATAGCGGACCACCTCGCTGGTGATCTTATAGTTGCTGGCGTACACCAGGTCGGTGGCGTATACGCCAAAGTTGAGGGCCTTTTTGGCGGATGTTGCGTAACGCTCCACGTTCTTGGCAGGGCTCATCATCTGCTTCTGCCCATCGTTGCTCATGGTACGCACGATCTGGAACAGCTCATTGGGCGTAGGCATTTGGTAATAGTTCTCGGCGTAGTCGGAAGCGTCCTCCCCGCCGATCACCAGGGTATCTCCACTGCCCGCCTCCTTGTTGTCCGGTGCCGAGCAGGCAGCGAGCAGGGCTGCGAGTGCGATTACGATAGGTCTGCGTTGCATGTTCCTGTTTGGTCTCAGGCCCTTGGCAAGGCCGCCGAGGGTTGATGCGAAGAAAACATCACCATCTTGTCTTCGGGATAGGGTATCCGGCTACTTTTGCGGCCGTTTTCAACACTCCTACGATGGCAAGCAACAGAACGTTCACCATGATCAAGCCGGAAGCGATGGCCGCCGGGCACGCAGGCAAGATCCTGGACCTGATCCTTTCGAAGGGCTTCAAGCTGGTGGCCCTGAAGTACACGCAACTTTCCGCCGGGGAAGCGGGCAAGTTCTATGAGGTCCACAAGGAACGCCCTTTCTACGGTGAGTTGGTGAGCTACATGGCCAGCGGCCCGATCATGGCCGCCATTTTGGAGAAGGACAACGCGGTGCAGGACTTCCGTGCGTTGATCGGGGCCACGGACCCTGCCGAAGCGGCTGCGGGCACCATCCGGAAGCAGTTTGCGGAGAGCAAGGCCAAGAATGCGGTGCATGGCAGCGATAGCGATGAGAATGCGGCCATCGAGGGCGCGTTCTTCTTCAGCTCGCGCGAGCAGTTCTGAGCCGGGGCCCGGGGGCCTCAATCCAGCTGTATCTGTTCCACCACCGTGCGCCCCAGGCGCTGGTTGATGGCTTGGGCCATGGTGTCGCGCATGAAGGTGAGTTCCTGCCTGAGCGGGGCACTGTCCACCTTGATGTAGAGCTTGCCCTTTCGCAATTTGACGGCCATGGTGTGCCGGGCCACCATGCCCCCGGCCACCTCATCCCATAGGCTGGCCACGGCCTGTTCGTCCAGTTTTTCGCGCAGGCCATACCCGTCCACGAGCCGTTCCAAGGCCTCTTTGAGGGTGCTCTCGTTGGATCGTTTCATGGTTGTTGCACGGCGAGGTGCATCGTTTGGTCAACCTTGATGCCTTGATGGTCCAGGAGGAAGAAGCGGGTATCCAGCCCCGCGCCCTCCAGGGCATTGCGCATGCGCTGGGCATCGGTATCGGTGATGATGACCTGCCCGAACCGGCCATCTCCCAGCAGGCGCAGGAGGTGGCGCATGCGCTGGGGGTCGATCTTGTCGAAGATGTCATCGAGCAGGAGCACGGGTTTCATGCCGGTCCTGCTGGCGGTAAGGTCGAACTGGGCGAGCTTCAGGGCGATCAGGAAGGTCTTCTGCTGGCCTTGGCTGCCGAATTTCCTCAACGGGCGGTCGCCGATCAGGAACAGCAGGTCATCCTTATGGATACCGCCCGTGGAGTATTGGGCGGCCAGGTCGCGTTGCCAATTGCGCTCCAGGACCTCTCGCATGCCGGCTCCCTCGAGGTCGCTTTTGTATTGGAGCCCCACGGATTCCGGTCCGCTGGCAATGCCGCGATAATGGCTCACGACCAATGGCGCGATATCCGCCATGAACGCCATGCGCACGGCATGCACCGCCTCGCCGTGCACCACCAACTGCTCATCCCACGGCTCGGCCATGGCCCTGTCCAACTGGCCTTGGGTTTGTTTCAGCAGCAGGTTGCGCTGCGCCAACGCGCGGTTATACCGGATCAGGTGCTCGAGGTAGGGCCTGTCGAATTGGCTGATCAGCCCGTCGAGGAACCGCCTGCGCACCTCGCTCCCTTCCAGCACCAATTGGCCATCATAGGGGGTGATCATCACGGCGGGATAGCGCCCCACATGGTCTGCCAGGCGCTCGTATTCCTTGTGGTTTCGCTTGAACACCTTCCGTTGGCCCTTTCGCACGGCGCAAGACAGCTCATCCGGCCCATCGGCGCCCTCCATCACGCCTTTCACCAAAAACCACTCCTCGCCATGCAGTACCTGGTGTAGGTCCTGCGCCTCGAAATAGCTCTTGCACATGCACAAGTAGTGCACCGCATCCAGCAGATTGGTCTTCCCTGTGCCGTTGGGCCCTACCAGGCAATTCACCTGCCTGCCCAGTTCCAGTTCCGCTTCGCGGTGGTTGCGGAATTGAAGGACGGAAAGCCGTTTTAGCAGGACATCCATGGGGGAGGCCCAAAGATAGGACGCCCCCCGGTGCCCGCACGCGCCCTTGTGCCCCGGACGGTCCGGGGCCGTATCCACGGCCGATTTTCCACGCCCGGGCCCAAGGGCTGTACCATGTTAAGCCTGAAAGCCTACTTTTGCGCTCCATAAAAAAATCGACGGGCACTACGATGTCGACCAAAGCAACCGAGGGCAAGGACCTGGACATTGGTGAATTGTACACCAAAAGCGAACTCTTCCTGGAGAAGAACAAAAAGCCCATTACCATCGCCGTGATCGGCGTCCTGGTGGTCGTTGGCGGGCTTCTGGGCTACAGGAAGTTCATTTCCGAGCCGCGTGCCAAAGAGGCGCAGGACATGGTTTGGAAGGCCCAGTATTACTTCGAGATCGACTCGTTGGACAAGGCCCTCAACGGGGACGGCAACTACTTGGGTTTCCTGGATGTTGCGGACCAGTACGGGAGCACGAGCACGGGCAACCTGGCCAAGTTCTACATCGCGGTGATCAAGCACCAGCAGGGCGACCTGGAAAGCGCGCTCCAGTACTACAAGGAAGCAGACTTGGGCGATGACGTGCTGCGGGTGATGGCCGTGGGCAACCAAGGCGACGTACTGGTCGACCTGGGGCGCCCTGCCGAAGCCACGGCGCTGTTCATGAAAGCAGCGGACATGGTGAAGAGCGACTACACCACGCCGATGTTCCTGATGAAGGCCGGCATCGTGTACCAGCAGCAGAACGATTGGAAGAACGCGGCCCGCTGCTTCGATCGGATCGGCGCCGACTTCCCGAACTACCCGGACCTGATCACGGCGAAGAAATACGGCGCGCGTGCCAAGGCCATGGCGGGCCAGCCTTCGTGATGGCGACCAACGATCTTTCACGATACGATGCAGCCGGTGTCCCCAAGGGCACCGGCCTTCGTTTGGGGCTTGTGGTGAGCGAATGGAACCACGAGATCACCGGGGCCCTGCGGGACGGTGCGGTAGAGACGTTGCTGAAGCACGGTGTGGCGCTGAAAGACATCCGGGAGCATGACGTTCCGGGCAGTTTTGAGCTGGCGCTGGGCGCCCAGCTGTTGCTGGAGCAATATCCCTTGGACGGGGTGATCTGCATCGGCAGCGTGGTGCGCGGGGAAACCCCGCACTTCGACTTCGTGTGCCAGGCCACGGCCCACGGCATCATGGAAGTAGGGCTGAAGACGGGCATCCCGGTGATCTTCTGCGTCCTCACGGACAACAACATGGAGCAGGCGCGTGCCCGCAGCGGCGGCAAGCACGGCAACAAAGGGGTGGAGGCTGCCGTGGCGGTGCTCAAGATGGCCGCCCTGCGTCGCGGGGGCGATCCAGGCGTGGATTAAAGCCGGTGGCGAGCAGGCCTGCGGAATACTGCGGCCTGCCCCCGGATATGTTCAGCAGGCTGCCATGGCTGTTCGAAGGGGTCATGTCCGCCGAGCGGCCAGCCCGAAATGGAAATGGGCCGGATGACCGGCCCATTCCACGTGCACAACCCGCTCCGGTATCACCGGAAGTCGATCTTCCCGAAGCGGTAATCGCTTTTCCGGCTCCCGTAGATGAACATGCTCTGATCCATCAACTGCTCGCAATCCGCGGGCCTGAGGATCACATCCCTGCGCTCGGGGGAGAACAGGGCTTCGCGGCTCACTTCACCAGCCGCATCAACGGTGACCAGCACGGCCAAGGCATCCTTGCCGGTCAGTTCAAACTGCTTCACCTTGTCGCCCGGCTTGACGAAAAGGTTATCACCGGTATCATTGAACAACAGGTATATCCTATCGTCCTTGACGGCCGAGGCGAAGCTGTTATAGATAAAGGTGTTTATCGAATGCTGGCGCTTAGGCACGAGCACCGCCCACTCGATATCCCCCGCAGGGCTGATGTTCACCACGATGATGTCATTATGCACGTAGTGATAGGTGCTCGTGGTGGCGGTACCGCCG
Organism: Flavobacteriales bacterium; assembly: GCA_035325445.1. Taxonomy (GTDB): domain Bacteria; phylum Bacteroidota; class Bacteroidia; order Flavobacteriales_F; family PHOS-HE28; genus PHOS-HE28. Next base: position 116,732 of record DAOKZW010000004.1, read on the forward strand.
TTCCCTGTTGAAGTGGTCGTATAGGTCACGTAGGAATAGTACTGCTCGGCCAACAGGACGGCCCCGCCATCATCGCGCCGGACCAGGTCCCGCAACAAGTAGTTGGCCATCTCCATTTCCTCGTTTTTGCGTTCGGCCTTCTTCTCGGCCTTGGCAGCCTGTTTCTCGGTCATGTAGGACGTGATGAAGTCACTGGGGAATGCCCTGTAACTCTCATGCACCACCTTCTTGCTCTTCCGGTCCAAGCGGAGATAAAAGGCACCGCCGATCGCCCTGTCTCCTCCCTTGTTCCCGTACAGGCCGGCGCACAGCACATCCCCGTCCTTTCCCAAGGACACGGTCATGTCCTTCAGGAATTTGTCGCTCACGCTGATGAGGTGGTCTTCCGGCATGGGCGACTGCCCGTCGTACACCAGTAAGTGATACTCGTAGGTGGCCAGGCCTGCTTTTTTCAATTCACGTTTCTCCGTGCCCCCCGCATGCTTGATCCCCAGCAGCATCACGCTCCCATCGTCATCCACGCGCTGTGATTCCACGAAGAACTCATTCCCGTTGTACGGAAGCTCCATGGCCTGGGACCACAACAGGTTCATGTCGCCATCGTACATCTCCATGAGCGTTTTGCGGAGCTCGCCCTTTTCCACCGGGAGGTATTGGTGCACGAGCACCCTGTTGCCACCCGGGGAAACCCTCACTTCGAAGCTTCCGGTATTGATGGACTTGGGCGCCGGTATGACGGCCATCTTCTCGTTCACCTTCAGGGGCTTGAACTGGTCCGTGCCGTAGCGGCTGTAGTACAGTTGGTTCTCGTTCGCCTTCTTGTCGTAGATGGAGGCAAAGACCAGGATGTCATTCCCGACCAGTGCAAGGTTCTCCATGAGCATCGGCTTCTTGTTCATCTCCACGTTCAGGGGCTTCTGCCACATGACCTTGGTGCCGTCAACCCGCTGAAGGAAACGCTCCTTCTTCCGGGACATGATCATGAAGCTCGAGTTTTCCCTGCTCGCCACGATCCTATCGAACATCCCATTCTCCTTCACGGTCATCTCCGGCCCCCATTTCACGGTGGCCTTATCGGTCTTTTTCTGAGCCCATACCGTTGGGCCGGTACAAAGGATCAGCGCCAAAGTGCAAGTTGCTGCGATACTCTTCATGTTGGTGGGCTTGGTCATTCCGGCCCCCAAGGTGCGAAAAAGAATTGTAGCACTTGGGTAAAAATCAAATTGTTCTGCCCAAGCAAGGCCAAGATCAGGCCAAGGGCCTCAGATCATAGATCTCACGTATTTCCTCCAGTCTTCTGGGGAAATCGAAATTCAGGTCCACCAAGTTCCCGGTCCGCATATCAAATACCCAAGCGTGGACCTCGGGTTTTCCGGTTTGCAGATAGGCCTTTTGGAATACGGCCGTCTTGATCACATTGATGCACTGCTCCTCCACGTTGAGTTCCACCAGTCGGTCGTATCGCCGCTGTTCATCCGTGATGGCATCAAGCTCTGCGCGATGCAGGCGGTACACGTCGCGGATCCTTCTGAGCCACGGATTGAGGAGGCCGAGGTCCTGTGCCTGCATGGCCGCCTTCACCCCACCGCAACCGTAATGGCCGCACACCACCACATGGCCTACCTGCAAGGCTCCGATGGCGTATTCCACCACACTGAGCGCATTGAGGTCGGTGCTGCCGACCATGTTTGAGATATTTCGATGCACGAAGACCTCGCCCGGCTGGGCACCCATGAGGTCCTCCGCCGTTACCCGGCTATCGCTGCATCCCACAAACAGCACTTCAGGATTCTGGCCCTGGGCCAGCCGTTCAAAATAACCGGGGTCGACGGCCTTCTTTCCGGCCACCCACTTCTGGTTGTTCTCAAAAACGCTGTCGAAGAATGACTTTTTCTGTTCCGCCATGTTGTTGTTCTGCCAGGTCAGTTGATAGAGGCGGTCCAATAGGCCAGAGTCGACTGGATCGCGTTGGTATCAGGCTTGTGCTCCCTTGAGGGTATTGAGCATCAGGCTCGTCACGGTCATGGGCCCCACCCCTCCGGGCACCGGTGTGATCCAACTGCTCTTGGGGGCCACTTGATCAAAATCGACATCCCCGCACAACCGGAATCCGCTCTTGCGGGTGGCATCCGGCATCCTGTGTATGCCCACATCCACCACCACGGCGCCGTCCTTCACCATGTCGGCCGTGATGAAATTGGCCTTTCCGATGGCCACGATGAGGATGTCGGCCTGGCGGGTGATGGAGGCCAGGTCCTTGGTGCGGCTGTGCGCGATGGTGACCGTGCAGTTACCAGGATCTGCGTTGCGGCTCATCAGGATGCTCATGGGGGTTCCCACGATATTGCTGCGCCCCACCACCACACAATGCTTTCCTTCGGTCGGGATCTCATAGAACTTGAGCAGCTCCATGATCCCGCTGGGTGTGGCCGGCAAGTAGCCGGGCAGGCCCAGCATCATGCGGCCGAGGTTCTGGGGATGGAATCCATCCACATCCTTGCCCGGCGCGATGGCCAAGGTGATGCGCTCCTCGTTAAGGTGCTTGGGCAAGGGAAGTTGTACGATGAAGCCATCCACCTCCGGGTCGTTGTTCAGTTTTTCGACCAATTGCAGGAGTTCCTCCTCCGTTGTCTCCACCGATCGGCGGATCAGGGAACTTCGGAATCCCACTTCCTCGCAGGCTTTCACCTTGCTGGCCACGTAGGTTTGGCTCGCGGGGTCATCGCCCACCAGCACGGCGGCGAGGTGGGGCGGCCTTCCCCGGCGGTCCTGAACATCCTGTGCTGCCTTGGCGATGCGTTCCCGCAGGGCCTTGCCGCATTCAACGCCGTTGAGCGAACGGTAGGTGGGGGTGGTTTCCATGGTGCCGAAACTACTCCGATCGGCGGAAACCGGCCCCATGGCCGCTCACCGCTTCGGCACCGCGTACTTGATCAGGTATGACTCGGGATCCATCACTTCCATCCCCGCGAATTTCCATCCGCGCCTGTCGTTGGTTACCACGGTGGTACAACCCGCTTCCAAGGCCGAATAGTGCTGGAAGCCGTCTTCGATATCGATGATCTCCGGCCGGGCCAAGGTCCATTCCACGGCCGAAGCACCGGAGGTAGTGATCTTCAGCTTGGAGGCCAGCAGGGCAATCTTGTCACGGGCTGCCTTCTTCCCGGACTTCTTCCCCGCATAAAAGGCACTGATGGCCAGGCACAGCGGCGAAGTGTACACTTCGAAGCGCCTATCGTCGGCCAGGCTCAGCACCCGGGCACAGGCCCCGAAGCGCGGATATTCGTTGCAGAGCACCGTCACAAGGATGTTCGCGTCGAGAAAAAGCCGCTGCCGTGACATGGATCGGATGTTCGGTGGTGAAGGGGCCGCCTCCTCCCCGGTACGGGCAAGGCGGAAGGGCCATCAACAACGGCTCAGCGCTTTCGGCTGGCCAGGTAATCCTTTTTCAGGTTGCGCTGGGCGGCGTTCTTGCGCACGTACACGGCCTCGCCCTCGGCCACTTGGCGCACCCAATCACTGACCGGGAGCTCATCCAAGGTGCGGTAGTGCTTGTCCGTGACCTTGCTGAGCATGAATTCCACGAGGCGGGAAAGGCTAATGTTGTTGGCCTGGGCGAAGACCTTGGCCTGCTCGGCCACTTGGGCATCGAAGCTGAGGGTGAGTTTGGCGTCCATGGAAATCGCTATTGATACCGCAAAAATAATAAACCCATACGTACAAACCACCAAGCCAAGATTTCACAGCCCTCTTCTTCCCTCCTTCTCTCCGTCCCTTCTTCTTTACTCTTCACCTCTCCGCCTCTCCACCAAAAATCCCAATGCCACCGGGCTTACAGCCCTCTCTCACCAAAATTTCCATCCTATTACCCGGAGCGTTGCTCCGGGCTGTGATCCAACGGGCTGTTGGCCCTTTCACTATCGGTTGACCGGGGGACGCCATTCACCTCTGACCTATCACCATTCACTCGTCACTCCGAACAAAGCGCAGGAGCACATATCACCGTTCTCCCCTTCTCCTCTTCTGCCCTTCTCTTCTTCTCTTCTTCTCTTCTTCTCTTCTTCTCTTCTTCGCTTCTTCGCTTCTTCTCTTCTTCGCTTCTTCTCCTCACCTCCTCATTCCCTGCATCTGCTGCATGCGCTGCATCATCGCCTGCATCTTGCTCTTGTCGCCCATCATCTTCATCATCTTCCGGGTTTCCTCGAACTGCTTCATCAGCTTGTTCACCTCGGCCACGTTCGTGCCGCTCCCGGCCGCGATACGCTGCCTTCGGCTGCCGTTGATGACGGAAGGATTGCGGCGCTCCTCAGGGGTCATGCTGCTGATGATGGCCTCGATGCCCTTGAAGGCGTCGTCGGGGATGTCCAGGTTCTTCATGGCCTTGCCCACGCCGGGTATCATGCCCATGAGGTCCTTCATGTTGCCCATCTTCTTGATCTGCTGGATCTGCTGCATGAAGTCATCAAAGCCGAACTGGTCCTTGGCGATCTTCTTTTGCAGGGCACGGGCCTCCTTTTCGTCGAACTGCTCTTGGGCCCTTTCCACGAGCGATACCACGTCGCCCATGCCCAGGATTCGCCCGGCCATGCGGTCGGGGTGGAACTCATCCAGCGCCTCCATCTTTTCACCGGTACCGATGAACTTGATGGGCTTGTCCACCACGCTGCGGATGGTCAGTGCCGCACCACCTCGGGCATCGCCGTCCAGTTTAGTGAGCACCACGCCATCGATGTCGAGCCGGTCGTTGAAGGCCTTGGCGGTATTCACCGCGTCTTGGCCCGTCATGGCATCCACCACGAAAAGGGTTTCCTGCGGATTGATCGCCTTCTTGATCCGAGCGATCTCGTCCATCATCTCCTCATCCACGGCCAGGCGTCCCGCGGTATCGATGATCACGGCGGTGAATCCGTTCTGCTTGGCATGGGCGATGGCATTCCGGGCAATGGCAACGGGGTCCTTGTTGTCCCGTTCGCTATATACGGCAACATCGAGCTGTTTGCCCAATGTTTCCAGCTGATCAATGGCGGCGGGCCTGTACACGTCGGCGGCGGTGAGCAGCACCCTCCGCCCCTTTTTGCGCAGGTAGTTGGCCAGTTTGCCGCTGAAGGTGGTCTTACCGGATCCTTGTAGGCCGCTCATCAGCACCACGGTGGGGTTTCCGGAGAGGTTGATGCCCGCGTTGCGCCCGCCCATCAAGGCGGCCAATTCATCGTGGGTGATCTTTACCAGCAACTGCCCCGGACTAACCGCGGTAAGCACATCCTGCCCCAGGGCCTTGGCCTTCACCCTGTCGGTAAAGTCCTTGGCGGTCTTGAAGTTAACGTCGGCATCAAGCAAGGCGCGGCGGACCTCCTTCATGGTTTCCGCCACGTTGATCTCGGTGATCTGGCCGTGGCCCTTGAGGACCTTGAAGGCCCTTTCCAGTTTGTCGCTAAGGTTCTCGAACATTCCCCCGAATTGTGGATCGCGAAGTTAACGGGGTTGCCCGGTATGGCACGGCACCAGGCCGAAAGGTGCGCCAACACCGGGCATCGGGGCCGTGAAACCTCCTACGTGGTTTGCCGTAGGACGGATTAGTTGCCCAGCTCCAGCACATGCTCCGAAAACTACTCTCCACCCTTCTTCCGCTGCTATTGTTTGCCACCTCGGCCTGGGCAACGCACATTGCCGGTGGCGAGATCTACTACCAATGCCTGGGCGGCAACCAGTACCGGATCACCATGGTGGTGTACCGCGATTGCGCGGGGCAGAACCTGGACAACTCCTACCAACTCGACATTCAGAGTCCCTGCGGCAACAAAACGATGACGGTGACCAGCCAGGGAGGCACCGAGATTTCGCAACTCTGCCAGCCCCAGATGGGCAATAGCACCTGCCATTCGGGCGGCACCCTGCCCGGTATGCAGGAATACACCTACACCGGCACCGTTTCCCTTCCCCCCTGCAACTACTGGAACATCTCGTGGACGGCCATCTACCGGAACGGTGCCATTGCCAACCTGACCAATCCGGGCAACAAGAACATCTACCTCGAAGCCCAGATCAACACCTTGGACGGCCCCTGCCAGGAGTCGCCGCGTTTCACCAATGCGGCCATCCCTTATGTCTGCTCCGGCTACCCGATCTCGTACAGCTACGGTGCCTACGGCCCGAACAACGATTCGTTGACCTATACGTTCATCAGCGCGCGTAACCTCGGCGGCGTGATCCTTCCGTACGTTGCCCCCCACACAGGCACGGAGCCGATCCCGGGGATCACCTTGGACCCGCAGACCGGCCAGGTAAACTTCACCCTGAACCAGCTGGGCAACTGGGTGGTGGTGGTCCGGGTGGACCGTTACAACAGCAACGGCACCTGGATCGGCTCGGTGATGCGCGACATGCAATTCATCGCCTACCCCTGCACCAACATCCCGCCGGACCCGGCGACCGGCACGGTGGGCGGCCTGACCGGCCAAGCCACGCAAACGGGGCCGCGGTCCATCGAGATCTGCGAATCGGGCAACTTCTGTTTCGATGCGGTGATAGCGGACCCCAATGCGGGTGACGCGCTCACGATCACCTCCAACATCGCACAGAACCTGCCGGGGGCCAGCATCACCACGAGCGGCAGCAACCCCTTGACGGTACACATCTGCTGGACCGGGGCCCCCAACACATCGGGCTTCTTCCCATTCATCATCACCGCCAACGATGGTGCCTGCCCCATTCCGGCCTTGCAGACATACGTTTACTCGGTGCATGTGCTGCCGGGCCTGTTGACGGCCACGCCCGACATCGTGGACCAGCCCTGTGCCGGCAATGGCAACGGCAGCGCCACAGTGAACGTGAACGTGGGGACGCCCCCCTTCCAATACAACTGGAGCAACGGCGAGACCACCCCCACCATGACCGGCCCGGCCGGCAATTACACGTTGGTGATCACCGATGGCCTGGGATGCGTGGCCGGCCCGCTGGCCATCACCATCGGGACCACCGCCCAGCCGCCCATGGCCAATGCAGGGCCCGACCTGGTGGGCTGCACGGGATCCCTGCCCATCACCTTGTCCGGCTCCATCAGCAATGCGCCGGGTGGCAGCTGGTCCGGGGGTAACGGCACCTTCATGGGCAGCGGCATCACCGTGCACTACATGCCCACACCTGCCGAGATACAAGCCGGCGGGGTCGACCTCACCCTTAGCACGGCCGCCACCATGTGCGGCCAAGCACAGGACGTTGTGCACGTGGCGCTTCCCAACAGCTTTGCCGGAGGCACCATCACCGGCACGGGCCCGGGCTGCCATGGTGGCTCCACCGGCACGGCCACGGTGCATTTTGCACACACCGGGTTGAGCTACCTCTGGGACGACCCTGCAGGCCAAACCACGGCCACGGCCACGGGGCTGTCGGCCGGCATGTACTCCGTGTTGGTGCGCGACGCCTACGGGTGCGACACCACCCTCAGCATCACACTCACCCAACCGGCGGCCTTGGCCCTAGCGAACTTGGCGGTGGTGGACGAACAATGCGCCGGCAACGGTGATGGCAGCATCACCGCCACCGTCACCGGCGGCACCCAACCCTACCAATATGCATGGAGCAATGGTGCCAGCACCCCGGCCATCAGCGGCGGTGCGGGCACGTACACCTTGAACGTGACCGATGCCAACAACTGTGCGGCCACCCAAGGCACCGCCACCATCACGGCCTTGGGCCTGCCCAATGCCGCGCTGGCCGGAAGCGACATCATCGCCTGCCACGGATCCCTGCCCGTGCAGCTGCAGGGCACGGTAACGAATGCCAGCGGCGGCACCTGGGGGGGCGGCACCGGAACCTTCAGCGGCAGCGGCCTGAACGTGAGCTACATGCCTTCCGCAGCCGACCTGATCGCCAACGGCGTGAACCTGGTGCTGACGACAACGGGCAACAACACGTGCCCACCGGCCACGGACACGGTACACATCACCCTGCCCACAAGCTTCTTCGGATCGGTGGCGGGCGCGGTCAATGTCGGGTGCCATGGCGGCCATACCGGCACGGCCACTTTCACGCCCAACAACCCTTCCTTCAGCTACCAATGGAACGACCCCGCCGGCCAAACCACCGCAGTGGCCATGGGCCTCGCGGCGGGCAACTATACCCTGCACGTCACCGACAACTATGGATGTGATACCACGGTGACGGTGACCATCACCGAACCTGACGTGCTGGTGCTGGGCACTGTCCAAGGAACCGCCCCCACCTGCGCCGGGGGAAGCAACGGCTCCGCATCGGTGCAGCCCACGGGTGGCACGCCTGCGTACACGTACCAGTGGAGCGCGAACGCCAACGGGCAGACCGGCCCCGTCGCGAGCAACCTTCCTCCCGGCGCCTACACCGTTACCGTGACCGATGCCAACGGGTGCCAAGCCCAGGGCAGCGTGACCTTGGCGGGATTGCCGCCCATCACCCTCAGCGCCCAAGTGCCGGACACCGTGTGCGTGAACACGCCCGTCAACCTGTCGGCCCAAGCTTCCGGTGGCAACGGTGGCCTCACCATCACTTGGGACGGCATCGGCACCGGCACCGATCTGACCTACTCATTCCCGGCATCACAGGTGGTCCAAGTGTCCGTGTCGGACCAGAGCGGCTGCCCGGGCCCCGTGCTGCAATTGCCCGTCACCGTGCTCGACCTGTCCCAGGCCACCCTGCACACCTACGGCGACACCTCATTCTGTCCCGGTGGCACGGCCACCGTGGGGGCGTGGGTCACCGGCTACCCCGGCAGCACCTCGTTGTCATGGCCGCAGATCCCCGGCACGGGCAACGGCCCCTTCACGATCACCACGAGCACCAGTCGCAACCTGACGGTGACCGTGACCGATGGCTGCATGAACTCGCTGCAGGGCAGCATCAACATCATCGTGGAAACACCGCCGGACATCATCCTTCCACCGGTGATCGCACAAGGCTGCGCGCCGCTCACCGTGTACTTCCCGGCAGGCCTGACCAACCAACCGGTATCCTACCTCTGGAACCTCGGCGACGGCACCACCAGCACCTCCATGACGCCGGTGCACGTGTACCAGGCCGGCGACTACACGGTGTCACTCACGGTGACCACCCCCCTTGGCTGCAGCGCCAGCGCGCAAAACACGGGCGTGATCAATGCCTACACGCCTCCCCAGGCCGGTTTCACCGCCAGTCCTTGGGAGACTGATGCCGACCATGCCGACATCCAGTTCACCGACCAAAGCACGGGAGCCTTGGCATCCTGGCAATGGACCTTTGGTGATGGCGGCATGAGCGTAAACCCCGACCCGCACTACCACTACATGGAACCGGGTACGTGGAACGTGGTGCTCACGGTAACCGACGACCACGGCTGCACCAGCAGTACGGAGCACCCCGTGAAGGTGAACCCCTTGTACGACGTCACCATTCCGAACGCCTTCACGCCCAACCTCAACGGCGGCGGCGGCGGGGGCTACGACCCGTCCGACCTGAGCAACGACATCTTCTATCCGTTCATCCGCTTCGTCAAGGACTTCCGCATGCGGATCTTCAACCGCTGGGGCGAGCTGATCTTTGAGAGCGACGACATCAAACGCGGGTGGGACGGCTACTACCGTGGGGAACTGAGCCAACAGGACGTTTACGTCTATCAGATCTGGGTCCGCTTCGTGGACAACAAGGAGCTCCAGCGCACCGGTGACCTCACCCTATTCCGTTGAACATGGCCATCCGCAACACATACCTTGTGGTGGCCGCGCTCAGCGTGGCTTCCACCTTGCAGGCGCAAGACCCCCAGCTATCGCAGTTCTACGCCGCCCCGATGTACCTGAACCCGGCGTTGACGGGCAATACGCACCAGGACCGCGTCGGCTTGAACTACCGGCTGCAATGGCCGGGCATCGGCCCCGGGTACAAGACCTATGCGGTGGCTTACGACCACCGCAGCCCCGAGATCAACAGCGGCATCGGCGGCATGGTGATGCACGACCGGGCCGGGTCCTTCAACCTGGCCTTCACGCAAGTTGCGCTCAACTACTCCTATGAGGCCCGCATCAACCGCAAACGCGCGGTGCGGGGCGGTCTTCGCGCAGCTTACACCTCCCGCTCGTTCGACCAGGGCAATATGCTCTTCGCCGACCAGGTGATCCGCGACAACGCTCCCACCAGCATCGAGGCGCCCACCATGCAGAACGTATCCTACTTCGATTTCTCGGCGGGCTTTCTCTACTACTCGGAGCAGTTCTGGGGCGGTTTTTCCGTCAACCATCTCAATGAGCCTCAACAGAGCGTATTCCTCGACGGCAATGCCAAGCTGCCGATGCGCACCAGCGTGCACACGGGCTACCGCTTTCCGCTGGATGGCCGCTCCTTCCGCTACACGGAAACCCGGATGACGCTTGCCGCGCATTACAAGGCGCAGGAGAAATGGGACCAGCTCGACATTGGCGGTTATGTGGACCATCGCGACCTGACGCTTGGATTGTGGTATCGCGGCCTCCCCGGCCTGAAGGCCTACCGGCCCGGATACCCGAACGACGATGCCGTGGTGGTGATGGTGGGGTACGAAACACCCTACCAGCTCCAAATGGTGTACAGCTACGATGTCACTGTGTCCAAATTGACCGCCAAGAGCGGCGGGGCCCACGAGATCTCCCTGACCTACGAGTGGCCGCGCAACAACAAAAAGCGGAAGTACCGGACCATTCCCTGTCCGAAGTTCTAACAGCCTACATCCGCTCGGGCACCTCGATGCCCAGGCACCACATGGCCTTCTTCACCGTGCCTGCCACCGCGGCGCTCAGTTCGAGCCGGGCGTGTCGCTTCACGTCATCCTCCTCCTTCAGCACCGGCACGGTCTGGTAGAAGCCATTGTAGGCCTTCACCAGCTCATACGCATGGTTGGCCACGGAAGAGGGATCCAGGCGCGCTGCCGCCTCATTCAGCACGGCGGGGAACTGGTGCAACAGTTTCAGCACGTTCCGCTCCTCGGGGATCAGCGGGTAGTTGTCCGTTGCCAGTTGTTCGGAAAGTCCCGTTGCATCCACACCTGACAACCGGGAACCGACAACCGACACCTCTGCTTTCCTCAACAAACTCTGGATCCGCGCATAGGTGTACTGGATGAACGGGCCCGTGTGGCCTTGGAGGTCAATGCTGGCCTTGGGGTCGAAGAGCATGCGCTTCTTGGGGTCCACCTTCAGCAGGAAGTATTTGAGCGCGGCCAGGCCGATCATGCGGAAGAGCTCCTGCTTCTCCCCTTCCGAAAATTCATCCAGTTTGCCCAGCGCTTCCGTGGCCTCGGCGGCGTCGCCGATCACTTCCGCGATCAGGTCATCGGCATCCACCACGGTGCCTTCACGGCTCTTCATCTTGCCACTGGGCAGGTCCACCATGCCGTAGCTGAGGTGATAAAGCCCGTCGGCCCATGTATATCCCAGTTTCTTCAGGATGAGGAAGAGCACCTTGAAATGGTAATCCTGCTCATTCCCCACGGTGTAGATCATGCGCTTCAGGCCGTGGTATTCCTTGGCCCGCAGGATGGCCGTACCCACATCCTGTGTCATGTACACACTGGTGCCATCCCCGCGCAGCAACAGCTTCTCATCCAGCCCGTCGGCGGTGAGGTCCACCCACACCGAGCCATCCGGCTTACGGAAGAAAATGCCCTTCTCCAGCCCGTCCAACACGTCCTGTTTGCCCAGCACGTAGGTGTCGCTCTCGAAATAGAGCTTGTCGAAATCCACGCCCATGGCGGCGTATGTGGCGTTGAAGCCATCATACACCCAGCCGTTCATCCGCTCCCACAGGGCCCGCACGGCCGGGTCGTTTGCCTCCCACTGGCGGAGCATCTCCTGTGCCTCCAGCATGATGGGGGCCTGCTTTTCAGCCTCCTCCGTCGCCATTCCTTGTGCCACAAGACCGGCAACCTCTTCCTTGTAGGCCTTGTCGAACCTAACGTAGTACTTGCCCACCAGCTTGTCGCCTTTCAGGCCGCTGCTGTCGGGGGTTTCGCCATTGCCGAACTTCTGCCAGGCGAGCATGCTCTTGCAGATGTGTATGCCCCGGTCGTTGATGATCTGCACGCGCACCACTTCGTTGCCCGCGGCTTGCAGGATGCGGCTCATGGAGAAGCCGAGGAAGATGTTGCGCAGATGCCCCAGGTGCAGGGGCTTGTTGGTGTTGGGCGAGGAATACTCCACCATCACCCGTTCGCCCGTGGGATCGAATTGGAGGATGTCCTTGGCTCGCGCTTCCTGCAGGAATCCCTGCCAATAGCTGTCCGCGATGACGATATTGAGGAACCCATTCACCACATTGAAACGATCCACCACGGCGACATGGGCCTTCAGATGATCGCCGATGGCGTTGGCGGTCTGCTCCGGCCCTTTCCCGCTCAGCTTCAGGAAGGGGAAGACATTGATCGTGAGGTCCCCCTCGAATTCGGGCCGTGTAGGCTGGAACGAAATGGCGCTGGCACCGGGCGCTTGGCCGAACAGTTCGTGGAAGGCGGCCTGCAGGGCCGGAAGCAATTTCGTTTGAAGGCGGTCTTGGTACATGGGAAGGTCGGGTGGCGCGGCTCAGGGGCGCAAAGGAAGAAAGTTCTCGGCGAGCATGCAGCGGATACTGCCCCCGCCCACGGTCTCGATGGTTGGAATAGGCACGGGCACCAGCTCGCCATGGCGGCCCAAGCGGTGGATCTGTGCGGCATCGAAGGCCTTGAAGGCGCGTTCGGACAGGAAGATGAAGCTGCCCTTCCGGCCTCGCAATTGCAGGATATTGCCTGCGAACCCGTGCATCTGTTCCAGGTTGATCTGCACCAGCTCCTTGCCTGATGAGGCCAGCCCGGCGGCCACTCGGTGCCGCTCGTTCAGGTCGGGGATGGCCTCGGCGCAAAGCACCGCAAAGCCATCGCCAATGGTCATCATCACATTGGTGTGGTAGATGGTCTGTCCGTCGGCCTTGCCATCCATGGTGGCGGCGAAGGTCATCGGCTTGAATCCCAGTTCTTGGCACCAAGCTTCCACGGCCTCCCGGGTTGTGCGGTGCGAAAGGGCGGCATAGGCCGTTCGTTTCGTGCGGTCCAGCACCAGGCTGCCCGTGCCTTCCAGCGCATGGCCCTCTGCTTCCCAGTGGGTGACGTCGAACACGTCGGTACTGGCAAACCCACGTTCCATCAACCTGCGGTGCAGTTCCAGGTCACGCTCCCTGCGTCGTGATGCGGTGGCCATGGGATAATACACCATGCGCCCTTCACTATCGGTGCTGAACCAGTTGTTGGGGAACACCGCGTCCGGCGCGTCGGGATCCGTGGGGTCCAGCACGGTAACGCCGATACCGCACTTCGTCAGTGCCTTTACAAGGGCATCGAATTCCACTTCGGCCTTTCGTGCCATGCCGGGGTCGGCCAACTTCTTTTGGAATCCGTTGGAGGCGGCGGTCAATGGGTCGAACCCGAAGCCGGTGGGCCGCACCACGATCACCTGCGCGGCCGTTTGTTCCAACGGTTCCAGCTCCTTCCCTGGTGGCACGGGCCCCATCAGCGTGCGCGCAGGATGTGGAACAGGGGCTCCAGGATGGTGAGCACGTTTTCGGCCATGGCATTCCTGGTGTCCAGGGCGGGGTTGATCTCCACCACGTCCAAGGTCACCGTCCTGGGGTCGGTGCACAGGCCCGTCAGCAGATCGCGGGCCTCGTTCAGGAACAGCCCGTCGGGCACGGGCGTTCCCGTACCCACGGAAATGGAGGGATCCAAGCTGTCCACATCGAAGCTCACATGGATCTTCGAGCACTCGGCGAGATAGGCCTGCACCTCCTTCACGATGGCCTGGCCTCCCTTTTCGCGCACCTCCTTCACCGGGATCACCTTGATGTTGTATTCCTCGATGATGGCCTGCTCCTCTTCTTCATAATCGCGCAGCCCGATGATCACCAGGTCGCCGGGCATCAGTTTGGGGCCACTGGGGCCGATCTTCCGAAGGCGGTCCCAAATGTCCAAGGTGGCCATCTTCGGCCGGTTCCTGCCCTTGTTTTCAATATCCATCAACAAGGCCAAGGGCATGCCGTGTACGTTTCCACTGGGCGTGGTGAAGGGGCTGTGCATATCGGCGTGGGCATCGATCCATACCACGCCCAATCGTTCACTTGGGAAGGCCATCTTGGTACCCGACACGGAGCCGATGGCGATGGAATGATCTCCGCCCACCACGATGGGGAACACACTGTTCCGCAGGAACCGGTACACCTCGAAGGCCAGGTCGGACTCGAACCTCACCAATCCATCGATGTGGTGTGCATTGGGCGACTCGAGGTCGTCCTCGTACAGCACGTCATTCTCATCACGCAGGATGCTCTCTTCGGCGTGGCCGAACAATTCACTGCCATTCTTCCACGCCGCAACGCGCAGGGCGCCCATGCCCATGCTTGTGCCTCGTGTTCCGGCCCCGATCTCGGAGGCCGCTTCGATCAATCTTACTTCCATATTAGGGGCGTTTCTGCGAGGGCCGCAAAGGTAAGGGCGCCCCGACGGCACTTTTCCCCCGCCCCCCGGAGGCCAGGCCACGTGCGGCGGCCGTCCCTGTCCTTCAGCGTTTGTGCATGGGCTTTGCCTTGCCCTTGGAGGGCAGCGCCAGATGCAACCAGATGGTCCCCAAGATGCCGGCCACCGTGGATGCGAAGAGGATGGCGGTTTTGGAAGCCACCACGACCTCGGGATCATCGAAGGCCAGCAGGGTGATGAAGATGGACATGGTGAATCCGATGCCGGCAAGTGCCCCCGCCCCCATCAGCTGTGGCCATTTCACGCCGGTCGGCAGCGACGACAGGCCAACCGTGATGGCGGCGAAGCAGAACAAGGTGATGCCCAGCGGCTTGCCCACCACGAGGCCGAGGTTAATGCCCCAACCGTTGGAGGTGAACAAATGGCCGAACCAATCATGCTCCAGGATGATGCCCGTATTGGCCAAGGCAAACACCGGCAGAATGATGAACGACACAGGTTTTTCCAGGACATGCTGCAGCCAGGCCGAATTGGAGTTCAGGCCACCGCTGAAGGGGATGGCAAAGGCGGTGAGCACGCCGGCCACCGTGGCATGCACGCCCGAATGCAACATGCAATACCACATGGCCACGCCCAGGACGAGGTACGGGACGAGGTTGACGATCCGAAGCTTATTGAGGATCAACATCACTACCAGGATCGCGGCGGCGGCCCCGATATATCCCCAATGGATGGTGGTGGAATAGAAGATGGCGATGGTGAAAATGGCCCCGAGGTCATCGATCACCGCCAAGGCGGTAAGGAAAACCTTCAGCGGAATGGGGACGCGGTCCCCGAGCAGGGCGAGGATGCCCACGGCGAAAGCGATATCGGTGGCCATGGGGATGCCGGCCCCGGATTGGAACGGCGTGCCATGGTTGAGCAACAGGTGGATGCCGGCAGGCACGAGCATGCCTCCAAAAGCGGCGATCAACGGCAACATGGCACGCTTCCGATCGGACAGCTCCCCGATATTGATCTCCCGCTTCAGCTCCAGGCCCACCATGAGGAAGAAGATGGCCATCAGCCCGTCGTTGATCCAGTACTCCACATTCTCTCCGGCGAAAGGGTGGTGCCAGATCCCCAGGTAGGCCTCCTGCACCGCCGAGTTGGCCAGCAGCAAGGAAAGGGCGGTGCACAACACCAGCACCACGCCTGCGGTACGTTCGTTCTCCAACAGCTGGTGATACAGCTGGACCACTTTCAAGGATGAAGCCATTCAGGACCGGAATAAGGGGGTGCAAGGTTACGGAACGGGAAATAGGCGGATTGAATTAGGCACTTAGGTGTTAATGAGCGTTTGGTAGGAACAAGGCTCAGTCC
>DAOKZW010000005.1:0-130995 GCA_035325445.1 Flavobacteriales bacterium
ACCAAGCCGCCTCCGGAAGACCTCACAAGATGTAGTTCGCCGGATGCTTACGGTTGTATAGGTTCGGTACGCCCGTGGTGGTACAGGCGTCGTAGACCTGGATGGCGTCGTAGGTGGTGTCCTGCACATACGCCGGATACGCCGTGGCACCATCCACCGAGGTGAGCGTGAAGCTGCTGTCCGTGGGGAACAATTCGGCAACCTCAATGGGGTAATGCAGCTCATTGCAATCAAAATGCCCCAGTGAGTCCGTCTTGAAGATGTAGGACATGCTCATCTCGCCCGGCAAGTTGCCCCAAACGGCACCGCTGAACATGAGGCCACCGTCCGAGCAGACCAGCAGGCTGCGCGTGAAATAATCCCTGCCCGTACTGCCCACGGAGCGCGTCCAAAGGGTGTCACCATTGGGGTCGGTCTTCATCAGGAAGGGGCGGTGGAAGAAATTATTTTGCGGATACCCCAAGGTGGCCAGCACCACATAGTTTCCGTCCTGCGCCTTCTCAATGCGCGACCACTGCGGGGTGTACCACAGGTCCGGGGCGCTGTCGTAACCCTTGCACCATTGTACATCACCCCCACCGTCCAACTTCATCATGAAGAGCTTGGGGTGGAATGTGGGCGGATAGGGAATGAAAACGTTCGTGGAGGCGGTACTGTCCGTATACCCGGTGATGATGAAGGAGGAATCCGACTCGATCACGGCATCGTGTACCATGCCACCGGGGCGGATGTAGCTCTTGCACCAGAGGAAGTTGCCGTCGGCATCCATGCGGGCCACCACGGCCCCGGCAGTGTCCATATTGATGCCCGCCAGCAGATCGCCGCTTGGCAACTCCTTGATGAATTGGAAGCTGCCGTGGTGGTCGAATTGCTTGGACCAGACATGTGCCAAAGTAGAATCAGCTTTCAAGACGAAGAAGGCATACTCTCGGCCCCAAGTGACAATGCTTCGATCATTCAATATTTCTAGTTCTGATGCGGCATTTTTCTCAGATCCAGCATTCATCTCATAGTATTGTACACTCGACACGTTACCCAACGTGTCCATTTTACCAATAACAGGGTCGTACATCGCTAATCCAGGGCAATTGGCACATGAATCAAGGAAGAATGCACCAACGAAGCATACTTCATTTTCTGCATTGATGCGAGCATCTTGCAATACCAGAAAAGGAAATATACCATAACAATGTTGGTGGATCACATTTCCGTCCGGGGTCATGACGGAGGTCCCAGATGAACTGGCAATGCCTGTGAACAGGTTTCCGCTGGGAAGCTCGTTGAGGGCGGAACTATATGTGCCAACACCATTGTAATACTTCCCAAATGGCAATTGCGCAGAGAGGGCTACAGGGCAAGAGAGCACTATGCATGATATGATTACCTTTTTCATGCCTCAACGGAGTATCAGGGTTTTCATCGCGGTGGACCTGCCATCCGATACGCGCACGGCATAGGCTCCACGTGCCAAGTTCCCGGTAGGTAGCTCCATTACGGAAGTGGTTGTCCGTGATTGCCTGAGAACACACTTACCCGACAGGTCATACAGGGCAATATCAAGTTCCTTATCCCCTGAAGCGAATACCAAGGTTACCGATTGCCCCGCCGGATTCGGGAACATCCTGAAGTCAAGGCCCATGGCCGGAGTATCCGGTTCCTCTACCTCTGCGGGAACTGACATGTTCTTGGGCACGGGGTGCAGGGCTACGATGAAGGCATAATCCGCGTGCAGGGTATCCAGGTACTGGTTCACAACGCCGCCAAACGGTGCGGAGGAAAAGTCCAGGAGCACGGTGCCCGTACCTGTGGTGTCGAGGGAAGGTGCCGGGAGGATCGTATCGTTCATTCGCGTGGGGAACCAGGAGATGTGGTAGTCCACCCCGGGTTGGAATCCAGGGAGCGCAATGGTCTGTGCACCAGGAGCTGTACACCCCAGGAAATTCTGATCGCTGCTTACTAAGTAGTAGCTGTTCATCACCCAGGCATTCAGGTTGTGTACCCAGCCAAAGGCCATCGCCTCTCATTGCACCACCACCCGTTCATTGCTCACACCATCCTTGCCAGTTATCCGTACCACATAGGTACCCCTTCCAAAGCGCGAAAGGTCAATTTCCTCGCTTTGTTGCCCGGAGTGTAGCGGGCGCTGGAAGAGCAGCCGCCCCATGGCATCGTACACCGAGTAGAAGCTGTCGGCCATGAGCGGGTCGGGGAAGTCTACCGTAAAGCGGCCCGTGTTGGGGTTGGGGCGGATGCGCGGTTTGTTCCGCCCCAGGTTGTACAAGTTCGGCACGCCAGTATGAGTGCATGCGTTGTAGACCTGGATGGCATCGTAGGTGGTGTCCTGCACATAAGCCGGATACGCCGTTGCACCATCCACGGAGGTAAGCGTGAAGCTGCTGTCCGTGGGGAAGAGGTTGGAAATGGTGATGGGATGTTGTAGTTCATCGCATGGGAGATGCCCTAGGGAATCGGCCTTGAACAGGAAGGCGAAATTGGCCTGCCCCTCGGGAAGGCCGCCCCATATCCGACCGTTGAATAGAAAGCTGCCATCGGAATAGGCCAGAAGATTTTGGGATTGATATTCATAGCCGTCAGCCCCCACTGAACGGGTCCAGATAGTGTCGCCATTCTGGTCGGCCTTCATCAGGAAGGGTCGCAGGAAGCGATTGTAACCTGGATAGCCCAAAGTGCCAAGAATCGCATATTGGCCATCCAAGGTTTTCACGATGCGAGAAGGTCGTGGGGTGTGCCAATAGTTCGGGGCGCTGTCATAACCTTTGCACCACTGCACTTCGCCCTGCCCGTCCAGCTTCATCATGAAGAGCTTGGGGTGGAAGTCGGGCGGAAAGGGAAGGAACATGTGTTGATCGGAGTATTCCGTAAAGCCGGTGATGACGAACGAACTGTCCGACTCGATGATGGCATCATGCACTCGCCCCAAGGGCCGGATATAACTCTTGCACCAAAGGAAGTTACCGTCGGCATCCATGCGCGCCACCACGGCCCCGGCGGTATCCATGTTGATGCCCGCCAGCAGATCGCCGCCCGGCAGTTCCTTGATGAACTGGAAGCCCCCCTGTTCGATGAAACGCTTCGCCCAAACGACCTCTCCAGATGAATCGGCCCTCAATGCGAAGAACATAGCATCGCGGCCCCATATGACTATATTTTTGTTATTGATAATAATCAGATCTCCTGCCACGTTCGAACACATATTCGAATTAAGCACATAATGACGCAATTCTGTCAAGTTTCCGAGAGAGTCCAACTTTCCAATGACTGGATATGTTTTGGTGATTAATCCAAGTGTACCCGCAGTGCATGTGTCCTTATAATATCCTCCCACCAGAAACAGTTCATTGTCCAACCATTTTTTCACAGATTGAATTGCCAACAGGGTATCTATAGCATAGTTATGAGATTGGATGATGTTCCCTTCAGCGTCCATCAGTGATGTGCCTGATTGGCGGGCCATACCGACAAGCAAGTTGCCACTGGATAATTCGTTCAGGTTGGCCTGGGCCGTGCCGGTGCCCCGGAAGGTCTTCATGAAGGTCGACTGTGCATATGAACAGCAGGCCAAGGTGATGATCATTGTACACAGGATTATTCTCTTCATGACTCAGTGGATGATCAGTTTTTTCACCTTCACTTTCGCCCCATCAGATACCCTAATGTAATAGGCACCCATGGCCAGCCAGCCAACAGGAAGTCGCAGCAACGGCCCTTCAACGCCGTTCCATGAGAACATCAATCTGCCCGTAGGGTCGTGGAGACTGATGTCCAAAAGTGAATCGGTTGGTAGCCTCATGAACAGTTCATCATGAGCGGGGTTGGGATATATGGTGAAACCCCATCCCGGCTCCCCGCCATCAAGCTCCTTGTCCGGTGTCACCGGAAGACTCTTCACTAAAGGCCCCGGGGTGATGATGAACGCGTAATCCGCGCGCAACGTGTCCAGGTAATTATTGTGGGTACCACCCAGCAGAGCAGCTGAAAGGTCCAGAACGACCGTTCCTGACCCTGAATCATCCACATAGTCATCAGGGAGTACAGTACTGTTCACCCGCGTAGGGAACCAAGTGACGTGATAGTCCGTCCCGGCCATAAATCCGGGAAGGTCAATGCTCTGGAAGGTTGGAGCCATGCAACCGAGTAAGTTCTGATTGGCGGGGCCGCTCGCCAAGTAGAAGCTGTTCATCACCCAGGCATTCCGGTTGTGTATCCAGCCGATTGCGATGTCGTTGTTCGCACTCTTCAGATAATATGTTTCGATTTTGTCCGCACCACTTTCATCGAACACCTTATGTGCGGTGTAGTCCCCATTGAAGAAGTCATAGGTCTGCAAACTAGAGTGTGTTAACAAATCGGCCAAGGGCCTGAAGTGATGGTGTAGCCTGCGGTTTACTATACTAACCGCAATAGGGTTCGAAGGTGTTCCTATATCAAGAAGATTACTTTCCCCTAGGATATTTGAAAAATCCTCAGTTTGAAAAAAATTATTGAAATCATCTGGCGGCACCGGAAGCGCATCGGGCCACCAGAACACCCGTTCCCAGTGCCAAGTAAGGCCGGTGGCGAAGTTGCCGGAGAAGGCCGAGGACCACAACTCGTTGTGGAAGGAGACGTCGTAGTTGTGGAAGAGCTTTTCAAGGTTGTGGTTCTGCCCGCCGAATGTGAGGTCCGTGAAATAGTTGGACTCCCCGTGGTTGAAGGGCTTTCGGGGCACGGTGGGGTTGGTGGAGGGGTAGTGGCTGCGGAAGGCCTGCGCATGGTCGAAGACGGCCGCCATGGCATCATCGGGCTGGCCCGCCTGGCCGGGGTCGGGCCATACGTATTTGTGTACGTCCAGCAGGTCCACCTTGGGGTTGGTGAAGGGCAGGAAATAGCTCTGGTCGTTGGGGGCGCCACCGGCGTAGCTCACCAGGAAAAGCTTGTCGCTTTCACCAAGCGCGGAATGTACCGGGTCGTTCACGTTCACGGGGTGCCGCACAAAGTCCGCGATCTTGGTAAGCCAAGTGTTGATCACGGGCCGCAGGCCGTTGTCCTGGGGCCAGTCCACCCAGTTCTCCGGGCATACGTCGCAATAGCCGCCGCCGCTGAGGTTGTGCCCCTGGTAGCCAAGGGTCTGATCGATCTCGTTGAAGGGCTCGATGATGGGGATGTTCACGGAATAGCCCCACCGGCTCATAATGTACTTGTACTTGCGCTTCCAGTAGTAGAACACGCCGTGGTCCGTGTTCGCGGTGTTCCCGCCGGCAAAGAAGAACTCGCGGACGTTGTAAGGCCGGGTGGCGGAACTGGGCTCCACGAAGTTCCGCACGTACGGATGGGCCCCCCAAAGGAAGGTTTCATAGCCGAAGCCGGTGGTGTAGGGGTCGATGCAGAGCTGGAGGTAGGTCCCGTTATGGCGGGCTTCATCCATCAATTGATCGAAGGCCCAGCATTGGAACTGGCAGTTTCCCGTAAAGCCATCCGTTAGCATTACATCGCAATCGGCCGGGAAGTTTTGAAGCTGACAGGTGTTGGACACGGTGAAGGCATCATAAACACCGAGGTTGACCCACTCGGGGGCGAAGATGTGGCGCATCATGAACAGGCGCATGTAGTTGCCTCCCACTTCATGTAGCTGGTCCATGGTCTGCTGCATCACGTCAAGGTCCCTTTTGTAGAAGGTGGACCACCAAACCCCGGGTGGCAGCCCAGGCCATTCCCAATGGTGAAGGTCGGCCATGTTCACGCCCATGCCAAAGAACGGTGTGCCATCCTCGAATTTCAAGGTGCGTCGATTGTCATTGTTTACGCGCAGGGGGCCGTGATTGTCCGGCAAGGGCGGCCCGCAATTGAACCCGTAACCGGACCAGAGCACCTCGCCCAACGGGGCACCATCTGTCGTGGCTGTGTGCGGAGCCTTCACGGAGAGGGAGAAAGTCCATGGGCCTTCCTGGTCCGGTGCCATCCGAAAACGGATGTTGTAGGCGTGAAGCGGGGTGTTGTGATATTCCGCAAGCAAAGCGGTGTCTGTATTGTTCCGCCATTTCGCCTCCCGCATGAAGAACCCCCACTTCAGGGTCTGGGTCCCGTCCGGCCGGGTCAGGGTCATTACCAGTTGCAGGGAGTCGTCCGCATAAGGGTTCAGGTCGTGCGCGGGATCCACGTTGCCCGGCGTGGCCACGTACGGGTTGGTGGGATCGCTGTAATAATGCATGAAGAAGCGATCGATGGCATCCTGGTATTCCTGCGGGAGCTTCAGGCCGACCTCGAACTTCTCCCATTTGGGCACCTGCAGCACGCCATCCACCAGCGCGGTGGCCGGGTCGGGTGCTATGGCCACCAGGTCGCCGGGCGGCCCCAGGGCGGGGTTGATGTAGGCATGGAAGCGCCCGTTGCCGCTGAAGGCCCCGGCATGGAAGCCGGGCAACAGGCGTACCACGCTGCCGGAGACCAGCTCGGCATCGGCCGTGCCGCCCATGTACATGGCCTGGCCCGCCGCGCCGGGCGAAAAGACCTTTTCGGGCACTTGTACATGGTGCATGCCCGAGGTCCAGCTTTGGCCTTGGACCACCACGTCCGGGTAAGGTGTTTGGCCCATTGCCCAGGAAGACACCAGCAGGAGGGCAAAAGCTGCCTGAAGGAAGCGAGGTTGCTTGGCCATGGCATCAGCGGTTTGCGTTCTCCAAGGCTTTCAGCCGTTGCTCCAGGGCTTGTTGCTTCTCCTCCAACTGCAGGATATACAGCGCCTGCTCCTCCAGCGCCCTCAGCAGGCGTGCCTGCATATCACCCAGCTCCACCCCGCCTTCCGCCTCCAGTTCCGCCGCCGGGGGGATGCCCGGCAAGTGCCGCTTTTCCTGAAGATGCCGACGGAATTCGTCCAAGGGCAGCAGGTCGTATCCGGGAGCGAAGACGTAGTCCGGCCAGGTGCCCAGCTTCACCTGCACATCGCGCGTGGCAATACCGTCCTGCACAAAGAGGCGATAATTGCTGGATGGCGGTGGTGTGGTGCCGATGCCCACCTTGCCGTCGCCGACGATGCGCATGCGCTCGGCCCCATTGGTATATATGCGCAGCGGCTCGTTGTTCAAGGTGCCCAGGATGGGCTTGGGGTCTTCGGCGCATAGATATCCGAAATCGTTGCCATGCACGCGCCAATAGGGAAAATAGGGCACCCCGTTCCCCTCACCTCCCGTGCACGGGGCCGGTTGCAGGACCTCCCCCAGGGCCAAGGACATGCCGCCGCCGCGGAGGGTGCCAAGGCTGTCGCGGTACAGGATGCCGTAGGTGGTGTCGGCGCCCCATATTGCTATATCCCCGTTGGCCTTCAGGCGCAGGCGCTCCAGCCCGTTGCTCTTGAGCACGAAGTCCTGGTTGTCGCTGGTGCCGATGTAGTGGCTTCCGGGGCTGCTGCCGGCGTTGCCGGTCATGCTCCAGTCGTTGCGGGCCGGCCCGCGCAGGTAGATGGTGGTGCTGGCCCCCGCGCAGTTGTTGGCATCGGTCACGGTGATCTTGTAGTCCTTCGCGGCCAGGTTGTAGCGATAGGCGCCCGTGGGGCCGTCGCTCCAGTTAATGGTGAACGGGGCCGCGCCGCCCGTCACCATCACGGCGGCATTCCCGTTGGCGCACTCAAAGCAGCTGATGCTGTACCCGTTGGCATACTCGTACACGTCCACGTCCAGCCTCATGTCCAGGGGTTGCTCCAAGGTGGTCTCCAGGGTCACGGTCTGTGCATCCTGGTCGGTTACCTCCACCCGGTAATAGCCGGCGGCCAGGTCCTGGATGGTGGCCGTGGCGGCCCCGTTGCTCCACCTGTAGGTGTAAGGCGGCGCACCGCCGGTGGCGTTCACGGTGATCCAGCCGTTTTTCATGCCGAAGCAGCTGACCTGGTACCCGTTGTAGTTGCTTACCTGCAGGGTGGCCTGCAAGGGATCGGCTGCATGGGCCGCTGTCGCGGCGGTCAAAAGAAGCAAGAGGACCAGGCCGAAGGCCCCCAAGGAAACAGCGCCGTGCCGGGTGCATTCATGTTCCCCATGGGCGGAAGCGGTTATTTGGCGCGGGGGGGGGTAAAGCGAAGAAACATGGGACGGGGTTTTGGGTACGACTGAACAAATAGAATGAATTTATCCGAAATTTGATGTGCATTGTTTGCACCTCGTGTGCAAATAATGCACACGAGGTCCGTTGTGTGAAGAGCCTACCGCCATGCCTTATTTGAAAGTCCGCTCCCTGCGCCTGCAGATGGGGCTCCGAGAGGTCGACGTGGCCGAGGCGCTGGGCATGTCGCGCAGCGCCTACAGCCGCTTGGGGCGCGGGCAAACGAGGCTGGACCTGGACCGGCTGGTGGGCATTGCGAAGGTGCTGGGCGTGGCGCCGTGGGAATTGCTGCTGCCGAACGGGGGGCCATCGGCGGCCGACGACCTTTTGGGGCAGGTGGTCCGGGGCACGGCCGGCCGGTTGCCGGAAGAAGTGCTGGTGCGGTTGGTGCGGCTTCATGCCGCCCAGCAGGCGGAGCTGCGGCAGTTGCGGGAGCGCCATGCACGCACGGCGCGGAGGGTGGCCCGGTTGCTCGGCCTATAAGGAGGCTTACCGCCTCCCCTTCGGCATCGCCGGTGGCGGCGCCTTCTTCACCTGTCCGTTCTCGTACTCGGTGCGGGATACTTCCTGCCCCCGGCTGTTGTAGCGCACCATGGGGCCGTGCAGGCGCCCTTCCTTGTAGTTCATCTCCTGGATCACGCGGCCGCGGTTGTCATACACCATGCATCTGCCGTGGGGCTTGCCGTTCAGGAAGGCCTGTTCGCGCTGCTTCACGCCTTTCTCGTAATAGGTCCACTGGCCGGTGGGCGTGCCCTTGGCGTACATGCCCTCGCTCAGCAGCGTGCCCTTGTCATCGTATTCCAGCCATCGGCCGCTGCGCAGCCCGTCGGTGAAGCTGCCCACCTCCTGCAACTTGCCGTTCTCGTACCAGCTTTTCCAAGGGCCGTTCTTCACGTTGTTCTTCCACGTGGCCAGGTAGCGTTCCTTGCCGTTGGGCAGCCATCCTTGCCAAATGCCGTCCATCTGGCCCTGCTTGTACGATCCCTTGTCCTTCTGCTGCCCGTTCTCATACCAGCTGTTCCAAGGGCCTTCCTCCTTGCCGTTCACATACTTGCCTTCCTGCAGTTTGGCCCCGCCCTCGAACCAGGTGGTCCACAGGCCGTCCTTCTCGCCGTTCTTCCAGCTTCCGCGCTTCCAGTTCTGCCCTCCGTCGTAGTAGTACATCCATTCGCCCTCCTGCTTGCCGTCGCGGTACAGGCCGGTGGAGCTGAGCTGCCCGTTGGGATACCAGTATTTCCAGAGGCCGTCCTGCTTGTCGGCCTTGAAATTGCCCAGCATGTCGCGCACGGCGGTGGTGGTGTACCAGGTCCAGGTGCTGTCCTTTCCGCCTTGGGCATAGAACCCGGCCACGTTCACCTTGCCGGTGGAGAAGTAGGTGGTGAAGGGCCCGTGCAGCTTGCCCTTGTCCCAGGTCTCCTCCCTCTCCAGTGCGTTGGCCGATGACCAGTAGCGCCAGGTTCCGTCCTTCACCCCGCCGATCCAGTTGCCCTTGGCCTTGATGTTGCCGGCCGGCCAGTATTCGCGTTGTTCACCGCTCCGCACGCCCAAGTGGTAATGGCTGCTCTCCGCCGTGTCGCCGCCGGGGTAATAGGTGCGGATGAATCCTTCCCCCTTCACCAAGGTTTGGGTGCCGTCGCGGTCCCAGGCATCCAGGCTCAGGCAGGCATCCTTGTCGCACAGCTCGGTCAGCAACTTCCGCCCGTCGGGGTAGTAATAGGTCCATGGTCCGCGCTTCACGCCCTTCACGTAGCTGCCTTCCTCCATCAATTGGCCGCTGCGGTAGTAACTGTGCATCACGCTGTCCTGCTGCCCGCGCCGGATCCACCCGTCGTGCTGCACCTGGCCGTTGTCGTAATAGATCACCACGTGGCCGTCGCGCTCGCCGCTCTTGAATTCGGCCACCTCATACAGCCGTCCCCCGCGGTCCCAGAATTTCCATTCGCCCCATTCGCGGCCGTTCACCATCAATCCTTCACTGCGCTTCACCGTCTTCAGGCTGTCCCAGTGGTCCACGTAGGGAAGCACCGTTTGGGCTTCGGCACCGGCCGGGGCGAGGAGCCACAGGGTCGCGGCGGGAATGATCCAAGCTGTACGCATGTGGTCAAAAATAGGGGCGTGGCGCAAGGGCGATGCACTGTAAAACGCCGAACGATCAACGATGGTGTGCGGGTAAGTGGGCGCTTGGGACCACCTTTTGGATCAATTCACGTATACCTTGCCATGGGGAAGTGAAGGGGGAGGGGCAAGGGAAGGTGAAGGAGGTAACGTGGGTAAGGGAGGCACCATAGGCGTGGGGCCTTTCACCTCATCACTTCTTCGCATTATTCAGAGACGCATGCCATGAGTTTCAAACGCTTGATCCCCCGAAAGACCGGCATCCTGTTCGGGATGCTCGGCCTTGTGTTCCTGCTGGTGGGCTGGACCGCGGCGACCACGCCCGTCAAGGGGCCGCACAGCCCGATCGAGCTGGCTTTCATGCGCGAGGAGATATCGGGCCTTACGGTCCAGTTCGGCACCTATTTCGTCACCGCGGGGCGCTGTGCGGGCTGCCATGGGCACGACCCGAACGGGGTGACCATGATCGCCGGCGACAACGAGGATGTGAACGTGGTGGATGACTGGCGGAGCACCATGATGGCCAATGCGGCCAACGACCCCTTCTTCCTGGCCAAGATGCAGCACGAGGGCCTGGTGAACCCGCACATGAAGGAGCAGATCGAGCACGGATGCCTGAAGTGCCATGCGCCGTTGGCCGTGTTCGAGGACGCCATGCTGGGCAACCCGCCTTTCACGGCGGCCAGCCTAGACACCAGCGTGTTCGCCCGGGACGGTGTTTCCTGCCTGGCCTGCCACATGCAGAACCCGGCCTCCGGCGGCCATGTGTTCTCGGGCAATTTGGTGTTCGACAGCGCCCGCGTTTGGGGGCCCTACACCGATGAGCAGATCAATCCCTACATCATGCAGTACTTCATAAACTACACGCCGGACCAGGGCTCCAACATCCTGGACGGCAGCGTTTGTGCAGGCTGCCACACCGCCATCAACCAGCCGGTGGACCTGGAGGGCAACCCCACCGGCACCTCCTTCTACGAGCAGACACTGTGGCAGGAGTACAAGAACTCGGTGTACTACGGCACGGAGCAGAACTGCCGCAGTTGCCACATGCCGCGCATCCAGGACTCGGTCCGCCTGGCCTCCGAGTACCTGTACCTGCCGGGCCAGTCACCTTTCGGCAAGCATCACCTCACCGGCGGGGGCGTGTTCATGCTGAAGATGATGAAGGACCACATTGGCGAGTTCGGCCTGCCGGCCACCCCTGCCCAGTTCGACAGCACCATTGCGCGCAGCATCGCCTTGCGGGCCACGGCCATGGAGATGGACCTGCAGGTGGCCGGCCGCAGCGACGACACCTTGTTCCTCGATGTTGGCCTCACCAATCTCACCGGCCACAAGTTCCCGGGCGGCTTCCCCAACCGGCGTGCCTTCCTGCAGGTGCTGGCACTTTCCGCCGGGGGTGACACCCTCTTCAACAGCGGCAGCTGGGACGGCAACTACGAGGTGATCGGCAATGACCTGCCCTACGAGCCGCATCATGACGTGATCCGCGACGGGGGACAGGCGCAGATCTACGAGTTCGTGATGGGCGATGTGAACCACGATGCCACCACCACCTTGTTGCGCGCGGTGCATCGCCTGAAGGACAACCGCCTGGTGCCCATCGGCTACAGTCTTTCGCACCCCAGCCAGGACACCACGGCCGTGGCGGGGCTGGCCCTCAACGACCCCGACTTCAACCGTGATGCCGACGGGGTGGAGGGCAACGGCGGCGACATCGTGCACTACCACATTCCCTTGGGCGGCTACGACGGTGCCGTGGAGGTGAAGGCCAGGCTGTGGTTCCAGCAGGTGCCGCCTCGCTGGAACCAGGAGATGTTCAGCCACCACGGAAGCAAGATCGATCCGTTCCGGGACATGTACCTCGCCGCCGACAACACGCCCGAGCTGGTGGTGGCCGATTCCATGGTCGTGCTGAACACGGGCCTGAAAGCCCCGGTTGGACAGTCCTTGCAAGCCTATCCGAACCCCACCCGCGATGGCATCGTGAACCTGGCCGTGCGTGATGTGCAGCAGATCAAGGCGTATGATGCGGCGGGCCGGCAGGTGCCGATCGCCGTGGAGCGCATGGCCGATGGCTGGCGTTGCGTATTGCCTGAACAGCCGGGGGTGTACCACTTGGTGGCCACCACGCCGCAGGGTTCGCAGATGATGCGGGTGGTCCGCAGCGGGCGGTAATTCACTCCATCGGCCTGCTCACCGGACTACTTCCCGGGCGCCTCCGTCCAATACTCCACCTCGTTCACCACGGGGGGCAGCGTGTGCAGGTAATCGTAAATGGCTCCGAGATCCTCCTCGGTCATGCCGCCGTACATGGTCCAGGGCATCAGTGTCTGAAAATCGCCTTGCTCCCAGTTGATGGCCGGCGGCACATAGGCGCTGTCGCCGTACTGCCTGAAGGTGCGGACGAACGTCTCCCGGTCCCAAGCCCCGATCCCCGTCCTCCGGTCGGGTGTGATGTTGGCCGAGCGGACGATGGCGCCATTGGGGAATTTGAACTCGAAGCCCCCGGCGAAGGGTTCACCCACGGCCTTGCCGTTCTCCATTTTCGTGTGGCATTCGCGGCATCCGGCGGCGTTCACCAAATACGCACCATAATCGGCATCGGTGGGCTTCGGCAGCGACATGGGATGCGCGGGCTCGGGGATCGTGTGCATGATCACGTTCATGGGAAAGTCCGCCTGGGACGCCTCGGGCTGGCTGGGGATCTCGGGCAGCGTGCGCAGGTAGGCGATGATGCTGTACACGTCCTCGGTGGAGAGCTTGTTGTAGTACGGATAAGGCATCACCGGGAAGAAAGGGTGCCCATCTCGGCTCACGCCGCTCGTGATGGCGCGGAAGATCTCCCCATCGCTCCACTTCCTGAGGTTGAACGGCGTGATGTTCTTGCTCACGAACCGGCCCGGGAAGTTCATGCTCCGATCGAACACCTCACCTCCCTTGCCCAGGGTCCCGGGCTGCACGGGCCCGGAGAATTTGTTCCAATCGCGGGTGCTGTGGCAGTCCATGCAAACGGTAACATGGTTGGCCAGGTATTCGCCCCGGACCACACGTGCGGACGTGGCCTCCACGTGCAGGTCGGCAGGGACCGGGACGTGGGGCATGGCTTGGGTGATATAGGCCACGCTGCCCATGGCCACCACGACGATCACGACCACCAGTATCACGATGAACTTCAGTAGTTTGCGCATGGCGGGAGGGCTTAAGGACCTGCAAGCTATCGCCATCTGGCCGCGATTTTCCGGCGGTTGAAAAGTTCCGTCCCCATGGCCAAGAAGAAGCGCACCACCAGGAAGGAGCTGCTGAAGCTGGGGCGGGCGGCCGACGGTTGGCCCTGCGTGCTGCCGGACCAGCCCGGTGTTTACCACTTGGTGGCCAAAACGCCACACGGTGGGCAAATGATGCGGGTGGTGCGCAGCGCACAATAACAGGGCTTATTGCCTCGGTGCCTCCATCCAGTAGCCACCCGGGGTCATCCTCCAAATGGTAGTAGTACCATCCGGACATTCAACTTCGCCCGGTTGCAAAGCCTGCCTTCGGCGTTATTGGGATGAGGGGTGGAGTGCCGAGACGAGCGCAGCTATATCGGGATGCACATGGATGCACTCCGGCAGTGACCGGCCTTCCACGGGCTGGAGTGCGGGGCCGCAAAAGTGGAACTGTACATCTGGAAGCCTCTGCGCCAGGTCCTCCAGGTAAGGGAGTACCTCGGGTGGACGGGGATGCACCGTGAGGATGGCGCAAATGGCCAAGGGCCCGGGCCATTCGCGGGCCACGCCCACCAGGTCGGCCATGGGCACGCTTTCCCCCAGGTAGAGCGTTCGCCAGCCTTCGCGCCGAAGGCGGTAGTGCAGGTAGAGCAGGCCCAGCTCGTGGATCTCATTCTCCGGTAGATAAAGCACCACCGTGGGCCTGTCGTGGTTTCTGCCCAAGGGCAGGCTATCAATGGCGCTGATCAATTTCTGCCTGACCAAATTGCTGGCAAAGTGCTCCTGTGCCGGGCTAATGGTGGCGGATTGCCACAGCAGCCCGAGCATGGTCAGCAGCGGCAGGTAGAGATTTTCCACCAGCGCCTCGAAGCCATGGTCCACACGGTAATTGCGCGAGGTGGCCTCAAAGCGTTCCTCATCGTAGGTCACCGTGGCCATTTTCAGTTCATTCAGGGCCTGGTCCTTGCCGTGCCCGGCACCTGCCATGGTCCTGATCTTTTCCTCGCGCTTGGCCGAGGAAAGTGCCGCCACTTGCGAGATGGACATTCCCTCCTTCATCAAGAGCGATACGTTCAGCAATGTGCGCAGGTCCTCGGTGCTGTAGGAGCGGATGTTGGTTTTGCTCCGTGCAGGCTCGAGCAGGGCGTACCGCCGTTCCCAGGCCCGGATGGTATGGGCCTTGATCCCGGAGAACAGCTCCAGGTCCTTGATGCTGAAACGGTCGCTGAAATAGGAAGGGGCTGCGGCCATTCGGTCCATAAGGTCGGCAAGAAGGGAAGGAGCGGTGCGGCCACCGCTCCTTCCCCTTCGGTCGCCGGTGTTTAGCGGATGATCTGCAAAGGAAGTGAAGCTGCACCTTCCGCCGCATTGAGCACCAAGCGGTAACTGCCGGGCGCCAAGGGTGAAACGTCCAGCTGCACCAGCGTTTCAGTGCCGGTGGCGTGCCGGCCAAGGTCCAGCACCACACGCCCTGCCATGTCCGTCACTTGCAGGTCCACCTGTGGGCCGTGGGCGCCGAGCATCAGGAGCTGGGCCTGCTGGGAGGCCGGGTTGGGGTACAGGGTGATGCGATCGGCCACCGGTTGCGTTCCTTGCACGGCGGTGGTGTTGTCCAGGGGCACCAGCGGGCCGCCGGAAGGCAAGGAGGCCCACAGCCCGAAGGCAGGCCCATTGCTGTTGTTCGCCGGCTGGAGGAATCCGCTGGCGAACACGGTGATCGCCGCCCCCTCCAGGCCCAAGGTGGCCAATGGCGCAGCGTAGCTCAGCAGGGGCGTACCGTCCGCCGTGCGCAGTTCCAGTGTGTAATCGGCGGCAGGCACCTCCAGGTATCCGGCGAACTCACCATAGGACAGGTCGTCCACCACGGTGGCGCCGCCCAGCAGGGCGGTCTCACCCACGTCCACGGTGGGTGCATCGGTGGCGCCATGGAACACCAGGATATCGGTCTGCGTGGGGACGGTGGCCGCCTCGCGGGCATCGGCGGCCACGTACAGGTCAAAGGGCTGCTCCGGCGTGTAGCCGGTGGCGCTCACAATGCCATTGGCCACCACCTGGTAGCTGCCTCCTTCCTCCAAGGTGAACACGTATTGGGCGATGGCATTGGTGGTATCGGTGCTGTTGGGTGCGGCGATGCTGACCACGAAGGGCACGCCAGCCTGTGCATCGACGAAGGGGCTGGCGGTACGGAAGGCAAAGTCATCAAGCAGCAGGGTATTGTTCAGCCATACGTCCACGGTGGCGGCGGCCAGGTCGGCGCAATTGTGCACCACTTGCAGGCGCGCGGTGGGGATGGCCACTGCGGGCAGCGGTACCAAGGGACCGCCGGAGGGCAGCGCCACATAGAGGCCAAAGGCGGGGCCATTGCTGTTGGCGGCCGGGTCGAGGAAGCCGCTGGCCAGCACCGTGAGGGCTGCGCCGCCCAGGCCCAAGGTGGCCAAGGGGGCCGCGTACGCCGCCACGATGGTGCTGTTGGCGGCATCACGCACCTGGAGCGTATAGTCGGCGGTGGGCAGTTCGAGATATCCGGCAAATTCACCGTAGGACAGGTCGTTCACCGCCGTGGCGTCCAATACGCCGCTCTCGTAAATGTCCACGGTGGGGGCATCCGTTGCGCCGTGGAAGGCGAGCACATCGGTGGTGGAGGCTCCTGCCGATGAGCCCCGGGCCATGTCATAAATGGCCAAGCTGAACAGGGTGGCCGGTGAATAGCCCGAGGGGCTTACTATGCCGGAGGCCACCACCAAGTAGCTGGCACCATCGGCAAGCACGAGGCTTTGGGTGAAGATGGCATCGCCGGCGCTGGTGCTGGTGCTCGGGGCTATGGCCACTTCCAAGGCAGTTTCCGCAGGCACCTCCACAAAGGGGGTGGCCGTACGGAAGGCGAAGTTGTCCAGCAGCAGGCTGCCGTTCACGTAAACGTCCACCGAGGCGGCCGCGAGGTCCGCGCAATTGTGGACGATCTGCACGCGGGCAAGCGGGCCGCCGCCGGCCCACGCGCCCAAGGGGAGGCAGGCCACGGCTGCCAACAGAAGGGAGGAACTGAGTTTCATGGTGTGAGTGATTTGGATGTGGCAAACGTACAATCAAAATCCATGAATGTTCAACAAACAGAAAAAAAAGATGAACACAATGAATTTTTAGCCCTGTGCGTCGGGAAGGCTTGGTGTGTCTTGAAATCGAAGGTAAAGAGCAGATAATCAGCGATTAATATGAGTGCGTTGTGTGCTTTCTCGTCCAGCCGATCTTGGCTGGTGAAGATTTATTTTGTTGGTGGTGTTCAATAAAGCCATAAGTTTGTCGAACAAAGGCAATGACTCACCCCCCTTCTTCGGTCTCCATCATCGGCGCGGGCATCTCGGGCCTGGCAGCGGCCGCCGTCCTCGCCCGCGCAGGGGTACGCACCACTGTGCATGAGCGGCATACAGAAGTGGGCGGGCGCGCACGCACTTGGGCACAGGACGGCTTCCATTTCGACATGGGTCCCAGCTTTTACTGGATGCCCGATGTGTTCGAGCGGTTCTTCGGTCGGTTCGGGCATACCAGTGCCCGCTACTATGAACTGCGGCGACTGGACCCTTCCTACGCGGTGGTTTTCGGCCCCAACGACCAATGGCGGATGCCCGCCGGTCGCACAGCGGTGAAGCGGCTCTTCGAGCAGGAGGAGCCCGGTGCGGCGAAGCGCCTGGACGGCTTTCTGGACGAGGCGGCGATGAAGTACAGGATCGGCATGCAGCATATGGTGTACAAGCCTTCGCTCTCCTGGGCTGAGTACATGGAGCCGGGCGTGCTCAAGGGCTTGTTGCGCACCTCGGTCCTTTCCTCATTACGGCGGCACGTGCGACGCAACTTCCGCAGTGCCCGCATTCGTGGCGTGATGGAGTTCCCCGTGCTCTTCCTGGGGGCCATGCCCCAGCATACCCCTGCACTTTACAGCTTGATGAACCACGCCGACATCGATCTCGGCACGTGGTATCCCATGGGCGGCATGGGCCGCGTGATGCAGGGCATGCGCCAACTGGCCGAGGAGCAAGGCGCGCGTTTGCGACTGGGCGATCCGGTGCGGCGCGTGGTGGTGGAACATGGGCGCGCCGTGGGCGTGGAAACGGCAAGCGGCGTGCACCATGCGGATGCCGTGCTGGCCACAGCGGATTACCACCACGTGGAGCAGCAATTGCTGGAGGCCCCTTGCCGCACCTACAGCCAAGCGTTCTGGGAGAAGCGCACCATGGCGCCGAGCACCTTGCTGTTCTACATCGGCCTGGATACACGCCTGCCGGGCGCCCAGCACCACATGCTCTTCTTCGATGAGGACCTGGATGCGCATGGCAAGGACATCTACACCCACCGGCGGTGGCCGCGCAAACCGCTCTTTTATGTCAGCTGCACCAGTGTTACCGACCCCTCCACCGCCCCTACCGGTGGAGAAAACCTGGTGGTGCTGGTGCCCATCGCCAGCGGCTCGGAGGATACCGATGCGCTGCGTGAGGCTTGCTTCACCACCATTGCCGACCGCATCCAACGGCATTTGGGCATGGACATCCGGGCGCACCTGAAGGTGAAGCGTAGTTACTGCGTGCGCGACCTGGAGGAGGATCATCACGCCTTCCGCGGGAATGCCTATGGACTGGCCAGCACGCTGGCCCAAACAGGGCCGTTCCGCCCAGCCATCAAAAGCCGCAAGGTCAAAGGACTCTATTTCGCCGGCCAGCTCAGCGTGCCGGGCCCCGGGCTTCCGCCGGCCCTGATCAGTGGCCAAGTGGCCGCTGACCTCATCATCAAGGAATTGCACCGCCGATGAACACCATGGCCCTTTACGATCATGTATGCGCCGAGGCGAGCAGCGCCGTTGTGCGCCGCTACAGCACGTCCTTTTCCATCGGGGTGCGCGCCTTGGCCCCTCGGCTGCGCCCACCCATCAAGGCCATCTATGGCTTCGTGCGGTTCGCGGACGAGATCGTGGACACCTTCCATGGCAAGGACAAGGCCCGCCTGTTGGCGCGTTTCCGCGAGGATGCCTACGGCGCCATCCGCGATGGCATCAGCATGAACCCCGTGCTGCACAGCTTCCAAGCCTGTGCCAATACTTACGGCATCGGGCCGGAGCTGATCGAGCCGTTCCTGGAAAGCATGGCCATGGATCTGGACTGCAAGGAGCACGACCCGGCGTCGTTCAACCGCTATATCATGGGGTCGGCCGAGGTGGTGGGGCTGATGTGCCTGCGCGTTTTCTGCGAAGGGGATGAAGCGGCCTATCAGCGTTTGAAGCCCGCCGCAGTGCGCTTAGGGGCCGCCTTCCAGAAGGTGAACTTCCTGCGCGACATCCGCGACGACCTTGGCGCATTGGGGCGCAACTACTTCCCCCAAGTGAAGGCCGGGCGTTTCGATGAACAAATGAAGCGTGAAGTGGAGCGGGACCTCGAGGCTGATTTTGAGGCGGCCTTGGCAGGCATCCGCGAACTCCCGACGGGCGCAAGGCTGGGGGTGTACATCAGCTACGTCTATTATCGCACCCTGTTCCAGCGCATCCAAGGCCTGTCGGCGGCGCGTGTGATGCAGGAGCGCATCAGGTTGGGCAACCCGCGGAAGATGGGCCTGCTGGCCACCTGCTGCATCAAACACCACATCGGTTGGATATGAGCAAAGCCCTGCATGATGGCACGGAGCTGGTGGTCCTGGTGGACACCGATGACCAACCCGTGGGGACCATGGACAAGTTGGAGGCGCATCACAAGGGCGTCCTCCACCGCGCCTTCAGCGTGTTCCTGTTCGATGATCAAGGCCGGGTGCTGCTGCAGCAACGGGCCTGGGGGAAATACCATACGCCGGGCCTTTGGAGCAACGCATGCTGCAGCCATGTAAGGCCCGGAGAGGCCTTGGAAGATGCGGCCCACCGCCGGTTGTACGAGGAGTTGGGCGTGCATGCGCCCCTGGAGCGGCGCTTCCATTTCATCTACCGTGCCGAGGTGGGCCAGGGGCTGATTGAACATGAGGTGGACCATGTGTTCACCGGTGCCTGCCAAGGTCCCTTCCACCCGGCTGCCGAGGAGGTGGCGGACCTGCGCTGGGTCACACCCGGCGAACTGGAACGGGAGATGAATGAAACCCCGGAGCGCTTCACGCCATGGCTGTTGATCGCTTGGCCCCGGCTGCAGCGCCACCTTGCCTTGTCCCGTACCTGATGGAAAAGCCGTTCGTCAATATCCACTGGTTCCGGCGCGACCTGCGGCTGGTGGACAACCACGCGCTGTATCGTGCGCTGAAGGACCACGGCGAAGTGCTGCCCCTGTTCATCTTCGACACGGCCATACTGGAGCGCTTGGAAGATCGTGCTGATCGCCGGGTGGACTTCATCCACCGGACCCTTGTGCGGTTGAAGCGGGAATTGGAACAGGCCGGCGGCACGCTGCTGGTTGAGCACGGCACGCCCGAGGAAGTATGGCCACGTGTCCTGCAAAGGTTCAATGTGGGGGCGGTAACGGTGGTGCATGACCATGAGCCCTATTCCCTGCGTCGCGATGCTGCGGTGCAGCAATGGCTTGAGGCACGCGGGGTGGCTTGGCACAGCTACAAGGACATCAGCATCTTCGAGCGGGACGAAGTGCTAAAGGCGGACGGCACGCCCTATTCCGTGTTCACGCCATACGGGCGCAAATGGCGCTCCATGCTCAACGATGCCGTGCTGCGGGAGTATCCCTCAGGGGAGCAACTGCACCACTTGCACAAGGTTGCACCGCTGCCCATGCCGTCCATCACGGACATCGGTTTCCAAGCAACGGACCTGGTGGTGCCTGATCCGCACGTGGCCGACGAACTGATCGCCGGTTACGGTGCCACGCGCGATCTGCCGGGCGTGGCGGGCACCTCCCGCCTGGGCGTTCACCTGCGCTTCGGCACGGTGAGCGTGCGCGCACAGGCCAGGCGGGCCTTGGGCCACGGCGAGGTATTCCTGAATGAACTCGCTTGGCGAGAGTTCTTCATGCAGTTGATGTGGCACCATCCGCACGTGGCCGACCGGCCCTTCAAGCCGGCCTATGAGCGGATGATCTGGCACAACAATCCCGCACACTTCAGGGCCTGGTGCCAGGGCATGACCGGTTTCCCCTTTGTGGATGCCGGCATGCGGGAGCTCGCTGCCACAGGCTTCATGCACAACAGGGCGCGCATGGTCACGGCCAGTTTCCTGGTGAAGCATCTGCTGATCGATCCCCGCTGGGGCGAGGCTTGGTTCGCGGAAAAGCTGTTGGACTTTGAGCTCAGCAGCAACAACGGGAACTGGCAATGGGTGAGCGGAAGCGGATGCGATGCGGCCCCGTGGTTCCGCGTGTTCAACCCCGCACGGCAGCTGGAACGCTTCGATCATGGACGGGGGTACGTGGAACGGTGGATACCCGAGTTCGGCACGACCGCATATCCCGCCCCCATTGTGGACCATGCCATGGCGGTGAACCGTGCGGTGGAACACTACAAAAGCACATTGATGGAATGGAAAACCTGAACACCTCCGCAGTGGCCCTTCCACGCCGGCGGGAATCCTCCGCTTGCCACCGCATCCGACGGCGGCAATTCCTGCCCATTCCGCGGCAGGAGGCATGGGCGTTCTTCAGTTCGGCGGCCAACTTGGCAAGGATCACCCCGTCCTACATGGGCTTCCGCATCCGGCACATGCACCCTCCGGGGGGCATACAGGAAGGGCAGCGCATCACCTACACGGTGCGGCCCTTGCTGGGCCTGCCGCTCACTTGGCTCACCGGCATCACCCGCGTGGAGGCCGCCCGCACCTTCACGGACGAGCAATTGAAAGGCCCCTACAAGCTTTGGCGACACAGGCACAGTTTCGAGGAGGTGCCCGGCGGTACGGTGGTTTGCGATGAGGTGGAGTACCAAATGCCATTCGGTGTGCTGGGGGAGCTGGTACACCGCCTAGTGGTGCGCCGCCGTCTCGAACAGATCTTCGATCACCGCCAGCGTACGTTGCAGGCACTATTCCCCGTACCATGCAACCTTGGTTGAACATCGGTATCGTGTTGGCC
Organism: Flavobacteriales bacterium; assembly: GCA_035325445.1. Classification (GTDB taxonomy): domain Bacteria; phylum Bacteroidota; class Bacteroidia; order Flavobacteriales_F; family PHOS-HE28; genus PHOS-HE28. Next base: position 21,443 of record DAOKZW010000005.1, read on the forward strand.
ACCTTCCTGGCCATGGAAGGAGTGGCTTGGGCCATGCACCGCTTTGTCATGCATGGCTTTCTGTGGGTGCTGCACCGTGATCACCACCAACGCGACCATGACCACGTGCTGGAGCGCAACGACGCCTTCTTCCTATTGTTCGCCGTGCCGTCCATGCTGCTCTTCCTGCTCGGTGCCTTGCGTGGCCCCGGCGCTCCTTGGACATGGATCGGCCTGGGCATCCTGCTTTATGGTATCGCCTATTTTCTGGTGCATGAGGTCTTCATCCACCAACGCATCAAATGGCTCCGCAACACGAATTCGGTGTACTTCCTCGCGCTTCGGCGCGCACACAAGATGCACCACAAGCACTTGGGCAAGGAGCACGGTGAGTGCTTCGGCATGCTCATCGTGCCGATGCGCTTTTTCCGCGAGGCTTGGCGAATGAAGTACGGTAGCAACGACAAGCGGTGATGTGGACCTACCTCTGGGTGGATCTGGGCGCGATCAGCATCCCTCTGATCTACAGCTTCCATCCGAAGCTGCGCTTCCACCGGGAATGGGGACGCGCCTTACCCGCCATCGCCGGCATGATGCTGCTCTTCGTTCCATGGGACATTTGGGCCACGGCGCGCGGCATTTGGGGCTTCAATGCGCAACACCTCACCGGCGTGCAGCTGCTCGGCCTGCCCTTGGAAGAGTGGCTCTTCTTCATCTGCATCCCCTACGCCTGCCTGTTCACCTACCACTGCTTCAAGGTTCTCCGGTTTCCGGGCCTGCCTGCGGCCGGGGCCATGTGGGCTACCCGCCTCTTGTTCGTGGCGTCGGTGGCCGCGGCCGTGCTCTGGCGGCACCAGCCCTATACCGCACCCACCTTTGCCCTGCTTGCGGGGTTCCTGTTGTACGTGCAGTTGCGGCCACGCCCTGAACGCACGGGGCTGGCCCTTATCACCTACGCCGTGCTGCTGCTTCCCTTCTTCGTGGTGAACGGCATCCTCACCGGCACGGGGCTCGACCAGCCGGTGGTCTGGTATAACGAAAAGGCCATCTGGGGCCAGCGCCTGGCCACCATCCCCGTCGAGGACGTGTTCTACGGCTTGCTGATGTTCCTGCTCACGGTCTGGCTATACGAGGCCGCGCCATGGCGGGCACTGGCCGGGCGGCGTGGGGTGGCGGCCACCGCCTTTGTACTGATGGCAGGATCAGGCACGGCCGCCCAAGGCATCGATCTGGAGCTCGTGCGCGGGCATTACGCCCAGGCTGCGCGTGATCCCCAAGCATGCCAGGACATGTTGGCCCATTTTCAGGGCAAGCAATTGGATCCGCTGGCATCGGGATACTTGGGGGCCTTTGAGGCCATGTGGGCCGAGCACGCCCAGGGGCCGAGGTCCAAGCTGGAGAGCTTCCGGCGTGGCACTGATCGGATCGACCAGGCCATCTCGGGGCTGCCGGAGGAGGTTGAACTGCGCTTCATCCGGCTGTCGATACAAAGGAATTGTCCGTGGATATTGGGTTACCGGTCGGACCAGGAAGAGGATGAAAGGCAGCTGCGGGCAGGTTTGGCGAGGGTAAAGGACCCGGTGCTCAGGAGCTTGATGGTGGCATTGTTGGAGGCGGACTGAACGCCCGGCGCTTGCCCGGTTGCGCGCCCACGCAAGCATTAGCTTTGGATCTTGTGCCGCCATGGCCAAGAAAAAGCGCATCACCAAGAAGGAGCTGCTGAAGATCGAGCAGGCCGCTGTGCGTGAGGAGCGCAAACAGCAAGGCGCCCTCGACGGCCGCTTCCGCGAAAAGGTGGTGCCCGACAAAAAGCGCAAGGCCTGGCGCAGGCGCAAGGTGGACCCGGACGAGGAGTGAGCCGCTTACCGCTCCTCCCTTACCTCCCTTACCTCCCTTACCTCCCTTACCTCCATTACCAACCTCACCCTCCTCACTTCATCACCTCATCTCGCCGAAGCTTCAGCGTAGGCGGACCTCTTCACCCGCGGATTATCTTTATCCCAAACCGCATAACCATGACCGCCGAGCTGCACGACATCTATATCGACGGGAAGAAGGCCAGCCCCGGCCTGCCCGACGGCATGAAGAACTACATGATCGACATCGACGGGACCATCTGCGAGGATGTACCGAACGAGGAACCTGAACGCATGGTGGACGCGGCCGTATTCGACGGGGCCGTAGAAGCCTGCAACGGCTGGTACGACGAAGGCCACATCATCACCTTCTTCACCTCGCGCACGGAGGAGCATCGCGAGGTGACGGAGGCTTGGCTGAACAAGCACGGCTTCAAGTACCACGGTGTCCTGTTCGGCAAGCCGCGCGGCGGCAATTACCACTGGATCGACAATCACTTGGTCAGTTCGGCCCTGTTCCAAGGGTCGTACTCGGGTTTAGAATGAGTCTGATCTAGGGCCAGGCCCCCAATGTGGCCGGGCCCCCTACGTATTGTTGTATCCACCTTGTTTTACATTCGGTGCAATGTCCAAGAACGTTACTTCCCTCTCCGGCCGCGACGGCAAGGAGCTGACCGACCCGCTGTGGGACCGGTTGCAACAGGCCGCCAAGGAACAGGGCGGCTCGCCCAGCGACGAACAGGTGACCGCCATCGCGGACGACTTCCTTATCGGGGAGGCCGTGGCCTACGGCACCACCACGTTCTACGACTTTCTGAAGCGGGACAATCTGGGCAAGAAGGCCTACGTGTGCAACGGCAGCACCTGCTTGGTGGCCGGCACGCAGGGCAAGGTGCGCGAGGAACTGGGCAAGCACTTCAAACCGGAGGAGATCGGTGAAATGTGCTGCCTGGGCCGCTGCCACGAGAACAGCGCCTTCCACGTGGACGGCCACAACTACAGCGGCAAGAGCATCGGGCATGTGGAGGACGTGGTGAAGAAGAAGGACGAGCAGGGCGCATGGCGCAAGGCGGACGGGCAGTACCACGTGGGCACGTCCATGGCGCAGCCGATCCTCACCGCGCCGATGCCTTCGCTGGATGAATTCTACAGCCTTTGGGAGCGCGTGTTGAAGAGCGACGGCGCGGACCTGCTGAACGAGGTGAAGCTGTCCAAGCTGCGCGGCCGCGGCGGTGCCGGCTTCCCCATGGGGATCAAGCTGGAGGCCGTGCGCAATGCGCAGGACACCACCGGAAACGGCACGCCGCGCAAGTACATCGTGTGCAACGGCGACGAGGGCGACCCCGCGGCATACAGCGACCGCTATCTGCTGGAGCAGCGCCCGCATCTGGTGCTGTTGGGCATGATGATCACCGGCTTCACCGTGGGTGCCGACACCGGCGTGCTTTACATCCGTGCCGAATACCCGGAGGCGGTGGAGAACGTCAAGAAGGCCATTGCAGAGATCGAGGCCAAGGGCTGGATCGGCGACAACATCATGGGCAGTGGCTTCAGCTACCGCTTCAAGGTGATCATGGCCGCAGGTGCCTACATCTGCGGGGAGGAAACCGCCTTGCTGAACAGCATAGAGGGCAAGCGCGGCGAGGTGCGCACACGGCCGCCCTACCCGGCCGAGAAGGGCCTGTTCAACCGGCCCACGGCGGTGAACAACGTGGAGTCGCTGGCTTGCATACCTTGGATCATCCAGCATGGCGGGGCGGCCTATGCCGCGCTTGGCAGTGCCGAGACGGCGGGCTCCAAGCTGCTGTCGCTGGACAGCTCCTTCAACCGCCCCGGCATCTATGAGGTGGAGTGCGGCACACCGCTGCGCCAGGTCATCGATGAGCTGGGCCAGGGCCTGAACAAGAAGGTGAAGGCCATGCACATCGGTGGTCCGCTGGGCGGCATCGTGCCCATGCACAAGATCGACGAACTCACCATCGACTTCGAGACCTTCAAGAAGGAAGGCTTCATGCTGGGCCATGCCAGCATCCTTTGCATTCCGGAGGACTTCCCGATGATCGACTACCTGCAGCACCTGTTTGAATTCACCGCGGAAGAGAGCTGTGGCAAGTGCTACCCCTGCCGCATCGGCAGCAAGCGTGGCGAGGAGCTTATCCACGGGGCGCGCAAGCAGGACCAAAAGATCGACCGGCAGCTCTTCAACGACCTGCTGGAGACCATGGAGATCAGCAGCCTCTGCGCCCTCGGCGGCGGCCTGCCCTTGGGCATCAACAACGCATTGCAGTATTTCAGCCATGAGCTCGATGGCAACTTCAAATCCTAGCAGCATGTCCGACGTGGCCTATATCGATGGCGTCGCCTATCCGATCAACAAGGGCGAAAGCATCCTCACTTTCCTGCGGCGCCACAAGGGCGGCGACCACGTGCCCACACTGTGCGATGCGGCCAACCTGGAGCCCTTCGGCAGCTGCCGCGTGTGCTCGGTGGAGGTGGCCCTGAAGGAGGACGGCCCCACCAAGGTGATGGCCAGCTGCCACACCCCCGTGGGCAAGGGGCAGTACATCAAGGCCCACACCCCGCGCATGGAGCGCCTGCGCAAGAACCTGGTGGAGATGGTGCTCACCACATACGACACCGAGAAGCTCAAGACCGAGGACCACGGCCGCAATGAGCTCTACAACGTGGTGAAGCAGATCGACTTCAACATCGACGGCGTGCGCTATCCCAAGGGCGCCATGCCGCTGGACTTCATCGGCAAGGAGAAATCCTTCGCGCTGGACCGTTCGCACCCCTACATGGTCAGCGACCTCAGCAGCTGCATCCACTGCTTCCGCTGCGTGCGTGCCTGCGACGAAGTGCAGGGCGAAATGGTGCTCACCATGGCCGGCCGGGGCTTCAACAGCTTCATCGCCAAGGGCACCGCCGAATCGTTCATGGACAGTGACTGCGTGAGCTGCGGTGCCTGCGCGCAGGCCTGCCCCACCAGCGCCATCACCGACGTGTTCATGAGCAAGGAGAACGTGCCGGACAAGGTGGTGCGCACCGTGTGTACTTACTGCGGCGTGGGCTGCAACCTGGACGTGAAGGTGAAGGACAACACCGTGGTGAGCATCACCGCGCCGTACGATGCCGAGGTGAACAGCGGCCATACCTGCCTGAAGGGCCGGTACGCTTTCAGCTTCTACAACCACCCGGACCGCCTGCGCACGCCGCTGATCAAGCGTAACGGCCAGTTTGAGGAGGCCACCTGGGACGAGGCCTACGACTATATCGTTGACCGCTTGGCCGACATCCGTGCCAAGCACGGCCCCAATAGCATCGCCGGCATCAGCAGCGCGCGCTGCCCCAATGAGGAGAACTACCTCATGCAGAAGTTTATGCGCGCCGTGATCGGCACCAACAACATCGATTGCTGCGCCCGCGTGTGCCACAGCCCCACGGCCGCTGGCATGCAACGTACCTACGGGACCGGCGCAGCCACCAACAGCATCGATGATCTCCAGCACACGGATGCCATGCTGCTCATCGGTGCCAATCCCACCGATGCCCACCCGGTCACCGGAGCCAAGATCAAGCAGGAAGCCATGAAGGGCAAAACGCTGATCGTCGTGGATCCGCGGCGTATCCACCTGGCGCGCTATGCCACCTACCACCTGCAGCTGCGGCCCGGCACCAACGTGGCCCTGCTGAACATGATGATGCACTACATCGTCAAGGAAGATCTGGTGGACAAGGATTTCATCGCCAACCGCACCGAGGGCTGGGAAGAATTCACCAAGGAGCTGCTGGCCTTGGACGTGGCCAAGATGGAGCAGGTGACGGGCGTGGACCGCAACCTGGTGCGCGAGGCCGCCATGGCCTATGCGAAGGCCAATGCCGCCATGAGCTTCCACGGGCTGGGCGTCACCGAGCATTCCCAAGGCACCTTCGCCGTGATGCAGATCGCCGACCTGGCCATGATGACCGGCAACATCGGTCGCCGGGGCGTGGGCGTGAACCCGCTGCGTGGCCAGAACAACGTGCAGGGCGCGGCCGACATGGGTGCCCAGCCCCACCAGGGCGCCGGCTACCTGGACCTCACCGATGGCGAGGTGCAGCGCTTGTACGAAGATCACTACGGCGTGCCCCTGCCGGCCAAGCCGGGCTTCATGATCCCCGACATGTTCGATGCCGCACTGGACGGACGCTTGAAGGCCCTGTGGCTGATGGGGGAGGACGTGGTGCAGTCGGACCCGAACACCCAGAAGGTGATCCGTGCCTTGGAAAGCCTCGACCTCCTGATCGCCCAAGACCTCTTCATGTCCGAGTCGGCCAAGTATGCGGATGTGATCTTGCCGGCCTCCAGCTTCCTGGAGAAAAGCGGCACCTTCACCAACGGCGAACGGCGCGTGCAGCGCGTGCAGGCCGCGGTGGAACCCTTGGAAGGCACCAAGCCCGACGGGCAGATCATCGTGGACATCAGCGAGCGGCTGGCCGAGCGCCTGGGCCTGCCGGAACCGTTCAACAACGGAGCGGGTGCCGCGCCCAGCATTGCCAAGTATCAGAAGCACGTGAAGGTGGACGGCGGCACCCGGGCCCGCACCACCTACCACCCGGCCTGGGTGCTGGAAGAGGTCAGCGCCGTGGTGCCCTTCTTCAAGGGCATCCGCTGGGAGATGCTCGGCGAGAACGGCAAACAGTGGCCCGTGGCCGCCGATGGCACCGATACCCAGATCCTGCACAAGGAATCCTTCAAGCGGGGCAAGGGCAAGTTCTATGCGCCGCACTGGGCCGAAACGCAGGAAGTGCTCGACCACGGCAAGGACTACCCGTACATCATCACCACCAACCGCGAGCTGGAGCACTACAACGCCGGCACCATGACGCGCCGCACGGCCAACAGCGAGATCATCACCGAGGACCTGCTGATGATCAACCCGGAGGACGCGGCCCGGAACGGTATCGCCGATGGCGACATGGTGTGCGTGGAGAGCCCGCGCGGCAAGGTGGATATCAAGGCGCGCGTCACCGACGAGGTGAAGCCCGGCATCCTCAGCAGCACCTTCCACTTCCCGGAGATCATGCTCAACATCATCACCAGCGACATCCACGACTCCGAGGCCAAGTGCCCCGAGTACAAGGTGGTGAGCTGCCGCATCCGCAAGGCGCGGAAGGGGCATTTGAGGAAGGCCGGAGAGGTGACGGAGAAGGTGTGAGGATACCCCGATCGGGGGGTGAAGGGGACAGGGTCGCGGGCGCCAAGGCTACCTTCGCGGCCTCATTCCTTTTCTCGCACATGAAATTCTCTACCAAGGCCGTTCACGCGGGCGTGGAGCCGGACCCGTCCACCGGGGCCATCATGACCCCCATCTTCCAGACCAGCACCTACGTGCAGAGCGCCCCCGGCCACCACAAAGGCTACGAGTACAGCCGCACGCACAACCCCACCCGCACCGCGCTGCAACAAGCGCTGGCGGCCCTGGAGAACGGCAAGCACGGCCTGTGCTTCGCAACCGGCATGGCCAGCATCGATGCCGTGGTGAAGCTGCTGAAGCCCGGCGACGAGGTGGTGAGCACCAACGACCTCTACGGCGGCACCTACCGCCTGTTCACCAAGATCTTCGAACCCTTCGGCGTGAAGTTCACGTTCGTGGACATGGCCGATCCCGCCAACGTGGCCGCGGCCATCACGCCCAAGACCAAGTTGGTGTGGGCGGAAACCCCAACCAACCCCACGCTGCGCGTTGTGGACATCGCGGCCATCGCCAAGCTCACCAAGGGCAAGGACATCCTCCTGGCCGTGGACAACACCTTTGCCTCGCCCTACCTGCAAACCCCCATGGACCTGGGTGCCGATATCGTGATGCACTCGGTGACCAAGTTCTTGGGCGGCCACAGCGACGTGGTGATGGGCGCCCTGATCGTGAATGACGATGCCCTGCACGAGCGGCTGGCCTTCATCCAGAACAGCTGCGGCGCCACGCCCGGCCCGCAGGACTGCTTCCTGGTGCTGCGTGGCCTGAAGACCCTGCACCTGCGCATGGAGCGCCACAGCAGCAACGGCAAGGCCATCGCCGAATGGCTGTCGAAGCATCCCAAGGTGGGCAAGGTCTATTGGCCGGGCCTGCCCAGCCATCCGAACCACGAGGTGGCCAAGCGCCAGATGCGCGGCTTCGGTGGTATGATGAGCTTCACCATCAAGGGCGACCGCATGGAGGATGCCATGCGCTTCCTCAGCTCGTGCAAGCTGTTCAGCCTTGCGGAATCCTTGGGGGGCGTGGAATCCCTGATGGGCCACCCCGCCAGCATGACCCACGCCAGCATCCCGAAGGAGGAGCGCGAAAAGACCGGCGTCACCGACTCGTTGATCCGCCTCAGCGTGGGCGTGGAGGATGCCGACGACCTGATCGCCGACCTGGCCCAGGCCCTGGGTTGAGCCGGGGAGGGAAAGGGCTTGGAAACCCAAGAGTTAACATGTCTTTGACACCCTTCGGGGTGAAAAGGGGGGCATGCTCCGTAAATTTGGGGTTCGTTGAACCCTGCAAACCCTTGAAATGATACGGACCTCCCTACTCACCTTGGCGGCGGCCATGCTCCTGGCGACGCCTTCCCTGCATGCCCAGCAGTCGGATTTCCATTGTGGGGCCAATGAGCTCGAACGGATGGGCGACCTCGTGATCGGGCACCCCGACCGGCTTCAACAGATCGAGCAGGCCCGCATGCAGTTGGAGCATTTCACCCAAGTGTGGGAGCAGGATGCTTCGCGGGACGACAACCAGTACATCATTCCGGTGGTGTTCCACATCGTGCACAACAACGGGCCTGAGAACATCAGCAACGAGCAGGTGTTCGACGGGATCCGCCAGATGAACGAGGACTTCAACAAGTTGAACGCTGACTGGCAAGACGTGCAGCCCGAGTTCCTGGACCGGGTGGCCGACATGAAGATCACCTTCAAGTTGGCGCAGTTGGACCCCCAGGGCAATTGCACCAATGGCATTACGCGCACGGTGAGCAGCCTCACCTATTCGGGCGACCAGAGCATGAAGAACCTGATCATGTGGCCGCGCGAACGCTACCTGAACATCTGGGTGGCGGCCAATGCGCAAGGAGCTGCCGGCTACTCCATGTATCCTTCCAATGTGGCCGGCCAATGGGGCGCCGCCACCGATGGCATCGTGGTGCTGGGCAGCTATGTAGGTGCCATCGGCACCAGCAGCCCCGTGCGTTCGCATACGCTGAGCCACGAGGCGGGGCACTGGATGAACCTCAGGCATTGCTGGGGCGACTCCAACGACCCGGGCCTGGCATCCAACTGCAACACGGACGATGCCGTGGCCGATACGCCCAACACCAAGGGTTGGACCTCCTGCAACCTGCGCGGTGAATCCTGCGGATCCCTGGACAACGTGGAGAACTTCATGGAGTATTCGTACTGCAGCAAGATGTTCACCAACGGCCAAAAGGCACGGGTGCATGCGGCCCTGAACAGCAACGTGGCCAGCAGGAACAACCTGTGGTCCGCCGCCAACTTGGCGCTCACGGGGGTGAACAACACCCCCACGGTATGTGCCGCCGCTTTCAACAGCAACCGGCAAGTGATCTGTGCCAGCCAGTCGGTGACCTTCACCGACCAGAGCTACAATGGCGTGGTGGAGCGGAACTGGGAGTTTGAGGGCGGAAGCCCGGCCACGGCACAAGGCGCCACCGCCACGATCACCTACCACACCCCGGGCACCTATGCAGTGGCCCTCACGGTTGGCGATGGGAGCCAGACCGTGAGCACGTCCCAGCTCGAGTATATCACGGTGCTGCCGCTCGAGGGAGAGGCACTGCCGTTTGCCGAAGGGTTCGAAGGAATGACCAGCTTGACCAACTCCGCATGGAGGGTGTACGACCCCAACGGGGATGGGACCTTCACGGTGTCTTCCTCCGCCTCTTATTCCGGCTCGAAGAGCTTGATGCTGACCAATACGGCCGCAAAATCGGGCAACATCGATGAGCTGTACTCGCCGCCGATCGACATCACCTCCGATGCGCCGGTCGTGCTGAGCTTCCGCTACGCATTTGCCAAGCGCAACAACGACAACAACGATGCGCTCCGCGTTTATGCGAGCCGCGATTGCGGGGTTACCTGGACACTGCGCCGCGCGTTGACCGGTAGCAGCTTGGCCACGGTCCCCAACACGAACATCCCGTTCGTGCCGAACGACCCGGAGAAATGGGGCTACAATGAAACAGCCCCCATTGGTGCCCCATACGTGGTGACCAACCTGATGTTCAAATTCGTTTTCGAAAGCGCTGGCGGCAATAACCTGTGGCTGGACGACATCAATATCAATGGCGCATCGGTGGGTATTGCCGAGGCGTTGCAGACGGCCGGCAGGGAGCTTATGGTGGTGCCGAACCCGGCCACCAACCACGCGATGATCACGGCGATGCTTACGGGCAACGACAAGGTGAAGGTGGAGGTCATGGACCTTCTTGGCCGACCGGTGCAGCTGATCCATGAAGGGGTGATGCCCGCCGGTGCCGCACAGTGGAGCATGGACCTGGACAAGCTTCCGGGAGGCATGTACTTCGTGCGCGTGCAACAAGGCGCGGGCGTGCAGGTGGCCAAGTTCACCAAGCAATAGGGCTGTTGCGCCGGACAACGGTGTGCAAGGCCCCGGCGGACCGCCGGGGCCTTTGCTTTGTACCAGTCCGGGAAGGAACGGGCCTCCCCGCCGATCTGCCCGGAAACCAGGGGCGATCGGGCTTCCGGGGCGGAAAGCGGACCGCTATCCGGGACAAGCACTTGGGCTTGCCACTTCAACCGATCTCAGGATAGATGGCATTCCGTAGGAAAGCAAGAGGCGATTTGTGTTGACGGCAGGAGCCGGAGGCAGGGGCACTCGGGACCCGGTGGCGCCTTGCTGTTCAGAAGCTTGTGGCGCGTCGCGGTTGGCTCGACGGGAAAGGTCTTGTCCATGTTGGCTTGCCCGTGGGCGGCCAACGCCGTGGGTCCTTGCGGGACCGTTTGGGGGCGGCGTGCTACTTGTAGCCGACCAGGATGCCCACGCATCCGACGGTAAGCATATTGTTGCCCCCCTTGTCGCCCGCGGGCACATCGATATGCACGGTGAGCTTTTGGGTGGTGGCCACCTTGAAGTCGAAGTGGTCCTTGGGGGCATCGCCCGTGCTTTGCGTAAGGGTGTTGCCGCCGGCATCGCGGAGCTGCCAGTTCACCTTGCCCAGAATAGGGTGGGAGCAGATCAGCAGCCGGTACTCCTGTCCGCTGTAAAAGGTGAGGTCCACTTGTGCCTCCTCGCCGGGCGCCAATTGGGCCGCGTTGAAGGTTTCATTGAACTTGTAGGGCGCCATGCCGGGCATGCACTTGTTCTTGGCGAAGCTGCGGCATTGGGCCGATGAGGTGGCCGGAATGGACAAGGCCAGCAACAGGGCCAGGAGGGAAAAGAGTTGCTTCATGGCAAGGGGTCAGTTGATGTAAGCGGCCCGGATGGCGGCCGTGGCTTCCGTGATGGCCTTCAGTTGTTCATCCGACAGGGTGGCCGTGGGTGCCGTACCACCGATGGTGGCCACCCCATTTTCCTCGGTCATGGTGCTGTTGCCGGTGGGGGTGGTAACCTGTCCGAACAGTGCATCGAGCCGCTCCAGGTCCTGCAGCACGCCGGCCACGGTGGCGTCGTCGGGGCTATAGGTGCGGATCAGTTCCAGCAGGTCTGTGAGCGAGAGGCGTTGCTCGGCCACGCGCTGGCGCAGCTCGGGGGTGTCGTGTGTCTTGGCCACTTGGGTGGCTATGTACAGGCCTTCCATCCAGCCTCCGGCCACCATCAGGGCGCTGATGTTGTCGCGTTGGTTCTCCTTCAGGTACCCGTCCACGTCCAGGTAGGTTTCGCTGATGATGCTCAGCAGGGAGTCGCGGTCATTGCGGTTTTTCTCCATGCGGTCCACCACCTCCTGGTTGAAGGCATTGCTCACGTCCAGCTTTTTGGCCAGCTTTTGTGCGCAGCTGGTGTACAGCATGCTTTCCTGGGTGTTGTTGTACACGCTGGCGTAGCTGAGGTCGGCGCCATAAATGCCCAGGTTGATGGCCTGTTTGCTGGCGGATGTGTACTTGTCCACGTTCTTCACATCGTTGAGGATCCCCCGGTCGTATTCGGCCCCGGCCTTCTTCAGCAGCCCGGCGGTCTCCATGGGCGAAGGGATGCTGTGGAAGATGTTGCGGGTGCGCTCGGAGCGGATGATGGCCGTGGAATCGGTGGCCACGTTGAGCTCCTCGGCCGGTTGTTGCGGGTTGCCGCAGCCAGCCAGCACCAAGGCGGCGATGGTGGCGTTGATAAAGGGGGTCGCTCGCATGGTCTGGCTCACTTCAGGTGTTGAAACGCGGTAAAGGTGCCGTTTCCGCGCGGAGGGATCAATGTGCCTCGAGCCAGTTTTTCCCCACGTTCATGTCAACAACCAGCGGAACGTCCAGCTTCATGGCACCTTCCATCAACGCTTTCACCTTGGCCCTCAACTCCTGCTCCTCCTCCAGGTGGCAATCGAAGATGAGTTCGTCGTGCACCTGCAGGAGCAGCTTGCTGCGCATGTTGTTGCCCTGCAGCCATTGGTGGATGCGGATCATGGCCACCTTGATGATGTCGGCGGCGGTGCCCTGCATGGGCGCGTTGATGGCCACCCGCTCGGAAGCCGCCCGCACGGCGTTGTTGGCGCTGCGCACGTCGGGCAGGTAGCGGCGTCGGCCCATCAACGTTTGCACGTAGCCGTGTTCGCGGCAGAAGGCGATGGTTTCGTCCATGTAGCGCTTCACGCCGGGGAACTCGGCGAAGTAGCCGGTGATGATCCCTTGGGCCTCGGCGCGGGGGATGCCCAGGTTCTGGCTGAGGCCGAAGGCCCCTTGGCCGTATGCGATGCCGAAGTTGACGGCCTTGGCACGGCTCCGCTGTTCGCGCGTCACCTCCTCCAGGGGTGTGTTGAACACCTTGGCCGCCGTGGCGGCGTGGATGTCCAACCCCTTGTGGAAGGCCTCCTGCATGTGCTTGTCGCCGCTCATGTGGGCGATGATGCGCAGCTCGATCTGCGAGTAGTCGGCGCTCAGCAGGCCATAGTGTTCGTCGCGCGGCACGAAGGCTTTTCGGATCTCGCGCCCTTTCTCGGTGCGGATGGGGATGTTCTGCAGGTTCGGCTCGTCGCTGCTGAGGCGGCCGGTGGAGGCCACGGCCTGGCGGTAGTTGGTGTGCACGCGGCCATCGCGTGGGTCCACCGCCTGCGGCAGGGTGTCCACATATGTGCCCTTCAGCTTGCGCAGGCTGCGGTAGTCCAAGATCAGCGGGATGGCCGGGTGCTCGTGAGCCATGGCGCTGAGGATGTCCTCGCTGGTCTGGTATTGGCCGGTTCGCGTCTTCTTGGGCTTCTCGCCGCCCAGCTTCAGCGTATCGAAAAGCACTTCGCCGAGCTGCTTGGGCGAATCGATGTTGAAGGGCACGCCGCAGGCCTCGATGATCTTGTCCTGCAGGTCGGCGATGTCGCGCCCCAGCTCCACGCTGAACGCATTCAGCGCTTCCGTGTCCAGCCGGATGCCCTCCTGCTCCATGTCGGCCAGTACGCGTACCAGGGGCATCTCCACCTCATTGAACAGCTTCTCCTGTTCCATCTCCCGCAGGCGGGGAGCCAGCAGCCCATACAGCTGCCAGGTGATGTCCGCATCCTCGGCGGCGTACTCTGCGGCCTCCTCCACGGGCACCTCGCGCATGGTCTTCTGGTGCTTGCCCCGCGGGCCGATCAGGTCGGTGATGGGCTGCGGCCGGTAGTTCAGCAGGGTCTCGGCCATGTAGTCCATACCGTGCCGCAGGTCCGACTCTAGCAGGAAATGCGCCAGCATGGTGTCGAACTGCGGGCCCTGCACGCGGATGCCGTACTGCCCCAGCACGAGCATGTCGTACTTCAGGTTCTGGGCCACCTTCAGGATATGCCGGCTTTCCAGCACCTCGCGGAAGTGGGCCACGATGGCGCGGGCTTTCCCGTGTCCTTCCGGAATGGGCACATACCAGGCCTCATGGGCCTTCCAACTGAAGGAGATGCCCACCAGCTCCGCGTTGAGGGCGTCCAGGCCATCGGTCTCCGTGTCGAAGCAGAACGCCTTCTGCTTGGCCAGTTGCCGGGCCAATTCGTGCATTTCATCCGCGCTGGCGGCGATCCGGTAGTGATGCGGGGTGTTGCCCAGGTGGCCCATGGGCCCGTGGTGCGCCTCCCCGGCCTCCTCCGTGGCGGGCGTGGCCAAGTCCTCCTCGCCGAACATGCTGATCTGCGCCTTGGATGGGCTGCGTTTTCCGCCAGCGGATGCCGCGGGTGCGGCCGCCGTTTCCTCCTCGCCGCCCAACACGCTTTTCAGCAGGGTCCTGAATTCCAGCTCACCGAACACCTCGCGCACTCTTTCCTCATCGGGCGGGTCCAGGTGCAAGGCGTGGTGGTCCAGCTTCACCGGGACATCGGTCACGATGGTGGCCAGCTTCTTGCTCATCAGCCCCTGCCCGGCGTGGGCCAGCACGTTCTCCTTCTGCTTGCCCTTGAGCTGGTCCGCACCCTCGATCACGCCTTCGAGGCTGCCGAATTGCTGGATCAATTTGGTGGCCGTCTTTTCCCCGATGCCGGGGATGCCGGGAATGTTGTCCACCGAATCACCCATCAGGCCCAGGATGTCCTTCACCTGCTCCGGCCGCTCCAGGCCCCAGCGTTCGCACACCTCCTTCGGCCCGATGATCTCCGGCGGCGCCCCGCTGCGGCCGGGTTTGTAGATCAGGATCTTGTCGGACACCAGTTGGCCGAAGTCCTTGTCGGGCGTCACCATGTAGGTGGTGTAGCCTTCCCGCTCGGCCTTTTTGGCCAAGGTGCCGATCACGTCGTCGGCCTCATAGCCGTTGCTCTCGATCACCGGGATGTTGAAGGCCTCGATGATGCGCCGGATGTAGGGCACGTTGCTGCGGATGTCGTCCGGCGTCTCGTCGCGGTTGGCCTTGTATTCCGGGAAGATTTCCAGGCGCTCCGCGGGAGCGCCGGCATCGAACACCACGGCGATGTGGGTGGGCTTCTCGCGCTTCAACAGGTCGAGCAAGGCCAGCGTGAAGCCGAAGGCGGCGCTGGTGTTCAGGCGCTGGCTGTTGATGCGCGGGCTGCGGATGAAGCTGAAGTAGGCCCTGAAGATCAGGGCGTAGGCATCCAGCAGGAAAAGGCGCTTGTCGTCGTCGTGGTTGGAGAGGGCTCCGTTGGGTTCGGCCATGGTATGGTAGAGGCCGTGAAGGTAGGCGTATGCCGTGGTGGCCGCCGCTGATCGATGGCTTCCCGGGGCGGGCCCGCATCATAATTCCGGGCGTGCCGGCGTTCGATGATGGCCGGCCATCCGCCCCGGAAGGGAAGGAGACCGCCAAATCTGCACCCCATGATCCGTTGGAACCACGCCCTTTTCTGGGCCTTGTTGGCCTTGCTACCTTCATCCTCTCCCGGTGATGGCGATTTCCTGGCCGGGCAGCGGAAATATGAACGGGTGCGCGGGGCCATCCGCGAGAAGGAGGCTTCCTTGGACCGGCTGCTGGCCGGGGCCGGCCTGCGCAGCGATGACCTGCATGTGCTGCTGGTGGCTTACAAGGATCACGACCGCCTCGAGGTCCATGCCAAGCGGAGGGAGGATACCGCCTATCGGCTGCTGAAGGCCTACGGGATCTGTTCGCGTTCCGGAGCGCTGGGGCCCAAGCGCAGGCAAGGTGACTTCCAAGTGCCGGAGGGCTTCTACCACATCGACCGCTTCAACCCCGTCAGCAATTACCACCTCTCGCTGGGCATCAACTACCCCAATCTGTCCGATAGGCGGCAAAGCCAGGCGAGGAGCCTGGGCGGCGACATCTTCATCCACGGGTCGTGCGCCACCATCGGCTGCCTGCCCATGACTGACGATGGCATCAAGGAGATCTATCTGCTCTGCGCCTATGCCCGGGACAATGGCCAGGCGCGGATACCGGTGTACATTTTTCCCTTCGAGATGACCGGGGCCAACATGGCGGCCTATTCGGCCCGGTACGCGGCACATGCGGACCTGCTTCGTTTCTGGGCCAACCTGAGGGCGGGGCACGACCGCTTCCAGGCCTCGCGGGAGGAATTGAAGGTGCAGGTGCTGGTGGACGGGACCTACGCATTTTGATGGCGGGCCCTGGCGCCGGGGATGATGGCAGACCTGGCACCAGCTACTTTCGGCCCCGTATCCGATGGTGAGGAAAGGCGCTGTGCAGGGGGCCGTGTTCGTGGCGGTGGGGGCCATCTTCTACGGGGTGTTGGGCAACGTCATCAAGCTGGCCTACCGGGATGGGTTTACCACGGCGGAGATCACCGCCGCGCAGTACGCCATGGGCCTGCTGGGGTTGTGGCTGGTCGATCGGATCGCGCAAGGCAGGAGCGGTGTACGGGTGCACCTTTCGGGCCGCGACCGCCGGCAGCTGGTGCTTGCCGGCACGGCCATCGGGGTCACCAGCGTGAGCTACTACATCGCCATGCGCTACATCGACGTATCGGTGGCCATCGTGCTGATGATGCAATCGGTCTGGTTCGGCATCGTGCTGGAGGCGTTGCTCAACCGCCGCTTTCCGGGCATGCGCAAAGCCTTGGCCACGGCGATCATCCTGTTCGGCACCGTGCTGGCCACCAACGCCATGGGTGCGCATCGCTCGTTGGACATCCGGGGTGTTCTGTGGGGCTTGTTCTCGGGGGCCACGTTCACCTTCATGATGTTCGCCTCCAACCGGATCGCGGTTCATGTGCCGCCCTTCCGCAAGAGCCTGCTCATGCTGGTGGGCGGCAGCACCGTGGTGGCGTTGTTCGTGCTGTTCTCGCAGGTGGGCCCCTACCACATCCCGGCCATGCGGGCGTGGCTTCCGGCGGGCGATGTCGCTGCGCTGCGGGCCTTCGATGCCTCCATCCTCTACACCTACGGCCCCGTGATCGCCTTGTTCGGCACCATCATCCCGCCCATCTTCTTTAACATCGGATTCCCCAAAGTGGGCCTGGGATTGGGTAGCATTGTTTCATCGCTGGAGTTGCCGGTATCGGTATCCGTGGCGTACCTGGTGCTGCGCGAGCAGGTGTTGGCGGTGCAGTGGCTGGGCATCGCCCTGATCCTCGCGGCGGTGGTGCTGATGAATGTGGGCCGCGCCTCCCGTTGATCTCCTACCATGTTTTCATCTGTCGCAGCCTTTAACGTGGATGAACATTGGACGAAGGCGGGATCTTCTTCCCACCCTTGCCACTTTTACCCCCTCTCGCCTCCCATACCTCCGCCCGGTAGGTATCGGGGAACTCCCTTACTTTCTTCACCTCTTCACCTCTTCACCTCCTCACCAACTTTCGCCTCTTCACCTCTTCACCAACTTTCGCCTCTTCACCAACTTTCGCCTCCCCATCGTATATTTGCCGCCGTTTCGGTGCGGTGATGTTGCGGAAGAGGGGCCACACCCCTCTTTTTTGTTGCCGGCCGGAATGTGAAAAACCCATGGTCACTTCAGCACAACTGGAAGAAGCGCTTCAGCGCCACTTGGAAGGCACGTCCTGCTTTCTGGTGGATGCGGAGCTGCGCCCGGGCGGCAAGGCAGTGGTGGAGGTGGACCATGAGGAAAGGCCCATCACGCTGGACGACCTGACGGCGATCAACAAGGCGTTGCGCGAAGAGTTCGGTGAAGCCTTGGACGACGTGGAGCTCCAAGTGGGCAGCCCGGGTGTTGGCAGGCCCTTCAAGGTGGAGCGCCAATACCGCAAGCACCAGGGCAAGCCGGTGGAGGTGTTGCGGCGGGAAGGTGCACCGGTGGAAGGGGTGCTGGAAGGCCATGACCAGGCGGGCATCACGGTGCGCATCCTGGTCCCTTCCAAGGTAAAGGGCCGCAAACCGAAGCTCTCAGAAGAAACCACGGTGATCGCATTCACCGACATCAAGGCCGTGCAGGCCACCATTACCATCAATTGAACGAGTGCAATGAGCACAGTGAACCTCATCGAATCCTTCGGGGAATTCAAGGACCTCAAGAACATCGACCGGGTGACCATGATGGGCATCCTGGAGGACGTGTTCCGTGGCGTGGTCAAGCGCAAATACGGGGAAGAGGCCAACTTCGACATCATCATCAACCCGGACAAGGGCGACCTGGAGATCTGGTTGAACCGGGAGATCGTTCCGGACGGCGAGGTGGAGGATGAAGGCACGCAGATCGCGCTTTCTGAGGCGCTGAAGATCGAGCCCGACTTCGAGGTGGGCGAGGAGGTGAGCCAAGAGGTGAAGATCGCCGATTTCGGCCGCCGCAACATCTTGGCGCTGAAGCAGAACCTCCAAGGGCGCATCATGGAGCTGGAGAAGGACCACATCTACACCAAGTACAAGGAGCGGGTGGGCGAGATCATCACCGGCGAGGTGTACCAAGTGTGGAAGCGTGAAACGCTGGTGCTGGACGATGAGGGCAACGAGCTGATCATGCCCAAGGACCAGCAGATCAAGACCGACTTCTTCAAGAAGGGCGATACCGTGCGCGCCGTGGTGTGGAAGGTGGAGATGCGCAACAACAGCCCGGTGGTGCTGCTGTCGCGTGCCGCGCCCGAGTTCCTGGAAAAGCTGTTCGAGCAGGAAGTGCCGGAGGTGGCCGACGGCCTGATCACCATCAAGCGCATCGTGCGCGAACCCGGTGAGCGCGCCAAGGTGGCGGTGGAGAGCTACGACGACCGCATCGACCCCGTGGGTGCCTGTGTGGGCATGAAGGGCAGCCGCATCCATGGCATCGTACGCGAGCTGCGCAACGAGAACATCGACGTCATCAACTGGACCGCCAACGAGCAGCTGCTCATCCAGCGTGCGCTGAGCCCGGCCAAGGTGGGCGAGATCAAGCTGGACGAGGCCAACAAGCGGGCCGAGGTGTACATGAAGCCCGACCAGGTGGCCCTGGCCATCGGCAAGGGCGGGCACAACATCAAGCTGGCCGGGCGCCTGTCCGGGTACGATATCGACGTGTACCGCGATAGCGATGAGGTCACGGATGATGTGGACCTGGATGAGTTCCGCGACGAGATCGAACCGTGGATCATCGATGCGCTCAAGGGCATCGGGTGCGACACCGCCCGCTCGGTGGTGGAGATCGCCCCGGATGAGCTGGCCAAGCGCACCGACCTGGAGGATGAGACTGTGACCGAGGTGCTGCGGATCTTGAAAACGGAACTGTCCAAGTAAGCAGGCAGGGAACCGTATATTACCAAGGGCAAAGAGGAGCAATTGAATGAGCGAAACGGCAGGAAAGGCGGTACGATTGAGCAAGGTCACGCGGGACTTCAACCTGGGCGTGCACACGGTGGTGGAGTTCCTGGCCGCCAAAGGCCACCCGGTTGAGGCTACGCCCAACACGAAGATCCCCGCCGAGCTCTATGCGCTGTTGGAAAAGGAATTCGGGCAGGACAAGGCCGAGAAGGAAGCGAGCAAGCAGGTGATCCAAGAGCGGCAGGAGCGGGAGTCCGTGGCCCTGGCCAGCGCGCCTGAGCCCGTGGAGGCCCCGCCCGCGCCGGTTGCCCCTCCGCCCGCACCCGCACCGGTGGTGGAAACGCCGCCCGAACAGCCCGAAGCCCCGGTGGTGCCGGCCAAGAAGACCCCCGAGGCCCAGGAGCCTCCCGCCAAGGAAGCGGAAACGCCGGCCCCGGCGGAAGAGGTGGTGAAGGCCGCCCCGCAGTCCAAGCTGGGCGTGAAGACCGTGGGCAAGATCGACCTGGAGAGCCGCAAGAAGCCGAAACCGGCCCCCAAGCCGGAACCTCCCAAAGCAGTGGAGCCCCCGGCCCCGCCGGTGGCCAAGGCGGAACCCGCCCCACCCCCTGTGGAGAAGGCGCCCGAACCGGAGACGATCCGGGTGCAGGTGGAAAAACTGGCCGGACCCAAAACAGTGGGTCGCATCGAACTGCCGGTGGAGCGGGAACGGAAACCTGCCGACAAGGACAAGGAGCGTGGGCGCCGGAAACGCATCGTGCGCACGGGCCCGGTGAACGTGGGCAAGGTGGTGCAGCAGGAACAGCGGAAAGCCGCCTCCACCAAGCCGGGTGAGCTGGACGAGAATGCCGTGAAGCGCAAGGTGAGTGAAACCCTGGCGCGCCTCACGGGCGGCGGCCAGAAGAGCCGGTCGGCCAAGCGCAAGGGCGACAAGCGGATGGAACGGTTCCAACGCCGTGAGGCGGAGGACCAGGCGAGGCAGTTGGCCGGCCAAACACTCAAGGTCACCGAGTTCGTTACCGCCAGCGAGCTGGCCTCCATGATGGACGTGCCCGTCACGGACATCATCAAGGCGTGCTTCTCCCTGGGCATGATGGTGAGCATCAACCAGCGCTTGGACGCCGAAACACTGTCGGTGATCGCCGACGAGTACGGGTTCAAGGTGGAGTTCGTGGGTGCGGAAGTACAGGATGAGAACATCGGCGAACCCGATGACCCCGCACGCATGGTGGGCAGGGCCCCCATTGTCACGGTCATGGGCCACGTGGACCACGGTAAGACCTCCTTGCTGGACCAGGTCCGCAAGGCGAATGTCATCGCCGGGGAGGCGGGCGGCATCACCCAGCACATCGGGGCCTACAGGGTCACACTCGAGAACGGCAAGCAGATCACCTTCCTGGATACCCCCGGCCACGAGGCCTTTACGGCCATGCGTGCCCGTGGCGCACAGGTCACCGATATCGCCATCATCGTGATCGCGGCGGACGACAGCGTGATGCCGCAGACGCGCGAGGCCATCAACCACGCACAGGCCGCCGGGGTGCCCATGGTCTTTGCCTTCAACAAGATCGATAAGCCCCAGGCCAATGCGGACAAGATCCGCGAGCAGCTCTCCCAGATGAACATCCTGGTGGAGGAGTGGGGCGGTAAATACCAAACGCAGGAGATCAGCGCCAAGAAGGGCATCGGTGTGGAGCAGCTGCTGGAAAAGGTGCTGCTGGAGGCCGACATGCTGGACCTGAAGGCCGACCCTGGCAAACGGGGCACCGGCGTGGTGATCGAGAGCTCATTGGAGCCCGGCCGCGGCTACGTGACCACCCTGTTGGTGGAAGACGGAACCGTGCACAAGGGAGACGTGATCCTGGTGGGCCAATACAGCGGCCGCGTGCGGAACATGTTCAACGAACGTGGCCAAAGCGTGGACGCGGCAGGCCCCACGGTACCGGTGTCCATCCTCGGCCTGGACGGCGCGCCCAACGCAGGCGACCGCTTCCATGTGATGGAGGATGAGCGCGAGGCCCGCCAGATAGCCACCCGCAGGCAGCAGTTGCAGCGCGAGCAGGGCATCCGCACACGCAAGCACATCACCTTGGACGAGATCGGCCGCCGCTTGGCCATCGGCGATTTCAAGGAGCTCAACGTCATCGTAAAGGGCGACGTGGACGGCTCCGTGGAGGCGCTCACCGATTCACTGCTCAAGCTGAGCACCGAAAGCATCAAGGTGGACGTGATCCACAAGGCCGTGGGCCCCATCGCCGAAAGCGATGTGCTGCTGGCATCGGCCTCCAACGCCATCATCATCGGCTTCCAAGTGCGGCCCACCGTGGGGGCGCGCAAACTGGCCGAACAGGAAGAGATCGAGATCCGTCTCTATTCCATCATCTACGATGCCATCGAGGAGCTGAAGCAGGCCATAGAGGGCATGCTCGCACCGAAGGAGGAAGAGAAGGTGATCGGCACCGCCGAGGTGCGCGAAACGTTCCGCATCAGCAAGGTGGGAACCGTGGCGGGCTGCTATGTGCTCGATGGAAAGATCACCCGCAACAGCAAGGTGCGGCTTATCCGCGAGAGCATTGTGGTGTACACCGGCGACCTGTCGGACCTCAAGCGCTTCAAGGACGATGTGAAGGAGGTCACCCACGGCTACGAGTGCGGCCTCAGCATCAAGAACTTCAATGACATCAAGGTGGGAGACCACATCGAGGCCTTTGAAGTGGTGGAGGTGAAACGTTCCCTGGACGATTGATCCGCGTCGCGGGCCCGTATCCGGCGGGCCTTCAGCATCCCTTTGAGGCCGGCGAAGGCAGCCGGGCGGGGCGGCAAGCCCGGTACATGGTACGTGCAGGCCATGCGGCAAGCGCGTCGGCCACCCTGCAAGGGCGCAGGCCTCCTGCGGACGAGGGGCCTTCACGGGCCCATCAGGGCCTCCAGCCTCGAAGAGCCGCTTGGCCATGCTGATGCACCAGGCCGTGAATGCGGGTTTGGCCCGCGGCAACCTCCTTGGTCAGTGCACGGGCGCCTCGGCGCCCAGCAACGCCGGCGGTTCAATCTCGTCAGGCACGATATAGAGCCCCGGAAACCCGGTCTTCAGCGACTCCCGTAGAAACTCCGCGGTGACCCGGTCGCGCAGGTCGCCCACGCGCACCCTGAAGTTGGGCGCCAAGTAGCTCAGGTAGGCCGGTATATCCGGGTGCTGCAGCATGAAATTGCGCCTCACGGTCTCGGCCGTGGTGCGGTCCCCGAGGTAGATCTGCACGCGATAGCCCTTCAAGGGCTGCTTCTTGGCGGCATAATCGGCCATCAAGGCCTTGATGCGTGCGCTCTCCACCACGCGGACATCACCCGCAGCGGTGGTGCCACTATCGGTAAGTGCCGCCCGCGTGGCCGAGTCCGTCCGTGCGGTGGCCCGTTCCAAGGGATGGCCATTATCTTGGGCTTGGCCGGGCACGGCCAGCATCAGCGTCAGGAGCAGAGGGGTGAAGCGCATAACGGGCCAAAGTTACCGGCAACGGCCGAGCAAGAACCGTGCTGCCGTTTCCGAGGGGGGCTGTTCAGGGGTGGGTCGTGGTGCAAAGTGCGCCTTCGGGGCGAGTCGGTGCCATGCAGATCTGACATGGCCATGACAAGCGGACGGCCAATAGTGATGCGGGGTTGAGCGCCATCGCAAGAAATTAGAATCATTCTAAATAGGCCCCTTCAAGGCAGGCTTCACCGCGTTCCCTTACGGCCATATCGCTTCGCGGCTACATTTGCCCGGCGCGGACCCGGTGGGTTCCGCCCTCTAAATCGTTTGGAATGTTCCTTGTTCACAGGCTTCTGAAGCGGTCCCCATCCTTATTCAGCACGGCCGCGCTTCTTACCTTCCTATTGGTCGCCGGCGGTGCATCCGCACAGGTGGACCAAGCCCAATACGACAGCGGCGAAAAGCTGTTCAAGGCTAACTGTGGCAGTTGCCACAAACCTGACAAGGACATGACAGGCCCCGCCGTGGCCGGTGCCACCGAGCGCTGGGACGGGAAGGGTGACCTGCACCTGTGGATCAAGGACAGCCAAGGCTACATCAAGAGCGGGAATGCCCACGCGAAGGAGATCTTCGAGAAGTGGAACAAGATCGTGATGCCGACCCAGCCGCTCTCCACCGAGGAGATCGACGCGGTGCTGTACTACGCGGACCACTTCGCCACGGTGAACTCCAGCAAGGCCGCCCCTGCGGGAGCCGCCGAGCCTGCGGCCGCGGCCACGCCGACCAACAACTGGGTCTGGTGGGCCATCACCGGCCTCCTCTTCCTGGTGGTGCTCGTTTCCTTGGGGGGCGTGCGCAGCCAACTGTCCAATGCCGTGCGGGAGAAGCACGGTTTGCCCGCCGAGGCGCCCTTGGGTACGTGGGGCCGCATCCGCCGCTGGGCCGTCCGCAACAAGGGTTGGGCCTCTGTGGCCGTGCTGCTCATTGTGGTATGGCTGGTGGTCATGCTCTGGAACTGGATGTTCAACATCGGTGTGTATGGCGGCGACAAGGTGGCCCACTACAAGCCCAGCCAGCCCATCGCCTTCGACCACAGCCTGCACGCCGGTAAGGACAACCTGAACATCAACTGCCAGTACTGCCACAGCGGGGCCGAGAAGAGCCGCCATGCCGGCATCCCCAGCGCCAACGTGTGCATGAACTGCCACCAGGCCATCAGCGAGGGCCCCAAGACGGGTACCGCCGAGATCGCCAAGATCTATGAGGCCGTGGGCTGGGACCCCAACGCCATGAAGTACTCGGGCGAGCAGAAGCCCATCGTGTGGAACAAGGTGCACAACCTGCCGGACCACGTATACTTCAACCACTCGCAGCACGTGGCGGTGGCCAAGCTCGAATGCCAGAAGTGCCACGGGCCGGTGGATACCGAAATGGACCAGGTGCAGCAGTGGAGCCCGCTCACCATGCGCTGGTGCCTGGATTGCCACAACACCACCGAGGTGAAGGTGGCCGGCACCGACAACGGCTACTACGAGGAGATCCATCGCCGGCTGACCCAAACGCCCATGGGCCAGCGGGAGCTGCGCAAGTATTTGGAGGACGAGAAGATCACTGTTCGTGAACTTGGCGGTTTCGAGTGCGCCAAGTGCCATTATTAAGATCCATCAGCTTTACAGATCAAATGTCGAGCACGAAGCGTTACTGGCAGGATTTATCCGAACTGGACCCTGCCGGATCCCCTGTAAAGGCCACCACGGCTGAGTTCAATGAACCCATGCCGCTGGACCAGGTGTTGGCCGATGGCGGCATCGCCGGGTCCACCACCAGCCGTCGGGACTTCCTGAAGTTCCTGGGCTTCTCCGTCGGTGCGGCCACCTTGGCCGCCTGCGAGGCCCCGGTGATCAAGAGCATTCCGTATGTGAACAAGCCGGAGGAGATCACTCCCGGCGTGGCCAATTGGTATGCCAGCACCTACTACGACGGCGAAGATTTCGCCAGCGTGCTGGTGAAGACCCGCGAAGGCCGCCCCATCCACGTGCAGGGCAACCCCCGCTTCGGGGTGAACCGCAACCCGGGCACCGGCAAGTCGGCGGTCAATGCCCGTATCAACAGCAGTGTGCTGTCGCTGTACGACAGCGAGCGCCTCCAGGGCCCCGCCGAGGTGTCAGAGGGGAACATGGCGCAGCGCAGCTGGGCCGATGCGGACAAGGCCATCGGTGACGGCCTGGCCAAAGCGGCCGCCGCGGGCAAGCGCATCGTCATCCTCACCAACACCGTGATCAGCCCCAGCACCAAGGAGGCGATCAACGTGTTCAAGGCCAAGCACGGGCTGAAGCTCAACACCGGCGATCCCGCCGTGAGTGCCAGCGTTGGCGGCACTGTGGACCATGTGCAGTACGACCCCGTGAGCTACGCGGGCATCGCCAGCGCCAACCTGAAGACCTTCGGCAAGTGGGCCTTCCCCAGCTACGACCTCACCAAGGCCGACGTGGTGGTGGGCATCGGGGCAGACTTCCTCAGCAACTGGGGCAGCACCACCGAGAACACTTGGCAATACACCAGCCGCCGCCGGCCGGAGGATGCCACCACGGCCCGCCCCATGAGCCGCCACTGGCAGTTCGAGTCGCGCATGAGCATGACCGGCGCCAACGCGGATAAGCGCGTGGCCGTGCGGCCCAGCCAGATGCCCCAGCTGGTGCTGGCCCTGCATGATGCCATCGCCAGCGCCACCGGCAACAGCGGCGCAGGCAAGGGGCAACTGCCCGAAGGCATCGCGGCCGCAGCGGCCCGGTGCGCCAAGGATCTCTTGGCCGCCAAGGGCAAGAGCGTGGTCATGTGCGGGGTGAACGAGGAAGGCGTGCAGGTGCTCGTGAACAGCATCAACAACATGCTGGGCAACTACGGCACCACCATCGACATGGCGAACGAATCGCCGTTCTTCCGCGGCAACGATGCGGCCATGGCCCAGCTGGTGAAGGACCTGAATGCAGGCACCGTGGGGGCCATCCTGATACACGGCGTGAACCCGGCCTACACCCTGCCGAACGCGGAGGAATTCAAGGCCGGGCTGAAGAAGGCCGCGCTGAGCGTGAGCTTCAGCAGCCATGCCGACGAGACCGCCAGCCTGTGCAACTGGATCACCCCCGACCACCACTGGCTGGAGAGCTGGGGCGACCACAACCCCAAGGCGGGAACCTTTGCCTTGACCCAACCGACCATCCGGCCCTTGTTCGACACCCGCCAGTGGGGTGAGAGCCTGCTCAAGTGGAGCGGCCAGGACAACGACTGGCGTTCCTTCGTCCAGACCGTGTTCAAGGGCACCACCGGTGCCTCATGGGAGCAGAGCCTGCACGACGGGGCCTACCAAGGCAACGCCGCCGCCAAGGAGGCAACGGCATTCACGGCCGACTTGGCCGACGCGGCACGCCGCGCCATGGACGGGGTGAAGGAAGGCGAGTGGGAGCTGGAGGTGTTCACCACCGAGGCCTTGGCCAGCGGCCTGCACGCCAACAACCCGTGGTTGCAGGAGCTTCCGGACCCCATCACCAAGGTGACCTGGGACAACTACATCAGCATTTCCCCCGAGGACCTGAGCGCCCTCACCGGCAAATCGTTCAAGCAGCTCTATATCGGCCAGGAAAGCCCGGCCAACCTGCTGCGGGTGACGGTGAACGGCATATCGATGGAGCTGCCTGCGGTGATGAGCCCGGGACAAGCCCCCAAGACCATATCCGTGGCCTTGGGCTACGGGCGTGGCGCCAACGGTGAGCGCGTGGGCCGTGCGGCCTGCTTGCGCAATCCCGACGGCAGCCCGGCGCCCGTGGGGCAGAACGCCTACCCATGGACCACGCTGCGTGGCAATACCATGCGCTATGAGGCCATGGAGGCCACCGTGGAGCCCACCGGCCGCACGTACGCCATTGCGCTTACGCAAACGCAAATGACGGGCATGGACCGCGGCAGCATCGTGAAGGAGACCACCTTCACGGTGTGGGCGCTGAACAAGCCCGAGGAATACAACCCGCCGCACACCCTGCGCGTGCACGAGGACGTGAACAAGGACGGGGTGATCGATGCCCGCGACCAAGTGCCGGCCACCTCGATCAACCTGTGGGCCGAGCATGCCATCGCCGAAACGGGCCACCGTTGGGGCATGAGCATCGACCTCAATGCCTGCATCGGCTGCGGGGCCTGCATCACGGCCTGCAACAGCGAGAACAACATCTCCGTGGTGGGCAAGGATGAGGTGCGGCGCAGCCGCGAGATGCACTGGTTGCGCATCGACCGCTACTACACCAGCGACACCCACGAGGATACCGAGGGCCTGAGCTGGGCCGGCAAACTGGCGGGCATGGAAAAGCCGAGCGCCGACCCGACGGTGATCTTCATCCCCATGATGTGCCAGCATTGCAACCATGCTCCGTGCGAAACGGTGTGCCCCGTGGCCGCCACCACGCACAGCGAGGAAGGCTTGAACATGATGGCCTACAACCGGTGCATCGGCACGCGCTACTGCGCCAACAACTGCCCCTACAAGGTGCGTCGCTTCAACTGGTTCAACTATGTCACCGAGGACTTCAGCCAGGTGAACCCGGCGTGGGACGAACTGGGCCGCATGGTGCTCAACCCGGACGTGGTGGTTCGCAGCCGCGGCGTGATGGAGAAGTGCACCCTGTGCGTGCAACGGATCCAGGAGGGCAAGCTCGAGGCCAAGAAGGAAGGCCGCCCGGTGAAGGACGGGGATGTCCAGACCGCGTGCTCCGCGGCCTGCGGATATGGCGCCATCACCTTCGGCGACCTGAACGATACGGGAAGCGCGGTGCGTGCCGGCCGGGACAACCCGCGGGGCTATGAAATGCTCGAGGAAGTGGGTACGGCGCCCAACGTGACCTACCTCGTGAAAGTGCGCAACGCAGCAGAAGGAGATAACCACCAAGCCTAAGAGAGAATCGGCAAATGCATCAAGAAGCAGCGATCAGGCCACCGCTCATCCTTGGACACAGGACGTACGCGGACATCACGAACGACGTGGTGGCACCAATTGAGAACAAGGCGCCCCGGATATGGTATGTGCTCCTCACCATCGCAGGCATCATTGCCCTGTACGGGGTGGGGTGCATCCTGTACCTCATCAGCAAGGGCATTGGGGTTTGGGGCCTGAACAAGACCATCAACTGGGCCTGGGACATCACCAACTTCGTGTGGTGGGTGGGCATCGGCCACGCCGGTACGCTCATCAGCGCGGTGCTGCTGCTGTTCCGCCAGAAGTGGCGCATGGCGGTGAACCGGTCGGCTGAGGCCATGACCATCTTCGCCGTGATGATGGCCGCCGTGTTCCCCATGATCCACATGGGACGCATCTGGCTGGCCTACTTCGTGTTCCCCCTGCCCAACCAGTTCGGTTCGCTGTGGGTTAACTTCAACTCGGCCCTGTTGTGGGACGTGTTCGCCATCTCCACCTACTTCTCCGTGTCGCTGGTGTACTGGTACATCGGCCTGATCCCCGACTTCGCCACCCTGCGCGACCACGTGACCAAGAAGTGGCAGAAGAGCTTCTACTCCGTGCTGTCCTTCGGCTGGAGCGGCAATGCCAAGGCTTGGCAACGGTTTGAGGAGGTGACCCTGGTGCTCGCAGGCCTGGCCACCCCGCTGGTGTTCTCGGTGCACTCGGTGGTGTCCATGGACTTCGCCACCTCGCTGGTGCCCGGCTGGCACAGCACCATCTACCCGCCCTACTTCGTGGCCGGTGCCATCTTCTCCGGCTTCGCCATGGTGCAGACCCTGTTGGGCATCATGCGTAAGACCCTCAAGTTGGAGGCCTACGTGACGCGTAAACACGTGGAGTACATGAACATCGTGATCGTGGTCACCGGCGGCATCGTGGCCGTGGCCTACGCCACCGAGTTCTTCATGGGCTGGTACACCGGTGTGGAGTATGAGTATTACACCTACATGTCGGTTGGTGCCGCCACCGGCCAATACTGGTGGGCCTTCTGGGCGCTGATCATCTGCAACATCGCCATCCCGGCCATGCTCTGGTTCAAGAAGGTGCGCACCAGCTTCTTCTGGTCCTGGGTCATCTCCATCGTCATCAACATCGGCATGTGGTTCGAACGCTTCGACATCATCGTGCTCTGCCTGCACCGCGATTACATGCCCTCCGGCTGGACCATGTTCCACCCGTCGTGGATGGACGTGGGCACCTTTGTGGGCACCATCGGCATCTTCTTCACCCTGTACCTGCTGTTTGCGCGCTACTTCCCGGTGTTGCCGATCGCAGAGGTGAAGACCATCCTGAAGTCCAGTGGCGAGAGCTACAAGGGCGAGGTATTACCCAAATCACAGCATTGAGCGAAATGGCCAACAAAGTCATCTACGCGGTTTACGAGGACCCCGAAGAGCTGAAGGGTGCGGCCCGAAAGCTGGTCACGGCCGGGTTGCAGGTACGCGACGTGTTCAGCCCGTTCCCTGTCCACGGCATCGATCCCATCATCGGCCTGAAGCGCACGCGCCTGGGCATCGTGTCCTTCATGTTCGGCATGATGGGCCTGTCGCTGGCCCTGTTGGGCACTTGGTACATGGCCATCCATGACTGGCCGATGAACATCGGCGGCAAGCCCAATGAGTTCTACTACCAGAACGTGGCGGCCTTCGTGCCGGTGCTGTTCGAGTTCACGGTGCTTTGCGCGGCCCACGGCATGGCCATCACCTACCTGATCCGCAACAAGACGCTGCCGGGCATGCCGGCCCGCAACCCGGACCCCCGCAGCACCAACGACAAGTTCATCATTGAACTACGCACCGAGGAGAATAGCGGGCACGCCCCCGAGGCGATCACCGCGCTGCTGCGCGAAACACCCGTGTTCGAGATCAACGAGCGCCAATATTGAGCATGAAGAGCAAGACGAACACCCTGGCTTTCATGGCCGCCGCAATAGGCGGGGTGGCCCTGTTGGCGGGCTGCTCCACCAACCCGGACAGCCCGGGCCTGGAGTATATGCCTGACATGTACCGCAGCCCGGCCGTGGAGGCGTACGTGGACTATGGCCAAGACCCCTATTACTTCGGCAAGGAGACCGCCGAGGCCCAGCGCAATACCATGAGCGCGCGCCTGCCGGTGAATGGCACCATCCCCTTTGCGGGGAGCGAGGCCGACGCCGCCTTCAATTTCCCGTATCCCTATCCCATCACGGATGAAGGCTACGAGCAGGCCGGACGCGAGCTGCACAGCCCCATTCCCATGACCGAGGCCACGGTGGCACAAGGCAAGGAGATCTACGATGTCTTCTGCATCCAGTGCCACGGTGCCAAGGGCAAGGGCGATGGCAGCGTGGTGAACAAGGGCAACTACCCGCCTCCGCCGGCATACGACGGCAACCAGTTGAAGGACATGCCCGAGGGCAAGTTGTTCCACTCCATCTCCTACGGGCGCAACATCGCCATGGGGGCGCATGCCGGACAGCTCAGCCAGAAGCAGCGCTGGTTGCTGGTGCAGTATGTGAAGTATTTGCAGAACGGGGGAAAGATGCCCGGTGAGGCGGCCCAAGGCGGGACGGCCACCGCGGAAGCCAATTGATCAAACGAGCAACGATGAATTTCACCATTAGCAAACGTGCCAGTACCATCACTTTGGCGCTGATCGTCATCGGCCTGGTGATGGCCATCATCGGGGTGATGGGCGATCACACCGACCATAAGCAGTATTCATGGGCGGCGTTCTACACTAATGCCCTGTTCTTCTTCTTCATCGCCTTGGGCACGCTTTTCTTCTACACGCTGAACCACGTGACCGAGTCGGCGTGGACGGTGCTGGTGAAGCGCGTGTATGAAGCGGTGACCACCTATCTGCCATGGGGGGCCCTGGCCGTGTTGGTGGTGCTCGTGGCCGGCTCCATGGGCCTGCACCACATCTTCCCATGGATGGACAGCCGCGTGCTCGATATCAGCGATCCCAATAACTACGACGGGCATATCGCGGGCATCGCCAGCTACCTGAACAAGCCGTTCTTCTGGTTCCGGGCCCTGCTGATCCTGGGCGTGTTCGTGTTCTACACCCGTTGGTTCCGCAAGCACAGCATCCAGATGGACGGCGAGACCGGCGAGGTGCTCATGCGCTCGCACTGGAAGAACTACAACCGCAGTGTGCTGTTCATCGTGTTCTTCGCCTTCTTCAGCTCCATCCTGGCCTGGGATTGGGTGATGAGCATCGACCCGCACTGGCATAGCGCCCTGTTCGGTTGGTACGTGTTCGGCGGCATGTGGGCCAGCGCCATGATCACCGCCGTGATCCTGGTGTTGTACCTGAAGGGGAAGGGGTACCTGCCCCAAGTGAACGCCAACCACCTGCAGGACATGGGCAAGTGGATGTTTGCGGTAAGCTTCCTGTGGAGCTACCTCTATTTCGAGCAGTTCCTGCTGATCTGGTACTCGAACGTACCGGAAGAGAGCGCCTACTACTTCGGCCGCCTGAACAACCACCCATGGCTGACCTGGGTGACGTTCTTCGTCAACTTCGCCCTGCCCATGGTGCTGCTGATGAGCCGGGACTCCAAGCGTTCACCGAAGTTCCTCATCGGCGTGGGCGTGCTCATCTTCATCGGCCATTGGCTCGATACCGTGCAGATGATCATGCCGAGCTCCTTGGCCTTGCACTTTGAGCGGATCGGGATCCTGGAAGTGGGCTTCTTCATGGCCTTCCTGGGGCTGTTCATCCGCATGGTGCTCACCGCCTTGAGCAAAGCTCCGCTCACCGTGGTGGCGCATCCGTTCCTGGAAGAAAGCGTCCATCACCATATTTGAAGCCAGGAACTCTAATCGAGCATAATCGAACAGGATATGATGACCTTGCTGATACTTGCGGTGCTGGTCCTGGGCTTCATGGTGGTCCTCCGCCTGAGCCGTGTGGCCGACCTCTCCCGCGAATTGCGCGGATTGCGTGAAGAGAACATCCCCGAGCGGGAGAACCGGATGTCCGGGCGCCTGATGTGGGCCTTCGGTGTCATTTACCTGGTGCTGTTCACTTGGATGCCCCTCCATTACCACGACGTATTCCTGCCGGTTTCGGGCAGCAAGCACGGTGTGTGGATCGATCAGATGTTCACGGTGAACTGGATCATCTTGGGCATCGTGTTCTTCGGCACCAACATCGCACTGTTCTATTTCGCCGGCAAATACTACCACCGCGAAGGAACGCGTGCCTTCTGGTACCCGCACAACAACAAGCTGGAGATGGTGTGGACGGTGGTGCCCACCATCACCTTGGTGGCCGGTATCATTTACGGCATCATCGTGTGGAACAAGATCACCGCCGCACCCGAGCCGGGCACCATGCAGGTGGAGGTCTATGCCAAGCAGTTCGACTGGACCTTCCGCTACCCGGGCAAGGACGGCAAGCTGGGCGCCACCGACTTCCGGTTGATCACGGCGGACAACCCGCTGGGCATCATCACCCGCACAACCCTTTCGGGGCGTTTGGCCGGCCTGCGCCAAGAGGTTGCCAAGGCCACCAGCGATCGCGATGCGCAGTTGGATATGCTGCCGAAGAACATCCTGAAGGAAAGGAATGAGGAGATCGCCCACCTCAACCGCATGATCGAGCGCTTGATGGGGTTGCAGAAGCTGATGGAGGAGGACATCGCGCAGAACGGCGACAACAGCAGCTACCTGCATGGGGCCGATGACAAGGTGACCAAGGAGTTCCACCTGCCGGTGAACACGGACGTTGAGCTTGTGTTCCGGAGCCAGGATGTGATCCACAGCGCCTACCTGCCCCACATGCGTGCGCAGATGAACACGGTGCCCGGGATGGCCACCCGCATGAACCTCACGCCCACGATCACCACGGACAGCATGCGGTTGATCACGGACAACCCCGAGTTCGACTACATCCTGATGTGCAACAAGATCTGCGGGGTTTCGCACTACAACATGCAGGCGCCGCTGACCGTGGAGGCGGGAGGGGCCTATAAGGTGTGGAACATGCTCCTGCCGGTGTTCGAGAAGCCGGGAGCCACGGCCATGGCCACGGAACAGCAGGGGGGGAACCCCGCCGAAGGCAAAGCAACAGACAACGCGACCGGTTCAAACGAAGAGGCTCAAGCCGCATCCGGTAACGAATAAATACTTCAATAGAGAACATGAGCGCCTCAATCAATCCGCAGATGGCCGACAATCAGGGCCACGCCCACGCGGACCTTCATCACCATAAGGAGAGCTTCATCTCGAAGTACGTCTTCTCGCAGGATCACAAGATGATCAGCAAGCAGTTCCTGATCACGGCCATGGTGATGGCCGTGGTGGCGATGATCATGTCGATCATCTTCCGCTTGCAGATCGCTTTCCCCGGCCAAGGATTCGCCTTCACCCATTTCTTCCTCGGCGATAAATGGGCGCCCAATGGCGTGGTGAGTTCTTCCATGTTCATGGGCATGGTGACCATCCACGGTACGATCATGCTGTTCTTCGTGCTCACGGGCGGCCTTTCCGGCACATTCAGCAACCTGCTGATCCCCTTCCAGATCGGCGCACGTGATATGGCCAGCGGCTTCATCAATATGCTGTCCTACTGGTTCTTCCTGGTCGCGTCCATCATTATGCTGTCCTCCCTCTTCGTGGAGACCGGCCCCGCCAACGGCGGCTGGACGGTGTATCCGCCGTTGAGCGTGCTGCCCGAGGCCATCCCCGGCTCCGGCACGGGCATGTCCCTGTGGTTG
Source organism: Flavobacteriales bacterium (assembly GCA_035325445.1). Taxonomy (GTDB): domain Bacteria; phylum Bacteroidota; class Bacteroidia; order Flavobacteriales_F; family PHOS-HE28; genus PHOS-HE28. The sequence continues at coordinate 54,707 of DAOKZW010000005.1, forward strand.
GCCAGCATGGTGCTCTTCATCGCCGGCTCCCTGATGGGAAGCCTCAACTACATCGTGACCATCCTGAACCTGCGCACCAAGGGCATGAAGATGACCCGCATGCCGCTGACCGTGTGGGCCCTGCTGCTCACGGCCATCGTGGGCGTGCTGGCCTTCCCCGTGCTGGTGAGCGCCGTGCTGCTGCTGATCATGGACCGCACCTTGGGCACCAGCTTCTACCTCAGCGAGATCTTCATCGCCGGCGAAGCGCTGGACAACATGGGCGGAAGCCCCATCCTCTATGAGCACCTCTTCTGGTTCCTCGGGCACCCCGAGGTGTACATCGTGATTCTGCCTGCATTCGGCCTCAGCTCGGAGATCATCTCCACCATGAGCCGCAAGCCCATCTTCGGATACAGGGCCATGATCGGCTCCTTGATGGCCATTTCATTCCTGAGCTTCTTGGTGTGGGCCCACCACATGTTCGTTACCGGCATGAACCCCTTCCTGGGCTCCATCTTCGCCTTTACCACCACGCTGATCGCCGTGCCTAGCTCCATCAAGGTGTTCAACTACATCACCACCTTGTGGAGGGGCAATATCGTGTTCTCGCCTGCCATGCTCTTCAGCATCGGCATGGTGTCCACCTTCATCGCAGGTGGCCTCACCGGCATCATCGTGGCCAACGCCGCCTTGGACATCCAGGTGCACGATACCTATTTCGTGGTGGCGCACTTCCACATGGTGATGGGCGTGAGCGCCATCTTCGCCATGATGGCCGGCGTGTACCACTGGTTCCCCAAAATGTATGGACGCATGATGAACAACCGCTTGGGATACGTCCACTTCTGGATCACCTTGGTGGCTGCCTACGGCGTGTTCCTGCCCATGCACTACGGAGGCCTCTCGGGCCCGCGCCGCTACTACGAGTACACCGAGTTCCCCATGTTCCAAGGCCATTTCATGGACCTGAACGTGATCATGACCGTTTGTGCGGCCATCGGCGGGGCGGCGCAGCTCATCTTCCTGTACAACTTCTTCCGCAGCATTTGGTACGGCCAAAAGGCACCGCAGAACCCCTGGCACAGCAATACCTTGGAATGGACCGCCCCGGTGGAGCCGATCCACGGCAACTGGCCCGGCCCCCTGCCGGTGGTGTATCGCTGGCCCTATGATTACAGCAAGCCCGGCAAGGCAGAGGACTACGTGCCGCAGACCGTGCCCTTGGAGGACGGCGAGGAGGAAAGCTGAGCCTGGCAGCCATCATGGACCTCGGGCCATCCAGGTCTTCGGGAAAGTCCGCACGGATCGTGCGGACTTTCCCGTATGGGGCCGGGCACAAGGTGGTCGTGGTGCTGGCCTTGGTGATCGGTGCCACGCCGGCCCGGGCCCAATTGTTGGACAGCCTCGCCCTGTTCGCCGGCCAGCGGCCGCGCTTCGTGGCCAAGCTCGATTCGCGGGGCTCCTTCATCAGCAACAGCAATGTCAGGCTTTTCGGCGTGAAGGCGGGCCTGGAGCACGCGGGGCGCTTCCAATACGGCCTGGGCTATGCCTTCCTCACCAGTACCGTGGAAAGGCCACGTGCCGTGGAGGGCGTGGCGGGCGTGCCCGTCAGACTGCACATGGGCTATGTGACACCTTACGTGGAATATGCCTTCTTCCAGCGGGGGCCGTGGGAGGCGCGCATCCCCGTGCAACTGGGGCTGGGCCAGGCCTCGCTGCAATACGATGACCCCGGGGGGCACCGGCACGACCTGAAGCGCACTTTCGTGCTGATGTACGAGCCGGCGATGTCCATCCAATACCGGTTCATGCGCTACTTCGGTGCCAGCGCCGGCTGGGGCTTCCGCCTGCAGCTGGTGCGGGCCGACCTGGGCGAAACCCTCTCGGCACCGGTCTATCTGTTGGGGTTCAAAGTGTTCATGGGCGACCTGGTGGCGGACGTGAAACGGGGACGTGGCAGTTAACTTTGGCCTCACCCATGCCGGAACAGTTTGATGTACGCAAGGAGCAACGCTCCGCCTCCGACAAGGAGATGGAGCAGGTGCTGCGGCCGCGTCGCTTCGAGGAATTTGCGGGCCAGCGGGCCGTTACGGACAACCTGAAGGTGTTCGTGCAGGCGGCCAAGCTACGGGGCGAAGCCTTGGACCACGTGCTGCTGCACGGGCCGCCCGGCCTGGGCAAAACCACCTTGGCCGGCATCGTGGCCCAGGAGATGGGGGTGAACATGCGCGTGACCAGCGGACCCGTACTGGACAAGCCCGCGGACCTGGCCGGGCTGTTGACGAACCTGGAGCCCAACGACCTGCTCTTCATCGACGAGATCCACCGGCTGAGCCCCATCGTGGAGGAATACCTGTACAGCGCGATGGAGGATTACCGGATCGACCTCGTGATCGATACGGGCCCCAACGCGCGTACGGTGCAGATCAACCTCAACCCCTTCACCCTGGTGGGGGCCACCACGCGCAGCGGCCTGCTCACGGCGCCGTTGCGTGCACGCTTCGGCATCAACAGCCGGTTGGATTACTACGATGCCGAAACGCTCACGGGCATCCTGAAGCGTTCGGCCAAGCTGCTGAACGTGCCCATTGAGGAGGAAGCGGCCTTTGAGGTGGCACGGCGCAGCCGGGGCACTCCGCGCATAGCGAATGCGCTGCTGCGCCGCGTGCGCGACTTTGCCCAGATCCAAGGCAACGGGGCCATCAACATGGCCATTGCGCGGCATGCGTTGAAGGCCTTGAACGTGGACGCGCACGGCCTGGATGAGATGGACAACCGCATCCTGCTGTGCATCATCGAGAAGTTTGGCGGCGGGCCGGTGGGCCTGAACACCGTGGCCACCGCGGTGGGGGAAGAGAGTGGAACGATCGAGGAGGTGTACGAGCCCTTCCTGATCATGGAGGGCTACCTGATGCGCACCCCGCGTGGCCGGCAGGCCACCGAACGGGCCTACAAGCATTTGGGCAAGGCACCCGAGGCCCGGCCCGGCAGCTTGTTCGAGTAGAGCGGGCGCCGTGCGGCGCGGTCATTCCGCAAAAAAATGGACGACCCCAGGACCCGTTCGGAGCGCATCAAGGCGAAGGCCAAGGAACTGGGTTTCCTGGCCTGCGGCGTGGCGCGGGCCGGGCGCTTGGTGGAAGAGGAAAGCCGCTTGGAGCAGTGGCTCAGGGCGGGCCATAACGGCCAGATGGAATGGATGGCGCGCAATGTGGACATGCGCCTGGACCCGCGCGAACTGGTGCCGGGCGCCCAAAGCGTGATCAGCTTGGCCAGCAATTATTTCACCACCGCCGGCCAAACCGATCCCGATGCGCCGAAGCTGAGCCGCTATGCCTATGGGCGCGACTACCACAAGGTGCTGAAGCAGCGCCTGAAGCCCTTGATGGCCTTCATCAAGGAGGAATACGGGGACGTGGCCATGCGTTGCTTCACGGACAGTGCGCCGATCATGGAGAAGGCGTGGGCACAGAAGGCGGGCATCGGCTGGCGCGGCAAGCATACGTTGGTGATCCGTCAAGGGCAAGGCTCGTTCTTCTTCCTGTGTGAGGTCATCCTCGACCTGGAGTTGGCGCCGGACGCGCCGGCCACCGATCATTGCGGCACCTGCCGGCGATGCATCGATGCCTGTCCTACGCAGGCCATCACGCCCTATGGGTTGGCCAGCGACCGTTGCATCAGTTATTACACCATCGAGCTCAAAGGGAGCATCCCCGCTGATGCCGGCGATTTCCGTAATTGGGCCTTTGGGTGCGATATCTGCCAGCAGGTGTGTCCCTGGAACCGGTTCAGTACCCCTCACCAGGAGCCGGATTTCAAGCCGCGTGCGGGCGTGCTGGAGCTGACGGCGGATGAGTGGGCGGACCTTACGGAGGAGCGGTTTGAGCAACTCTTCTTCGGGACCCCCGTGAAGCGGGCCAAGTATGAAGGCATCAAGCGGAACATCCGGTACTTGGCCGGGCTACGGCCCCGGTCGCCGGGCGGCGATCAAGGGGAGTAGGTTTTGCGCGGAACGCGGGATCAGGTACGCATGGACCGCTGGAACACTTCCAGGATCACATCCTTGTACATGTGCCCGAAGGTGGCCAGGCACCAAGCCTTCAGCAGGAGCTGGTCCCGGGCACCCACCCATCGCACGGCCTTCACCAATTCCTTCTGGAAGAGGCGGGGATCGAAACTGACCTTCTGAAGTACCTGCTGGCTAAGCTCCAGCATCTTCCTCTTGTTTTCCTTCATCACGGTTCCGGTATTTAACGGCTTGCAGGCCCGGGAGCGGGTTGAAGTTACGCCCATGAGGAGCGCTTTGCAACAGGGGCGGGGGTGGAGTTGAAAACTTTGGCCATTGGGAACGGTCGCCGCAAACCCGTACAACGGAGGTCCGTGGCGATCCGTATCCGGGGCTTGTATTTACGGAATGATCTTCCGTTCCACCACCTGCTTCACTTCGTACTGATCAGCGCCTGCTGTGCTGTACACATAGGCCACCAGGGCGCAGTTGGCGGGTTGAAGCACGTTGGGAGGAAGAGGATAGCTGAAGGTTGCTGTAAGCGTGTCGCCCGGTTGGGCATCGCCGGTGATGAGGGATTGCCCCCATGGGCTGTTGAGCGCCCCGCGCAGCACATGCCTGTGGTCATAATCGGGGATGTTGGTCACCCCGTCCAATTGCCAGTCGATCACGTGGTCCTCGGTGAGGTAGATGGTCAGGTTATGATCCCCGTTGATCGGTTCAAGCACGGCAACCTTCACGGTGCCGGATACGGTGTTCGTCCCGCCATCGTATTGCAGTCCCTCGAACCATGTGTCCATCAAGGGGGGCAGCTCCATGCGGGCCGCCACGGCCTCGCTCCAGCTGCCTATGCCCATGGCCATGATGTTGTTGTACGGTGCGCGGTCGATCAATCCGCTGGGCAAGCCGATGATGCCGAAGGTCTGGTCGTACACATTGCCGGCCTCGGTCCTGAAATCGGTATCGTAAATGCCGTCGTCATAGGGCCATTCCGGCCCGGCAAACTGTTGCTTCATGTGCACGCCGACGATCACGAGGCGGTCGCCGTACACGTTCTTCAGGCTTTGCGCCATGTTGGCGGCCTGCGGGCAGTTGTTGCACCGGAACCCGGTGCAGTCCTCCAGCAGCACGCGCCGCACAACGCCGTCATTTCCGGGCACGGTGGGGCCTGCCAGCCCTTCCTTGGGGTCGCTCACGATATCGCAGCCGCCGGCGGCGAGCAGCAGCATAAGGGGAAGGATGATCTTACGCATGGCTCAGAAGGTTGTGGTGATGGAGGCGGTGAGGCCGTTGGCCGCAGGTACTACGCGGCACACGCCGCCCACGCAGAAGATGCCGGCCCGCTGCCGCCCGTAACTGAACGAGAAACGGCTGGCCCCGCGGATGTACCCGAAGCTGCCGATGGGGTAGTGGGTGCGTTCCTTTTCCACCGGGTTGCCGTAGTTGTACTGGTCCATGGCGGCCAGGAACCAGTGGGGGCTGAAGGTGAGCTCCACCAGGCCGGTGGCCCAATCGCCTTGGTCCTGCTTGGTGGACAGGTGCTGGGCCTCGAAGCGCAGCGAGGTCTTGTCGTTGATCTTGTGGAGGCCTTCCAGGATGAACATATCGGCATAGATGTCCTTCTTTCCCGATTTCCCTTGTACCACCTCGATGTCATACATCAGGTTGAGCCAGCTCAAGGTCAATTCCCACTTGCTGCTGAGTTTCTTGCGGAGCTCCACGTTGAGGTCGCTGAAGTACTGGCGTTGCCCCATGGAGAAGAAGTTGGTCTTGTATCCCATCAGGTGAACGGTGTCGTTGGGCAGCGCGGTGCTGTCCAGGCTCCAGGCACCGCTCCAGTTCACGGTAAGCTTGGTGCCGTACTTGCCGCCCAGCTTGGTGCCGCGCTTGAACAGGTAGAACACCTCGGCCTGGTAGGCCACTTCGCCGTTGGGCTGGGTGGCATAGGGGTACAGCGTGGCCGGCAGGTTGTAGGAGTGCTGCTTGGCGAGCGTGGGCAAGTAGTTGATGTTGAGGTCGAAGAGGCTGGGAGCGCCACGGTCGCTTTGGAAGGTCATGTTGTCGTAGATGTGGGCCCCCGCCGTCACGCCCAGCCCGCTCAAGCTGTACGTTGCGTTGGCCATCAAGGCCTGTCCCCGCTTGTAGATGAAGTGGTTGCTGGCGTTGGGGTCGTTGATCTTGTATGCATACTCACTGTACAGGTCCCAGCGGGAGGTGGTGTAGTGCGCGCGTGCCGCCCACAGCCCCACGTTCTCCGGGAGCACCAGCAGGGGGTCCTTGTCGGCTTGGAACTTGCTGACGAATGAGGCACCGATGCTGAGGTTGTTGCCTTTTTCGGCGAGCTTGGGCAGCAGGCGTGGGAAAGCCTCGAGCACGGAGATCTCGCCATCGATCCCGCGCACCACGCCGGTACCCTTGGTGAACCCGTTGTTGAAGGCCAGCCGCTGGGTCCCGATGAAGCCTTTGAGGAAGATGCCCGTGTCGGGGCTGAACTTCACCCGCACGCCGTCCATGGCATTGTCCACGCCCAGGTAGCGCTCCTCATAGGAACGGAAGGCGAGGCCTTGGCCGAACTGTTCGTAGAAGTTGCCCGCGGTGATCTCCAGGTCGTCCTTGCGGAAGGTGGCATAACGGAATCCGACGCCGGTTCCGGAGTAGGCCTGTCCGGCGGGATAGCCCAGCAGGGCGGGCTCATAGCTCTCCAGCCGGATGCCGGCCTCGAAGTTGTTGTTCCGGTACATGAGATTGCTCCACGAGTTCAGGCCGAAGTCGGCCGGCGGCTTCACGGCGCCTATTTCCTCATCATCGTTGTACAACTGGCCGTCCACGCTGAAGTTGCCGTGGATCTGGCCGCCGTCCTGGGCCCAGATCACCGAGGCTATGAAAAGGGCGGAGGTGGCTGAAAGGATACGCTTCTTCATAATTGTCGGAGGGGATCGCCTTGGCGCACAAGTTTAGACAGAAACGACATGGCCCCGTCCGGGCACGGGGCTCGGGCGGGGCCATGTTCGGCGCAAGGTTGTTATCCCTTGCCCACCAGTTTCTTCACCTGCTGGTAGAGCTGGTGCTCATCGCCGGGCTCGTAATTGTTGTGCTGCCATACGATGTTGCCCTTGCCGTCCACCAGGAAGGTGTGCGGGATGTTGTTCACGTTCAGCGCACGCTTCAGGTCCCCGTTGGGGTCGAGGAAGATCTCGTAATCCCATGCTTGCCCGTTCACATAGGGCTTCACGCGGTTCATGCTCCGGGTGTCATCGATGCTCACGGCCATCAGCTTCACGCCGGTCTCCTTCTGCCAGTCGGGGTAGAGGTCGTTGATGGCGTTGAGCTCCCGCTTGCAGGGGGCGCACCAGGTGGCCCAGAAGTTGATGATCATGGGTTTCCCACCGTTCTCCCAAGTGGCGGTGGAGACCTTTTGCCCGTTCATGTTCTGCACGGTGACGGCGGGCAGTTTTCCCGATTGGGCGTTGAGCAGCACGGGGATGGCCAAGGCGAGCAGCAGCACTGTCTTTTTCATCTTTCGGTGTTCGTTGTATCGCGGCCGTTTGGGGGCCGCGTCGGTTCATTCAAAATACGGGCCAAAGGAAAGGCCGATGGACCATGCGTGATGATCCATCGGCCTTTCCCATACGGTCACCCCTGTTATTTCACCAGGTTGATGCGCTGGGTGGTCACCTTGCCTTCGGCGATCAGGCGCACCAGGTACATGCCGGGCTCCATGCCGGACAGGTCGATGGTCTCCACTTGCCCATTGCCTGCGAAGGTGCGCTTGGTCCCGAGCACGCGCTCACCCAAGGTATTGAATACCTCCACGTCGGCATTGGTGCCGGTGGCGTTGTTATAGCGCATCTGCACCAGGCCGTTGGTGGGGTTCGGCCAGATTTGCAACGGGCTTTCGGCCTCGGGGCCGTGGATGCCCACGTTGACCGGCTGGGTGGCGAAAGCGGCCTGGATGATCTCCTTGGTGGACACGTTTTGCACGAAAGCCACTACAGTGATACCGTTCACCGTGCCCCACAGGTTGTAGTTGCCTTGGGCAGGCCCGCCTTCCACCAAGGTATAGCTGCGGGTGAAGGACTGTTCCTCATCGGCCACCAAGCTGGCCATGTTGATGCCGCTCCCGTTGGGCAGCATCTTGCGCATGGCGAAGTGGTAGTCCTTCTGCGGGGTATAGGCACCCGGGTAGTGGTAGTAGTCCTCGGTGATGGCGATGTAGGTCTTGTACCCGCTTCCCGAGAAGTGCGGGGTCACGTTCACGGTGACGTCCACGGTGGTGCCGTTCTGCACATAGGACACGTCCATGGTGGCGAAGGAGGGTTTGGCCATGGCTGCATTGAATGCGGCCTGGCTCGTGGGGTTGGACATGTCCTTGCCGTCCAGGTACACGTCAGGCACGCCGTTCACGCCGTAGTACCCGCGGCGCGTGTTGCCGTCCCCGTTGTAGCTCGGGTCATTCCCGGGCGAGGGCCAGTTCATCTGGTACTTGATGGCGGCCAAGTGGGAGCCGGGTTGGTTGGTGTTCAGGTTGCTCAGCAGCTGGTCGAAGCCTTGCGACACGTTCAACGAGTAGCAGGGGCCGCAGGTGGAGCTGGTGAACTCCTCCATGAGGGCGGTGCGCTGCACGCTTTGCGTGGCCACGCTCACGGTGGTGACAGCGGTGTCGTTGACCGCATAGGCATCGGCGCTGCCATCGGCCAAGGTTACCCATACCTTCACGGTATGCACGCCAGATGTGGCATCCCAAGAGGTGGGGTGGGTGAAGTTGTATTGGGCGTTGGAATTGACGTTGGCGGTGATGGTGCTGGTCACGGCTGCACTTCCATCGATGGAGTAGCTCACTTGGAAGGAGCTGATGGCGGAGGATCCGAAGTTCCGCACGGTCCCTTTGATCGGGGTGCTTCCGGCCCCGATCATCTCGGCCAAGGTGATGGCCTGCATGGCCACATCCTGGTCAGGAGCCTGGGCAGCGGCCAGGAAAATGCTCTGGCGGCTCGTCTGGAAGCTGGCATAGGGAACCACCACGTTGCCGTTCATGGTCACCGAGTAGGTGCCTTGGCCGTAGCTGCAGCACAGCCCGTCGCCGTAGGCATCATAAATGGTGAAGATCACCAGGCTGCCGTCGGGGATGCACACCGTAACAGGGGTTTGGGGGTAGGCCCCGTTTGATGATTGGGTGGTGTATGGTCCCCCGGAGGCATACATGGGTACCCCGCTAGGCCCGGTGAGGGTCCATGTCGTTTCATCGCCGTAGCGGTCGGTGGTGATGGACACCGTTACCTCATTCTGTCCTGCGGGACAATCGGCGAACGCGGTGCTCCCTGCCAAGAGCAGGGAGGCTGAAAGGAGTAGGGTTTTCTTCATGGTCGGGTTTGTTGTTGGCGAAGGCTATTGAATGGTCGAATGTAGCGTGCGGCCTACTTGGGATGTTAAAATGAGGATGCGATCATTGGAATCCTGCCGGATTGCGACCTATTTCCAAGCGAATGGTATTGGTCTCGTGTTGGCCTACATTTGTAGAGGTTCGCTGAAAGGCCTCCGATACAACATGAAAGCACGCTACATTTCTTCGATCTTGGCCTTGGCCGTTGCCGGGGCTTCCTGGGCGCAGACCGTTCCCGTATCGCTCACCAATGCCGCGGGGGACATGGTGAACGGCCAAACCCTGCATGTGATGGAGGAACTGAACGGTGACCCGTTCCAGACCTTGCAGCAGGCTTTGACAACGACCAACATCACCGAGGAGACGCGCACCATCAATGTGAAGCGCTATGAGGTGGATGTCCTGCCGGGCACGCAGAACTATTTCTGCTGGACCTTGTGCTATGACGCCGTGGATGCCGGTGAACGCGACGTTTGGGTGGCCCATCAAGCGGTGAGCATGGCGCCCGGAGAGGAGTTCAATGGATTCTATGGGGATTACATGCCTCGCGGGATCACGGGCACTTCCTCGTTCCGTTTCGTTTGGTTTGATGTGGACACCGAGGACAGCACATGGGTGGATGTGGTATTCACGGCGCTCGACCCCAACGGCGTGGCCGAGCGGGGCATGGTCCGCGGCTTCACCGCGTACCCGAACCCTTCCATCGACGGGGCTGTGACGTTTGACTACGACCTGTCCCCGGCCGTGGCGACCGGGGCCCGTTTGGCCTTCTACAACCTCTTGGGCGAGCGCAAGCGGGTGAAGCCTCTTTCCGCCGCACAGGGCCGCGTACAGCTCAGCAGTGACGACCTCGACAGCGGGGTTTGGTTTGCCGTGCTCGAACGCCAAGGAAAAACATTGGCCACCAAGCGCTTGGTGGTCGCTCGTTAAGCTCCACTCTCCCTGAGTCGATGGGCCAGCATGGGTACGCCTGTGCTGGCCTTTTCTTTCCAGTAGGTGACCTTGCGGCCCAAGGTTGCCGGGCTGTCCGGAAGCTTGGGGTCGACCACATGGACCTGGGCATGGGGCGGTGCGGCGTTTACCAGCCCTGCCGCAGGCCACACCTGCAGGGAGCTGCCCACCACCACGAGGACATCGGCCCGTGCCACCAGTGCGGCGGCATCGTCCAGCAGGGGCACTTCCTCGCCGAACCAGACGATATGTGGCCGGAGTTGGGAACCCAAGGGGCAGAGGTCCCCCAGCTTGAGCGAGGGCCCGTTGATGGGCACCACGAGGTCCGGGTCCACGGTGCTGCGGGCCTTCAGCAACTCCCCGTGGAGGTGCAATACCCGCGTGCTGCCGGCCCTTTCGTGCAGGTCGTCCACGTTCTGGGTCACTACGTCCACATCGAAGTGGCGCTCCAGTTCGGCAATGGCCAAGTGGGCCGCGTTGGGCCGTGCGTCCAGCAATTGTTTGCGGCGCTGGTCATAGAAGCGCAGCACCAATTCCGGGTTGCGGGCAAAGGCTTCTGGGGTGGCCACGTCCTCTATCCGGTATTGCTCCCATAGGCCATCGCTGTCGCGGAAGGTGCGCAGGCCGCTTTCGGCGCTGACGCCGGCCCCTGTGAAGAAGACGATGCGCATGGCCCAAAGATGTCGACAAGCCGCCGGGCGGGGCTGTCCGGTTGCGGGGGTGTGCCGGGCCCCGGGACCGGGGTATCCACATTTGCTGCCGCAGGTTCGGGACTTCCGCTTACTTTGCAGCCCCTTCATCCCAAACCCCCGGCGCATTGTAGCACCTGTACCCCCCGTCCCTGCGGCAGATGCCCATGGGAGGCCATGAATGATAGACAGTCTGCGCGGTGAGATCGTGGAGCGTTCCCCCGGCCATGCGGTGGTGGAATGCGGCGGCGTGGGGTACTTGGTGTACATCACGCCGGACACCTATGCGCGGCTGCCGGGGAAGGGGGCGGCCAAATTCTTCATCCACTACGCGGTGAGCGTCGATGTGCGGAGCGGCCAAAGCGAGCACAAGCTGTACGGGTTCCTCGATCCCGAGGAGCGCCACCTCTTCCGGCAGTTGATCGGCGTACAGGGCGTGAGCACCACCATCGGCATGGCCATCACCGGGGCCCGCAGCGCCAGCGACCTGCGCACGGCCATCATGGTGGGCGATGAAGGCGTGCTGCGGGCCGTGAAAGGCATTGGGCCCAAGTTGGCGCAGCGCATCGTGCAGGAGCTGCAGGGCAAGCTGGCGGCCAATCCCATCGAGAAGCGGATCCATGCCGCCGTGGGCGGAAGCAATACCATGCGCGCCGAGGCGTTGTCAGCGCTGATCTCCTTGGGCATAGACCGCTCCAAGGCGGAAAGGGCGCTGCAACGTGTGATCGATGAACACAAGGATGACCTGCCCGGAGTGGAGGAACTGATCCGGCTCACGCTGAAGAACAACTGAGCATCCCGAGGCCCCGATGATCACCGCCCAGCCCCTCCGCATCCTGTTGCGCACCATGGCCTTGCTGCTGGTGCTCGGGGCTGCCATGGGGGCCGCGCAAGGCAACTGGCAGGCGCCGCCATCGCTGCCGGTGGACAGCCCGCAGATCGACCTGCCCTACCCGATCATCGACCCGCCGGGCATGGACGGCACCAATACCGGTACGATCGATCTGGGAACCCCGGACAACGTCACCAATGACGTGATCTACGACCCTGAAACGGGCCAGTACATCCTGCGCAGCCGTATGGGGGAGAACATCGACTACCGCCCGCCCCAGAGCATGTCGCTGGAGGAGTACATGAACTACGACATGGACAAGGCCATGAAGACCTACTGGGCCGAGAAGAACCAGGAGGAGACTGAACGGGCCACCAAGGGGTTGATCCCCAGCATCCAGGTCCGCAGCGAGGCCTTCTGCCGGATCTTCGGCGGCTGCAACATCGATATCCGGCCGCAGGGCAGCGCCGAGGTCACTTTCGGGCTCAACACCAGCAAGACGGAGAACCCGCGGATACCGGTGGACCAGCGGAAGATCACCACCTTCAACTTCGACCAGAAGATCCAGCTCAACCTGGTGGGCAACATCGGCACCAAGCTGAAGATCAATACCGCGTACAACACCGAGGCCACGTTCGACTTTGAGAACCAGGTGAAGTTGAACTTCGCGGGTGATGAGGACGACATCATCCAGAAGCTGGAGGCCGGCAACGTGAGCCTGCCGCTCACCGGGCAGTTGATCCAAGGAAGCCAAAGCCTGTTCGGCCTGAAGACCGAGCTGCGTTTCGGCCGGCTCACGGCCACCGCCATCTTCAGCCAGGAGAAGGGCCAGCGCAAGAACATCGCCGTGGCGGGCGGCGCGCAAACCACCAACTTCGAGATCAAGGCCGACCAGTACGAGGCCAACAAGTACTACTTCCTGAGCTATTACTTCCGCGACAACTACGAGAATGCCCTGCGCACGCTGCCCACGGTGAACAGCGGCGTGCAGGTCACCAAGGTCGAGGTGTGGGTGACCAATACGCGCAGCGATTACACCAACAACCGCAACATCGTGGCCTTCACCGACCTGGGCGAGGATGCCAGCCCGGCCAGCGTGAATGCCAACCGGGTGAGCGCGGCATTGGTGAACAGCGGCATCATCACCGACGGGCCCGGCATCGAGGCGTCCAACAGTGCCAACAGCCTGTACAACCTGGTGGCCAACAACGTGGGTATCCGTTCCTTCACCTCGGCGGCCGCGGCCCTGCAGGTCATGGGCCTGCAGGCCAGCAAGCACTACGAGAAGCTGGAGAGCGCCCGCCTGCTTACCCCCAACGAATACACGCTCAACGAGCGGCTCGGCTTCATCGGCCTGAACCAGAACCTGAACAACGACGAGGTGCTGGCGGTGGCCTACCAGTACACCTACCAAGGGCAGACCTACCAGGTGGGCGAGTTCAGTACCGACGGCATCGCCCCGCCCAAGGCCCTGATGGTGCGGTTGCTCAAGGCCACCATCACCGACCCGCGGCTGCCGCTGTGGGACCTGATGATGAAGAACGTGTATTCCTTGGGTGCCTTCCAGGTGAATGCCCAGGATTTCCGCCTCGACCTGCTGTACAACAACCCCACCACCGGGGTTGACCTGAACTACATCCCCAGGGCCCCCATCGACCAAGTGACCCTGCTGCATGCCTTGGGGCTGGACCGTATCGACCAGCAAGGGGCGCCCAATTCCGACGGCTGGTTCGACTGGGTGGACAATGCGGCCACCACCGGTGGTACCATCAACTCGCAGAACGGCCGCATCTTCTTCCCGGTGCTGGAACCCTTCGGCAGCTACCTCAACCGGCAGCTCATCGGCCCCAACCCGGCAAGCCCGGTGCAGGACACGCTGGTGCGGCAGAACATCGTGTTCCAGGCCCTGTACGACAGCACCAAGACGGCGGCCGAGAACATGCCGGAGCTGAACCGCTTCAAGCTCAAGGGCAGCTACAAGAGCGCCAGCAGCGACGTGATCAGCCTCAACTCGGTGAACATCCCGCAGGGCTCGGTGAGCGTGACCGCCGGCGGCGTGCGGCTGGTGGAGAACCAGGACTACACCGTGGACTACAACCTGGGCCGGGTGAAGATCCTCAACCAAGGCATCCTCGAGAGCGGCACGCCCATCAACGTGAGCCTCGAGAGCAACACCCTGTTCAGCATACAGACCAAGACCTTGGCGGGCGCCCGTTTCGACTACAAGGTGAACAAGGACCTGGTGCTGGGCGGCACCGTGATGAACCTGTACGAGCGTCCCCTCACCCAAAAGGTGAACGTGGGGGATGAGCCCATCGCCAACACCATTCTGGGCCTGGATGCCAACTGGAAGAAGGAGAGCGGGCTGATCACCCGCCTGGTGGACAAGCTGCCCTTCTATGCAACCAAGGAGACCAGCTCCATCGATGCCAGCGTGGAGGGCGCCTACCTGATCCCCGGCCACAGCCGGGCCATCGGCAAGGGCGGCACCAGCTACATCGACGACTTCGAGGGCAGCATCAGCAACATCGACATGCGCACCCAGAGCCAATGGTTCCTGGCCGCAACACCGCAAGGGCAAACGGGCGACCTCTTCCCCGAGGGCGAATACATCAACGACCTGCGCACCGGTTTCAAGCGCGCGCTGCTTTCGTGGTATGTCATCGACCCCCTGTTCTTCAACAACAACAGCCTGAAGCCGCCGCTGCCGGCAGGTTCCGATACGGACAACCGCACGCGGGAAGTGCTGGAGAAGGAAGTGTTCCCCAACCGCCAGCTGGCCACGGGCACGCCCAGCAACATCCCGGTGCTGGACCTGGCCTACTATCCCACCGAGCGCGGGCCGTACAACTACAACCCCGACCTGGACGAGTTCGGCAACCTGCAAGATCCCGATGCGAGCTGGGCGGGCATGCAACGGCGGGTGACCACCACCGACTTCGAGGCCAGCAACATCGAGACGGTGCAGTTCTGGGTGATGGACCCCTTCCACCAGTCGGTGAGCAACGCCGCAGGGGAGCCTGCCAGCAACGTGGACTCGGAGAACACCACCGGCGGGGACCTGTACATCAACCTGGGCAACCTGAGCGAGGACGTGCTGCGCGACAGCCGCAAGAGCTTCGAGAACGGCCTGCCCAAGAGCCCCTCCGACCTGGCCGCCACCACGGACCAAACGGCCTGGGGCGTGGTGCCCACCACGCAGAGCGTGGTCAATGCCTTTGCCATTACCGACCAGAACACGTACCGCTACCAGGACGTTGGCATGGACGGCCTGTCCAGCACGGACGCCAATACCTTCCAATCGGGGCTGAACGAGCAGACCTTCTTCGCCGATTACCTCAACGCGTTGAACCCCGGTGCCCGGGCGCGCTGGATCAACGACCCCTCGGCGGACGACTACCACTATTTCCGCGGAAGCGACTACGACAGCCCGCCACGCTCCATCCTGGACCGCTACAAGCGGTTCAACGGCCTGGAGGGCAACTCCATCACCGATGAGGACAGCCCCGAGTCATATCCCACGCAGTACACCACGCTGCCCACCAGCGAAGACATCAACCAGGACCAGAACCTGAGCGAGAGCGAGAGCTACTTCCAGTACCGGATCAAGCTGAAGCCTTCCGAGATGGTGGTGGGCCGCAACTTCATCACCGATCGCATCCTGGGGCGCAGCCCAAGCGGCAAGGAGGTGTACTGGTACCAGTTCAAGGTGCCGGTACGCCAGCCCGAAAAGCGCGTGAACGGCATCCAGGACTTCCGCTCCATCCGCTTCATGCGCATCTTCCTCAAGGGCTGGTCGCAGCCGGTGGTGCTGCGCTTCGCGCGCCTGGACTTCGTGCGCGGCGAATGGCGCAAATACATCCAGAGCCTGGACACCCCCGGTGAGGTCATCGGCGGCGACCCCGACCAGACCACCTTTGATGTGGCCGCGGTGAACATCGAGGAGAACGGCAACCGGACCCCGATCAACTACGTGCTGCCGCCGGGCATCAACCAGGAGACCGACATCGCCAGCGCCAACCTGCGCAGCCTGAACGAGCAGGCGCTCAGCCTGTCAACCTGCGGGCTGCGCGATGGCGATGCCCGCGCCGTGTTCCGCAACGTGAGCCTGGACGTGCGCAGCTACAAGAAGCTCCGCATGTACGTGCACGCCGAAAGCATGGATGTGGACAGGCCCATCGCCTACGGGGATGTGAGCGTGTTCATCCGCCTGGGCAACGACTACGAGCAGAACTACTACGAGTACGAGGTGCCGGTGAAACCCTCGGCCTTCTTCAACAGCGACCCGTACAACGTGTGGCCCGAGGACAACAACATGGTGATCGAGTTCGCCAAGCTCAACGACGTGAAGATGCAGCGCAACCAGGTGGGCTTCCCCACCAACCAGCGCTACACCTTCATGGACGGCGACCGGCGGGTGTCGGTGGTGGGCAACCCCAACCTGAGCCTGATGAACACCATCATGATCGGTATCCGCAACCCCAAGCGTGACGGTGCGACCGCCAACCCGTGGGCCCCCGACGACGGCACCAGCAAATGCGTGGAGGTGTGGGTGAACGAGATGCGCCTCACCGATTTCGACCAGCACGGGGGCTGGGCCGCCATCGGGCGGGTGAACACCACCTTGGCCGACCTGGGGACGCTCAGCGTGGCCGGCAACTACAGCACGCCCGGGTGGGGAAGCATCGACAAGAAGGTGAGCGAGCGCCAGAGGGATACGCGCTACGGCATCGACGTGGCCGCCAACCTGGAGATGAGCAAATTCCTGCCCGAGAAGAGCGGCGTGCGCGTGCCGATGTACCTGGGCTATTCCGAGGAGGTGATCAACCCCGAGTACGACCCGCTGAACCCCGACATCAAGTGGAACGAATCCACCCGGTCTCTCACCCGCGAGGAGAAGAAACAGCGGATGAAGGAGCTGCGCACCTATACCCGCCGCCGCAGCATCAACTTCACCAACGTGCACAAGGAGCGCTCGCCGGGCGCCAAGGGCGAGCACTTCTACGATGTGTCCAACTTCGGCCTGTCGTACTCTTACAGCGACCAGGAATTCCATGACGTGAACACCCAGTATGAGAACACCCGCACCTACCGTGGTGCGCTCACCTACCAGCACAATCCCAAGGCCCGCCCCGTGAAGCCGTTCGAGAACGTGGCCTTCATCGGCAAGAGCAAGTGGCTGCGCCTGGTGAAGGATTTCAACTTCAACCTCGGGTTCAAGCAGATCACCGCCCGCACGGCCATCGACCGCACCTACCTGGAGCGGCTCATCCGGCCCAACCCCGACATCCAAAGCCTGCCGCCCACCCCCACCTACAACAAGACCTTCAACTGGACCAACCAGTATGGCTTCCGCTACGAGATCACCAAGAGCCTGAAGGTGGATTACAACGCCAACAACAACAGCATCATCGGCGAGCCCGCCGGCCGGGTGAACGCCGACGACCGCGACCAGTACCGCGTATGGAAGGACA
The DNA here is from genome assembly GCA_035325445.1 of Flavobacteriales bacterium. Classification (GTDB taxonomy): domain Bacteria; phylum Bacteroidota; class Bacteroidia; order Flavobacteriales_F; family PHOS-HE28; genus PHOS-HE28. Next base: position 72,018 of record DAOKZW010000005.1, read on the forward strand.
GCGTGCTCACCAGCCTGAAACGCTTCGGGGAAACCACCACGTACGACCATACGGTGAACTTCACCTACACCCTGCCGCTGGACAAGTTGCCGATCACGGACTGGATCACGGCCAATGCCACGTACGGGGCGGGGTACAAGTGGGACCGCGCGCCGCTCACCCAGGACAGCATCGGCCACACCATCCAGAACTCGCGCACCATCAACCTCAACGGCCAGCTGAACTTCGTGAGCCTGTACAACAAGGTGAAGTACCTCAAGAAGATCAACGACAAGGCGCGCAGCAACAGCAACGTGAAGGGGCGCACCGCAGGCCAGGCGCCGGGGGCCAAGAAGGGCGAGGACAAGGGCAAGACCGAGGAGAAGACCGGGCCCAAGTTCAATCCGCTGGAAGGCTTGGCGCGCGTGCTGATGACCGTGCGCACGGGCACCATCACCTACAGCCAGACCAGCGGCATCCTGCTGCCGGGCTGGGGCCGGGGCAGCAACATCATCGGCATGGACCGCGACTTCGGTGCGCCCGGGTTCGGCTTCCTGCTGGGCCAGCAGAACCAGGACCTCAGCGGCAATTTCGTGCGTGATTTCGCCTCCGAGGCCGCCGGCAAGGGCTGGCTCGTACAAACGCCCAGCATCTTCAATCCCTACACCAATACGCGCAACGAGACCATCAACGGGCGCCTCTCGCTGGAGCCCTTCAAGAGCATGCGCATCGAGCTGATGGCCACGCGGACGCAGAGCGAGAACAGCAGCTCCTTCTTCCGCTGGAACGCGGCAGAGGGGCGCTATGTGAACGACAGCCCACGCAACATGGGCAACTTCAGCGTGAGCACCATCAATTGGGGCACCACCTTCAGCCGCGACGACGAGAACTTCGTGAACAGCATCTTCCAGCAAATGCTGGAGGCCCGCAAGGTGATCAGCGCCCGGCTTGGCGCCGCCGATGACCGCAGCATGCCCACGGACAGCGTGTATTGGCTGGGCTATGGCGGCACCAACCAGCAGGTCGTCATAGGGGCCTTCATGGCAGCCTACACCGGGAAGAGCCCCGACAAAGTGAAGCTCAATCCCTTCAAGCAAATGCCCCTGCCCAACTGGGACATCACCTACGACGGGCTTTCACGGCTGGAACTGTTCAAGAAGGTGTTCCGCACCTTCAGCGTGAAGCACAGCTACCGGAGCACGTTCAACATCGGCAGTTACCAGACCAACCTGCTGTACGAGCCGGGCGGCAGTGCGATGGACGCAGGCGGCAACTTCCTGCCCGAGCGGGAGATCACCATGATCACCATCTCCGAGGTGATGCACCCGTTCGTCAATTTCGATGCCACGTTGCACAACAGCTTGCTGGCCAAGTTCGAGTACAACCGTGACCGCAACCTGAGCCTGGGCCTCACCAACTACCAGGTGACCGAGGTGCGCGGCAAGGAATACGTGATCGGCAGCGGGTACCGCTTCAAGAAGGTGAAGTTCCCCTTCCAGATCGGCGGCAAGACCCCGCAAAGCGATCTCAACCTACGGGTGGACCTGAGCTGGCGCCAGAACAACACCGTGATCCGCAAGATCGAGGAGGGCCAGAACCAGGTGACCGCCGGCCAGGACATCATCTCCATCAAGACCAGCGCGGACTACGTGATCGACCAGCGGCTGAACCTGCGCGCCTTCTATGAGCGGGTGATCAATAAACCGGTCATCAGCACCTCCTTCCCCAGCAGCAACACCAACATCGGCCTCAGCCTGCGCTTCACGTTGACCCAATAAGGGGCATATTTGCACGGCGACCGAACAATTACAGAAACGGAACATGAACACCCCAGCGGAACTGAAGTACAGCAAGGACCACGAGTGGGTCCGCGTGGAAGGCGGCGAGGCCGTGATCGGCATTACCGACCATGCGCAGAGTGAACTTGGCGACATCGTCTTCGTGGACATCAACACCGAGGGTGAGGATGTGGACCGGGAAGCCGTTTTCGGCACCGTGGAGGCGGTGAAGACGGTGAGTGACCTGTTCATGCCGGTATCGGGCACCATCTTGGAGGTGAACCCGGCCTTGGGCGATGACCCGTCGGCGGTGAACAAGGACCCGTACGGGGCTGGCTGGTTGGTCCGCGTGAAGATGAAGGACCCGGCTGAGCTGGAGGGCCTGCTCACCGCGGAACAATACCAGGAGAGCATCGGGTGAGGCTGCCGGGCAAGCTTGCCGACCTATTGGAGCGGCGGGCCGCTACATGGGCCTGGCTGTGGGCGTTGGCTACCCTTTGGGTAACCCTGATGCCCGCGAACGAGGTCCCCAGGCTTTCGTGGGCGGCCACCATCCATCTGGATAAGATCGTGCATGCCGTGCTGTTCGGCGTGCAGGGCCTGCTGTTGGCCTTGGCCCTATCCCTTCGACAGGGCCGCATGGGACCACGTGGGGTCCGTTGGGCCGCGTGGGGCGGCGCCGTGCTTTTGGGTGCGGCCGTGGAAGTGCTGCAGGAATGGATGCAACTGGGCCGCCACGGCGACGTGGTGGACCTGTTGGCGGATGCCGCAGGTGCTGCCGCAGGGATCTTCCTGCTGCACCGGCACCGGGCCCGGCGCCGTGCTTAAACGATCATGCAGGCCGCCACGGTCTCGTTGGTGGCCTCGTCGATCAGGATCAGGCTGCCCGTACTGCGATTGCGCGTATACAGGTCATAGTGCAACGGCACGGTGGTGCGCAGTTGCACCCGCCCGATGTCGTTCATCCCGATCTCCTTGTCGTCCAACCGGCGCAGTGTGTTGATGTCCATCTTGTAGGCCACCTCCTTCACCATGCAGCGCGCATCGCGGGAGGTGTGCTTCAGCGCATACTTCCCGTTGGGCTGCAAGGGCCGTTGGTTCAACCAGCACAGCATAACGTGGATGTCTTGGCTGGTCTGGGGCAGGTTGTTCGTTCCGGAGATCATATCGCCCCGGCTGATGTCGATCTCGTCCGCCAGTGTCATCACCACACTCTGGGGTGCAAAGGCCTCCTCGGCCTCCTGGTCGCCCACGTGGATGGACTTGATGGTGCTTTGGAACCCGCTCGGAAGGACCTGCACCTGCTCGCCCACGCGGAAGATGCCGGCCTCGATCTGCCCTGCAAAACCCCTGAAATCGTGCCATTCGTCGGTCATGGGCCGAATGACATGCTGCACCGCGAAGCGGCGGTCGATGTGGTTAAGGTCGCCGGCGATGTGGATGTTCTCCAGCAGGTACATCAGGGTGGTGCCCTGGTACCAGTCCATGTTGGTGCTGCGCTTCACCACGTTGTCGCCCTTCAGGGCGCTGATGGGTATGAAGTTGAGGTCGCGCACCTCCAGCTTGCTGCTAAAGTCCTCCAGCTGGCTTTTGATGGTATGGAAGACGTTTTCGTCATAATCCACCAGGTCCATCTTGTTGATGCAGAACACCACGTGGGGGATGCCCAGCAGCGATGCGATGAAGGCATGGCGGGCGGTCTGCTCTTGCATGCCCTTGCGCGCATCCACCAGGATGATGGCCAGGTTGGCGGTGCTGGCCCCGGTGACCATGTTGCGGGTGTACTGGATGTGGCCCGGGGTATCGGCGATGATGAACTTGCGCCGCGGTGTTGCGAAGTACCGGTAGGCCACGTCGATGGTGATGCCCTGTTCGCGCTCCGCCCGCAGCCCGTCGGTGAGCAGGCTCAGGTCCACCTCGCCGGTGCCCCGCTTTGAGCTGGCGCGTTCCACGGCCTCCAGCTGGTCGTCGAAGATGGCCCGGCTGTCATACAGCAGCCGTCCGATCAAGGTGCTCTTCCCGTCGTCCACGTTGCCCGCCGTGGTGAAGCGGAGCAGGTCCATGTCCAAGTATCCCTTGGTGTCCGTGCGGGCGGTGGATCTTTCGCCCATGCCTTGCGTGCTCATGCTCTTGGTGATGATGTTGCCTGATCGGGTGATCAGAAGTATCCTTCCTTTTTCCTGTCCTCCATGGCGGCCTCACTGCGCTTGTCGTCCATGCGGCTGCCGCGTTCGGTGGTGCGTGTGCTGGCCACCTCCTCGATGATCTCCTCCAAGGTGGATGCGGGTGAATCCACCGCACCGGTGCAGCTCATGTCGCCGATGGTGCGGAAGCGCACGCGCTTCATGAAGGGCTTCTCGTCGGGCTTCAGCTTCATGAACGGCGAATTGGCATAGATCACGCCGTCGCGTTCGAACACCTCGCGTTCGTGGCTGAAATAGATGCTCGGGATCTCGATGTTCTCCAGCAGGATGTACTGCCACACGTCCATCTCGGTCCAGTTGCTGATGGGGAAGGCGCGGAAATGCTCACCGGGCCGCTTGCGGCCGTTGTACAGGTTCCACAGTTCGGGCCGCTGGTTCTTCGGGTCCCACTGGCCGAATTCGTCCCGGTGGCTGAAGACGCGCTCTTTGGCGCGGGCCTTTTCCTCGTCGCGCCGTGCCCCTCCGATGGCGCAGTCCACCTTGTTCGTTTCGATGGCCTCGAGCAGGGTGTTGATCTGTAGCTTGTTGCGGCTGGCATAGTAGCCGGTCTCCTCCACCACTTTGCCCTCATCGATGCTCTTCTGCACGCTGCCCACGAGCAGTTCCACGCCGTACTTGTCCGCAAGCTGGTCGCGGAAGGCGATGGTTTCCTCGAAATTGTGGCCGGTGTCCACGTGTAGCAGCGGGAAGGGCACCTTGGCGGGGTAGAAGGCCTTGCGGGCGAGGTGGAAGCAAACGATGCTGTCCTTGCCGCCGCTGAACAGCAGGACGGGCCTTTCGAATTGCGAGGCCACTTCCCGCAGGATGTGGATGCTTTCGCTTTCGAGTTCTTTGAGGTGCGTCAGTCGGTAGGAATGTGTCGAGCTCATTGCTGTACGAGTCGTGTGGTCAGGTATTGGTATAGTTCCCCTGCATTCTGCTCGGCCGTGCGGCCCATGGTGGCGATGCGGAGCGTGGGTGCCGGGGGGGCCTCGAACGGGGCGCTGATGCCGGTAAAATCCTTCACTTGGCCGGCGCGTGCCTTGGCGTAGAGGCCCTTCACGTCGCGCCGTTCGCATTCCTCCAAAGGGGTGTCCACGAACACCTCGATGAAGTCGTCGGCGCCGATGATGGCCCGGGCCTGCTCGCGGATGGCGATGGTGGGGCTCACGAAGGTGCACACCACCACGGCCCCGTTCTGCACAAAGAGCTTGGCCACCTCGGCAATGCGGCGGATGTTTTCGGTGCGGTCGGTCTCACTGAAGCCCAGGTTGTTGTTGATCCCGGTGCGGATGTTGTCGCCGTCCAGGACAACGGCGTAGCGGCCGGCCCCATGGAGCTGGCGCTCCAAAGCGATGGCGATGGTGCTTTTGCCGCTGCCGCTCAGGCCGGTCATCCATACCGCGCAGCCGCGCTGGCCGAGCAGGGCCTCCTTGTCGCTGCGCTGCAGCAGGCGGTCGAACACGGGGTGGATGTTGGCGGGGATGTTCATTGCTGCCTTGGGGGCGTATGGAGCTGCGGGCGGGGGTGCAAAGGTCGGGGTTTCGGGCCGGAAGTCAATGCTCTTGCAGGTATGGGCCCGCGTCGTGCTTGAAGGCGGCGCAGAATGCCCGCGCGCCCTTGTTGTTCAGGTGGCTGCTGTTCTTGAAGGCATCGTCCGGCAGCTCCATGTGCGAGTAGTCGTAGAAATGGAAGTTGGGATGGCGCTCCTGGATCCCGGCGAACAGGTCGGTGATATCCCCGAAGTTGGCGATACCCTTGAGTTCGCTCCAGTGCTGGGGGGTATACGCCATCAAGAACTGCCTGTCGGGCCGGCTGGCGAGGAGTTCCTCGAAGCGGGCCACGCGCTCGGGGGGGGCGCTGAACAGCAGGAAGGCGTCCAGGTATTCCAGTCGCTTGCGGTCCTCGGCCGATACGACCGCTTTCACATCGTGCATGTCGCGGGTCAGCTTCTCACGCAGGGCGATGGAGCGCTCGCGGGCGGCCACTTGGTTGGCCAGCAGGGCGGGTGGCGCGGCCCTTTCGGTGAACATGCCGCCCTTGACGGCGGCCCGCGTGGCCGAGCCCTCATCATTGAGCCCTTTGCGCAGGGCCTCCTTCACGGCGCCGAAGTACCGGAGGCCGGGCACCAGGAAACGGTACTCGAAACGGTCCGATCGTTCGAGGAATTCGCGTACCCCGGGCAGGCCGAGGTTGGGCGTGAAGGTGGCCGCATCGATGGTCTGCCGTGGTGCGTGGATGAAAAAGCGGTGGTTGAGCTCGATGATCACCGGCGTTTTCCGCTCCTTCGCGAGCTCGGTCTCCAGGAGGAATTCCACCACGTCGAAGTTGCTCTTCTCCATGGCGTAGTTGTACACCGTGGGGCCGAGGCTGTCGGGGATGAACGCGCTGCGGGCCTTGGAGCTGCCGAACACGGCGATCTCACCGGGGTCGTCGCTGAGTATCAGGCGGCGCACCTTGGACTGGTTGGACTGTGGGTCGGCAAAGAAGGCCCATCGTTCCATCAGGGTATCAATGGCCAAGGCCACGGCGACGAAGGCAATGATGAAGAAGACCGAACTGCGTATCAGGGTGCGCATTGCCTGCTCAGAATTGGAAGTAGATGAACTGATTGCGGGAGTCGGAGCCGAAGATGAAGATCACCAGCAGCATGCCCACGATGTACAGCTTGTCGTATCGGAAGCGCAGGCTCCGGGGGAAGAGGGTGGTGGCCCAGGCCAAGGCGGCGAAGAATAGCCCGAAGGCCATCTCTGCGAAGTACCCCGATCGCAGGTCGGCCATGGACAGGCGGAAATCCGTGGCGATGTGCTGGATCACGGTGATGGCATCGGTGGCGCTGTTGCGGAAGAAGATGCAGGAGAAGGTGAGCAGGATGAAGTTCCACGTGATCCACACGGGCCGCATGGGCGCCGATTTATTGAAGGCCTTGAGCGGCTTGTAGCGCAGGTACTTGCGCTGCATCACCATGGCCACCCCGTGGAAGAGGCCGAAGAGGATGAAGTTCCAGGTGGGCCCGTGCCAGAAGCCGAAGATCAGGAAGGTGGCGATGGTGATCAGGCTGGCATGGTCCGGTGCCTTGCGGATCCACGGCTTGAAGACGTAGTCGCCGATCCATGAGGTGAGGGAGATGTGCCACTTGGACCACGCCTCGCTGAGGCTGGTGCTGTTGAAGGGCCTGTTGAAGTTGTCCATCAGCCGCACGCCCATCAACCTGGCCGAGCCCAGGGCGATGTCGGTATATCCGCTGAAGTCGCAGTACAGCTGCACGGTGAAGAGCACGGCCGCAATGGCATACTGCAGGCCGGATGCGCTGGGCACGTTGTTGTACAATTGGTCAACGTATGGTGCGATGTTGTCCGCCACCACCACTTTCTTGAAGTAGCCGAGCAGGATCTTGTTGATGGCATAGTGCACATCGTCCTTGGTGGCCGGTGGCTGCAGGCGCAGTTGGGGTATGAGGTTCCCGGCCCTTTCGATCGGGCCGGCCACCAGCTGCGGGAAGAAGCTTACATACAGGGCGAAATAGCCGAAGTGGTATTCGGCCTTGTCCTTGCCTTTGTACACGTCGAAGGTGTAGCTCAGGCTCTGGAAGGTGTAGAATGAAATGCCCAGGGGTAGGATGATGTCCAGTACGGGCGAGTCGTAGTAGACATGGACCTTCGAGAACAGGAACTCGATGTTGTAGGTGAAGAAGTTGAGGTATTTGAAGAAGAACAGGAGCCCCAGGTTGGCCACCACGCTGGCCGCCATGTACAGCTTTCTCACCTGGCGGTCCAGGGTCTGGTCCATCTTGATGGCGGACCAATAGTCCACGGCAGTGGAGATGAACATGAAGATGGCGAAGAACGGCTTCCACGACATGTAGAAGTAGTAGCTCGCCGCCAGGAGCATGATCCATCTGTACGCCTTGGGGATGAGGTGGTAGAGCACCAGCACCAAGGGCAGGAACAGGAGGTAGTTGGTTGAATTGAAAAGCATTAGAGGGGGGGTGTGCTTTCCGGCAGTAGATGGAGGAGGTCGGCCACGTGGCGGTCCAGCATCGGGTCCCATGCCAGTTCGGTACGGGCTTTTTCACGGCTGGCGCTGCTTATGGCGGTCCAATAGGTTTTGTCGCTGATCAGTTTGTCAATCCCTGAAACCATGCCTTCTACGTCGTTGGCCAGCATAATGTGACGGTCGGGCACCAAGTCCAGGCCTTCAGCGCCCACGGAGGTGGTGGCACAGGGCAGCCCGCGGTACATGGCGGTGATCACCTTCACCTTGGTGCCGCTGCCGAATCGCAGGGGCGCGATGAACACCTTGCTCTTGCGGTAGAAGGGCTCCAGGTCGTCCACGAAGCCGTGCAGGGTTACGCCGGGGGCAGCGGCCACGGCTTGTTGGAGCGTGCCATCGGCGCCGCGCCCCACGATGTCCATGGTCAAGGCGGGATGCCTATGCCTGAGCTTGGGCCATATATCCGCCAAGAACCACAGCAGGCCGTCGGCATTGGCTGGCCAGCTGAGGGTGCCTACATAGAGCAGATTGTCGTCTGCCTTGCCGAACTCCAGCGGCGGGGCTGTGAGGCCGCTGTCGTCTCCGAGGTGGTAGGTGGTTCGGAACCGGTCCCGCGCCACGCCGATCTTGGCCAGCTCGTCCTGGTCGTTGGGTGCGGCGAACACCAGGTCGGCCCGTTGGCAGGCTTTGCGCTCGAAGCGTTTCACCCGTGCGGCCTCCACCATGAGGACGGTCTTTTCCGCCAGGTTGGTTGCCACGTCCCGGGAGCGTTCCCACATCACGAACTCGGCGTTGTGCTGGTGGAGTGCGACGGGGATGCGCGTGCCGCGCGGCACATAAGGGAATACCTCCAGGTGGTCCACCAGCACCAGGTCGGCTTGGGCGATGGCCATGATGGCTGCCTTGCGCAGCGCGGGATGTTGGTTGCGGTACACGTTCAACGTGGGTGCGGCCACCAGGCTGCGCAGGAAGTTGAGGCCCGTGCGCGGGCGATCAATGGCCTGGGTATGCACGGCTATTAGCGGCAGGCGCTTCTTCAATTCATCCAAATGGTCCGGGTCGGTACCTTTCAGCGGGCTGATCAACGCCACCTCAAAATCCCGGCAGAGCCGTTCCAGCAGCCGCCACGACTTGATCACACCCCCGCTCTGGGGGGGGTATGGCAATTGATTGGTTATAAATACCAAGCGCTTCGCCATGGACCGCGGCCACGATTATCGAACGGCCCGTTGCCACTGATATCGCAGGGCCCCCCATAGGCCCAAGGCTCTTTCGCCCCTTCGGCTGAGCAGGCCGCAGCCGGGCAGATGGTCTTCCATCAGGCCCGCCATGATGAACGCCAAGGGCGGAAGTTGCCCATTGGCACGCGCCATGGCCAGGTTGTCCAGGGCGTTATGGGTGGTGATGCCGGGTTGGCACAGCACCAAGGCCCGGCTGCACAGGGCCAGGCGCGGCATGATCACCAGGTCGTCCACGCGGGTGCCCTGCACCAGGACCATGTCCACCCCCAGTTCTTCCGCGCCTGATAGGATGCTATCGAGGGTGGCCCCACGTCCGTTCATGACGGTCAATGAGGGGGGGCGTTCACCGCGGGTGGCCGGCACCTCGCCATCGGCGGCCAGCAGCACGCGGTTTCCGCGGGCGGCCAGCACCCAGGCCAGGCGGGCTATCGTGGGGCCAACGTCCTCGGGGCCGTCCGCCCCGCACATCAGGTACATTTCCGGGGTCCGTCCGCGTCCTTGTTCCAGCAAGGCGGCCAGCTTGGCGGTCTCCATGTATGCACGGCTGTTTGCATGCTTGATGAAATCCGCCGGGTCGCGCCGGGTGGCGAAGGGTATTCTGGCCACCACGGGCACTTCGGGCAATGCGGCGGCCAGGTCCTTGGTGCCGGCGATCTTGGCGCTGGTGAGCGCCTTGGCGATCAGGAAGCCCAACGGTGCGAGCAGGGCCAGCATGAAGGCCACGGCCAACAGGATCACGGCGTTGGGGAAGGAGGGGTCCAGGTTGGTCAGGTAGGCAGGCGCGGCCACGGATACTTCCGGTGAGAGCACGGCCCTTTGCACGTTCAGGCTGCTGAGCCTGGCCATGAGGTCCGCATTTACCGACTCGTAGGTGCGTTGTTCGCGTTCCTTGTCCATCAGGTCCCTGTCCAGCTTGGGCACCGCGCTTTGCCTGGCCAGTATATCCTGCCGTTGGCTATCCACGTTCTGCAGGCTCAGCCGGGTGTTCTGCTTGAAGCTTTCCACGGAGCTCAGGATGTTCTCGCGCTGCTCCTCCAACAGGCGCACCATGCGGTTGTAGCTGGGGTTGGCCGTTTTGCCCTCGGCCTCCATCATGGCGATGTCCGTCTGCAGCTTGGCGAAATTGGTGGTCATGTCGTTCAGCAGCGGATCGGTGATCCCGAAAGCCTTGGGGCTGGCCGGTTTGGCTTCATTCCGGGTGCTGAGCATCCGCACCAGGTTCGTGTAGTAGTCCAATTGCACCTTGAGTGATTCCTTTCGGTCGTCGAGCTCCCTGAGGGTTTCCTGCAGCAGTATGGTGGAATGCTGCATGTTGATGATGTTCGCCTGGGATTTGAATTTCTCGAGCTTGTCGCTGGAGGAGTTCAGTGCGGCTGCGTTCCGGGCGATCTCCTGCTGCACCATCGTGATGGTTTTGTCGAGTTGTTCGCGCTGGGTGGCCAAATGGTCCTTCACATACTCTTCGCCCACGGCGTTGAGCACGTCCAGCACCTTGGCCTTGGGTGCCCCGGTATAGGTCACGTTCACGGTGGTGGCCTCGGCCAGGCTGGTGGAGCCGAGCACGGCCCCCATCAGGTCCAAGGTCACTTGGCGGGGGTCGCGTTGGATGAATCCGTATATCTCGGCTGTTTCGCCTTCGAGCTGCGCCTCCTTTCCCGGCACGCGGGTGATGCGTACACGCATACTGTCCAAGTTGATCCATTCGCCGAAGCGGCCCGGCTGGTCCACTTCGATGGTTCGTTTTTCGGGCCCGTACTTGCCATCGCCCACCAAGGTGAACTCATCGCCCTGTACTTGTTGAAGGTAGAAGGTGACGCCATAGGGCACATGCGCCAGGTCCTCCACGCTGGTGGTGTCCAATTCCACCGCGATGGGGTTTTGGCCGTACACGTCCCAATCGACCAGGGTTCCCCGCTCCACGTAGGTGGTCCGCAGGCCCAAGCGGTCCACCACGTTGCGCAAGATGGGTTCCGAGGTGATGCGGACCTGTTCGTTGAAGTAGTAGCTCTTGTCCGTGCGCGGCAGTGGCTCCTGTGGCTGCACGAGGCGCGTCGGGTCATCGTGCCGCATGGGTGCCTTGATAACGATGCTGGTGGTGCCGGCGTAGCGGGGCTGCACGGCTACCATGACCAGCACCACCAAGGCGAGCAACACCGAGCCGACGGCCACGACCAAGGGCCAGGCGCGTAAGTATTTCCCCAGAAAGGCCTTCAGGTCGGTGTCCTCACGATGAGCGGTCGGGTTCATGTTTCCGGGTTAGCGTTTCACGATGAGGACCGTAACAATGGATACGAGCAGGGTGAGCACGCTGATCACCACATTGGGGTCCCGGCCGGAGTACTTGCGGCGCTTCAGGGGGTCCACGATCACCACATCGTTGGGCTGCAAGTAGAAATAGGGGTTGGCCAGGATGTTCTGGTCGTTCAGGTCCAGGTGGTACAGGTGGTTGGTGCCGTTGCGCGAGCGCAACACCCGTATCCGGGACCGGTCGGCCAGCACCGTGAGGTCGTTGGCCAAGGCCAGCCCTTCGAGCACATTCACCTGGTTGTTGTAGATCGGGTAGCGCCCCGGCCGGTTCACCTCGCCCACCACCGAGATGTCGAAATTCAGCATCACCACCTTCACGGTGGCATCGGAATAGAAGCTGTCCGCTTTCTCTTGGATGGCCTTTTCGGCATCGAGGATGCTCATCCCTTCCACCCGCACGGGGCCCAGGCCCGGTACGTTTACCGTGCCGTCGTCGGCCACGGTATGGCCGATCAGGTAGGGGTGGCGTACCGAACGGTAGAGGTCCATGCTTTGCGAAGTGGCCTGGCCCATCGTTTCCTCCACCACCTGGGTGTGCCCCACGGTCACCATCAACACATCCCCCGGCCTGATGGAAAATGTGGGTGCCTTGGCGGTCCAGGAAGAATCGACCAGGGCCTCCCAGGGCACTTGCGCCTTTTTGTCCTGCAGCAGCACGATCTTCTCATTGCCTACGCAGCCCGCCAATACCAAGGCCATCAGGAAGGGAATGAGCCGGGTGTGCCGCAGGCGCGCAGGATTTCCGGCAGGTTGCTGTTCCATGGTGCTAATTCGCCGCCAAAAGACGGGCGGTCGGGAGCTGTTGCACATGTTTGGTGCTCGTTGGGGGATGGGGAATGCCCCAGTTGGTACGAAGCTGGGGCAAAGATGGGTGAAACTTCATATTCTTGTGATCGTTGAAGGGAAGTGTTCCGCGGCAATGGATATTTGCCGCCCCTTTGCAATGTCCAGGTACGAGAGGTACGTCTATTTGTTGTTGGAACTGCTGGCGCTGGCCTTCTCCTTCGGGCTGGCCGTGCAACTCGTTTACGGCAACCTTGAACCTTTGGACAAGCCGTTGGTGCGGCTTCTTCTGGGGTGTATGTCACTCATTTGGGTGATCATTTCCCTGCTTGGCGCGTTCCGCCCCATGGAGCGGCGGCTGCAGGGCGCAGCCTTGGTGAAGGACCTGTTGGCCTCCTTGGTCACCTTGGTGTTCGGCACTTTGGCCGTGAGCTACATGGTGGATATCCAAGGCCTGCCGCCGAAGCTGTACGTGTGGAATTTCCTGATCTTTTCAGCCTTGGTGGGCCTGGTGCGGCTGGGTATTTGGAAATCGATCCGGGCCTACCGCACGGCGGGCTTCAACTTCAAGCGGATCGTCATCGTGGGCACAAACCCGGTGGCCGAGCGCTTCATGCGGGAGATTGAGGAGCACCCCGAGTACGGCTATAAGAAACTGGCCCACTTTGAGCTGGATGACGACTCCGTGATCCCCGGGGCCCTGCCCTTGGCGGAATTTGATGAATACGTGACCCTGCACAACGTGGATGAGGTATACATCGCCACGGACAGGTTGGGGGTAAAGGTGCTTCCCTTGGTACGGTTCTGCACCATGAAGGACATCCGGGTGCTGGTGATCAACAACATGTTGGACCAGCTGCACCGTACGGGTTTCAAGGTCGACCTCGACGAAAGCGGCCTGACGACACTGGTGGCCATCGATCCGGTGAAGTACAAGAATGTCATCGGGAGGCTTATGAAGCGGGGCTTCGACCTGGTTTTCAGTTCCCTGGTGATCATGTTGGTGATGTCCTGGCTATATCCCATCGTGGCCTTGCTGGTGAAATTGAGCTCGCCGGGCCCGGTGTTGTTCATCCAGCAACGCACGGGGCTGGTGAACAAGCCGTTCGGCTGCATGAAGTTCCGCAGCATGCGGCAGAATGCGGAATCCGATAGCAAGCAGGCCGTCAAGGGCGACCCCCGCATAACCCGGATCGGGGCCTTCCTGCGCAAAAGCAACTTGGATGAGATGCCCCAGTTCTTCAATGTGTTCCTGGGGCACATGAGCGTGGTGGGCCCCCGCCCGCACATGCTGTCGCACACCGAGCAATACATGCAGTTGATCGGCCCGTACGCGCAACGCCTATGGCTGAAGCCGGGCATCACGGGCCTGGCGCAGGCCAGGGGGTTGCGGGGCGAAACACATGAGCTTTCCCTGATGCAGCGCCGGGTGGAGGCCGACCGGTTGTACATCCGTCATTGGTCCTTCACCTTGGACATGTACATCATACTGCTCACCATTTGGAACATGGTGACCATGAAAAAGCAGGGCGAGTGAAGCTGCGCAAGCTCATACGGAAGGCCGGCGTGAAAAAGGGCCAGCGCGAACTGGTGGGCGGCGGTGCCATCGCCTTTGCGTACCGGATCATGGGCATGGCCTTCACCTACGGGCTCATGCTGGCCATCGCACGGCGCTTCGGGGCCGAGGGCAACGGTTACTACAACCTGTACTTCGCATGGATGGCCGTGCTGGGCGTGATCTCCACCTTGGGCCTGAGCAGCTCCAACGTGCGCTCGGTGGCCGAATACAGCGCCAAGGGGGAGTGGGGGAAGTTGCGCAGCCTGCATAACGGCGTGCTCAAGGCCGTGATCCCTTTTTCCCTGCTGTTGGCCCTTCTTTTCCTGGGCTGGCGTGAATTGGCTTTGAGGGGCCTGGTGGGCGATGCGGGCCTGAAGCCGCAGGTGATGCTGGTGATCGCGTTCACCATGCCGTTCAGCGCGCTGCTGTTGGTGAACGTGGAGTTCATCCGCGGCACCAAGCGCATCAGCGTTTCCGAGTTGTTGCGTTCACCGGCCGGCCTGGGGCTCACCTTGTTGCTGGTGCTGCTCCTTTCAGGCGATGCCATGACCCCCGTGATGGCCAGCGCGGTGGCCACTACCTGCTGGGGCTTGGTGGGTTTTTACCTCGTGCGCAAATACAACCGCATGTTGGAGGTGAAGCACCAGGCCGTGCCGCAGCCCATCGACATGCGCGAACATTTCACCCTGGCACTGCCCATGATGATCACGGCGCTGGCCAGCAGCCTCAACGGCCGCCTGGACACGATCATGCTGGCCTGGTACCGGGATACCGATGTGATCGGGGTGTACGGCACGGCCGTGCGTATTTCCATCGCCATCGAGTTCGTCATCGGGGCCATCAAGACCATCGCCATGCCCAAGATCGCCGAGATGTACCACTCGGGCAAGCACGGCGAACTGCGCGAAACCCTGGATTACGCGGCCAAGCTGGTTTTCTGGACCACGGCACCCGTATGCCTGCTGCTGATCGTGTTCGCGGAGCCCATCATGGGCTTCGTCGGTCCTCAGTTCGCCGGCGGTGCCAACGTGCTGCGGGTGATGACGGTGGCGCACTTCATTTCGGCCAGCTCAGGCATGGTGGGAGCCTTCCTGAACATGACCGGCGGGCAGGTGGCCTTTTCGCGGATCGTGGTGGCCGCCGTGGTGGTGAACGTGGTGCTGAACCTGCTGCTCATCCCGCCGTTCGGCATGATGGGCGCCGCCACCGCCGCGGGCATTACCTTGAGCCTTTGGAACATCGCCGCCGCCGTGCTGATCTACCGCAAACATGGGATCAACATGTACTACATCCCTGGAATGACCAAACACCGGGCATTGGATGGACATTGAATTTGCCGGGCGTACCGCCAAGCTGCCCGACATCATGCTGGTGGGGGCCGCCAAGAGCGGCACCACCTCCATTGCGCACCAGTACACGCGCCACCCCGACGTGTTCCTGCCCATGGCCAAGAAGGAGCCCCACTTCTTCTCCTTCAACGAACGGGAGCCGGGCTATACCGACGCAAGCTTCGTGCGCCCCCTGGTGTGGCGCCCAAGGGACTATGCCGCCCTCTATGAGGCGGCGCCCCAAGTCGCGCTGGTCGCCGATTGCTCCACCTCGTACCTGTACCTGCACCGCACGGCCATCCCCCACATACGGCGCGTGTATGGCGAAAGGACGAAGGACCTGGTGGTGAGCGCCGTGCTTCGAGACCCGGTGGAAAGGGCCTATTCGCACTGGCTTTACCTGGTCCGCAACGGGCACGAGGACCTGCCCTTCGATGAGGCCGTGGCACCGGCCACCGTGGAGCGGCGCAAGCGGGAGCGATGGGGCTTCGATTATTTGGGCTACGGGCTCTATGCCGAGGCCGTGGAGGCGTTCCAGGAGGCGTTCCCCCGGTTCAAGGTGTACCTGCTGGAGGACCTGAAGGACCTGCAAGGCACGTTCGACGACATGTGCAACCGTGCGGGCCTGCGGCATATCGGGGTGGAACAGGTGCGTTCCAATCCGGGCGGGGTTCCGAAGAACCGTGCCTTGGTGCGTACGCTGCGCCGCAACCCGCTCATCCGCTCCCTTTCGCACTTGTTGCCCGCGTCCCTGCGCACCAAGGTGCGCGCCAAGCGCGACGGCTTGTTGCAGAAAGCCTTGGAACGGCCGGAAATGCCCGCTGCCGCCCGGGCGCAGCTCGCGGCCTTCTACCGGGCCGACGTGGCGCGGCTGTCCCATGCCATCGGGCGCAATCTTGATCATTGGTGCAAGGCATGAGCAACGCGACATTGCCCGGCCATCTGTTCGTGGGCACGGCCAAGGCCGGTACCACCACCATCGAACAGGCCTTGCGGCTGCATCCACGGGTGGGGATCCCGCGGAAGGAGACCTTCTTCTTCGACCACGACATGATGGGGGGCGGGCGCCTGCCGTACCCGATGCAGCGGGACCCCGCGACCATCGTCACCAGCGGATCCGAATACCGCAACCTGTACGCTGGCCTTGAAGGGAAGGTGCCCGTGGAGATCGGCACGGGGTACCTGTACCATCATGAGGTGTCGATCCCGAGGATCAGGTCCGTGCTGGGCCCGGATACGCGCATCGGCATCGTGCTGCGCGACCCCGTGGAGCGGGCGTGGTCGTCATACATGCACTTCGTGAAGGACACGCATGAGCCGTTGGGCTTCCGTGAATCGGTTGCCCACGAGGCGGAGCGCACCGCCGAAGGCTGGGATTTCATGTGGCACCACATCGCCATGGGCATGTATGCGGGCCAAGTGGCGGCCTACCGGGTCGCGTTTCCGCACGTGCAGGTCTTCTTCTTCGAGGACCTGCGGAAGGATCCCGTGGCCTTCATGCACGACGTGTTCCGGTGGGTGGGCGTTGAACCCGTGGGGCTTGATCGGATGCAGGCCCGCAACCGTTCGGGGCAGCCCATGTTCCCGCGCCTGCAGCGCCTGATCACCACGGAGAATCCCTTGAAGGCCGCCGTACGCCCGTTGCTGCGGCTGCTGGTGCCCGAGGAGCGCCGCCAGCAGGCGCGCAAGTACCTGAAGGAGAAAAACATGAAGGCCGGTGCGGGCCTTTCGGCGGCGGATAGGGCCTGGCTGCGCGATATTTATCGCGCCGATGTGGAGCAATTGAGCTCCGCCATGGGCATGGACCTCTTCGCAAGATGGCGCTGGTGACCCCCGTTACGGAGCATGTGGCCGGCCGGTCTTTGCCATGGCCCTTCAGGAACCATCGGCTCACCGTGGCCCTGCTGGCCCTGCTTGTGACCATTGTGTGGCGCGTCTTCCTGGTCAGCCATTTCAGCATCGCCATCGGTGCGCTGGAGCTGGTGGTCATGGTGCTGCTGATGGGGTGGGCGGCTTGGCGCATCGTACAGCGGTGGCTGGATAACGATTGGCGGCTCAACGGCCTGGAGCTCTATGCCATGGTCCTGCTGCTGGTGCCGTTCCTTTCGGCGGTGGCCGCACGCAGGGAATACGACCAACCCTTCATTTGGGGGCTTGTGGCCTTCAAGGATTATTACCTCCTGCTGGGCGTCCTGGTGGTACATCGTTGGTTGCGCCGTGGCTGGATCACCTTGGGGCAGGTGGAGCAGGCCCTGCTGGCCGTGGCCTGGGCCTGCCTCATCTACTTCTACTTCGCCACCCTCTTCATCAACCCGGCCCCATACCAGGACAGCCCGCTGGCCGGGGCCAACGATGTGAAGGGCGGGGGCGTGTACTACCGCTTCAACATGTGTGCCCTCTATTACGGCGCCATCTACTACGCGGCGCGCGGCTTCATGCGCAACCGCTGGCCGGACCTGGTGTACGCCGCCCTGTTCGCGGCATACGTAGTGGTGTTCCGCATGGACCGCACCTCCATGGCGGTGACCGTGGTGGGCATGGTGGGGGCGGTGCTGTGGAACGTGCCTTGGCAGCGCATCGCCAAGGTGGCTCTGGTGGCTTTTCTGCCCACCCTGTTCGCGGCCCTGCTGGTGTTTCTGCTGGCCCCCGCCAAGGTGGAGCAGTACAAATACATGTTCATGGACGCCCTGCACACCGTGAGCGGCGGGCAGGAGCAGGCGGCCGAGGTATCGGTGCGCACCGTGGAGGCCGCCATTGCCAAGCGCCAGGTGGACAAGCACCCGTGGATCGGCAATGGCCGCATCAGCCGCTCATGGAACGAACAAGGCTACGATGGCTACTACGGGTTCTTCTATCCCGCGGACGTGGGCATGTTGGGCCTGGTGTTCCTGTACGGCTACCCGGGCACGGTGCTGCTGTACCTGCTCTTTCCCATTGCCGCCCTATGGGCGTGGCGCACCCGGGGTTGGCGGCATGACCTGTTCCTCGTTTCAGCCCGCTTCACCCTGCTGGCCCTGTTCCTGGATTCGCTCACCAACGGCCAGCTGACCCAAACACCGGGGCAGGCGCTGCTTTTCGTCGCGATCCTGCACTATTGCCGCCAGATGCGCCCCGACAAGGCGGAAGCCGGCGGCACGGCCCCGGCCATGGGGCTCGCGTAGCCCGGTTTAACGCAGGTAGAGCCAGAATATCTTCCGGGCCACGTTCACCAGCGTATACATGGGTTGCGCGGTCCAAGGCTCGCGGATATGGTCCCATTCGGGCGGGAAGCTGTACCCGAATTGCCGCATATACGGCCCGAAGACGTACTTGGCATGGCGCTTGGCCCGGTCCGTATCGAAGTAGTCCGTGAAGTGCCGGCCCTCCTTGGCTGTTTTATTGCCCACGGGCAGTGGCCTGGTCTGTTCCACCTGGAGTATGCGCAAGGCCTCCGAGAAATCCTCCTGGAGGTTCTCGTAGCGGATCACCTTGTCGAACCGGTGGTGGTCCAGGATGGCCCAGCTGGCGTACGGCACCTTGTGGTTGCGCAGGAACCATTCGTTGAAGCCGAGGTTCTTGCCCACGATCTCCGCATGGCTCCGCTTGTTCCACCAGTACATGATATGCTTGCGCAGGAAGCCATGCTTGATCTTGTTCGCCTCGGCATGGCTGTACCGCTGCTCGTGGTCGCTGCGCACCTTGAAGTAGGTGCTCACCGTGATGTCCATCGGGTTGCGCAGGCCGGAGATCACCCGGTATTTCTTCTGCCCGGCATTGGCGGCCCGGAGGTAATTGGTGCGCCACAGGGCATGCTTGAAGCAGAATTCCCGCGCGCCATATTGGTCCACCAGTTCGCGGGAAATGGCGGTGCTGGCGGTTTGTGGGAGGTTTACGAAGACGAAGCGGTGCTGGTCGCTGATCACCATGGGAGGGGGCGTAGTAGCGCGGGATGGCTGCAAAGGTGGTGCAGGGCGGGTTGCGGTGATGCCGCCCTCGGTATATGGGCCGCGAACTTCAACGAAAAAAAGCCTCCGTGGTTATTCTTTTTTGATCATGCCATGGGGGCCAAAAGTGCGTAGCGGACCGGGAGGGACCAGGAAACTTTCCGTATGGCATTCCCGTTCCATTTGCGGTTTCAGGACACCGGCCACTGTCAACGGTCAGGAAGTTGGTGGGCCTTGAATGCGAACTTTGCGTCCCCCGAAATGCCATTGACCCCTTCCAACCCGTCCCGAGAAGTAGTTTTTTGTCCGGATTTCCTGGTTGTCGGCGTTGTCAAGGGCGGTACCACCGCCTTGTACAACCTGCTGGACCGCCATCCGGGCATCCATCTGCCGCCCATCAAGGAAACAAACTTCTTTTCCCGGGCCGACATGCGGCCCGCGGATTTTTCGCGTGAATATGCCTTGGATGTGGGGCTGGACCCGGCCAAGTACATCCGCGACGGCATGAAGGAAGTGGTGCACATCGCCCACGTGAACGAGCCTGCCCACTATGCCGCCCTGTATAGCAAGGCCCGGGAAGGCCAGGTCTTGGGCGAGGTGTGCCCCTCCTATGCCATCTGCCCTTCCGCGGCGGCGGCCATCCATGCGGCTCGGCCCGGGGCGCGGGTCTTTTTCATGCTTCGCGATCCGGTGCAGCGGGCCTGGTCGCAGTACATCATGAACTTGCGCGAAGGGAAGACCATGGAAAAGGACTTCCTGAAGGAAGTGCGGCAGGACGCGGAAAGGGCCAAGCAAGGTTGGGGGGTCAACCATCAGTACCTGGCCTTGGGCCGCTATGCCGAGCAGGTCGGCCGTTACTTGGCCCTGTTCCCCAAGGAGCAGGTGCATGTGCTGTTGCATGAGGAGTTCAAGCAGGACCCCGAAGGCACCATGGCGGGGGTGTTCCGGGCCATTGGGGTGGAGGTGCCCGCGGAGCTCGACGTCTCGGGCAAGTTCAACGAGGCGGCCGTGCCGCGCAACGCGCTGCTGAACCGCCTCCTCGTGCGCAGCGGGGCGATCAGTGCGGTGAAGGCCATGGTGCCGCGCCGCTTGCGGGGTGGATTCAAGGAGATGCTGTACTCCAGAAAGGGGATGCCCGTTCTGCCGCCCGCACAGGCTGCCGAATTATGGCAGATCTACGCGGGGGATGTGGACCGCCTTTCGGCCATGTTGGACCGGGACCTGCGCCGTTGGTGGGGCCCTCAAACCGTTGCAGTGCAATGAGCACCATGGGCCACCTGTTCATCGTGGGCAACTCGCGCAGCGGCACCACCATGATGATGCGCATCATGAACAACCACTCCATGGTGCACGCCATCAACGAGCCGCACTTCTACGGCACCTATTGGGCGCCTGCGGACGATGGCCGGCCGGTGGATGCCCAGGCCGCCAAGGAGCTGCTGCTGAAATTGTTGACCCGGCAACGCGATGGCTTCTTCGCCGGGGTGGTGCCGGGGAAGTTCGATGCGCAGGCGGAACAGGTGCTTGGCCTGCTTCCGCCAAGGGCGGACCGCAAGGGCGTGTATGCGGCCTTCATGGCGTACGAGACCGGGCGCAACGGCAAGGTGATTGCCTGTGAGAAGACCCCGCAGAACATCTTTTACATCAGCGAGATCCAACGCCATTTCCCGGATGCGAAGATCATTGTGATGCACCGCGATCCGCGCGCCGTGCTGCTTTCGCAAAAACGGAAATGGATGCGCAAGGACCTGGGCATGGCCGACATGCCCGACAAGGAGGTGCAGCGCTTGCGGATGAACTACCATCCCTACACCATTTCCCGCCTATGGAACTCCAGCTTCGATACCGCCAAGCGGCACCGTGGGCAGGCAGGCGTGATCGAGGTGCGCTTCGAGGACCTGACCGCTGAACCGGAGGCCACCATGCGCCGCATCTGCGACGCGGCGGGCATTCCCTTCGAGCCTTCCATGCTGGAGGTGCCGCATGCAGGCAGTTCCAGCAGCAAGGATGAACCCGGGCGCAAGGGTATCCGCAAGGATCGCGGTGAAAGCTGGAAGAAGGGATTGGAGGTGCAGGAAGTGGCCATTTGTCAAGACACCTGCGGCACCCGGATGGCCGAACTGGGCTACCAGCTGGTGGACGCCAAGCCCGGCTTCCTGCGCCTGGCGCTGGAGTGGGCCAGCTTCCCCTTCAAGCTCATGGGCGCCTTTGTGCTCAACTTGGGGCGCATGCGCAACATGGTCAACACCGTGCAACGGCGATTGAGGAAGGTCTGATGAAGCGGGTGGAGCTCTTCGGGTTGCCGTTCATAGCCGACCACGACCACCGCCGCGTGGTGGAGGAGGTGCTGGCCTGGCCCCTGCCGAGGCTGCAGGCGGATGAGCTGCCGCTGCTGAGCACGCCCAATGTGGACCAGGTGGTGAAACTCCATAGGCCCGGCAACAGCGACATGCTGTCCGTTATCAAGCGGGCGCGTTATGTGCTGCCGGACGGGCAGCCCATCGTGTGGGTGGGCAACCGGATCAAGGGGAAGGAGCTGCCTGCGCGGCTTGCGGGCAGCGACCTGTTCCCCGCCCTGTGGGGGCGGCTGGCCCAGGAGCGGCGGCCGGTGTACATGGTGTTGGCCAACGAGGCCATCGGCCAAGCGCTGAAGAAGGAGAATGAGGCCATGCGGTGGATGGTGCCCCCTTTCTACTCCGTGGAGGATGCCGCCAGCGAACAGCAGGTGGCGGCGCAGGTATGCGCGGAGCTGCTGGAACGCCTTGTGCCGTTGGTCTTCATCGGCCTGGGGTTCCCCAAGCAGGAGCGGCTGGCCTTGGCGGTGCTCGACCTGCTGAAAAAGCACGATGCCCCGCAGCCGCTGTTCCTGTTGCTGGGCGCATCGTTCGAGTTCCATGCCGGCCTGAAAAAACGGGCGCCCATGATCTGGCGCCGCCTGGGGCTGGAGTTCTTCCACCGCTTCCTGTCGGAGCCCCGGCGCATGTTCCGCCGCTACTTCGTGGACGACCTCCAATTCTTCCGCTTGGCGTGGAAGGAACTTCGCCGCTCCTGACGGCCATCCGCCACGGCGGGCATCTATCTTTGGCAAGAGATGGCAACGACAGCACAGAAGACCGCCATGGGCCGCGCGTATGCGCCGGTACAGGCACCCGCCGTGGACCAAGTGGGCATCGAGGAGCGCGTGGCGCGCATCAAGAGCCGCAGCATCAAGAAGGAGACCAAGGTCCAGGGCATGAAGCTCGCCCTGAGCATGATCGACCTCACCACGCTGGAAGGGCAGGACACCCCCGGCAAGGTCACCCAGATGTGCTACAAGGCCATGCACCTGCACGACCAATTGCCCGGCCTGCCGCACGTGGCGGCGGTGTGCGTGTACCCCACGCTGGTGAAAGTGGCCAAGAAGGCCCTGGGCGACAGCGGCGTGAAGGTGGCCGCGGTGGCCACGGCCTTTCCCAGCGGGCAGGCCCCCAAGGCGGTGAAGATCGCCGACACCAAGTTCGCCGTCAGCGAGGGTGCGGACGAGATCGACATGGTGATCAGCCGGGGGCGCTTCCATACCGGCGACTACAACTTCGTGTTCGACGAGATCGCGGCCATCAAGGAGGCTTGCGGCAAGGCGCGCCTGAAGGTGATCCTGGAGACCGGCGAGCTGGGCACCTACGACAAGGTGCGCCTGGCCAGCGACATCGCCATCGCCGCCGGCGCCGACTTCATCAAGACCAGCACGGGCAAGATCAGCCCGGCGGCCACCATGCCGGTGACCTTGGTGATGCTGCACGCCATCCGCGACCACTACCTGAAGACCGGCGAGATGATCGCCATGAAGCCTGCCGGCGGCATCCGCACCAGCAAGGAGGCGCTGCACTACCTGATGATGGTGAAGGAGGAGCTCGGCCCCGAATGGCTTTCGCCCCACTGGTTCCGCTTCGGCGCCAGCAGCCTCGCCAACGACATCCTGATGCAGCTGGTGAAGGAGGCCGAGGGCCGCTATCAGAGCGCGGATTACTTCAGCTTGGATTGAAGGGACATCAATCGTGCGTGCTTCGTTCCATCCCGGTTCGGGCTTTTCTCCGGATATTTGTTTGAGATGACCACCTTGGGCGATATCATGTCCGCACTACGCCGTGAACGGGCACGGCTATTCGCTAAATATGGGCTGAAGAGCATGGCCCTGTTCGGTTCCGCGACCCGGAATGACTTGGGGAGCGAGAGTGACGTGGATATCATGGTGGAGTTCAATCAGCCGATTGGGATCGAATTCGTTGAGCTTGCGGATGAATTGGAGTCCATCGTCCACCGCAAAGTGGATCTGGTAACGCGAGGTTCCATTAAGGACCGCTACCTGCCGTTCATCCTTCCGGATTTACAATATGTCTAGGCGTTCGGACCGGCAATTACTGCTGGACATGGCGGAGGCCATTGAACGTGCATTGCGTTATACCGAAGGAATGTCCTTGGATGAGTTCACCAAGAACGACCTCGTTCATGATGCGGTGATCCGCAATATCCAAATCATTGGTGAAGCCGCCAATCGGACCTCGGAGGCATTTCGGGAAAGGACCTCCGGATTGGAGTGGCCCAGGATCATCGGCATGCGAAACCGATTGGTGCATGGTTATTTCGACATTGAGGAAAGCATTGTTTGGCGGGTGGTCACCGACTATCTCCCCAAGCTTGCCCAAGAGCTGAACGAGCTTTTGGAATCCGGAGTGGAATAGGACGCCTTGGGTAGTTGGTGCAATCAATTTGGCCAACGACATCCTGATGCAGCTGGTGAAGGAGGCCGAGGGCCGCTATCAGAGCGCGGATTACTTCAGCATCGACTGAATCCCCTACTGCCCGATCATCACCACCGTGCCGGCGATGATCAATCCCGCGCCGATGGCGGTCTTCACGGTGATGGCCTCGCCGAGGAAGATGACGGCCAGCACCATGGTGAGGGCCACGCTGAGCTTGTCGATGGGGGCCACTTGCGACACGTTGCCCACTTGCAGGGCCTTGAAGTAGAAGAGCCACGAGAGGCCGGTGGCCACGCCCGAGAGGATGAGGAAGAACACGTCCTGCTTGGGTAGGCTACCAAGGCCCTTGCCTTCGCCGCGCGCCCAAACGATGGCCCATACGAGCACGAGGATGACGATGGTGCGGATGCCGGTGGCGACGTTGGAGTTGATGTGCGCCACACCTTGCTTGGCGAAGATGGCCGTGAGCGAGGCGAAGAAGGCGGAGAGCAGGGCGTAGGTCCACCACATGGCGATTGGGTTTGGCTTGCACCAAAAGTAGCCGGACCGATGTTGGGCGATCTGCCCTTGTGGGCGCAGATGGCGGGTCGTTCGGCGACACCTACAAGAGGAGAATGAGGAGCGTCGTGCCAACGGCCAACAAGCCGCCGACGATCGCCCCAATGCCCTTCCTTTTCACGGGGGCATCGTCCGCTATCGCTGTGTTCGCGTGTTGCATGTATCCGGCGGTCACCAAGGAGGAGTCGGCCGGTGTGGCGTGACGAAAATTCGAATACGTGGCGGGGTAGCCCGTGACGGTGGCCGTGGTGCGGCCTCCCTTGGTCACCAGTTCATACACTGGCGCGACCAGCACGTCAGCATGCGACGTTTCCAACGCGTTGGCCAAGGCCAGTTTCTTCACGGTGTTCGCGACAGATTTCCTTCCGGTGGCTGTGCCTTGCACCTTTTGTTCCCGCACGTCCAGATCGGCGATCACCGGGTTCTGGAGCACGCCGGGCCCATAGATCTCCATGGTCTTGACCGTGGTTTCCTTGGTGGTGGCACAGGAGGCCATCAGCAGCACGGCGATGATAGGGAGGAAGTGGGATTTCATGGTGGTGGTTCAAGGGGCGGCAATATAGCGGGCCTCTTTGATGAAAGAGGCATCGTGCCCGGGGATCAATTCAGCGCATACACCTTCCCCGGCAGGCTGCGCACCACGCCGTTGAACTCCAAGTTCAGCAGCAGCCCGGCGGCCTTGTGCTGCGGCATCTTGCTGCGGAAGCACAGCGTATCGATATCGATCTTGCCTTGCTCGCGGATCAGGTCCACCAGCGTTTGTTCCTCGGGCATCAGGTCGGTGAACAGCGAAGGCTGTACCACCTGTTTTTTGCGGGCTTCGGCATGCCATTCCATCAACTTCAGCACATCCTGTGGGCCGGTGACCAGGTGGGCCTGGTTGCGTTGGATCAGGCGGTTGCAGCCGATGCTGCGGGGGTCGGTGGGGCGGCCGGGGAAGGCCATCACCTCGCGGTCGTAGCTGTTGGCGATGTCGGCCGTGATGAGGGATCCACCCTTGGGCCCGCTTTCCACCACGATGGTGCAGTCGCTGAGCCCTGCGATCACGCGGTTGCGGGCGGGGAAGTTGCCTGGCGCGAAGGCTGAGCCGCTGGGCAGTTCGGTGACGAGGGCGCCATGTTCCTGCATTTCCTTGGCCGTGGCGGCGTGCTCGGCCGGGTACAGCCTGTCCAGCCCGTGGGCCACGCAGCCGATGGTGGGCAGGCCGTTCCGCAAGGCCGCTCGGTGGGCCACGATATCGATGCCGTAGGCCAGTCCGCTCACGATGGTGGTCCCGCTTTCGGCCAGGCCCTCCACCAGTTCCTCGCACAGGCGTTTGCCCTGTTCGGAGGGGGTGCGCGTGCCCACGATGGAGACGCTCCGTGCGGGGTCCAGGTCGGCGTTGCCCCGGACATGGAGCAGCACGGGGGCATCGGGGCAATGGCGCAGGCGCACCGGATAATCGGCATCCAGGTAGAAGAGCAGGCGCACCTTGTGCTTGCGCACATAAAGGAGTTCCTTCTCGGCTTCCTTCAGCACGGTCTTGCCCATGATGGAGGCCTTGAGCACGGGGCCGATGCCGGGCACCTTGTCCAGTGTCCGCCGCAGCGCGCGGTCCGTGAAGATGGCGTCCACGCCGCCGCAGTACGCCACCAGGTTGCGGGCGTTCACGGGGCCAATGCCCTTCAGCATCGACAGGGCGATGCGGTGTATCCAATGGCGGTCGTCCATCAGTGGCTTTGGGGCGATCGCTACATTCGCCGTCAACGCAGGAGGCCCAAAATACGTGCGATGAGGATCATAATGACGGTGGTGTTGCTGGTGTCCGGGGTGGCGGTGATGGCCCAGCCGGCCGGTGGTGCCGCCGGCCGGGTGGAGGGTAAGGTCCTGGGCATGGACGATCACCAGCCGCTGCCCGGTGCCAGCGTGTCCTTTGGGCCCGGGCACGGTGTTTCGGCCAACGACAGCGGCTATTATGCGATCTCCCTTCCGGCCGGTGAATACACGGCGCTGTTCCGCTTTATCGGCTTTGCGGAGCGCAGCCTGGCCGTGTCGGTGGCGCCGGGCGGCACGGTCGTCCTGAACGGGCTCTTGGCGCCAGCCACGGCGCAGCTGGACATGGTGGTGGTCACCGCCGGGAAGTTCGAGCAGCGGGTGGGGGAGGTGACGCAGTCGCTCAGCGTGTTGCCGGCCTCGATCATACGTGACAAGGCCACGGTGAACCTGGCCGATGCGTTGGATCAGGTGCCCGGCGTGGTGGTGATCGACGAGGACCCGCAGATCCGTTCGGGCAGCGGCTTCAGCTATGGCGCCGGGAGCCGCGTGATGATGTTGGCGGACGACCTGCCGATCCTGAGCGGTGACATCGGGCGGCCCAATTGGAGCTTCCTGCCCATCGAGGACATCGAACAGGTGGAGGTGATCAAGGGGGCGAGCAGCGTGCTGTACGGCAGCGCGGCGCTCAGCGGGGTGATCAATGTGCGCACGGCCTGGCCGGGCGAGGAGCCCCGCACGCGGGCATCGATCTTCGGCGGGGTGTACGACACCCCCGGCAACGCCGAGGCCAAATGGTGGGACGCCAACCCGCCGCTCCTCAGCGGTGCAAGCTTCATGCATGGCCAGCGTTTCAAGCAGTTCGACCTGGTGGTGGCGGGGAATGCCTACGGCGACCAAGGCTATATCGGGCCCGAGCGGATCTCCCCCGACACCTTGGCGGCCGATCCCTACCGCTTGGGGACGGGCGGCTACGACAACCGGGTGCGCTTCAACTTCGCCACGCGGTGGCGCAACCAGAGGCTCAAGGGCCTGAACTATGGCCTCAATGGCAACGTGATGCGCAGCCACAGCACCAGTGTGTTCTTGTGGGACAACCTTCATGAAGGCCTGTACCGGCCCGCCCCCTCCACCACCACCAATACGCTGGGCACCCAGTTCTACCTGGATCCCTTCATCCAGTACACGGGCGAAAAGGGCACGCGCCACAGCCTGCGGGGCCGTTGGTACCGGCAGGATTTCGAGAACAACAACGACCAGAGCAACGCCAACGACATGCTGTACGGGGAATACCAGGTGCAGCATAAAACGGACCTCTGGGGCCCGGCGGTGATCACCGTGGGCATGGTGGCCCAGCAGGTGGCCAGCCATGCCGTGCTGTACAGCGGCAATCCGGGCGGCAACGGGGAGAACAGCGCCACCAACGCAGCGGCCTACCTGCAGCTGGACAAGAAATTCCTGGCGGAGAAGCTCATGCTCAGCGCCGGTGTGCGCTACGAGCGCTTCAAGGTGAACGAGCTGGAACAGGCCGAGCCGGTGCTTCGGGCGGGGGCCACCTACCGCGTCTTCGAAGGCACCTTCCTGCGCGCCAGCTACGGGCAAGGCTTCCGCTTTCCCACCATCGGCGAGCGGTACATCATCACCAATGTCGGCTCGCTGCACATCTATCCCAACCCCGACCTGCAGCCGGAGACCAGCGTGAACAGCGAGGTGGGCATCAAGCAAGGCTTCAAGTTCGGCGGCATCACCGGTTATGTGGACATGGTGGCCTTCCGCCAGGACCTTGACCGCTATGTGGAGTTCACCTTCGGGCAGTGGGGCGAGGACAAGACCCCGGCCAATATTTTCGGCTACGGCTTCAAAAGCGTGAACACGGGCGGCGCGCGCATAACGGGCACCGAGTTTGAGCTGGCGGGCAAGGGCAAGGTGGGTGCTGTGGAATTGCAGGTGCTCATGGGCTACACCCACACCACACCGATAAGCACCACGCCCAATGAGCCCTACGCACGCTCCATATCCAGCGTGGGCCAGGTGGAGAACATCTCGTATGCCTCCACCAGCAGCTACACCCAGGCTGACGTGCTGAAATTCCGGGTGGAGCACCTGTTCCGCGGCGACATCGGCGCCAGCTACCGGCACATCTCCGGCGGGGTGAGCGTGCGCTACAACAGCCATGTACGCAACATCGACAAGGCGTTCGGCCAGCTGGCGATGGTGCCGGTGCCGGGCAATCCGCTGGCGTCGGTGGGCGTGGATGAATGGATGGAGACCCATACCACCGGCGATTGGATCACCGATGTGCGCCTGGGCTTCGCGCTCACCGAGCACGTGAAGGCCTCCCTGCTGGTGGCCAACCTCACCAATGAGGTATACGCCATCCGTCCCATGGCCATCGAAGCCCCGCGCACCTATCGCCTCCAGTTGGCCTTGAGCCTATGAACCTTTCCATGCGCATCCTTGGCGTCATACCGGCCCGCTACGCCAGCACCCGCCTGCCGGGCAAGCCCTTGTCGGACATTAACGGGAAAAGCATGGTGCAGCGCGTGGTGGAGCAGGCCGCCCGCAGCAGGATGCTGTCGGAGGTGGTGGTGGCCACGGACGACCGGCGCATCGTGGACCATGTGCACGGCTTTGGCGGCAAGGCAGTGCTTACCTCCAGCGAGCACCCCAGCGGGACCGACCGGTGCTGGGAGGCGCTGGAACTCTCGGGCACCGGCCGTTTCGACGGGGTGGTGAACATCCAAGGGGATGAACCGTTCATCGCGCCCGCGCAGATCGATGAGGTTTGCGCCTGCCTCATGCAGCCGGACGTGTCCATCGCCACATTGGCCCAGGTGGTGCACACGGACGAGGACTTGGACGACCCCGGTGAAGTGCTCATCGCGGTGGATGTGCGGATGAATGCGCTCTACTTCAGCCGGGCGGCCATCCCGTACCTGCGAAACCCGGGGGAAGGGCCACGCCACCGGCAATTCAGGTACCTCAAGCACGTGGGGCTCTATGCGTACACGGCCGATGCCCTGCGCCAGATCGTAAGCCTGCCGCCCTCGTCGTTGGAATTGGCCGAATCCCTGGAGCAGTTGCGTTGGCTCGAGAACGGCCATCCGGTGCGCGTGGGCATCACGGAACATGCCTCTTTCTGCGTGGACACGCCGGCCGACCTGGAGGCTGCCCGCGCCATGGCCCGGAAACTGGATTGAGGCGCGGCGCGTATGGTATCGGGCGGAAGGAGCTTCGGGCCATCCGCGGATCCCGGCGCTGCCTTAGTTTTGACCCTCCACATGGCCATCGACAAATACCTGCATGAACTGCTGTTCGAGCACGACTGCGTGATCGTGCCGGATTTCGGTGGCTTCCTCACGCATTACACCCCTGCCCGGCTCGACCTTCAGCGGCGCTTGGTGCTGCCTCCTTCGAAGGCGCTCAGCTTCAACCGGAAGCTGGTGCGGCAGGACGGCCTGCTGGTGGACCAGCTGATCCGGCACGAAGGCCTGGATTTCGTGCAGGCGAACGAGCGGATCGCCGGTGAGGTGCAGGAGTGGCGCCGGAAATTGCAGGAGCAAGGGCGGCTGGAAGTGCCGCGCTTGGGCACCTTTTTCCACGACCATGAGCAGAACCTGCAGTTCCAGCCCGATGGCCGGGTGAACTTCCTCAAGGATGCTTACGGGCTGCGCCCGGTGGCGGCCGTTCCGGTACCGCAGACCACGATACCCCTGCCCGTGGCGCCTGCCGCCGCCCCCGTGGTGGCCGAGGAAACCGGGCGCTCCCGGGGCTATTTGGCCGCTGCTGCCGCGGTGGCCATTGCCTTCACGGCCGCCACATGGTACCTGGTGGGGGCTTCCGGCACGCCGGGCATGGCGTGGAGCGACCTGAATTTGCTGCGCGGTGCCGAACAGGCCCGTTACACGGTACCCTCCGCCCCGCCCGCGGCGGAGATGCCGGTGCAAGCCTCGTTCTGGTCGGCGCCCGCCGACCTGCACGGGGTGCATAGGCTGCCCATCGCCGGGCCCCACGTGGAGCCGGTGGCGGTGGATATGGGCCAAGCCCCGTCGAAGGCGGTGCCCGAGAGCACGGCTGTGGCCACCCCCACGGTTTCGGCGCGCTTCCATATCATCGGGGGCTGCTTCCTGGAGAAGGAGAATGCCGACCGCTTCGTGGCCGAGCTGCAGGCCAAGGGCTTCGCCGCTTCCCTGGTGGACAAGAAAGGAGACCTGTACCGCGTGGCCTACGGAAGCTATCCGTTGCGCTCCACGGCCTTGGAGGCGCTGAATGCCGTGCGCAAGGAAGAAGCGCCCGAGGCATGGCTTTTGGTGAAGTGAACGGCCAAGGGATACCGGACCAGGGCAGGGCAGGTGTGATGACCTCCCCGTGCAACCGGGCAGAGGCCCCTTCATCAACGACCGAAAAGCAATACGACCGACAACCACATACCGCATGAAACACCATCTTCTTTCCTTCGCCCTTGCCTGCTCAACCGTTGCCGCCTCGGCCCAAGTGGTGCTTACACCCCCGGCGCGCACCATCACCGTGGGCAAGTCCGAAGTGACCTGCTTGGCCATAGCGCCCAAGGGCGATCGTATCCTGGTGGGCACCGTGCGGGGCGCGGAACTGTTCGACATCGAGAAGGGCAAGCGCGTCGCCAAGTTCGCGTATGAAGAGGACGGTAGCTCCGTGGTGTACCATGCATCCTTCAACGACAATGGCGAGTGGGTGCTGTTGATCGGCTATGCCGGCACCCGCGAGGTTTGGGACGTGAAAACGGGCACGCAGGACAAGATGCTGGCCAAGCACAAGTGGATCCCCGATGCCATCCGCACGCGCGAGCTCGGCCTGAAGAAGGGCAACTCCGATTTCGACCGGTTCTACCAGCAGATGGAGGCGAGCGAGGGAGGCGTGACGGCCAAGGCCGACAAGAACGGCGCGGTGGTGTTCATCGATGAGGCCGGCAATGCCCTGCAAACGCTCACCTATCCGGAGAACAAGGACCAGCACCACCGTGCGCCCTGCCTGTTCCATGAGGGGCAGTTCATCACAGGCACGGATGATGGGAGGGTGCTGTTCTACGACCTGGTGAAGCGCTAGGCTGCCGTTGGTGGCTGCTGCCCTTCGGCGGCATCGGGGCCGTCATCGCGGCTGCCCATGCCGCGCACGCCTGCGAAGAGCAGCACGGCCAGCACCACCAATCCCAGCACGCCGATGTACCAGTCCACCTGCCTGAAGGTGGACAGGAACACGGCCACGATCATCATCAACAGTGCGCCTTGGGCCCAGATGCGCAAGGTGAAGAGGCCCCAGCCGGTGCCGTCGGCCTGCATTTTCCGGTAGATGCGCTGGTTCACCAGGTGATAGGCGAAAAGCAGCGCCATCAGGCCGAGCTTGGCCTGCACCCAGGCCTCGGCCAGCAGGTCGGGCCTCAGCCCGATCATCCACGCCCCGGTGATGATGAGGAGCAGCAGCGAGGGCCATGCCACCATGTACAGCGGCACGCTTCCGGCCGACACGTGTTCCAAGGCCAGGGTGGTGCGCAATGGTTCGGGTTTCGACAGGGCCTTGCGGTGCAGCACAAAACCACGCAACACGACGAACGTGCCCGTGAAGAAGGTGGCCATCGCGATGATGTGCACGGCCACCAAGGCCGGATACCAGGAAGGAAGCATGAAGCGAAGTTAAGGGCAGGCGAAGGCGGGCGGGGATACCTTCGCGCCAGCAAAACATCACATGGAACCGAAACTCACCACCATCAGCTACGTGGAGACCACCAACCTGGTATTGCCCAACGACACCAACACCATGGGCCATCTGTTCGGGGGGCAACTGCTGAAGTGGCTGGACATGAACTGTGCGATCAGCGCCAGCCGCCATGCCAACAAGATCTGTGTTACGGCTGCGGTGAACAACGTGAGCTTCGATGTGCCCATCAAGCTGGGCGACCTGGTGATCATCAAGTCGTATGTCAGCCGGGCCTTCCGCACGAGCCTGGAGGTGTGGGCCGACGTGTGGACGGAGAACCAGGTGTCGCGCAAGCTCACCAAATGCAACAGCGCCATATACACCTTCGTGGCCGTGGGTGTCGATGGCAAGCCGGCGGAGATCCCGGCGGTGATCCCGGTGACCGATGAGGAGAAGGAGCGTTACGAAGGGGCATTGCGGCGGCGCCAGTTACGTTTGGTGCTGGCCGGCAAGATGAAGCCCGAGGAGGCCACGGAGCTGCGCTCGATCTTCCCGCGGTGAAGGGGATCATTTCACGCACAGGCTTGCTCACGCAGAGGCGCGGAGAAATGCAGGCGGCAACATCATGTCGTGATACCGCTCTGCGGCTCTGCGTCTCTGCGTGAGCCTGCCCGGCCCATCTCAATCCTGCGCGACCGCCCGATCGTTCACCCACGCCGCCACCGCGTCCAGGTCCTGCCATTCCATGCAGTGGAAGTGGCCTTTGGGGCATTTATCGAAGCCGATCTTCGAGCAGGGCCTGCAATCCAACCCCTTTACCTCGCTGATCAACACCCGCTCGGGATGCTGCGGTATGCAGGGGCCCATGCCGAACTCCGGGATGGTGTTTCCCCAGATGCTGGCGATCGGTCTTTGGAAGGCGCTGGCCATGTGCATCGCGCCGCTGTCCTGCGCCACCACGGCGCGCGCTTGGTTGATCAGGGAGGCCGAGCCCAGCAAGCTGAAGCGGCCGGTGGCATCGAAGGCCCTGGCGCCCACCGCATCGGCAATGGCGCGTCCCGTGGCTTGGTCATCGGGCCCGCCGATCACCACCAACGGCCCTTGGAGCTTGCCGGCCAGCTCGACCAGCTTATGCCGGGGCAGCTGCTTGGTGGCGTGGCCCGCGCCGGTGCATAGCGCCACATATCCATTGCGGTGCGAGGCCGGCAGTTGTTCCGGCGCGACTTCCTGATCTTGCGGGATGAACAGGTCCAGTCCCTTCCCGTCGTTCTTCACGCCCAGGTGCTGCACGGTATCCAGGTAGCGGTCCACGATATGCACGGGCGGGAGGATGTTCTTCTTGAAGTTCACCATCACCCACTTCTCGTAGTTGAGCTTGGGGAAGCTCTTGGCCGGGCTGCCGAGCCCCATTTTCACGCGCTTGGTGCGCAGGTTGTGGTGCAGGTCCACCACCAGGTCGAAGCTCTCCTTGCGGAGGGAGCCGATGATGGCCCCGAGATCGTCATCCAGGGCATGCACACGATCCACATGGGGCGAGTATTGCACCAGCGAGGTGAATGCGCGCTTGGTGAGGAAGTGCACCTCCGTGCCGGGCAGCTGCTCCTTCAGGCAGCGGGCCACCGGTGAGGTGAGGATGATGTCGCCGATGGAGCTGAAGCGGATGATGAGGACCTTCATGGCAGGGCTGCGAAGGTACTCCCGGCCTGCCTGGCATGACGGGGCGGCTTCCTTGGGCGGGAAAGGTGCAACTTTGCCGGACCAGGCATTCGTGCAAGCAAGCAACATGTACATCGACACGCACGCTCACCTCTATCACAAGCAATTCGACCAGGACCGCAAGGAAATGGTGCGGCGCGCACAGGACGCAGGGGTGCGCAAACTCTTTCTCCCGAACATCGACCTCACCAGCGTGGAAGCCCTGCACCTGATGTGCGAGGAATACCCCGAGACCTGCTTCCCCATGATGGGCCTGCACCCATGCTCGGTGGGCGAGGACCCCTCGCGTGACCTGGCCGAGGTGGAGCGGCTGCTGGCCACGGGCCGCTACTGGGCGGTGGGCGAGATCGGCATCGACCTGTATTGGGACAAGACCTGGATCGAGCAGCAGAAGGAAGCCTTTCGACTGCAAGTCCGGTGGGCCAAGGACCTCGCCTTGCCGGTGGTGATCCACTGCCGCGAAAGCTTTGCGGAGGTCATGGAGATCATCGAGGATGAGAACGACGATGACCTCACGGGCATCTTCCATTGCTTCACCGGAACGGAGGAAGATGCGCGGCGGGTCATCGCCTTGGGCGGCTTCAAGCTGGGCATCGGCGGGGTGATCACATTTCCCAAGAGCGGCTTGGCCGAGACCATGGGCAAAGTGGGTGCGGCGCACTGCGTGCTGGAGACCGATGCGCCCTACTTGGCGCCGGTGCCCTTCCGCGGCAAGCGCAATGAGAGCAGCTACATCCCCCTCATCGCGGAAGCCTTGGCGGCCGCGGTGGAATTGCCGGTGGAGGAGATCGAGCGCATCACCACGGCCAACGCCGAGGAGATCTTCCAGGAATGAGCAGGCCCCGGGTACTGTTGATCTATACGGGCGGCACCATCGGCATGGTGGCCGATGCCCGCACGGGCGCCTTGAAGGCCGTGAACCTGGACCACTTGGAGGAGCAGGTGCCCGAGCTGGTGCGCATGGGCATCGAGCTGGGCAGCGTCTCCTTCGATACCCCGATCGACAGTAGCGACATGCACCCGGAGCATTGGCTGCGCCTTGCGGCCATCATCGGTGAGCACTACGCGAACTACGACGGCTTTGTGGTGCTGCACGGTAGCGACACCATGGCGTACACGGCCAGTGCGCTGAGCTTTCTGCTGGAGAACCTGTCCAAGCCCGTGGTCCTCACGGGCAGCCAGTTGCCGCTGGGCACCATCCGCACCGATGGCAAGGAGAACCTGATCACGGCCATCGAGATCGCGGCGGCGAAGCAGGACGGGGCAGCGGTGGTGAACGAGGTGGCCGTGTACTTCGAATACAGCCTGTACCGGGGCAACCGCACCGTGAAGGTGCATTCGGAACGCTTCGAGGCCTTCCGATCGCCCAACTGGCCCGTGCTGGCGGAGGCGGGCATGCACATCCGCTACGACCGGGCGGCCCTGCTGCCGCGATGCACGGGCCCCTTCAAGGTGCACGACCGCATGGATAACGGCGTCGGGGTGATCCGCCTCTTCCCCGGCATCCGCGCCGCCTGGGTGGAGGGCATGCTGAAGGACCCCGGCCTCAAGGCTGCGGTGCTCACCACTTTCGGCAGCGGCAACGGCCCCACCGATGAGGATTTCCTGGACGTGCTCCGCGAGGCCCGCAAGCGGGGCATCGTGCTGGTGAACGTCACCCAGTGCATGGGTGGCCGCGTGGAGCAGGGCCGGTACAAGACCAGCGAGGCCTTGGCCGCCATGGGGGTGGTCAGCGGCCTGGACCTCACCACCGAGGCCGCGGTCACCAAGCTGATGTTCCTGCTGGGCCAAGGTTTGGGCGAGGCCGAGGTGATGCGGCGCATGGCCGAGCCCCTCTGCGGGGAGCTGACCGTGGCGTAAGACACGCTTGTCCGTATTACATTCGCGGCCCGCAAGACCCGGGTCCACCGGATAACTGCGGACATATTGGAGAAGTGGCCGAGTGGTTTAAGGCGCACGCCTGGAAAGTGTGTTTACCTGAAAGGGTAACGGGGGTTCGAATCCCTCCTTCTCCGCCAACGCTGCCCGCGAAGCGGGTGATAAAAGCACAGGGGCGGATGCCGAGCTTGCTCGAAGCATCCGGCCCTGTGCTTTTATCCAAGGCCGCGCAGCGGCCTCAGCGTTGAAGCCTCCCCCCTTTGGGATAGCGCGCCTCGCGCAATCCCGACCATTCCATAATCCCGACCAAGCTTGCTTGGGAGAGCGGTCTTCGGCTTTCTGGCCATACCCGCGCAGCGGGTAGGCCGATCGAAGCCTCCATCGCATCGCCATAGCCCTGCGAAGGCGTGCCCCTTAGGGATAGCGCGAGCGAAGCGAGCGCAATCCCTAAAGCCAACGCCTAGATCACAGGCATTCTCAGGGAAAAACCGAACCTGTGAGCGGAGCGAACGGCTCTTGCAAGCTTTTCTCCGGACAAGATGAACAGGATGGACAGGATCTTGCTTGCGGAATTGGCTGGGACTTTCATCCTGTAAATCCTGTTCATCCTGTCCATCCTTGCAGCACGCCCAGCCTGCACACGCCCCGCTTCCCTAACTTCGCGATCCTTTCGTCCAAATGCCCCGCATCGGTCCCATCGAACTGCCGGAATTCCCGCTCCTCCTCGCCCCCATGGAGGATGTGAGCGACCCTCCGTTCCGTGCCTTGTGCAAGAAGCACGGCGCCGATCTGATGTACACCGAGTTCATCAGCAGCGAAGGGCTCATCCGCCAAGCGGCCAAAGGGCTGAAGAAGCTCGACATCTTCCCCGGCGAACGGCCCGTGGGCATCCAGCTCTTCGGTGGCAGCGAGGATGCCATGGAAGAGGCGGCCCGCATCGCCGAGCAGGCCGGGCCCGAGCTGATCGACATCAATTACGGTTGCCCGGTGAAAAAGGTGGTGGACAAAGGGGCGGGGGCCTGCCTGTTGCAGGACGTGGACAAGATGGTGCGCCTCACCGAAAAGGTGGTGAAGGCCGTGCAGCTGCCCGTGACCGTGAAGACGCGCCTGGGCTGGAACGACCACACCAAGAACATCGTGGAAGTGGCCGAGCGTTTGCAGGACATCGGCATCCAGGCGCTCAGCATCCACGGGCGCACGCGGGCGCAGCTTTACAAGGGCGAGGCCGACTGGACCTTGATCGGCGAGGTGAGGAACAACCCGCGCATGCACATCCCCATCTTCGGCAACGGTGACATCAACTCCCCGGAGAAGGCGCTGGAATACCGCAACCGCTACGGCGTGGACGGCATCATGATCGGCCGGGCCAGCATTGGCGCGCCATGGATCTTCAACCAGATCAAGCACTACTTCGCCACCGGCGAACACTTGCCGCCACCCACCTTGGACGACCGCGTGGATGCCGCCCGCGAGCACTTGGAGCGCAGCTTGGCCTGGAAGGGCGAATGGGAGGGCGTGGTGGAGATGCGCCGTCACTATGCCAACTACTTCAAGGGACTGCCCAACTTCAAGGAACACCGCATGAAGCTGGTGACGGAGAACGATCCAGCCACCTTGCTGGAGCTGCTGGAGATGATCCGGACGGAGTTTGCCATGGCGGCGTGAGGTTCGCTGGCTGTGGCCCTCGAAGTCAGCGGGGGCCACAACCAGGGGTGGAATCAGTTGGTTGTCTGGCGTTCTTGCAATTTCGGAATCTGATTCCCGAATTGCGATTACGGTCACTGGCTGCCTTTGCCATACTGGCCTGAGACAGCTGGCAGGGATACTTTATCGGAAAAACTCGGAACGTATTCCGGGAAAAACATGTTTTTTACGGAATATGTTCCTCAAAAATGATGTTCGCAGGCGAGAATGAGGCTCGCGTCTCTTCGAGGCCTTCCTGTAATGAACCCTGTGCCTCCTACCTTGCGCCTGTCGTTGTGCGACCCATGAAACTGCTTCCTTCAATCCGTGACCATGAACCCATTGAACCGCTTCGCATCCCTGTCCTTCGTTGCCTTGGTCGCCATGGCCGTTAGCAGCCCGTCCTCGGCCCAGCCCATGGAACCCTTCACCTACCAGAAGATGCTGATGCTGGACCGCATCGGCGGGCTGGACGTGAGCCCCGATGGGCGCCATGCCATTTTCAACGTGCGTGCCACCGACATGGAGAAAAACAAGGGGGTGAGCTCGCTGTGGATGAAGGACCTCGGCGAACCGGCCAAGCCTGAAGTGAGGCTTGCCGTGTCTGAAGGAGGTGCCAGCGGCGCACAGTTCAGCCCTGATGGGCCAAGCATCTACTTCCTCTCGGGACGTGGCAGCGACGGCATCACGCAGGTTTGGAAGACGGACCTGAAGGGTGAAATGGCTGCACAGGTCACCACCTTGCCGTTGGACGTGCAGGCCTACCGCATCACACCCGATGGAAAGGGCCTGGTGGTGGCCATGGCCGTGTTCCCGGAGTGCAAGGGCAACGAGATCGCCTGCACCGTGGAGCGCATGGAAAAGCGCAAGGCCGACAAGGCCACTGGCATGGTGTACACCAAGATGTTCGTGCGCCACTGGTCCACGTGGGAGGACGGCACGCGTAACCACCTTTTCTATGTGCCGATGGACGGCAGTGCAGCCCCCGTTCCGCTCACCGATGGCGTGGATGGCGACGTGCCCTCCAAGCCTTTCGGTGATGAGGGCGATTTCACCATTTCGCCCGATTCCAAAACGGTGTATTACAGTGTGCGGATCGAAGGTGCCAAGGAGCCGTGGAGCACCAACTTCGACATCTGGAGCGTGCCCATCACCGGTGGTACGGCCACCAACCTCACCACTGACAACCCAGCGTGGGACGCTTCCCCGAGGCTTTCGCCCGACGGCAAGACCTTGGCCTACACGGCCATGAAACGCCCGGGCTTCGAGGCGGACCGATTCTGGGTCAAGCTGCGCGACCTGGCCACCGGAAAGGTGAGCACGCTGGCCGCCGAATGGGACCGCAGCGCGGACGCCATCAAGTGGAGCCGTGACGGCAAGAGCCTGTATGTGGTGGCGCAGGACGTGGGCCGCACCAAGTTGTTCCGCATCGACGTGAAGACCGGCACCATAACGCCCCTGAGCAAGGATGGCCACATCGATGCCTTCTTCGAAACGCCCAAGGGCTTTGTGTTCTTGAAGAGCGGCCTGAACCATCCCTCACAACTCTTTGCTGCCAAGCCCAAGGCCAAGCTGATCGACGAGGGGGCCACCAAGCTCACGCAGTTCAACAAGGAGTTGGAGACCCTGGCCTTCGGCGAGTACGAGCAGTTCAACTTCAAGGGCTGGAATGAAGAAACGGTGCATGGCTATGTGATCAAGCCGGCCAACTACGTGAAGGGCAAGAAATACCCCGTGGCCTTCCTGATCCATGGCGGCCCGCAGGGCAGTTTCGGCGATTCGTGGAGCTTCCGCTGGAATCCGCAGAGCTATGCCGGCGCGGGCTATGCCGTGGTGATGATCGATTTTCATGGCAGCACCGGCTATGGACAAGCCTTCACCGATGCCATCAGCCAGCATTGGGGCGACCGCCCGCTGGAGGACTTGCAGAAAGGCTGGGCCCACGCACTGAAGACCTACCCGTTCCTCGACGGGGAGCGCGCGGCCGCGCTGGGCGCCAGCTATGGCGGCTTCATGGTGAACTGGATCGCGGGCAAGTGGCAGCAGCCGTGGAAATGCCTGGTGTCGCACAACGGCGTGTTCGACCAGCGGGCCATGGGCTACAGTACAGAGGAGCTCTGGTTCACCGATTGGGAGGTGGGCACGGACGTGTTCAACCATCCGGCCGAGTACGACAAGTTCAATCCGCTGATGCACGCCAAGGACTGGAGCGTGCCCATGCTGGTGATCCACTCCGACCACGACTACCGCATCCCGCTTTCGCAGGGGCTGGGCGTGTTCACCGCCCTGCAGGCCAAGGGCATCGACTCGGAGTTCCTGCGCTTCCCGGACGAGACCCACTGGGTGCTGAAGCCGCAGAACTCGCGCATGTGGCACGACACGGTGTTCGGCTGGTTGAAGAAGCATATCGGGGATCAAGGGCGGTAACGGTCCAGGCCAAAAGGCCGTATCTTGCAGGCATGGTCGTAGTGATCAAGAGAGGCATGTCGCAGCAGCGGATACAGGCGCTTTTGCGCAAGGCGCGGGCCCAAAAGGCGACGGCCAAGAAACCGGTTGACGTCTACAAATACGTAGGCGTTCTGAAGCTGGAGGAAGATCCCGTGGAACTTCAGCGTAAGTGGCGCGATGAGTGGTGAGCGTTTGGTGCTGGACACGAACGTGGCCCTGTACCTCTTGCGTGGCGACCGTTCAGCGGCTGATGCCATCTATGGGCAATCCGTGCTGATCTCGTTCATCACCTACATGGATGTTGAGCAAGCCGGGGATGAACCGGGAAGAATCCAAGGCGGTCACAGCCTTCGTCCAGGAATGGCCCATAGTGGAGATGGATCCGGCGATCATGGAGGCTGCGATCCGCTTGCGTAAGAAGCATCGCTTGAAATTGCCGGATGCCATCATTGCAGCCACCGCTATGACCATGGATGTTCCCTTGCTAACCGCTGATCGGGTGTTTGAACGGGTGAAGGGTGAGATCACCGTGTTGCTTTATGAGGTGTAATGGCCGCCGCGGGGTGCTGAAGCCGCAGAACTCACGCATGTGGCACGACACGGTGTTCGGCTGGCTGAGGAAGTATATCGGCGATCAGGGGCGGTAGTCCAAGCCTGAACGATACCCGGCCGGCACATGAAGCTGTTGCTGGCCATCCGCCGCACAGGATCCCTCTGCCCGGTGTTCACTTCACCGCCTATGCGTAAGATCGCGGCACGGGAATGAGCGGGACGGGAGAGATGAGGCGGGGCTGGATCCTGGCGGCCTTGATGCTGACCATGGCCTTGGCCGCGATGGACATCACCATCGTGTCCACGGCCATCCCGCAGATCGTCACCGACCTGGGTGGCTTCACCAAGATCAGCTGGGTCTTCTCGATCTACCTGCTGGCGCAAACCGTCACCATCCCGCTCTACGGCAAGCTGTCCGACCTCTTCGGCCGCAAGCGGGTCTTGATCTATGGCGTGGTCATCTTCCTCATCGGCTCCGCCGCTTCGGCCGCCGCCTGGGACATCGGCTCCCTGATCGCTTTCCGCTGCCTGCAAGGCTTGGGTGCGGGCTCCATCATGGCCACGGTGAACACCATCGCCGGCGACATCTTCACCGTGGAGGAGCGTGCGCGCGTGCAGGGCTACCTCTCCAGCGTGTGGGGCATCAGCGCCATTGTGGGACCTGCGCTGGGTGGCGCCTTGGCCGAGTATGCCACCTGGCGCTGGATCTTCCTGATCAACTTGCCGCTGGGTGCTGCCGCCATCGCCGTGCTGGTGTTCTTCTTCAAGGAGCGCGCGGTGCAGGGCCACCCGAAGATCGACTACAAGGGTGCGGTGCTCGTCACCGGCACGCTCAGTCTGCTCTTCATCTTCCTGCTGGAGGGCGGCCAAAGCTGGGCATGGACCTCGCCGCAGAGCCTGGCCCTGCTGGCCGTGGTGGCTGCCTTGGCCTTCTGGACCTACCGGGTGGAGAAGGCGACGCCCCATGCCATCCTGCCCATCTGGGTATGGCGGCACCCCACCTTGGCCCTCACCAACCTGGCGGTGGCCGGGCTGGGCCTGGCCATGATGGGCCCGGAGACCTTCCTGCCCACCTTCGCCCAGGCCTACCTCGGCCTTGGGGCGATTGCGTCGGGCTTCGTACTCGCCAGCATGAGCATCGGCTGGCCCACAGCCTCTGCCCTTTCGGGGCGGATCTATCTGCGCATCGGCTTCCGCGAAACGTCCATGATCGGGGCCGTGTTGGTCCTCATGGCCTCGGTCGGCTTCCTGCTCATCCCAACTCCGCAGCCGGTGTACCTGCTTGTGTTGGACCAGGTGTTGATCGGTGCGGGCTTCGGCTTGATCTCCACGCCATCGCTTGTCGGCATCCAGTCCATGGTGGGGTGGGAGCAGCGCGGGGTGGTAACCGGGGCGAATGTGTTCACGCGCAACCTGGGGTCCAGCCTGGGCGCCGCCGTCATGGGCGCCATCTTCAACACCTCGCTCAGCCGGCAGCTCACCCGTGGCCCGGAAGGGATCCCGGCAGCTACCACCGACATCCTCAGCGTGATCAAGGATCCCGTATTGCCGGAAGCCGTGCGGACCTTCCTGCGCGAGGCCATCAACACCGCCATGCACCATGTGTACTGGGGCTTGGTGTTGATCGCCCTGCTCACCTTCCTGTGCCTGTACCGGGTGCCCCACCGCGATCCAAAGGATACGACCCTGGTCCAGGTGGAACAGCCGTGACCGGGACACGCGTTGTTGGGCGTAACTTAACTTCGCCCCGCGTTCTTTACGGTCGTGCTTATCCAGAAAGGTGGAGGGACTGGCCCTTTGAAGCCTTGGCAACCATCGTCCCGTCATAGTGCGCCGCAAGGCACACGACGGCGGATCGGACGATAGGTGCCAAATCCAGTTGCCCCTGTCAGTCCGAGCGGTCCTGAGCGAAGCCGAAGGACGAGGACGACAAGGGCAAGAAGATGAGCCGTGATCAGGTACCCATGCCAAGCAAGCATTGAAGCCTCATCCGGAACATCGGGTGGGGCTTTTTGATTGGGTGAATTGGGTAAGGGAGGTCATGCAGGTAAAGAAGGGGTACCCCTTACCCTCCTTACCCTCCTTACCTCCCTTACCTCCCTTACCTCCCTTACCTCCCTTACTTCCTTCACCTCCTCACCCTGATCACTCCCATCACCTTCCTGGAAGCCCCGCCGGAATTACGCCCGAACAAACATGAAGACCATCGAACAAATCGCCCGCGAGCGCATCGTCATCCTCGACGGCGCCATGGGCACCATGATCCAGAGGCTGGGCCTGGAGGAAGAGGACTTCCACCCAAAAGGCTTGGAGGAACACCCCATCTCCCTCAAGGGGAACAACGAACTGCTCACGCTGTCCAGACCGGAGGCGATCAAGCACATCTACGAGCAATATTTGGAGGCCGGTGCCGACATCATCGAGACCAACACGTTCAGTGCCACGCGCATCGCGCAGGCCGAGCATAAGTGCGAACACTTGGTGCGCGACATGAACCTGAACGCCGCGCGCATGGCCAAGGAAGCCTGCGAGGCCTTCACCAAGAAGGATCCGTCCAAGCCGCGCTTCGTGGCCGGTGCCATGGGGCCCACCAACAAGACGGCCTCGCTCAGCCCCAACGTGGAGGACCCCGGCTTCCGTGCCGTCACCTTCGACGACCTGGTGGCCAGCTACAAGGAGCAGGCCCTTGCCCTGCTGGAAGGCGGTGTGGACCTGTTGCTGGTGGAGACCATCTTCGATACGCTCAATGCCAAGGCGGCCTTCTTCGCCATCGAGGAGGCTTTCGAGGAGCGCGGCCAGCGTGTGCCGCTGATGTGCAGCGTCACCATCACCGATGCCAGCGGCCGCACGCTGAGCGGGCAGACCATCGACGCGTTCATGATCAGCATGGAGCACGTGCCGCTGTTCAGCATCGGCCTCAACTGCGCGCTGGGCGCGGCCCAGATGCGGCCGTACCTGCAGGTGCTGTCCGATCACGCCGACTGCTTGGTGAGCGTGTATCCCAACGCCGGCCTGCCCGATCAGATGGGCGAGTACCGCGAAACGCCCGAAGTGACGGCCCGCCTGGTGGGCGAGTTCATGCGCGACGGCCTGGTGAACATCGTGGGCGGCTGCTGCGGCACCACGCCGGAGCATATCGCGGCGCTGGCGGTGGAGGCGGGGAAGTACGTGCCGCGGAAGGATCAAGTAGTGGCATGATACATTCCGTTGCGTTTATGGGTTGAATCCAAGTCGCTAAAAGTCGAGGTCTTCTCAGGAGCAACTACATTGGACCTCCATGTTTGGCCGGTTTTCCCGTCGATCAAATAGTGCCCACAAGGTTTATGGAAGAGAAGGACGAGAAAGAATTTCTGGCGCTGCTCATTGAGCCCATCCGGGCATGCGCCTCCTATCGCCCGAAATTCGGGCAAGGGTCCGGTGCGGGGATCTCCTTGAAGGAATTCCAGGCCCTCTATCGCTCCGACCCCTTCTACTCCTGGTACGGGCTGGACCATCCCATGATGTACGCCGCGCACAAGGCCGCCGGGGGAATGACCAGCATCTACCGGCAGATCGGCATCGGGGGCGAGCGGCTGTTCCGGCGGGTCTTGCAGGACAGCCTGGGCCTGGCCCCGGAGCAGTCCACGTGGTCTTACACGGTGAAAGGACCCCGCAAGAAGGAGAAGACGCTGTACCTCGACGGTCGTATCGACTTGGCCGAAGTCGCCGATCGCGTGAAGCGGGAGAAGGTGGCTGATTGGATCGAGGCGGCTTCTGCTGACCTTGGCGTGGCGAAGCCGGTCCGCTCATCGTTGATGGGCACCGTCTTCGAGGTCCGGCAGGGATACAAGAGCAAGGACTCGAAACGGCAGAACGCCGATTTGG
Organism: Flavobacteriales bacterium; assembly: GCA_035325445.1. Classification (GTDB taxonomy): domain Bacteria; phylum Bacteroidota; class Bacteroidia; order Flavobacteriales_F; family PHOS-HE28; genus PHOS-HE28. Next base: position 115,951 of record DAOKZW010000005.1, read on the forward strand.
CCAATGCCAGCACCGCCTACACGCGGGCGTACCTGCCCTGCGTGGTCGTTCTGTCCAACCAGATCGACGCCGACATCGTGACGCGATACCGCCACGAACGCTGGGTGATCCTCACGGGCACCACCGCCGAACGGTCGCCCCTGCGGTCCACGTACGCCTTCACCGAGCAGGTGTTGGGCTTCGACCTCGCGGGGTTCTTCCAGCGCAACAGCCGCACCTTGAAGCACGAAGTGGAACAAGTCCTGCACGCACTCCTTGACGCCGAATGACCACCATGACGACGACCGCCGCACCAAAAATGCGCCAGCGCGCAGACCTGACGTTCAAGCAGAACATCCAGCATGGCCGCCACGGCTGGCTGCGGTTGACGCCGGCCTATTCCGTGCGGCTCGTGGAGCAGGTCTTGGACGAGTTCGGCGAAGGCGCCCGCCATGTGTTCGAGCCGTTCTGCGGCACGGGCACCACGCCGCTGTGCGCATCCTACCGGGGGCTGAACGCGGTGGCCACCGACATCAACCCCTTCCTGGTCTGGCTGGGCCGCACCAAGGCCGCCACCTACCATCAGGCGGACAAGGACCTGTTCGCCGCGGAAGTGGAACGGATCGCGGATGCCATCATTAGCGGGCCTGCGATCGAAGCGACGCTCCCGCCGATCAAGAACATCGGGCGTTGGTGGAACCCGGCCGAACTCACCTTCCTTGGACAGTTGAAAGCGCGTATCCAAGCCCTTGCGCAAGCACCGGCCAAGGAACTGTTGAAAGTGGCCTTCTGCCGCACGATGATGGCCTTGTCGAACGCCGCGTTCAACCATCAGTCCATGTCGTTCAAGGATGCACCGGCGGACGGACAGTTGGCGCTGGAACTCGAACAGGCCACGCAGCGCTTCAGGCAGCAGTTCCTCGCGGACGCCAAGGTGATCGCCGACTCTTGCCTGGACAATCCCAACGGGGACATCGCCATTGAGCGGATCGACGCGCGGGAGCTTGACCGCAACGGCTTCCGCGACTTCGACCTGGTCATCACCTCGCCGCCCTATCCCAACCGCATGTCCTACATCCGGGAACTGCGGCCCTACATGTACTGGCTGGATTTCCTGGTGGAGGCCAGGGCGGCCGGTGAACTGGACTGGGAGGCCATCGGCGGCACGTGGGGCATCGCCACCAGCCGCCTTCAGTCCTGGGAACCCACCGATGCCTTCGTGCCCGCCCACCTCTTCCCGGTGCTGGACGCCATCCGGGGCGCCCACCCCAGGAACGGGCCGTTGCTTGCGGCGTACGTGCACAAGTACTTCGACGACATGTTCCATCACTTCCGCACCATCGCCTCCCTGGTGCGCAAAGGGGGCACCGTCCACTACATCGTGGGCAACTCCACCTTCTACGGCCACCTCGTAGCGGCGGAACGGCTCTACATGGACCAGATGGAGCGCGCCGGGTTCAGGAACGTGTCCGCGCGGGCGATCCGCAAGCGCAACTCCAAGAAGGAACTGGTCGAGTTCCATGTGATCGGTACGCGATGAACACGGCGAACGGCATGAACAGGAATGGCCGTGGTTCTTTGGGCGTGCCCCTCGGCCAAATGCGCCTCGGAGTCGCGCTTTCCGCTGTACTCCTCGCTCGCCTGCCTGCCGGACAGGCAGGTTCCTCGCTGCGGGGTGCCGCTTCAATCGCTCACGCAGAACGATCTGTAAACCACTGAATCATGTGCAGGTACGCGATGAAGCAGTACAAGGGCCACCATGCTTGTTTTGATTGCCGCAAGACATTCAAAAGAAAGCGAGTAGAGGACATCAATGGCAAGTATGGGAGTGATACCATCGCCAGGTGTCCTCAATGCGGAGGACCAATGGCGGATATGGGACTGGACTTTGAGTCTCCCAAGTCATCGGACGTGAAGACATGGGCTCACATCAAAGACCTCTATTCGGTGGGGATCACCTTCCACTCATGTGGCTGCTCTGGTCCAGGGTACATTCCCAAAGACACCCATGCGCTTCGCAAATACTTGGAGGATTATCGCAGCGCCTTTGAGCATCATTTGAAGTTCTGGAGAGATCACCAAGAGCCAACTACTGAATCAGAACTTCAAAAGGACTGGAACATGAACGCCACTTTCCTGAGTCAGATCCCGGATGAACTTTGGAGAAGAGCTTCTAGTCGGGCGAAACGGTTTCCGCCGGACAATAGCGAAGCCGTGAACTACTGGATCGGACGCCTTCGTGACATCAATGAGCGGATTCAATTGATCTCTTGATTTTAACCTGTACAGCAGTCGAATCGGCATTCAACCCCTCTTGCATTTCTCCGCGCCTCTGTGGTGAATAAGAACTGACATGATCCCCACCTACTCCGGCCTCGAACCCCTCCGCATCTTCCCGGGGTCCAACTTCGTCAACATCGGCGAACGCACCAACATCACGGGCAGCGCGGCCTTCCGCAAGCTGATCAAGAACGGCCAGTACGACGAGGCCGTGGCCGTGGCACGCCAACAGGTGGAGAACGGCGCGCAGATGATTGACGTGAACATGGACGAGGGCCTGATCGACGGCGTGCAGGCCATGACCAAGTTCCTGAACCTGATCGCTGCCGAGCCCGACATCGCCAAGGTGCCTGTGATGGTGGACAGCAGCAACTTCGCCGTGATCGAGGCCGGTCTGAAATGCCTGCAAGGGCGCGGCATTGCCAACAGCATCAGCCTGAAGGAGGGGGAGGAGGAGTTCCTGCGGCAGGCGCGCATCGTGCGGCGGCTGGGTGCCAGCGCCGTGGTGATGTGCTTCGATGAGCAAGGCCAGGCCGACAACCTCGAACGGCGTTGCGCCATCGCCAAGCGCAGCGTGGACCTGCTAACGCAAAAGGCCGGCTACCGCCCGCAGGACATCATCATCGATGCTAACATCCTCACCGTGGCCACCGGTTTGCCCGAGCACGAGCAGCAAGCGGTGTACTACTTCGCCGCGGTGAAGTGGATCAAGGAGAACCTGCCGGGCGTGCTCACCAGCGGCGGCGTCAGCAACGTCAGCTTCAGCTTCCGCGGCAACGAGCCCGTGCGCGAGGCCATCCACACGGCCTTCCTCTACCACGCCATCAAGGCGGGGCTGGACATGGCCATCGTCAACGCCGGGCAGATCGGCGTGTACGATGAGATTCCCAAGGACTTGCTGGAGCACGTGGAGGACGTGCTGTTGGCCCGTCGCCCCGATGCGACCGAGCGCATGGTGACTTTCGCCGAGCAGTTCCGCGGGAAACCGTCGGCAGAGTCCGTGGCTGCCCAGGCCGCTTGGCGCGAAGGCACCGTGGAGGACCGCTTGAAGCATGCGCTGGTGCATGGCATCACCGAACACATCGATGCGGACACCGAAGAGGCCCGCGTGAAGTACGTGGATCCCGTGGCCGTGATCGAAGGGCCCCTGATGGCCGGAATGACCGTGGTGGGCGATCTCTTCGGCAGCGGCAAGATGTTCCTGCCCCAAGTGGTGAAGAGCGCCCGCGTGATGAAGCGCGCCGTGGCCTGGCTGGAGCCGTTCATGGAGGAACGGAAAACAGCCCAAGTGATGGGCTCCACCAAGTCCGACGCGAAGAAGGTGCTGCTGGCCACGGTGAAGGGCGACGTGCACGACATCGGCAAGAACATCGTGGGCGTGATCTTGGCCTGCAACGGCTGGCAGGTGATCGATCTGGGCGTGATGGTGCCCAGCGCCACCATCCTGAAGACGGCCCGCGAGATGAAGGTGGACATCGTGGGGGTGAGTGGCCTGATCACGCCCTCGCTGGACGAAATGGTGCACGTGGCCAAGGAGATGGAGCGGGAGAAGTTCGAGCTGCCGCTGCTCATCGGCGGGGCCACCACCAGCCGAGTGCACACCGCCGTGAAGATCGCTCCGCACTACCACGGCCCCGTGGTGCACGTGCTCGATGCCAGCCGCAGCGTCCCCGCCGTGAGCAACCTGCTCAGCGAGAACGAACGGGAGCGTTTCCTGGCCGATGTGCGCGAGGACCAGGCCAAGGTGCGCACGCAATTCGAGGAGCACCAGGGCGCGAAGGAATACGTGCCTTTGGCCGAGGCGCGGGCCAACAAGATCCCCATCGATTGGCAGGCCGAGCCGCCCGTGGTGCCCAAGAGCACGGGCGTGTTCACCTACCGCAACTTCCCGCTCACCGAACTGCTGCCCTACATCGATTGGACGCCCTTCTTCCTGAGCTGGGAGCTGGCCGGAAAGTTTCCGCGCATCCTGGAAGACCCCGTGGTGGGCCAGCAGGCCACGCAGCTGTACAACGATGCCCGCGCCATCCTGGACCGCATGGTGAAGGAGCAGTGGGTGCACGCCCACGGCGTGGCCGCCATCTGGCCGGCCAACACGGTGGACCACGACGATATCGAGATCTATGGCGATGCGGCGCGCACCCGCGTGATCGGCCGCTTCCATACCATGCGCCAACAGCGCAAGAAGGCCGCAGGCCTGCCCAACAACGCCCTGTCCGATTTCCTCGCGCCGAAGGGCATCCCCGATTTCGTTGGCGGCTTTGCCGTGACGGCCGGCCATGGCACCGATGAGATGGTGAAGGAGTTTGAGGCCAAGGGCGACGACTACAGCGCCATCCTCGTGAAGGCCCTTTCGGACCGATTGGCCGAGGCCTTCGCGGAGCGGATGCACGAGATCGTCCGCCAAGAGTTGTGGGGCTACGAGAAGGAGCGCTTCACCAACGAGGAGCTGATCAAGGAGAAGTACCAGGGCATCCGCCCGGCGCCCGGTTATCCGGCCTGCCCGGACCATACCGAGAAGCCCGGGCTGTTCCGCCTGCTGGATGCCACGAAGCACACGGGCATCAAGCTTAGCGAGGGCTTGGCCATGTGGCCTGCGGCGTCGGTCAGTGGCTTGTATTTCGCCCACCCGCAGAGCAAATACTTCGGCATCGGGCGGGTGAACAAGGACCAGATCGAAGACTTGGCGCGACGAAAAGGGCAGACCACGGAATGGATGGAGCGCTGGTTGGGGAGCAACCTTACCTACGAACCCACGTAGGAAGGCCCAGTCCATTTGTCAGTGAAAGCTCCTCACCGTCCATATCTGTTGCTGGCCCCGGCCTTGCTGTTCGCGGCGGCGGCCCACGCACAAGCGCCGGCGGCAGACGCGGCGGATTGCATGGGAGCCATTTCCGTCAAGGATTCCATCGTGGTGAATGAGCGGCCGGGGCGCGGCTTCGGGAATATCTTGGAGATCAAGGAAAACCCGGCTGCGGACCTCAAGTGGTTCGAGCGGGAGCACCACACCACCTGGTACCGTTTCCGGGCCCCGGTGAAAACCTCGCTCACCTTCGACATCATTCCGCAGGACCCGGAGGATGACATCGACTTCCTGCTTTTTCCGGGCAATGTGCCGGGCGTCTGCGAAAAGATCGTGGCCAAGGAGGTGGTGCCGGTGCGCAGCAACATTTCGCGCAACGACAAGAGCCTGAACTCCATGTGCGGCCTGCGCAAGGATGCGGCCGAGGAATACGTCCGTTCGGGTGTGGGCAGCTCGTACAGCAAGGCCATCGACGTGGAGGAGGGCGACCTCTACTACCTGGTGATCGATTATCCGCAGCGGCCACGCGCCGGTTTCACCGTGCACTTCCATTACGACCCGCCGCCGCCGCCACCACCCGTCAAGGTGTTGCCGCAAACCCTGCTGGTGAACATCCTCGACGCCAACAGCGGCCAGCCCGTGGAGGCCTCCATCACGGTGGAGGGCATGGTGTTCGATTCGCTGGTGCAGGCCAAGGGCCAGAGCCGGTACGAGTTTAAGATGGACAGCTACCGCAACCTGCGGATCAATTGCTTGCGCAAAGGCTACATGTTCATCTCCGAGCGGGTGAAAGCCTCCGGGAACGAAGTCGTGCAGGTGGACCTCCGGCTTGCGCCGATCGTGCCCGGTACCAAGGTGGTGCTGGACGACATCCGCTTCGTGGGCAACGACAGCAAGGTGTTGCGCAGCTCGGAGGGCTCCTTGTACATGTTGCTCCACTTCATGGAAGAGAACCCCGAGACCAGGATCGAGATCCAGGGCCACGTCAACGGGCCCACCATCAAAAAGAACAACCCGGAGCTGGTGGAGCTCAGCGCTGAAAGGGCACAGACCGTTTTCAATTTCCTGGTGGTGAACGATGTTGATCCCTCGCGTTTGGCCTACGTAGGGTTGGGCAACGCCTACATGCTTTACCCGAACCCCAAGAACAAGGCCGAGAGTGAGGCCAACCGCCGGGTTGAGGTGAAGATCACGAGCTACTCAGAGCTGGCCACACCTTCCGGCCCTCCTTCGCGCCGCTCATCCCATTGATCAGGCGCTGCCCGCCAAGGCGCTTACTTTTGCTTCCGCCCGCCCACCATGGGGGTTCCATGCGGATGCGCACCTCGCTGTTGGTCTTGTTGTACGCTGTTGCCTTGGGTGGCATGGCCCAAGGGCGCATGTCCTTGGACCAATGCCTGCGGCTTGCGCACGAACGCAACTTGGACCTCCGCAACGCCATGCTCGATGCCGAGCTCGCCTCACAGGCCCGTGCGCAGGCCTATTGGTCCTTCCTGCCGAACCTGAACGGGGCGGCCACCCATGGATACAACTGGGGGAAGACCATCGACCGGTTCACCAACACCTTCGCCAGCAGCCGGGTGCGCACCAACAACTTCTACCTCAGCAGTGATGTCACCCTGTTCGAGAGCGGCATCAGGCACAAACAGCTGAAGCGGTCCGAGCTGGATGAACAAGCTGCTGAAAAGGCACTGGACGTGGCGCGCAATGATATCAGCATGGCGGTGGTGCGCGCCTACCTGGACCTGCTGGGGATGCAGGAGCAGGTGGAGGCGGCCCGGGGCCAAACGGCCTCCACGCGGGCCCAGGTGGGTCAAATGGAGGCCTTGTTCGAGGCAGGCCGGGTGGCGCGCGGCGATGTGCTCAGCCTGCAAGCGCAACTGGCGCAGGAGGAATACAACGAGGAGAACTTGCGCATACAGGCCGAGCAGGCCAAGCTGACCTTGTCGCAACTGATGCAGCTGGCACCCGATGAGCATGCGCGGCTGGAGGTGGAGGCCCCGCAGGTGGGGGCCTTTGCGGTGGCGGAGCCCACGGCCACCGAGGAACAGGTGCTTGCCCAAGTGCTGGCGCGGAACCCGGCGTATGCCCAAGCGGACCTTGGCGTGCAAAGCGCCGGGTTCGGGGTGGGCATCTCCCGGGCCGGAGGGTTGCCGTCGCTCTCCTTCAACGGTTCCTTGGGCACCGGTTATTCAGGGCGCAATCTGGAGGCCGTTGGCGATCCGCGCCCGGACGGGTCCATCCTGATCGGTGCCACCGAAGGCGGGATGCCGGTATATGCGCCGAGCTTTGCACAGGACACACGGGTGAAGTCGTTCGCGCAGCAGCTCAACGACAACCTCAACGAATCGGTGGGGCTAACGCTGAGCGTCCCTATTTTCAACAACATGCGCAACCGGTATGCCGTCAGCCAGGCGCGCATCCAGCACGAACAGGCCAAGAATATGTTGGGGAAGACACGCAACAACCTGCAGATGGACGTGCAGAACGCGCTGACCGCCCAGCGTGGCGCCTACCGCCAGTATGTGGGTGCACAGCTGTCCGTGGATGCGGCGGAAGAGGCATTGCGGATGGCTGACGAGCGTTTCGGGCGCCAAGCGATCACCGTTACCGACCTGAATGCGGCCAAGGCCCGCCTGCAGCAGAGCAAGGCCCAGCTGATCAGCGCCAAATACAGCTACCTGATGGCGGAAAAGGCATTGGATATCCTGCAGGGGATCCCGATAAATCTTTGATCAGTGGCACTCCTGCTTTCCTTCGATACAGCGACGCCCCACCTGGCCGTGGTGCTCAGTGAGGATGAGCGGCCCTTGGCCTGGCGCGAGGATGCCGGCGCCGGGCGCTCGCATGCGGAAAAGCTCAACGTGTTCATCGCCGAGGTGATGCAAGGCGCGGAGCGGAGGCTGGATGATCTGGACGCGGTGGCGGTGGGCACGGGCCCGGGGTCCTACACCGGGTTGCGCATCGGCCTGTCCACTGCCAAGGGGCTTTGTTTTGCGTTGGGCAAGCCGTTGATCGGCATGGGCACGTTGGAGGTACTGCTGGCGCAGGCCTTGGCGGAAGCCCCGGCCCAAGCCCAAGGGGCCGTTCATTGGCCCATGGTGGATGCCCGCCGCATGGAGGTGTACACGCGTGCATTCCGTGGCTGGGACAGGCCTTTGGGCCCCACGGCGCCGTTGATCCTGGATCCGGCCTGGTGCGAGCGGCAGACCTTGGGCGGGGCCCATGTTTTCGGCGACGGGGCCGACAAGGCGGCCGGCTTGTGGGCGGGCTTCCCAGGCATCAGGCACCAGCCGGACATCAGGCCTGGCGTGTTGGGCCTGGCCGCTTGTGCGGCCCGCTATTTCGCGGAAGGCCGGTTCAGCGACCTGGCCTACTTGGTGCCGGAATATGGGAAGCCCGCCAACGTGGCCCAGAAAAGAGGCCTCGATAGCCTGTAACGGCCTGATAGGCAGTGTTGTATGTGTAATCTTGAGAATTGCCTCCAACAAGGTTCAACAGGTCCTTCAACAAGAGGTTGTTGGTTTTCCGGTTGAAGGCATTACATTTGCGCCCCCTTAGTAGGGAACAGTCCCATCAACACCCCCATTACCGTGGCATCCACGACGCATACCACCTCCATGGCCAACGCGGCCACCACACAGAAGGAATGGCTTCTGGTGGACGCTGAGAACGAGGTCATCGGCCGCATCGCCAGCAAGATCGCGATGCTTGTGCGCGGCAAGCACAAGCCCACCTTCACCGCCCATGTCGATACCGGCGACCACGTCATCGTGGTGAACGCCGAGAAGATCCGCATGACGGGCAACAAGATGGCCGACAAGGAATACCAGCGCTACAGCTTGTATCCCGGAGGCCTGAAGCGGGAAGTGGCCGAGAAGCTCTTGGCCCGCAAGCCCGAGGCCCTGTTGGAGCACGCCGTGCGCGGCATGTTGCCAAAGACCCGCTTGGGCCGCGCCCAGTTTGGCAACCTGCACGTGGTGGTGGGCACCGAGCACAAGCACAGCGCCCAGAAGCCGCGCAAGATCGATCTTAATACCATCAAGTGAGCATGGATCCCATCATGAGCCTTGGCCGCCGGAAGACCTCCGTGGCCCGTGTCATCCTCAGCGAGGGTGATGGCACCATCATCGTGAATGGCGTGGATGGGAAGGAGTACTTCCCCATCCTCACCCAGCAATTCAAGTTGGACCAGCCCTTCAAGTTGACGGGCACCGAGGGCCAGTACGACGTTACCATCAATGTGAACGGAGGCGGCATCACCGGCCAGGTGGAGGCGGCCCGGTTGGGCATCGCCCGCGCCTTGGTGGCCATGGACGAGACCCTGAAGCCGGCCCTGAAGGCGGAGGACCTGATGACGCGTAACCCCCACGAGGTCGAGCGCAAGAAGTTCGGTCGCAAGAAGGCCCGCAAGCGTTACCAGTTCAGCAAGCGTTGATATCCCGCGCTTGTTGAGACCCGCCGAAGCCCATGTGAAGGCGGGTTCAGCATCCAATTCGGCCAGACCCGGGAGCCCGGCAACCACCGGACCGGCTACCGCGCCGAATGCCTGCAAAACGGGAAAAAGGAAAGTGAACCCATCAATCAAAAGAACCTTACATGGCTCGCATTGAATTCAATACCCTGCTGGAGGCAGGCGTACACTTCGGCCACCTGCGCCGCAAGTGGAACCCCAACATGGCGCCCTACATCTTCGCCGAGAAGAAGGGTATCCATATCATCGACCTGAACAAGACGGCGGCCAAGCTGGAGGAGGCCACCAACGCCATGCGCCAGATCTCGCGCAGCGGGAAAAAGGTCCTCTTTGTGGCCACCAAGAAGCAGGCCAAGGACATCGTGACCGAAAAGGTGAAGCCCACCGGCATGCCCTACGTCACCGAGCGTTGGAGCGGAGGCATGCTCACCAACTTCGGCACCATCCGCCGGGCCATCAAGAAGATGTCGAACATCGACCGCATGAAGGTCGACGGCACCTTTGACAACATGAGCAAGCGCGAGCGCCTGCAAGTGAGCCGCCAGCGCGAGAAGCTCGAGAAGAACTTGGGCAGCATCGCCGACCTCACCCGCCTGCCCAGCGCCCTGTTCATCGTGGATATCGTGAAGGAGCACATCGCGCTGGCCGAGGCCCGCAAGCTGGGCATCCCCACCTTTGCCATGGTGGACACCAACAGCGACCCCTCCCTGGTTGATTTCCCGATCCCGGCCAACGATGATGCCACCAAGAGCATTGAGCTGATCGTGGATGCCATGATCGCCGCAGTGCAGGAAGGCCTGGAGGAGCGCAAGCGTGACAAGGACAGCGGCGTGGCCACCCCCGACGAGGAATCCGAGGAGGAAGGCGTGGAGGCCGCGGCCGAGAAACCCGCACGCAGCCGCAAGGGCCCGCAAGAGTCAGTGCAGGCCGCAGCGGCGAATGAAGACGTTGCCGAAGGGGAGTGACCCTCGGCCGGACAGCCGCGAGGCCTCCGTTTTTTCAAATTCAACACTTAAGGATGAGCACGACCATGGCAATTACCGCCGCTGAAGTGAACAAGCTGCGCCAGATGACCGGCGCCGGCATGATGGACTGCAAAAAGGCCCTGACCGAGGCCAACGGCGACTTCGACGCCGCCATCGACCTGCTGCGCAAGAAAGGCCAAAAGGTGGCCGCCAACCGGGCCGACCGTGAGGCCAGCGAAGGGTTGGTGATCGCCAAGACCAGCGCCGACCATAAGAAGGGCGTCCTGGTGAGCGTGAACTGCGAAACCGATTTCGTGGCCAAGAACGCCGATTTCGGCAAGATGGCCGAGACCATCGCCGAGGCAGCCTTGGCGAACGGCATCAACGATGTGGACGCGCTGAAGGCCCTGGCCTATGAAGGCAGCTTGACCATCGGCGACAAGCTGACCGAGCAAACGGGCGTGATCGGTGAGAAGATCGACGTGAGCTACTGCCAAACGGTGCAGGCCGAATACGTGTACGCCTACAACCACCCCGGCAACCGGGTGGCCAGCCTGGTGGGCATGAACAAGACCGGCCACGAGGAGGTGGCCAAGGACGTGGCCATGCAGGCCGCTGCCATGGCGCCGATCGCGCTGGACAAGGCCAGCACGCCGCAAAGTGTGGTCGACAAGGAGCTCGAGATCGGCAAGGAGCTCGCCATCCAGGAGGGCAAGCCCGCCGAAATGGCCGAAAAGATCGCCCAAGGGCGCCTCAACAAGTTCTTCAAGGAAAGCACCCTGCTCGCCCAAGAGTTCATCAAGGACAATAAGCTGAGCGTGGAGCAGTACGTGCAGAAGGCCGATAAGGACCTCAAGGTGGTGGACTTCAAGCGCCACGCCTTGGCGTGATCGCCGCTTGAATACGCTATAAGCAACAGGGGAGGCACATGCCTCCCCTGTTCTTTTGGCCGCACCCCCTATTTTCGCGCCCCGATGAACAAGCCCAGCACCGATCGGAAATTCAAGCGCATCCTTCTGAAGCTCTCCGGCGAAAGCCTGATGGGTGAACAGTCATACGGCATCTCCTCCAAGCGGCTCCGCCAATATGCGGAGGAGATCGTCGCCGTGTCGCGCAGCGGCGTGGAGGTGGCCATCGTGGTAGGTGGCGGCAACATCTTCCGGGGCATCCAGGCGGAAGGCAACGGCATCGACCGGGTGCAGGGCGACCACATGGGCATGTTGGCCACCATGATCAACAGCCTGGCCCTGCAAAGCGCCCTGGAAAGCGCGGGCCAGAAGACGCGCCTGCTCAGCGCCATCAAGATGGAGCAGATCGCGGAGCCCTTCATCAGGCGCCGCGCCATACGCCACTTGGAGAAAGGGCGCGTCGTCATCTTCGGCGCGGGCACCGGCAACCCGTATTTCACCACCGACAGCGCGGCGAGCCTGCGCGCCATCGAGATCGAGGCCGACGTGATCCTCAAAGGCACCCGCGTGGACGGCATCTACACCGCCGATCCCGAGAAAGACCCCGGTGCCACACGCTACGACCGCATCTCCTTCGACGAAGTGTACGAGAAAGGGCTGGCGGTGATGGACATGACGGCCTTCACGCTGTGCCGTGAGAACAAGCTGCCCATCATCGTGTTCGACATGAACAGATCCGGCAACTTGGCCAAGTTGATCAGCGGCGAACAACTGGGCACGTTGGTGGAGTTTTAAGGCATTCCGCCCCAATCGGTGCGAACGGGGTAGATTCGCACCTCTTTTCAGATGACCATGAGCGAAGTAACCGCCCTGATCGCGCAATGCGAGGACCTCGACCGCAAGGCCGTGGACCACTTGGACAAGGAATTGGTGAAGATCCGCGCCGGCCGCGCCAACCCGGCCATGCTGGACGGGATCCGCGTGGAGTACTACGGCAGCGAGGTGCCGTTGGGCCAAGTGAGCAACATCAACACGCCGGATGCGCGGACCATCATTATCCAGCCGTGGGAGAAGAAGATGATCGATCCCATTGAGCGTGCGATCATGGCGGCCAACTTGGGTTTCAACCCCAGCAACAACGGGGAGCACGTCATCATTGCGGTACCCATGCTCACCGAGGACCGGCGTAAGGAACTGGTGAAGATGGCCGGGCGTGAAGGGGAGAACGCCAAGGTGAGCATCCGCGGCGCACGCCAGAAGGCGATGGAAGGCATCAAGAAGGCCCAAAAGGACGGCCTGCCCGAAGATGCCGCCAAGAGCGCCGAGGCCGAGGTGGAGAAGATCACCGGCATCTGGAGCAAGAAGGTCGAAGCCTTGATCGCGCAGAAGGAGAAGGAGATCATGACCGTCTAAGGGCGGTCGTCAGGCCCATACGGGGCATCCCTCACTGCAATTCCTGCACATGTCGATGCTGCCGCGGTCGTGCAGCACGCGGCTGCGGAACGCGTTGTAGCGCGGCCCGGTCCAGATCTCTTGGAAGCTCTGCTTATTGAGGTCGCCCATCACCCACTTGGCATCCTTGTCGAAACAGCAGGGCACCACCTTGCCGTCCCACGTCACCACGCAGCTGTGCCACATCTTCCAACAGTGGTTGCCCATCTTGCCCTTGAATTCCCACACGCCGTCCTTGTTGCGGCGGTAGCGTGAGTATTTGTCCTGCGTGGGAATCAGCGGATGGTCGTCGTGCGGATCGTAGATCTGCGCGGTCTTCAGCCACAGGTCGTCCACACCGATCTTCTTCGCCAGCTTGCGCGCTTCGGGGATCTGGTGCTCGTTGGGCTTCACCACCAGGAACTGGAAGACGATGTGGGGCGTCAGGCTCTTCAACTTCTTCTTCCACCGCACCACACGTTCCGCCCCTTCGATCACCGTGGCCAGCGTTCCCTCGCGTCGGTAGGCCGAATAAGTCTCCTGGTCCGTGCCGTCGATGCTGATGATCAGCCGTGACAGCCCGCTGCGCACCACCTCCTCGGCCTTGGCCTCGGTGAGGAAGTGCCCGTTGGTGCTGGTATTGGTGTATATGCCTTTTTCATGGGCGTAGTTCACCATCTCCAGGAACTTGGGGTTGATGAACGGCTCGCCCTGGAAGTAGAACGTCAGCGCCCACAGGTCGTCGGCGAGCTCATCGATCACGCGGCGGAAGAACTCCTGCTTCAGGTTGCCGGTGGGCCGGGTGAAGGCCCTCAGGCCGCTTGGGCATTCGGGGCAGCGCAGGTTGCATGCGGTGGTGGGCTCCAGGCTGATGCTGAAGGGCATCCCCTCGATCACCGGCTTCTTGTTGTGCTTCGCCTTGCGGAAGCTTCGCCAGATGCGGTAGGCATTGCGTGCCCGGCACGCCGTCAGCGGGCGGGCCCACAGGCGGGCATCACGAAGCGCGGGAAGCATGGGCGCAAGGTACCGCGCGCCGGGATGGCCTGTGCCTGATGGGACCTCCTGTTACTTTTAGCCACCGACCCCGTCCTACCCACAGATGGCATTCACGCGTGTTCTCCTGGTCGCCTTGGCCTTGGCCATGGCATTGCCTTCCATGGCCCAGCAGGCCATTACGGGCCGTGTGCTGGATGCCACCACCAAGGAACCCTTGGCCTTCGTCCCCTTCATCGTTGAAGGCACGCGCACCGGCACCACCTCCGACATCGACGGGCGGTTCACCTTGCACGTACAGGAGTTGCCCGTAACGCTTCGGGCCAGCTACGTGGGCTACGAGCCGTTGTTGATCACCGTATCGGACACGCGGACGTTGACCGTGCTGCTGCATGCCAGCAACACGGAGCTGCAGGCGGTCCAGATCACCTACACGGAGAATCCGGCGCACCGCATCATCCGCCGGGTCCATGCCAACCGCAAGGAGAACGACGGGATGCGCTACCTCGTATACCGCTACACCAGCTACAGCAAGACCGTGTTCGACCTGCAGGCGGACACGGCCGCGAAGGCCGCACGGGACACGGTGCCCCTTGCCGGGCCTGACACAACGTTGGGGGCCGTCGGCGATAGCGCATCCTCCGACACCGCGCTGGCCAAGTTCAGACGGATGATGGAGCGGCAGCACCTCCTGCTGATCGAGAGTGCCACCAAGAAGAGCTTCCGTCCGCCGGCAGCCGAAAAGGAAGAAGTGCTTGCCATGCGGGTAAGCGGCCTGAAGGACCCGTCATTCCTGGCCTTGGCGGCGCAGACAAAGACCTTCAGCATCTATGCGCCGCAGATCGACATCGGGGACAAGAGCTATCTGGGGCCCATCGGGCCGTCCAGCACCGCCAAATACCTCTTCGTGCTCGAGGATACGCTCTTCCAGGGCCGCGACAGCGTGTATGTGATCAGCTACCGGCCGCGCCGCGGCACCAAGTTCGACGGGCTGAAGGGCCTGCTGTACATCAACACCAACGGCTACGCGGTGCAGAACGTGACGGCCGAGCCCACGGAAAAAAGCGGCATGAGCATCCGCTTCCAACAGCAGCACATGCGGTTGCCCACGGCAGCAGGGGACAGCGCCTGGTTCCCCGTGCAACTGAATTCCTTCATTTGAATTAGGCACTTAGGTGTTAATGAGCGTTTGGTAGGGGCAAGGCTCAGTCC
>DAOKZW010000006.1:0-128658 GCA_035325445.1 Flavobacteriales bacterium
CGGACTGAGCCTTGCCCCTACCAAACGCTCATTAACACCTAAGTGCCTAATTCAACCATTTCATTGTTGAGCAGGAACCCGCCACCGCCGACCACCACGCCATTGCCGTACATCCCGTTCAGGGTGGTTGTGCAGGAAACAGCGTTCCCTTCGCCGTCCACGATGGAAAAGTGCGTGGTTTGTTCGTGTTCCAAAGGCAGTTCCCCCGGGTTCACCAACTTGCTGTCCGTGGCATGGAACGGATCGAAATCCAACATCCGTTTCCTGCTATATGCCGTATCCAGCAGATGCTCCACCGATACCGTGGTGAAGGCCGGGTCACCGATGCCTGCTGACCGGTCCGCAAAGGCCCTGCGTTCCACCTCCACCATGCGATGCACGGTGGCTGCGGACCGCACCTCCGCGTTGCGCACATCCATGGTTTCCATGCCTTGCAGCATCTGCAGGAGCATGATCCCTCCGGCGGACGGTGGCGGCATGGTGATCACCTTCGCATCCCGGTAGTTGCCGACCAATACATCGCGCCAGCGCGGTGTATATGCGGCCAGGTCCCTTTCCGTGATGACCCCTCTCCCCCGCTTCATCTCCCCCACGATCAGGCGGGCGGTGTGCCCTTTGTAGAACCCCTCGGCCCCGTGATCGCGGATGCGTTCCAGGGTACGCGCCAATTCGGGCTGCCTGAGGGTATCGCCCGCCTGCCACTGCGTCCGGGCCGTTAGGGCGCTGGGGCGTGTGCTGTACTTGCGGAGCTTGGGCAGGTGGGCGTTGAGCTTGTGGGCCTCGACCCCTGTCAGGATGGTTCCTTCCCTGGCCAGGTCGATGGCCGGCTGTATCAGTCGTTCCATGGGCAGGCGCCCCAGGCTGTCGTGCAGGGCGAACAGGCCTGCCACGCTTCCGGGCACTCCGCTGGCCAGGGCCCCGCAGGTGCTCCATTCGTGCATGGCCCTGCCGTCGGCGGCAAGAAACATGTCGCGGGTGGCCGCAGCCGGTGCCGTTTCCCGGAAGTCCAGCGCCAACGGCCTGCCGTCGGCCAGGCGCACCACGGTAAACCCGCCTCCCCCCAGATTGCCGGCCCATGGGGATGTGACCGCCAACGCCCAGTGCACGGCCACCGCCGCATCCATGGCGTTGCCTCCATCGCGCATGACATCCAACCCGATGGACGACGCCACGGGGTGGGCACTCACTACCATCGCGTGATTTGCCACGGGGCCGTGGCAATCCTTGGTTCCGGTACCTGGCTGCGGGGAGAGTGGCCGATACCCGTGGAACAGCGCGATAAGCAGGAGGCACTGGAGAGTAGTGCTTCCGACTTGTCGGATCATTTTGGAGGCCGAAATGTACAACCATCCCGGCTTTCCATCCTTGGATTCATTCCTACATGGCCGCAACCTTGGCCCAACGCCCTGCGTAGCCGTGGCGCCAAATGGAAGGTGTCCATGGACAACACGCACACGATATCACTCAACGGCAAGGCCCTGGCCGGGCTTGGCGGGCAAGGCGGCTCCTTCCGGCAACCCCGGCAGCCCGGCATGCATCCTGCGGGGCCGCGCAATACCTTCGCCGCCATGGCCAGGCCTCTTGCAGACCGCTCCCGGATCGATCTGGGATTCCTTAGCGGCCCCCGTTCGCGCTGGAAAGAATTCAAGACCCTGCTGAAAATCGCCCAGCAGTTCTTCTATGGGTTCCGCAAGCTGCATTTCGTGGGGCCCTGCGTCACCTTCTTCGGCAGCGCCCGCTTTCCGGAAGACCACCCTTACTACGAGATCACCCGTTCCATCGCCAGGCGTGTGGGCCGTGTGGGCTTCACCATCATGACCGGCGGCGGGCCCGGCGTGATGGAGGCCGCCAACCGCGGCGCCAAGGACGTGGGCGCCACCAGCGTGGGCTGCAACATCGTGCTGCCGCATGAACAAAACGCCAACCCCTACCTGGACGTGGACCTCACCTTCGACCACTTCTTCGTGCGCAAGGTGCTGCTGCTGAAATACAGCGTGTGCTTCGTGGTGATGCCCGGGGGCGCCGGCACCATGGACGAACTGTTCGAGACCGCCACCCTGATCCAGACCGGCAAGGTGAAGGGCTTCCCGATCATCCTGTACGGCAAGGAATTCTGGGCACACACCCTGAAGCAATTGGAGTACATGATCGGGCAAGGCACCATCTCGCAAGGTGAAATGGATTTCATCCATGTGGTGGACAGCGTGGAGGAAGCCACGGCGGTGCTGCAAGACCAATTGGTGGACATGTGGATGCAGCGCAAAGGCAAGGGGGCGAACATCCCGGAATGGTGGTTCCTGAGGCAGCCCATTCAGGGGAAAACGTTTTCGCAACGCAAGCAGCAGGCTTAACGTCCTAAACACAACGTTAACATTGCGGTAAGGATGGCGCCATAGCTATCCGGGACTTTTGCGGCATGAAATACCGCATATCCGTCCCTCCGCTGTTGATCCGCACCTTCCTGTTCCTGATCGGGCTGTTCCAAGTCTTGCCATTCCTCGCCCAGGACGGCACCATCCACGGCACGCTCACCGTCCTGGAGAACGGCCTTCCGGAGCCGCAGCCCTTCGCCAACGTGCTGGTCAAGGGCACCACCACCGGGGCCAGCACGGGCCTGGACGGGCGCTACAGCATGAAAGTCCCACCCGGCACGCATACGTTGGTGGCCAGCTTCGTGGGCCTTCCCACCGTGGAGCGCGAGGTGGTGGTGGCCGCGGGTGCCACCGTGCAAGTAGACCTGCAGTTCGCGGACGGCGGGCAGGCCATGGAGGCGGTGCAGGTGGTGCGCGAGCGTCGTGTAAACAGCGAGGCCGCGGTGATGATGGCCGTGCGCAACAGCGACCAGGTGGCCAACGGACTCGGCCGCCAGCAGATCGCCAAGGGGCAGGACCGCAGCGCCGCCGATGCCGTGCGCCGCATCCCGGGCGTGACCGTCAATGCCGGCCGGTTCGTGGTGGTACGCGGGCTGGCCGATCGCTACAACACCGTACTGCTCAATGGCGTGGCCGCGCCCAGCATGGAGGCTGACCGAAGGGCGTTCAGCTTCGACCTGCTGCCTGCCGGTGCCCTGGACCGCATGATGGTGTACAAGAGCGGCGCGCCCGAGCTGCCTGGTGATTTCGCCGGCGGCGTGATCGAGCTCACCACCATGGGCGTGCCCGAAAAGAATGAGATGAAGGTGGGCTACGGCATCGGGTTCCTGCAAGGGACCACCTTCCACGACATCCGGCAGGACCAGCGCAGCCGCACCGATCTCCTCGGCTTCGACGATGGATCCCGCGCGCTGCCCGCCGACTTTCCCGACCATCTGAACACCGTGGGCAACGCCGATCAGCTGGCTGCCCTCGGCCGCGAGCTGCCCGACACATGGGCCGCATCCACCCGCACGGCCGCGCCGGACCAGCGCTTCAGCCTGCTCATCGCCCGCCGCTTCGGCAAGGTGGGCGCGCGCAACCACTACGGCAACGTCACCTCGATCAACCTGTCCAACACCTCGGCCACCTGGTCGGCACAACGCTACAACTACAACACCTACGATGCCGCCACCGGCCGCAGCGACACCATCTACAGTTACCTGGACCAGGAGAACAAACGCAGCGCCCATTTCGGCGTGATGCACAACTGGAGCGCCCTGATCGGCACGCACACCAAGTTGGAGTTCAGGAACCTCCTGAACCAGCTGGGCGAAAACCAGGTCACCGAGCGTACGGGCCGCAATCTGGAAGAGGGCTTCGACGTGCGCAACCAAGCCTTCCGCTACGAGCAGCGCACCCTTTACAGCGGGCAGCTGCACGGCAGCCACGACCTCGGGGCGGGCCGCACCAACCTGGACTGGACCATCGGCCACGGCCGGGCCTGGGGCAAGGTGCCCGATCTGCGGCGCCTGCGCACCGTGCGCGACATCAGCGGCAGCGATTCACCCTACCAAGTGCTGATCGCGCCCACGGCCTCCACCTTGGATGCCGGCCGCTTCTTCAGCGATCTGGACGAAAGCACCTGGACCGGGAAAATCGGGCTGGAACACAAGCTCGGGAAGGATGAGGCCGGTCTGAAAGCCACCGTGCGCGCCGGGGCACTGGCGGAGCGCAAGGACCGCAGCTTCAGCGCCCGCTGGATGAGCTTCCGCAAGGCCAACACCGCACAGTTCGACAACACACTTCTGACCCTGCCGCCCGGGTCGGTGTTCGCCGCGGCAAACATCAACGGCACCACCGGCTTCAAGCTCACCGAGGGCACCAACCCCAGCGACCGTTACACGGCGGCCAACACGCTGATGGCCGGTTACCTGGGCACCACCGTGGCCTGGGCCAAGTTGCTCACGGTATCCGCCGGGGTGCGGGTGGAGCACAACCGCCAAGAGCTGGAAGGGGCCACCTACGGCGGGCAGCCCGTGCGCGTGGACAACCCATTGACCCATGTACTGCCATCGGTGAACGCCGCTTGGAACATCACGGAAAGGACACTGGTCCGCGTGGCCTGGAGCAACACCCTGAACCGCCCGGAGTTCCGCGAACTGGCCCCCTTCTCGTTCTATGATTTCAGCACCGACAACGTACTCTACGGCAATCCGCTGCTCACCACCGCCACCATCCGCAACCTGGACGCCCGCTGGGAATGGTACCCGGAGCCGGGTGCAACGATGAGCCTCGGCGTGTTCCGCAAGGACTTCACGGGCCCCATTGAGTTGTTCTTCGTGCCGGGCGCGGGCTCCGGCGGCACCCGCAACTTCACCTTCCGCAACGCCGAAGGCGCACGCAGCATCGGCGCCGAGCTGGAAGTGCGCCGCTCGCTGGGGACCCTGCTGGGCAGTGACCGCCTGCACAACCTGGGCCTGCTGCTGAACGGCGCGCTGGTACGGAGCACCGTAACGCTCGGGCCGCAGGCCGTGGGCCAGGCCAACGAACGCCCGATGATGGGACAAAGTCCCTACGTGGTGAACATCGGCATCTTCTATGCGGACACCGCCACCGGCCTCCAGTGCAACGTGGTGTACAACATCTTCGGGAAGCGCCTTTTCGCCGTGGGCAGCTATGGCACGCCCGACATCTACGAGATGCCCGCAGGCAGCCTGGACGCCTCGGTGGGCAAGGACATCGGCAAGCGGATCCAGCTGAAGGCCGGTGCGCAGAACCTGCTCAACCCGCAGATCCTGTTCCGCCAGGACGGCGATGGCAACGGCTCCATCGGCAGCAACGACGAACTCATCAGCGGCTATCGCCGCGGCAGCTATTTCACCATGGGTATCACGTGGTCCCTGTGAGCAACCGCCTGCACGTCAGGCCCGGCGGCCGCACCATCCCGGTGCGGCCGTTGTCGTTCCGAAGCCTTGCCCGGCCCTACAAATTGGCACGATCTCTTAAAGTGCGCTTCATGCCAAGGTTATATGCCGCTGGTCTCTTTGCGGCATGAAACGCTACAAACAGAAGACAACGATGAACTTCATGAAGAACGGGCCCATGTGGGCCTTGCTGATCGGCGGTACGCTAATGACCGTCACCGCCTGCAAAAAGGACAACGACGATCCCGCGATGCCGTCACCATCGCCCACCTCCGTGTTCACCACCACGGACCTGGGCAACAACACCATCCGCGTGGAAGGCAGCTCCACCTCCAACTACACCTTCACCAGCGACAAGCAGTGGCTGCTGCAAGGCTTCGTGTACGTGGAGAGCGGTGCCACATTGACCATTGAGCCCGGCACGGTGATCAAGGGCGACAAGGACAGCAAGGGCACATTGATCATCAAGCGCGGCGCGAAGATCCACGCCGAAGGCACCAGCGCACAGCCCATCGTGTTCACCAGCAACCAGCCCGCCGGCAGCCGGGACTACGGGGACTGGGGCGGCGTGGTCATCTGCGGGCGCGCCAACAACAACCAGCCCGGCGGCGAAGCCCTGGTGGAAGGTGGCCCCGATGCCTACTACGGAGGCGGCAGCAGCCCCAACGATGCGGACAACAGCGGAGTGCTGCGTTACGTGCGTATCGAATTCCCCGGCATCGCCCTGCAGCCCAACCAGGAGATCAACGGCCTCACCCTTGGTGCCGTGGGCAGCGGCACCACCATCGACCACATCCAAGTGAGCTACAGCGGTGACGACAGCTTCGAGTGGTTCGGCGGCACGGTGAACGCGAAATACCTCGTGGCCTTCCGGGGCTGGGACGACAGCTTCGACACGGACAACGGCTACCGCGGCAAGGTGCAGTTCGCGCTTTCCCTGGTGGATCCGGCCGTGGCGGACCAGAGCGGCAGCAACGGCTTCGAGAGCGACAACGATGCCAGCGGCACCACGGCCTCGCCCTACACCATGCCCATCTTCAGCAACGTCACCTTCTACGGGCCTTATGCGGTGAACGGCGGAGCGCCCAACGCCCAGTTCAAGCGCGCCGCGCACATCCGCCGCAACAGCCGCATGAATGCCTACAACACCGTGTGGGCGGGCTATCCCACGGGACTGCTGCTGGACGGTAGCGCCACCGAGGCCAACGCCGCGAACAACATCCTGCAAGTGCGGGCCAGCGTGGTGGCCGGATGCCCCAGCCCCCTGGAGACCGCATCGGGAAGCACCTTCGACATCAGCACCTGGTTCAACACGGCGGGCTGGGGCAACTCGGTCCTGGCCAACGTGGGCGACCTCCAGCTGACCACGCCGGTGACCATGAACGCGCCTTCCCTGCTGCCCAACGGCGGTTCGCCCCTGCTCAGCGGCGCGGACTTCAGCGGCAACGCGGCCGATCCCTTCTTCCAGCAAGTATCCTTCAAGGGCGCCTTCGGCACGGAGGACTGGACCAGCGGCTGGTGCAACTGGGACCCGCAGAACACGGCGTACTGAGCATCACGCTTCTTCCGATCAAGGGCTGCCCGCGGGCGGCCCTTCGTCGTTCATGCCCGTGCGCTCACGGCACCTTGGGCAAGGTGAAGCCGAAGGTGGTGCCTGCCCCTACCGTGCTGCGCACCGTGATGGTGCCGCCGTGCGCCTCCACGATATGCTTCACGATGGCAAGGCCCAGGCCGGAGCCGCCCTCATGGCGCGCACGGCTTTGGCCAACCCGGTAAAAGCGTTCAAACAGGCGCGGCAGGTGTTCCGCGGCGATGCCGGGACCATCATCCGCCACCTCCACCAGCACCTGCCCACCGAGATCAAAGGCGCCCACCGTGCATGTTCCACCTTCCTTGCCGTAATGGATGGCGTTGCCCACAAGGTTCGAAAGCACCTGCACCATGCGGTCCCGGTCGGCATTCACCCAACATTCCTCCTGCACCTCGTTGCGCAACCAGGTGCCCCGTGCGCGCGCAGGTTTCGCCAGTTCCGCCAAGGCCTCGTCCACCACCACCTTCAGTTCCATGCGCATGGGCTGCACGTCCATCACGCCGCTTTCCAGCCGCGCGATGGCGTCCAGGTCCTCCACGATGTGGATCATGCGTTCGGCACCTGCGTTGGCCTTTTGCAGGAAGGAGCGGTTCACCTTGGGATCCTCCAGGCCACCTTCCAACAAGGTGAGGATGTAGCCTTGGATGCTGAATATCGGCGTGCGCAGCTCATGGGCCAGGTTGCCGATAAACTCCCGTCGGAAACGCTCCCGCTCGCGCAGTTCGGCCACCTCCCGGTGCTTCTCCTCCGCCCAAGCGCCCACCTCCTGGCCCACGGCCGACAGCTCGTCCACGGCGGGCTTTCCCGCCGGCCGGCCCGTACGCGCCTCATGCACGGTGCGATGGATCAGGTCCACCTGCTCCTGCACGAACCGCTTCACCAGCCACCGGCAGCTGCCGAAAGCCACGGCAAACACCACGGCGGCCGTCAACAACACGGGCCACAGCCCCGGGTTCGCCAGAAGATGCACCATCGAGGCGGCGGCCACGGCCGATAAGTTGCCCACCATCCAGGCCATGCGTGCGGGCGATCGGTTGTCCATACGTCGCGAAAGTAGGTTTTGAACGGTCGCAAAGTCCTTATCTCCGTAAGGTTGGGGCAAGATCATCGGCTTAATACAAAGGCAACATGGCCCGGCTACCTTCGGCCGCTTATACGCGATGGGGAACTTCAATTTGTTGAATGCGGTGATGCTTGCCGGGGCCCTCGGGCTGCTCATGTACGGCATGAAGCTAGTGAGCGAGGGCCTACAGCAGGTGGCGGGCCGCCGCATGCGCAGCGCGCTCCACGCCCTCACCGCCGACCGGTTGCGCGGCGTCCTCACCGGGTTCGCCACCACCTTGGTGATGCAGTATTCCTCGGTGGTGTCGGTGCTGGTGGTCAGCTTTGCCAACTCCGGCCTGCTTACCCTGCGCAAGGCCATCCCGGTCTTGATCGGGGCCAACATCGGCACCACGGTAAAGCTGCTGCTTTTCGCCGCCGTGGGCTTCTCCGCCATCAACTTCAACTCCGTTGCCGGCTCCATGCTGGCGGTGGCCCTTCCCCTGATGGTGGTCGGCGGACAGCGGGCCCGGTCCGCGAGCAACCTCCTGGTGGGCAGCGCCCTGCTCTTCCTGTCCTTCGCCTTGATAAAGGACAACCTGCCGTCGACCGGCGTGGAGGACCTCGCCTTCCTCCAGGCCGCGCAGGGTCTGGGCCTGCTTTCCCATGTGGCCTTTGTTGTGATCGGTGCCATGCTGGCCCTGCTGGTGCAATCCTCCAGCCTGGCCCTCGTGCTCACGCTGGCGCTCTCCCAGGCGGGCATGCTCGACTACCCTACCGGGGCTTCCCTGGTACTGGGCGGCAACATCGGCACAACCTTCATCGCCAACATCGCCGCCTTGGCGGGCAACGCTTGGGGCAAACGTGCGGCACGCGCGCACTTGCTGATCAAGTTGATCGGTGTGGCGTGGGCACTGCTCCTGTTCAAGCCGCTGCTGCACGGCATTGCTGCGATTACGGAACAGTGGGACCAGGGCGACCCCAACACCGAGCCGGAGGCGCTGAAGTGGGCGCTGGCCTATCTGCACGTGGCCTTCAACCTGTTGAACGGGCTGCTGGTGCTCCAGCTCATTCCTTGGGTGGAGAAAACCGTGTCCCGCATGGTACCATCAACGGACGGAGCGGGTGAACGGCATCGGTTGGCCTACATCTCGGACCCGTTGACCGCCATTCCACCGGCGCTTTCCCTGGCGGAGGCCCGGCGCGAGGTTGCCAGGCTGGGCGTAATTGGCCGCCGGATGCTGGGTATGGTGCGCGAGCTGCTCACCGAGAACGACCCGCAGGCACAGGTCGAGCTGCAGCAGCGCATAGCCAAGTACGAGGAGATCACGGACCGGATGGAGAAGGAAGTGGACCGGTTCCTGTCACGCACGGCCACCGAGGTGCGCGACAAGGCCGATAGCATCCGCATCCAAGGGATGCTGGCGATGACGCGCGAACTGGAACAGTCAGGCGACGTGCTTCTCCGGATGGGCGGGACCCTGCGGCGCAAGGCGGAGGATCGGTTGTGGTTCGCGCCCGAGGAGCGGCAAGAACTGTTGGGCTTGTTCGATCAGCTCGAGCTTGCCTTCCGCCTCATGCTTCAAAACCTGGATGCGGAACAAGGCGCGCCGGTGCTGGACGAGGCCCTTCGGGCCAGCCAACAGGCCCAAGGGCGAGGCAAGCAATTCCTTTCGGACCTGGCCAAAGCCCCGGTAGATGGGAATAGGGACCCGCGCGCCGTACCCGTGCTCACGGAGCTTGTGAACGGTTGCGGGCACTTGGGCAGGCATCTGGACAAAGTGTCCATGGCCTTGGCGGATCCTTCCTGAACAGGGGCCCCATGGGGTCAGGTCAGGCCTCAAACCGGTAGCCCATGCCCTTCACCGTGCCGATACGGTCCTCCCCGATCTTCTCCCGCAGCTTGCGGATATGCACATCAATGGTGCGGTCGCCCACGAAAACATCGTCGCCCCACACCCGCGAATAAATATCATCCCGCAGGAAGACCTTGCCGGGGCTGCTCATCAGCAAGGCCAGCAGCTCAAATTCCTTCTTCGGCAATTGAAGCACCTCATCCCCCTTGGTCACGATAATGCGCTCAAGGTCCACCTTGATCCCGTTGGCCTCAAGCACTTGTGGGGCCGGTGCGCCAGGACCTGTACGTTTCAACAGGGCCTGCACCTTCGACACAAAGACCTTGGGGCGCACGGGCTTGGTGATGTAATCATCAGCTCCCGCCTCGTAGCCCGCGATGTGCGAGTAATCCTCGGTACGGGCCGTAAGGAAGGCGATCAGCGTGCGCTCCATGCTGGGCATCCTGCGCAGCTGGCTGCACACCTCCACGCCATCCATGCCCGGCATCATGATGTCCAGTACCACCAGGTCCGGCTGCTCCTTGGCCGCCATGCGGATCGCCTCCGGCCCATCCTTGGCGGTGGATACCTCGATCCCTTCACGCTCCAAATTGTATTTCAGGAGGTCCAGGATATCCTCCTCGTCATCCACCAGCAAGACTTTCTTGGCCATATTGATCGGAAACGCCCTCACGGGCTGGCCACAAAGTGACGCATTCCGGGGAGACCCGGTGTTAAGGGCAGGTAAATTCCGCGTGAGGGCCTTTAATGCTCAGGCCAGCACGCCGCGCATGCCCGCCAGCAGCACGGCATAGCGGGCCGCCTTGCCGATGAACATCAGCAGGGTGACCGGCAGGAAGGGCGCCCGGAACAGGCCCAAGGCCAAGGCGATGGGATCGCCGACCACGGGCAGCCAGCAGAGCAAGGCACTCCAGGCTCCGTAGCGCTGCACCAGTCCGTTCCACCGCTCCGCCTTGCCGGGGTCGATCCGCAGCCAACGCACCAGCCGCCCTTGGGGGATCCACCGCCCGATGCCATAGTTGGTGAGCCCGCCCAAGGTGTTGCCCACACTGGCCACCACCAACAGCGATGCCGCGCCCCACGGCCCCAAGGCCATGGCCGCCAACAGGGCTTCCGAGCTGAACGGCAGGATGGTGGCCGCCAGGAAACTGGCCAGGAAAAGGGCCGGAAGACCGGCCTCCGCCCATCCGCTAAAAAGCTCCATCGGCGCGAAGTTGCATAGTTTGGCACGGGATCGGAAGGCCCAGCTGCCAAATCATGTCACCATGCGTAAATTGATACTTATAGCCGCTTGTTTTTCCAGCACCATGGGCATGGCCCAGTCGCAGGGATATGATGGGAACCTGGGGGTCA
Source organism: Flavobacteriales bacterium (assembly GCA_035325445.1). Lineage (GTDB taxonomy): Bacteria > Bacteroidota > Bacteroidia > Flavobacteriales_F > PHOS-HE28 > PHOS-HE28. The sequence goes on from DAOKZW010000006.1 coordinate 11,120, forward strand.
CCATCGGGATGGGCATACCGCAGCAAGGCTACGCGGACACCTTGGGCCGCAACATGTTCACCTTCGGCGCCCATCTGGCGCTTCCGGCACGGCGCATCCCCTTCCAGTTCGGCTTCGTGTTCGACTACGGCATCATGGGCCGCAAGACCAGCAAAATAACCGTGACCGATCCGCTTCTGCAGAAGTCCGAAGGTCGTTTTGCGCTCACGGAAAAGGTGCTGAGCTACCACCCCATGTTGCGGTTCAACCCGTTCAAGGGTGACGTGCGGCCCTATGTGGAGGGCATGGTGGGCCTGCGGCACTTCTCCACCAAGAGCAACATCACCGTGGATGGCATGGGGGAACCCGTGCAAAGGGAACGGCATAGCGATGACATGGTGTTCAGCAGCGGCTGGGCCGCCGGCATGATGGTGAAGGTCGGCGGTTCCGGGTACATTGAAGCCCGCGTGGAACGCATGTACAGCGGCGAGGCTGAATATGTGAACCCCCATTCCATCACCGTGGATTCCCAAGGCAATGTGTCCTTCAGCACCTTGAAGAGCCATACGGGAACCCTGAACCTGTTGGTGGGCGCCGGTTTCCTGTTCTGACCTGGCCTTGGGGAAGGCTGCGGGCAAGCCGCCGTGGCGGCCATGGACCGATGCCTTCCCGGAGGAGCCGGGCCCCACTTAGGGGCGGCATGTTGGTAACCGGTCTGAAAATCCGTTGGAAACGGGGGCTTTTATTCGGTTTTGACCGGTAAACTTGCGCAACCCTTTTCCCCGGCATGGTTGAGCCCACCAAGCGCATCGGCAGTGCGTTGATCTCCGTATTTGACAAAAACGGCCTTGAGCCCATCGTGCAGGAGTTGCACCGGCTCCGGGCCACCATCTACAGCACGGGCGGCACGCGGGCTTTCATCGAGGCCATGGGCATACCGGTGGAGCCGGTGGAGGACCTCACCTCCTATCCCAGCATCCTCGGCGGCCGGGTAAAAACGCTGCATCCGAAGGTTTTCGGCGGCATTCTGGGGCGGCGTGCCTTGGACAGCGACCAGGCCGAGATGAAGCAGCATGGCATCCCGGAGATCGATCTGGTGATCGTGGACCTCTACCCCTTCGAGGCCACGGTGGCCGCCGGAGGCACGGAGCAGGAGATCATCGAGAAGATCGATATCGGCGGGGTATCGCTGATACGGGCCGCGGCGAAGAACCACGCCGATGTGGTGGTGGTACCGGCCCAACGCCACTATGCCGAGCTGCTGCGGATCCTGCACGAACAGGAGGGCGCCACCACATTGGCCCAGCGCCGCACCTTCGCCATGCACGGCTTTGCCGAAACGGCCCATTACGACCGGGCCATCCACGGCTGGGTTTCCGGCTTCGATCCCCATGCCAGCGAGCGGCCGGCCATCAACAACCAGCCGGTGCACCCGCTGCGCTACGGTGAAAACCCGCACCAGCCCGCGAGCTTCATCGGGGATCTGGACGCCTTGTTCGAACGGCTCAACGGGAAGGAGCTCAGCTACAACAACCTGCTGGACCTGGACGCGGCCACGGCCCTGATCGACGACCTCGCCACCCTCGGGGCAGGTGTCCCCTTTGCCATCCTGAAGCACAACAACGCGTGCGGCGCGGCCATCCGGCCCACCCTGCAAGAGGCGTGGGATGCGGCCTTGGCCGGTGATCCCGTCAGCGCCTTCGGTGGCGTACTGGTCACCACCGCCACCATCGACAGGGCGACCGCCCTCTCCATGGACCAGCTTTTCTTCGAGATCATCTGCGCCCCGGATTATTCCGTTGATGCCTTGGATGTGTTGGCCAAAAAGAAGAACCGGATCATCCTCAAGCGCAGGAAGGCGCCGGTGCCGCCGCGCTTGTTCCGGTCCGCGCTCAACGGCCTGCTCTCCCAGCTGCCCGATCAGCTGGTGGAACGGGCCGCCGACATGGGGGCGGTGACCACCAAGAAGCCCACGGCCCAGGAACTGGACGACCTGGTCTTCGCCAATGTGCTGGTGAAACACACCAAGAGCAACGCCATCGTGCTGGCCAAAGGGCGGCAGCTGCTGGCCAGCGGCACGGGGCAGACCAGCCGTGTGGATGCCTTGGAGCAGGCCATCGCCAAGGCCGGCAAATTCAACTTCGACCTGCACGGCGCCGTCATGGCAAGCGACGCCTTCTTCCCCTTCCCTGACTGCGTCACCATCGGCGCGAACGCCGGGATCACCGCCATCGTACAACCCGGGGGCAGCATCCGCGACCAGGAAAGCATCGACGCCTGCGAGAAGCTTGGGCTGGCCATGTGCACCACCGGAAACCGACACTTCAAACACTGACGACCCCGCAATGGGATGGTTCAATAGCTTTTTCACCCAGGAGATCGCCATCGACCTTGGCACTGCCAACACCCTGATCATCCACAACGACAAGGTGGTGGTGGACGAGCCCAGCATCGTGGCCAAGGACCGCACCACCGGCAAGGTGATCGCCATCGGGCGGCAGGCCCAGCAGATGCACGGCAAGACCCACGAGAACATCAAGACCGTGCGCCCGCTGAAGGACGGCGTGATCGCCGATTTCCAGGCGGCCGAGGAGATGATCAAGGGGATGATCAAGATGATCAACCCGGGCCGCCAGCTCTTCACCCCCAACATCCGGATGGTGATCTGCATCCCCAGCGGCATCACCGAGGTGGAAAAACGGGCGGTGAAGGACAGCGCCGAGCATGCCGGGGCCAAGGAGGTATACCTGATCCACGAGCCCATGGCCGCCGCCATCGGTATCGGCATCGACGTGGAGGAGCCGATGGGCAACATGATCATCGACATCGGCGGTGGCACCTCCGAGATCGCGGTGATCGCCTTGGGCGGCATTGTTTGCGACAAGAACATCCGCGTGGCAGGTGATGAATTCACCAACGACATCGAGGAGTACATGCGCCGCCAGCACAACATCCTGGTGGGTGAGCGCACCGCCGAGCAGATCAAGATCGAGGTGGGCAGCGCCATGGTGGAGCTGGAGGATCCCCCGGCGGACTATGCCGTTCGCGGCCGCGACCTGATGACGGGCATCCCCAAGGAGATCACGGTGACCTACTCGGAGATCGCCCAGGCGCTGGACAAGTCGATCAGCAAGATCGAGGAGGCCATCCTGAGCGCATTGGAGGCCACCCCGCCCGAGCTGAGCGCGGACATCTACCGCACGGGCATCTACCTGGCCGGCGGGGGCGCGCTGCTGCGCGGGCTGGACAAGCGCATCAGCATCAAGACCAAGCTGCCGGTGCACGTGAGCGAGGATCCGCTGCGCGCAGTGGCCCGCGGAACGGGCATCGCCTTGCGCAACATCGACCGCTTCCAGTTCCTGATGCGCGAATAAGAAGGGCCATGCAGGTGCCCCGGGCGCCCGACACACGACCGCAGCATGCGCGACCTTTTCCGCTTCCTCTTCCGCCAACGCGACAACCTGCTCTTCCTGGCCCTCATGGCCGTTTCGATGTTCCTGCTGGTGAACGGCAACATGCACCAGCGGGCGCAGGCCATCAGCAGCAGCAATGCCGTGGTGGGGCATATTTATGCCTGGCGGAACGAAGTGACCGAATATGCCGACCTGCGGAACGTGAACCGCGACCTGGCCTTGGCCTTGGCAGCCGAACGCAACCAGAAATACCAATGGCCCGGTACCGGCACCTCCGCGCGTGATGCGGGCGACAGCACCGGCGAGGCCCGCTACCTGTTCATTGCCTCGCAGGTGATCAACAGCACCGCCCACAAGGAACGCAACTACATCACCTTGGGGAGCGGCGCACTGGCCGGCATCCGCCCGGACATGGGCGTGATCGGGCTCAAGGGCGTGGTGGGCATCGTGCGCGACGTGAGCCCGCACTTCGCCTTGGTGACCAGCGTGCTCAGCGACGAATACCGGATCAGTGTCCGGCTAAAACGCACCGGCCATTTCGGCCTGCTCAGCTGGGATACGGACAACCCCTCCACGGCATCGTTGATCGACGTGGCCAACCACGTACCGGTGATGATCGGCGACACCGTGGTGACGCGCGGCAACGACGGCATCTTCCCGCCGGGCATCCCCGTGGGCACCGTTACCGAGGTGAACGAAGATCCGGGCAGCAACTTCCACGACATCCGCCTGCACTTGGGCGAGGACCTGACCCGGACGGCGTACGTACACGTGGTGTCCGACCTGTTCCGGGCCGAGCGCGACACCCTTGAGGCCAAGGCCAACAAGCCATGATCACCCTGGTGCGCAACCATATCCTCGGCTTCATCCTGCTGGTGCTCCTGCAGGCCTTGGTGCTCGACCACCTGGACCTGGCGAACGGCTGGGTGGTACCCTACCTGTATGTGCTCTTCATCATCGCCCTGCCCTTCAACACCCCCCGGTGGGCCACCTTGCTGCTGGGTTTCGCCATGGGCATGGCCATCGATTACTTCAGCAGCACCCCCGGCATGCACGCAAGCGCCACCGTGCTGATGGCTTGGGCGCGCCTGTTCATGCTGCGTCTGCTGGCCCCGCGCGACGGATATGACTACACCAAACGGCCCAACGTGCCCGACATGGGCCTCACTTGGTACATGACCTTCGCCGGCTCACTGGTGCTCATACACCATCTCTGGCTTTTCTTCGTTGAAGTATACCGCTTCACCGATTTCTTCACCACGTTCCTCCGTGCCCTGATGAGCGCCGCCGCCACCTTGCTCCTTTGCCTGCTGGCCCAGGCGCTCACATCGCGCGGTGCCCGGCCACGATGAACTTCGACGACCGCAAGTACGTCCTGATCGCCGCCGTGGTGTTCATCTGCACGGTGTTCATCCTCCGCCTCTTCTGGATCCAGGTGGTGGACACCAGCTGGGCCGCCCGGGCTGCCGACATCAGCGAGCGCAAGATCACCGTGTTCCCTTCCCGCGGCCTGATCGTGGACCGGCACGGGGAACTCCTGGTGGCCAACACCCCGGTATACGACATCATGGTAGTGCCCCGCGAGGTGAAAAACCTCGACAGCCTGGGGCTCTCCCAACTGCTGAACGTGCCCATGGACCAGGTGCGCGAGCGCCTGCGCAAGGCCCGCGAGTACTCAGTATGGAAGCCCAGCGAGTTCGAGAAACAGATCACTTCCGAACAGTATGCCGCCATTTCGGTGCACCTGTACAAGTACCCCGGTTTCTATGCCCAAAGCCGCACCCTGCGCACCTATCCACCGCATGTGGGGGCACACATGCTGGGCTACCTCAGCGAAGTAAGCGCCCGCAAGGTGGAGCAAGATCCCTACTACAAGCCGGGCGACGTGATCGGAGTGGGCGGCCTGGAGAGCTACTACGAGCCGGAGCTGCGCGGCAAGCGCGGCGTGAAATACGTGGTGGTGGACGTGCACAACAACATACAAGGCCCTTTCAAGGAAGGCCGGTACGACACCTTGGCGCATGCCGGTAATAACCTGTACACCAGCATCGACCTGCCCATGCAGCAATTGGGCGAACGGTTGATGCGCAACAAAAAGGGCAGCATTGTTGCGCTGGACCCGCGGACGGGCGAGGTACTGGCCCTGGTGAGCTCGCCCTCCTACGACCCCGAGTTGCTGGTGGGCCGGGTGCGCAACACCAACTACCGCGTGCTGCAGCAGGACCCGCTGACACCCTTGTTCGACCGGGCCCTGCAGGCCCAATATCCACCCGGCTCCATATTCAAGCTGGCCCAGGCCGCCATAGCCTTGCAGGAAGGGGTGATCACGCTCAACAGCAGCTTCCCGTGCAACAAATCCTTGGTGGGATGCCACAGCCACCCCACGGCCGCCAACGTGGAGCAGGCCGTGCAATTCTCCTGCAACCCCTATTTCTACCAGGTCTTCAGGCGCATGATCGAGCGGGGCGAATCCAAGAACCGGTTCGAGGATGCCGCCTTGGGCCTGGCTCGCTGGAAGGAGGATATGGAAAGCTTCGGGCTGGGGCACCAACCCCACCTGGACCTGCCATCCGTGAAGGGAGGCAGCATCCCGGGCGTAAAATTCTACAACCGGATCTACGGCGAGAAAGCATGGTCCTTCAGCACCATTTATTCGCTGAGCATCGGGCAAGGGGAAGTGCTCGTATCGCCCATGCAAATGGCCAACCTGGCGGCCATCTTCGCGAACCGCGGCTACTACTACGACCCGCACCTGGTGCACGCCATCGGCCATCCGGACAGCCTGAACAGGGATGTACAACGCCACCACACGGTGGTTGACGACCATTGGTTCCCGCCTTTGGTGGAAGGCATGCGCCGCGTGGTGAATGAGCCGGGCGGCACCGCCCGCGCCGCCCGGATCCCGGGCATCACCGTTTGCGGGAAGACCGGTACGGCCGAGAACCCGCACGGCAAGGACCACGCCGTGTTCGTGGCCTTTGCCCCCATGGACGACCCCAAGATCGCCATTGCGGTATACGTGGAAAACTCCGGCTTCGGCGGCACCTGGGCCGCCCCCATCGCCAGCCTGTGCATGGAGCAATACCTCACCGATACCATCACCCGGCCCGAGCTGATGCAACGGATGCTCGACGCCGACCTGATCGCGGAGGAGAAGAACTACGTGAAGCCCCCGAAAAAGCGCCGTCAATGAGCCAACGGGACAGCATCATACGCAACATGGACTGGCCGTTGGTGGTGATGTACCTGCTGCTCATGGGCATGGGTTGGGCCAACATTTACAGCGCCGCCTACGACCCCGACCACGCCAACCTGTTCGACCGGGCCCGCGAGTACGGCGCCCAAAGCGTTTGGATCGTGGCCTCCCTCCTGATCGGCGCAGGCATGCTCCTGGTTCGCGGGGAGTTCATCCGCAACTTGGCCTACCCCATCTACGGGGCGGTGCTGCTGCTTTTGCTACTGGTGCTCCTGGTGGGCCGGGAAGTGAACGGCGCCAAGGCCTGGTTCGGCGTGGGCGGCTTCGGCATCCAGCCGGCCGAGTTCAGCAAGTTCGCCACGGCCTTGGCCTTGTCCAAGTACCTGAGCGGCCTGAAGACCCTGAAGGAGGTGCGGTCGCGGGTGGTCTCGGCCATCCTGATCCTGTTGCCCGTGGCATTGATCATGCTGCAACCCGACACGGGAACGGCACTGGTGAGCGGCGCCTTCGTGCTGGTGCTGTACCGCGAGGGGCTTTCCGGCAACATCCTGCTGATCGCGATCATGGCCGCCATCCTGGTGGTGCTTTCGTTGATCATGAAGGAAAGCACCTACACCATCCCGTTCACCGAAACGAGTTTCCACGGCCAGTACTTCCTGATCTTCCTATTGACCATCTTCACCTTCCTGGCCTTCCTGTTCGTACGCAAATTCGTGCTCAAGCACCGGCGCAAGCGGATCTATGTGTACCTGCTGGCCGGCCTGCTGGGTTCGGCAGCGTTCATCACCAGCGTTGACGGCCTGATCGACCGCATGCCCCTGCACCAACAAACGCGGATCCGCGTGCTGCTGGGCCTGGAGTATGACCCGCGGGGATACGGCTACAACGTGGAGCAAAGCAAGACCGCCATCGGGAGCGGGGGCCTGCTGGGCAAGGGCTTCCTCAACGGCACCTTCACCAAGTACAAGTACGTGCCCATGCAAAGCACCGACTTCATCTTCTGCACCGTGGGCGAGGAATGGGGCTTCGCGGGCTCGGCCCTGGTGGTGATCTTGTTCGGGGCGCTCATCTTGCGCTGCATCCAGATCAGCGATCGGCAACGATCGCGCTTCACGCGCATTTACGCTTATTGCGTGGCCAGCATCTTCTTCCTCCACCTGATGATCAATGTGGGCATGGCCATCGGGCTGGCCCCCGTGATCGGCATTCCCCTGCCCTTCTTCAGCTACGGGGGCAGTTCGCTCATCGGTTTCACCGTGCTGCTGGCCATCCTGGTGCGTTTGGACGCTGAGCGGCTGGAGCACCTCCGCTGAGTGTCCGGTACCCGGAAGTCCCGGTTCCTGCCGGACCAGGGCGAAAGCCCCCCGCGATGGCTTGGTCCAACCGGAATGAATTGAATTCACCCATTGCACGGTGGCGGCATCGACCCAGGTCGGGCATCACATCCGGGGCCTTCAATCTCTATCGCGGCCGGGGCAGGCCCTTTGCCTACTTCACCCCGGAAAGCAAGGGGAGCGCCCGAAAGCAAAGGGGCCGCCTTTGTCGAGGCAGCCCCTTTTCCGGTGATCACCAGTAACGATCAATAGAACTGCGAACGGTTGTCCTTCACGTCCGCGGCTTCCTTCAGCGCATTGAATACCTGCCCCGTGGCGCGGTTGCGCACGCGGTCGGTCAGCGTCTTCACATCCTCCGCACCTTGCGGCATCTCGCCGGCGGGGGTCATCGTTTGCATGTTCACCACGTACACGGCCATGTCGCCGGTGAGCGGGGCGCTCGTGGTGCCGTTGGCCATGCCGAATATGCTGCCGATCACGGCCGGGTCGCTGTACCCGCCGGGCAGGGAGTTTCCATTGAAGGCGAAATCGCCCGATTGCTGCACGGCCACGCCCAGCTCCTGTGCCAAGCCCTGCAGGTCGGTCTTTCCGGTCATCTTGGCGGCCAAGGCGGCGGCCTTCATTTCCTTGCGTGCTTCGGCCATGAACTTCTCGCGCACGTCGGCCAGCTTGGGCACTCCTTCCTCGCGGATACCGCGCAAGGAACACACCACATAGCTGTCGCCGCTGTTCAGGGGTTCGCTGCTCTTGGCGTCCGCCTTGGCGTGGTTCACCCAGCGGACCACCTCATCGGGCTCCTGCAAGCCGGGCACGTAGCGCTGATCGGCCCTCAGCTCATCCACGGGGGTATACACCAGACCGGCCTCCTCAGCCGCTTTGCGGAAAGAGGCGGTATCGGGGTTGTTCAACGAGAACTCGTTGGCCGTGCGCCACATGGCCTTCATGGCCTGCACCGGCGCGATCTTGCGGTCGATGGTGAGCACGCGGCGCTCTTTGCGGGTGCGCTGGCCCAACACCTCCACGATGTGGTAGCCATAGCTCGTCTTCACCACCGTGATGGCGCCCACTTTCTCATCGAAGCTCGCCGTGGTGAACTCGGGCACCATGCGGTTGCGATCGAACCACTCATACACGCCACCGGTATTCTTGCTGCCGGGGTCATCCGAAAATTGCTGCACCATGGCATCGAACTTGGAGCGGTCCCGCTTCACCACGTTCAGCAGGCTATCGGCGCGGTTCTTGGCCGCCTTGTCCTCGTCGCCGCTGCCTTGGCTGGTAAGCAGGATGTGGCGCACGCGCGCCTCCTCCACATCGGCGAGCCCGGTCACCTTCACCAGTTTCCAGGCATTGCCGTCGCGGAACGGCCCGACCACCGTACCGACCTCGGCGTGGGTGATGAGGGAATCGTTCAGGTGATCGGCGGTACCTTCCTGGTAGGCGGTGGGCACGGGCGAGCGGCTGTCCGATGCAGAGATCACCAAGGCGCTATCGGCCTTGGGGGTGGAGGCCGCTTCAAACTCGCCCTTCAGGCCCAGCATATCCTCCCGGGTGGTTTCGATGTCCTCTTGCGAAGGCACCGCATTGAACCGCACGTAGGCGAAGCTGCGCGATGCCACCTGGCGGTATTTGCGTTCATTCTTGTGCGCGTCGTAGAAGCGGCGCAGGGCGGTTTCATCCACTTTGTACAAGCTATCGGGCTCCGCATCCATGCGTTGGGCCACGAATTGAAAATTGGCCTTGGTGTTCTTGGCGGCCCACTCCTCCTGTACCTGTGCGTTGTTGGTGAAGCAGCTCTTCCTCACCAGGTCGTTGTACTTGGTCTGGATACGCTGGGGCACGAAGGTGGTCCGTTGCATATCGCGCAAGGCCAGGTTGTTTTCCTGCACGAACTTGAAATACTGCTTGAGGCGCTCTTGGCTTACCTGCCCGGTGGCGGGGTCCATAAAGGCCTGGTTGTTCCTGAAGTCGGGCAGGATATTGTTGCCGAACCGGATGTCGTCGTATTCCTCTTGGCTGAGGGTGGTGCCAAACCCGGCCTTGGCTGCTTCTTCGCTCAGGGTGTACTTGCGCAGCAGGTCATTCCACACGCCATTGCGCACCTGCTCCTGGAGCTGGTTGTCCACCGTGGTCCCGTTTTGCCGGTACAGGTCCAGCTGCTGGTCCACCATGAAGGAGAACTGCTGCATGCTGATGTCATTACCGGCAATGGTACCCACGTTGTAGTCTTGGCCACCGGACCGGTTGCCGATGAAATCGCCCACTACGAACAGGGCCAAGGCGCCGCCCACAATGATCCCCAACAGGGTACCACGTTCCCGGATCTTACCGATAACTGCCATCTACTTGATTCTTAAAAGGGTGGCAAATATAGGTTTGTGGGACATTCGCGGGCTTGGTCCTTTCCCGGCAAGCTCCCTCCCGGCCATGGCCGCTCCCGGCAGGGATTGGCGGAACCTCTTATTTTGCCGCTCCGGCCCGTAGGCGTTGGACATTGAAAACCTTCCTTCAAAGCCCCCACATGTTCAAGAACGATCAAGCCCATAAACAGCAGCCCGACCACCTCCCCCTTCCCGGTTTGTCGGCCATGAGGTTCCTATTGGCCATGGCGATCATGGCCATTCCCGCCATCGGTCTGGCCCAGAAGCCGAAAAAGGTCAAGGTTACCTACCAGGATATCGCTGCCAAGTGCGATTCCGCAGCGGTTCCGTTGGATCAGCGCATCCGGCTGGCCGTTAGCCGGTTCAATGTCACGGCCGGAAACGCTCCCTCCGATCTGGGCGAAAATTTGGGCACCATGCTGGAAAACGCCTTGGCCGGCATGAACTGCTTCCGGGTATTGGAGAGCAAGAGCAACCTGTCGGACATGGCGCAGGAGCTGGACGGCGCGGACGATGGGTTGATGGACGGCGGCTCCACGGCCCGTGCGGGCAAGATGCTCGGTGCACAGCTGGTGATCACCGGCGAGGTGACCGAGTACAACGAGGGCAGCAGCAGCATTGGGGTAACCGTGGTGAAGGCCGGTTCCGGGACGGTGCACATGGGTTTCGTGCTGAAAGTGCTCGACCCCCAGACCCGCGATATCCTTTGGAGCAAGAGCGTTGACGTGGACGGGAAGAAGAGCGGTGATTTTGCCGTGGGCGTCGGTCTTCCGCTCAGGGAAGTACGACGTGTCGACCTTGTCTCCAGCTCCCAGAACAACCCGGCCTTGGCCAATGCCATGGAGAAGGCCGTGATCGAATCCTGCTCCCTGCTGGCGGACAATTGGCCGAAGATCCCCGTTCCGGAATCGGCGGACCCCGGCATGCGCTGGACGGTCTTCACGGTGACCAACATGGACTACGGCGCGGCCGGCAAATTGGAAGGCATCATCAAGGGCCATGCGGGGGTAAAAGGCACGGAACGCAAGTTCAGCAACGGGACCGCAACGGTGACCGTACAGCACCGCGGCAGCTCACAGGACCTGCTGGATGCGTTGTATGGCCAGCTCGAGGGCGGCTATGAGGTGCTGGATGCACGGGAAGGCGCTGTTTCCCTGAGAAAAAAATAGCCGGGCGGGTGCGGGAAGCCCCAACAGGGTGGCCCACGGCCCGCACTCCCACTGCCCGCCATTGGTTGGCCCGGCGGCCAAGGCCCCTGCCATATTGTCACGGCGTTGCTCCTATTGATACCTTTGGCCTCCCTTTTTCCATGAGCAAGAAACTCTACATAGAAAGCTACGGTTGCCAGATGAACGTGAGCGACAGCGAGGTCGTGGCGAGCATCCTTGGCAAACAGGGCTACACCGTTGTGCAAACTGCGGAAGAGGCTGACCTGATCCTATTGAACACGTGCAGCGTACGGGAAAAGGCGGAACAGACGGTCTTGCAGCGCATCAACGAAATGAACCGCCTGAAGGCGGGCAACAAGGAATTGAAGGTTGGTGTGCTGGGCTGCATGGCCGAGCGGATGAAAGAGGACCTGCTGGTGGAGAAAAAAGTAGTGGACCTGGTGGTGGGGCCCGATGCTTACCGCAGCCTGCCGCAACTATTGGATGAAGTGGGCAGCGGCCAGCGCGCGGTGAACGTGTTGTTGAGCCGGGAGGAGACCTACGGCGAGATCGTCCCCGTGCGCCTGAACAGCAATGGCATCACGGCCTTTGTCACCATCATGCGTGGCTGCGACAACATGTGCGCCTTCTGCGTGGTTCCCTTCACCCGTGGCCGGGAGCGCAGCCGCGACCCGTACACGATCGTGGAGGAATGCTCGAAACTCGTGACCGGCGGCTACAAGGAGGTGACCCTGCTCGGCCAGAACGTGAACAGCTACCGCTGGAACATCGACTCCAAGGGCAACGTGAAGGACCCTTCGAAGCCCGTTGTTGATTTCGCCGACCTGTTGGAGATGGTGGCCGCGGCCTGCCCCACGCTGCGCATCCGGTACAGCACCAGCCACCCCAAGGACATGACCGACAAGGTGCTGGAGGTGATGGCCAAGTATGACAACATCTGCAAATACATCCACCTGCCGGTACAGAGCGGCAGCAGCAACGTGTTGCGCAGCATGAACCGGGGCTACGACCGCGAATGGTACTTGGAGCGGGTGGCCAGCATACGGCGGCACATGCCCGATTGCGCGTTAAGCACCGACATCATCGCCGGTTTCTGCGGCGAGAGCGAGGAAGACCACCAGGCCACCCTGCAATTGATGGCCGAGGTGGGCTACGACATGGCCTTCATGTTCAAGTACAGCGAGCGCCCGAAGACCTTGGCGGCCCGGCGGATGGCGGACGACGTGCCCGAAGAGACCAAGAGCCGGCGCCTCACCGAGATCATCGACCTGCAGCGGGCCAACTCGGCCAAGCGGATGGCCAGCTATGTGGGGCAGGTGCAAGAAGTGCTGCTCGAAGGGGTGAGCAAGCGCAGCGATGAGCAGATGCAAGGGCGCAATACGCAGAACGCCATGGTGGTGGTGCCCCGCTACGGCACCGCGGCCGCCCCTGGCCAAAGAGGCCTTCGCCCCGGCGACCGGGTGCTGGTACGCATCACCTCGGCCACCGCCGGTTCGCTGCAAGGCGAGCCTGTGGCCTTGTCAATCCCGGTGCAAGCATGAACGTGCAACCCATCAAACAGCGCTTCGGCATCATCGGCGCATCACCGCTGCTGGACCGCGCGATCGAGATCGCGGCCCAAGTGGCACCCACCGGCCTGAGCGTGCTTATCCAAGGGGAAAGCGGCACGGGCAAGGAAGTGATGCCGCAGATCATCCATGCCTTCAGTGCACGCAAGCACGGCCCGTACATCGCAGTAAACTGCGGGGCCATTCCCGAAGGCACCATAGACAGCGAGCTGTTCGGCCACGAGAAAGGGGCCTTCACCGGCGCCCACGAGGCCCGCAAAGGCTACTTCGAGGTGGCCAACGGGGGCACCATCTTCTTGGACGAGGTGGGCGAACTGCCGCTGAGCACCCAGGTGCGCCTGCTGCGCGTGTTGGAGTCGGGCGAATTCATCCGGGTGGGCAGCAGCAAATCCCAAAAGACGGACGTGCGCGTGGTGGCCGCCACCAACGTGAACATGCTGCAGGCCGTGCAACGGGGCCGCTTCCGCGAGGACCTTTTCTACCGCTTGAACACGGTGCCCATTCATGTACCGGCCCTGCGCGAGCGTGGCGATGACATTTACCTGCTCTTCCGCTGGTTCGCCCAAGAGGCGGCCAGCCGATACAAGGCGCCCGCCATCACGCTCACCGAGGATGGGCTGCACCTGCTGGCCACTTACCGCTGGCCCGGCAACGTGCGGCAACTGCGCAACCTGGTGGAGCAAATGAGCGTTATCGAGCAGGTGCGGGAGATCAATGCGGCCACGCTGTCCTCGTACTTGCCCAAGGAAAGCATGGCCCTGTTGCCCGCCACCCATGGAGAAGGCCCCCAGACAGGGGATTCGATCAATGAACGGGAGCTCATCTTCAAGTTCCTGTTCGATATGAAGAACGACCTGAACGCCCTGAAGGAGCAGGTGCGCCTGCTCAGTGGCGGCGCCCCGGCCATGGCCCCCGCCACGCCCCTCGTCCACGGCGAACCGGTGTTGCTGGCCCATGGGCCGCAACCGGGCATGAGCATCCGCATGCCGGGCGAAACCAGCGAGGATGTGGAACATACCGCCGTGGAGGAATCGCTGAGCCTGGAGGAAAAAGAACGCGAATTGATCCGCAAGGCCCTGGACAAGCACCGGGGCAAGCGGAAAAAGGCCGCACAGGAACTGGGGATCAGCGAACGCACCCTTTACCGCAAGATCAAGGAGTGGAACATCGATTAGGCGGCCTCTTTGCCGGGCTCGTCCTGCTGGCGGGCCTGGGTTGCACGGTGAACTACTCACTGGGCGGCGGCAGCATACCCGCAAGCGCCAAGACCTTGAGCGTGGCCAGCTTCACTGCGCGCGCGCCACTCTGCCCCCCGGGCTCGGCGCTGGCCATCACCGAGGCTGTCCGCGACCTGATGCAGGCCCAAACCCCCTTGAACCTCGTGCAGGGCGAAGGCGACATCGCCTACGAGGGCGCGATCACGGCATACGATGTACAGCCGGTGGCCATCCAGGCGAATGAAACGGCCGCGCTCAACCGGCTCACCATCACCGTGGGCGTGCATTACATCAACAAGGCCGAGCCCAAGGCCAGTTCCGAATTCACCGTGTCGCGCTTTGCCGACTACTCCAGCTCACAGGACCTCAGCGCCGTGGAGGCCACCTTGGTGGATGAGATCGCCAAACAACTGGCGCAGGATATTTTCGACCGTACTTTGGGCAATTGGTGACCGAGGAAGATGGACCGCGACCGTTTGGCCTTGCTGCTGCGCGACCCCTCCCAAGTGGAGGAAGGGGACCTGCCCTCATTGAGGTCCATGGCGGAACGCTATCCGTGGTTCGGGGGTGCCCGCCTGCTTTTGGCCGTGGGTGAACACCACGCCAAGGACCTGTTGGCGCATGGCGGGCAAGGCCTGCCTGCCGCCTTTCTGCCTTCCCGTGAGGTGCTCTTCGACCTGGTGCACCACAAGGCCGACGGTGCACAAGAGGCCGTGATGCATGTGGTCAGGGATGACGTGCCCGAGGCGGCCCCACCGCTGAAAGAAGAGGCGGACACGCCAGAACTGCCAGCGGCATTGGAGGAACCGGCCACGCCCGCCGGCACATCCATGGCACCCGGCATCCCGGATAGGCAACCTGCATCATCAACCACCGAGGTTGAGGTCCCGGCGATGCCCTTGCGCCCGGAAGAAGCCACCGCCGGGGAAGAACCTTTGGCAGCAGCAATGCCGTCGCCCGCTCCTCCCATGGTGGAAAAGGATCCACAAGACCGGGCATACCTGGAACAGATCTACGCGGAGGCCTTGGCCAGCCAAGTGTACGACCTGGGCCAATTGGCTGGCGCCCCGCGTTCCGCGCCCGAGCCCCCACTGGTATCCACGATCGTTCCGGCCCCTGCCTCAACCCCGGATCCGGTTCCGGCCCCTGTCCCTCCCACGGCAGTCGCGCCGCCTCCCATCCCCTCGCGGATGCGTTTCACGGACTGGCTCGAGCTGGAAAGCAGCCCCGCACCCGACGCACCTTCCCCTTCCGCCGCCGCATCGCCCGGCACGGGCCCCTTGCCCCCGGAAATCGCCCCGAAAGTCGCGCTCAGCGCCACGGAGATCTTGGACCGGTTCATCCAGCAAGGGGCTCCTCCGCCCAAGGAAAAAGCCGCCTTTTTCACCCCCCAGCAAGCTGCCAAGCGCAGCTTGAACGACGATGGGATGGTGAGCGAGACGTTGGCCCGGATACACGAAAAACAGGGGAATTTTGCAAAGGCCAAGGATGTTTATGACCGCTTGGCGGCCAAGCATCCGGAGAAAAGCATTTACTTCGCAGCCCTTTCCAAGGCCCTTGAGGCCCGCTTGAACAAATAACAATGGTCGCCATCTCCATCATCATCATCATTTTGGCCGTCCTGCTGGGCTTGGTCGTTCTTGCCCAAAACCCCAAGGGAGGCGGGCTCGCAGCGGGCTTCACCGGGGCCCAACAGATCGGTGGTGTGCAACGCACGGCCGACTTCATGGAGAAGGCCACTTGGTTCTTGGCCACTGCGGTCATGGTCCTTTGCCTTGTTTCCGCCTCCATTCAAGGGACCAGCGTGGCTGGCGACGACTTGGACACGCCGATCATCTTGGACGAAAGCCCGGATACGGGCAATGCGATCCTGCCGGGCACCAACGATGCCCCGGAGGCCCCTGCGGAGGACTGACCGATCGCGATCACCGCATTCAATCGGCCGGACGGGGGCTCCTCCCTCATCCGGCCTTTTTTTGCCGGGGACTGAACCCCGCAGGCTGGGTCCAACCCTTGGCGCAACCGGCCGGGCCCGTCAGCCTGTCAGCCGGGCCTGACACAAGCGATGGCCTCGTTGCCATGTGCCGCTCTTTTTGGCAGTCCCTTCCTTGTGGCACGGGAATGGCTGGCGGCGGTGCCGCAAATCAATCCAAACCGAATAAAGACATGGCGACCAAAGTGAAGCCCCTGGCTGACCGCGTGCTCGTAGAGGCAGCTGCTGCTGAACAGACCACCAAAGGCGGGATCATCATTCCCGATACCGCAAAGGAAAAGCCGCAACGCGGCAAGGTGGTGGCCATTGGCACCGGGCGCGTTGCCGAGGACGGCAAGGTGACCCCGCTGAGCGTGAAGGTGGGCGACGAGGTGTTGTACGGCAAGTACAGCGGCACGGAACTTTCCTTCGAAGGACGGGACTACATGATCATGCGCGAGAGCGACATCTACGCGATCTTGAACTAAGTGCGTGGGACCGACAACCGATAACTGACAACCGAACGAACAAATGGCATCAAAGAACATTCAATTTGAGGTGGAGGCCCGCGACCGCTTGAAAAAGGGCGTGGACCAATTGGCTAACGCAGTGAAGGTGACCTTGGGTCCCAAGGGGCGCAACGTCATCATCGACCGGAAATTCGGCGCCCCGTCGGTGACCAAGGACGGCGTGAGCGTGGCCAAGGAGATCGAGCTGAAGGACGCGGTGGAAAACATGGGCGCCCAAATGGTGAAGGAGGTGGCCAGCAAGACGGCCGACATCGCCGGTGACGGCACCACCACCGCCACGGTGCTGGCCCAGGCCATTGTAACGGCCGGGCTGAAGAACGTGGCCGCCGGTGCCAACCCGATGGACCTGAAGCGGGGCATCGACAAGGCCGTGACCGCCGTGGTGGCCGAGCTCAAGAAGATGAGCAAAGCCGTGGGTGACGACAACGCCAAGATCAAGCAGGTGGCCACCATCAGCGCCAACAACGACGACTTCATCGGCGGCCTGATCGCCGAGGCCATGGCCAAGGTGAAGAAGGAAGGCGTGATCACCGTGGAAGAGGCCAAGGGCACCGACACCACCGTGGAGGTGGTGGAGGGCATGCAGTTCGACCGCGGCTACCTGAGCCCCTACTTCGTGACCAACGCGGACAAGATGGAGGCCGAGCTGGAGAACGCCTACATCCTGATCTACGACAAGAAGATCAGCACCATGAAGGAGCTCCTCCCCGTACTGGAGAAGGCCGCCCAGACGGGCAAGCCGCTGTTGATCATTGCCGAAGATGTGGACGGCGAGGCCTTGGCCACGTTGGTGGTGAACAAGATCCGCGGCGCCCTGAAGGTGGCGGCCGTGAAGGCACCTGGCTTCGGCGACCGCCGCAAGGCCATGCTGGAGGACATCGCCATCCTCACCGGTGGCACCGTGATCAGCGAGGAGCGCGGCTACAAGCTGGAGAACGCCGACCTGAGCTACTTGGGCAAGGCCGAGAAGATCAGCATCGACAAGGACAACACCACGATCGTGAACGGTGCCGGCAAGAAGGCCGACATCACCGCCCGCGTGAACCAGATCAAGGCCCAAATTGAGACCACCACCAGCGACTACGACAAGGAGAAGCTCCAAGAGCGCTTGGCCAAGCTGGCCGGCGGCGTGGCCGTGCTGTACATCGGTGCCGCCACCGAGGTGGAGATGAAGGAGAAGAAGGACCGCGTGGACGATGCCCTGCACGCCACCCGTGCCGCCGTGGAGGAAGGTATCGTGCCGGGAGGCGGCGTGGCCTATATCCGTGCCCAGAAGGTGCTGGAAAAGATGGAGGGCGCCCATGCGGACGAAACCACCGGTATCGGCATCGTGCGCCGTGCCATTGAGGAGCCGTTGCGCCAAATCGTTGCCAACGCTGGCCTGGAAGGCAGCATCGTGGTGCAGAAAGTGCGCGACGGCAAGGCCGACTTCGGCTTCAACGCCCGCACCGAGGAGTACGAAAACCTGTATGCCGCAGGTGTGATCGACCCCACCAAGGTGGCACGCGTGGCGCTCGAGAATGCCGCCTCCATCGCCAGCATGCTGCTCACCACCGAGTGCGTGATCAGCGAGGAAAAGGAGGAAAAAGCCCCTGCCATGCCTGATATGGGCGGTATGGGCGGCATGATGTAAGCCGTTTCCGCACAACCAACGAAACGAGCCCCGGTCCCCAGGATCGGGGCTCGTTTCGTTCAGGGCGGTCCCATGGGCCGGAGCCCCCCAGGTCCTGCGGCAGTTTGGACCCCGCCCATGGCCTCCGTCCACAAATTGGGCTTTCCTGATCGGACGCACCGATGGATGGCACCAGCCGCCCTACCTTTCCGCCAATTATGATCCGCCGAGTCGGAAGCGCTACTCTCCAGTGCCTCTTGCTCATCGCGCTGACCCTGGGATGTCGGCCACTCTCCCCGAAGAATGGCCATGGCCGGCCGGGAGGTCTTGGTCCTGTCACGGATCACGCGATGGTTGTGAGCGCCCACCCCATGGCCACGGCCATTGGGGTTGATGTGTTGCGTGCCGGGGGCAATGCGGTGGACGCGGCGGTTGCGGTGCATTGGGCCTTGGCCGTGACCACCCCATGGGCAGGCAACATCGGCGGGGGCGGTTTCGCCGTGCTGCGCCTATCCGATGGGCAGGCCATGGCGCTGGATTTCCGGGAGACCGCGCCGGCCCGTTCCACCGGGAACATGTTCCTGGGGCCCAACGGTGACGCGGAGCACGATAAGAGCACCTATGGCGCCTTGGCCTGCGGGGTACCGGGCAGCGTGGCGGGGCTCTTCGCGCTGCACGACAGCCTGGGCCGCCTGCCCATGGCACGGCTGATCCAACCTGCCATCGACCTGGCACGCGACGGCTGCAGGCTGACGCCCATGGAGGCGCATGAGCTCAACAGCTGCCTGCCCATGTTGAGCAAGTACAGTACGCAGCCCAGCGCTTTCACTTCGCGCAAGCAATGGCATGCAGGCGACCTGTTCCTGCAACCCGAGCTGGCCCGCACCTTGGAGCGCATCCGCGATGAGGGTGCCGCCGGGTTTTATGGGGGCAGCACCGCAGCGGCCATCGTGGCCGAGATGGAACGCGGAGGTGGCCTCATCGATGCACAGGACCTGGCCTCCTATCGGCCCGTGTGGCGGCCCGTGGTGAAAGGGCGGTACCGTGATGTGGAAGTGATCGGCATGCCACCGCCTTCCAGTGGCGGCATCATGGTCCTACAGATGCTTCAGGGCATGGAATCCTTGAACGTACACGGCTCGGGATGGCAAACGGCGGCCACCGTGCACCGGATGGTGGAGGTGGAGCGGCGCGCATTCGCTGACCGGTCCGTCCATTATGGCGACCCGGCCTTCAGTTCCGTGCCCATGACAGGCATGCTGGACAGCCTCTACATCCGTGGCCGCATGAAGAGCTTCAACCCTCGCCAAGCCACCCCGAGCGCATTGATCGCGGCGGGCATGCCGATAACGGAGCATGAGGAGACCACACATTTTTCCATCGTGGACGCGGAAGGCAATGCGGTATCGTGCACCACCACATTGAACGGTGCATACGGCAGCGGTGTCGTGGTCGGGGGCGCGGGCTTCGTCCTCAATAATGAAATGGACGATTTCAGCGCGGCACCCGGCGTGCCCAACAGCTATGGCCTGATCGGGGGGCAAGCCAACGCCGTGGCCCCGGGCAAGCGCATGTTGTCCTCCATGTCACCTACCATCATCACCCGGGGCGGCCGCTTGTTCATGGTGGTCGGCTCCCCGGGCGGAAGCACCATTCCCACCTCCGTGTTCCAAGTGATCCTGAACGTGGTTGACCACGGCATGGGGATGCAGCAGGCGGTAAGCGCACCGCGCTTCCACCACCAATGGCTGCCCGACTCGATACAGGTGGAGGTCGGCGCCCTTGCCCCTGAGGACAGCATGCAGTTGGTCCGGATGGGGCACCGTTTCAAGGCACGGCGGCCCATCGGCCGCGTGGATGCGGTGTTGTGCCTGCCGGACGGGCGCTTGGAAGGCGGTGCCGACCCTCGGGGCGAGGATGCGGCGGCCGGTTACTGACGACCTTCCGCCCCGGAAGGCGTGGCCTGCCCACGGCGCTTGCGCCGCCCTACGCCCCAAATGCCCATGCCGGCAGCAGCCGCCAGCCCCAGCAAGGCCATCGCCCAGGCCGTGGCCCTGCGCTTTTCCAGCTCCACGGGGCCCACATCGCCAAGCAACACCAGGCCCGCCCAGTAGTAGGGATGCAGCAGTTCATCGCGGGCTTGGGCCAAGTAGTGGAGCTTGGCTTGGCGCAAAGCCTCATGCTTGGGCAGGCCCGCAGCCAATCCATCGTGGAAGTCATCGATGATATCGGCGCTCACTTTCTCATCGATGTTCCAGAGCGCCACCACCAGGCTTGGGCAGCCCGCGTAAGCAAAGCTGGTCCCGAGTGACCGTACCCCTTCCCCGGCATCTTCGCGCCCTCCACCGCTCTCGCACGCGGTGAGCACCGCCAGTTGGGCCCTGATATCAAGTTCGTACAGCTCGTAGGCGTGCAGGTAGCCATCCCTTTCCGCATCGCGGCCATCGCCTTCCTTGCCCAGGACGATGCGCGAATACATGGGTCTTTCCGGGTCCATTTCGGCATGCGTTCCCAAGTACAGCAGGCCGCTGTTGCCGATCATCTTCCTGAAGTTGCCCTCGGAGGCCTCGGCGCCTGTAAAGACCTGCGCGGCCAGCCGTTTGCCCATCCTCTGCGCCGTACGCACGGCGAACGGTTGCCGCACATAATGCAGAAAGGCCCGGTCCATCGTGGAAGAATCCTGCAGGCCTTGCAGGTACTGCTGTTTCATCCGGTCATCGAAGCCGGGTGCCATGGCCAACACCCCTTTGGCCCTGGCTTTGGCCAGGTCGGCGAACTGCAGCGATGCCGTGGCGCTGAGCAGGTAGGCCATGGCATGGCGCTGGATCATCAGCCGCTGCGGGAACTGTTCCACCTCCGGCCCGGAGAGGAGCGCCTCAAAATTCACCGTGTGCAATTCCTTGTCGGGGATGATGAGCAGCTCATGGGCCGTGAGCAGATTTTCCACCGGCGCCACTATCCTTTGGTACAATTGGTATGCCTGCTCCACATAGGCGGCGGTCCTGCGTTGGTTGATGGCCTCGTTCAGGGCCTTCACGTTCCCGGCCAACCCCTGCGGGTCCAACTTGGCCACATGGGTGCCCTGCAGGCCGACCACCATGACATACAAGGCCTGTTTGGTCCTGGCATACAGCAGCAGTTGCCGCTCTGGGGTCAACAACCTTTCCCGCACTTCCCGCAGGGTCGGTATGCGGTCGCCGTACTTCAGGTTGAAATACTTGGGGTGGTTTTTCTCCAGGTATTGGAGCAAGGCCCGGTACTCCTGCTCCCGGACATCCAAGGCCATATTGGCCTCGGGGTCGTCCCGATCAACCTGCATGGCCGTTTGCAGTTCGGCCTCACGGGTCAACAGGCTGTCGGGCACGCCCGCGAAGTTCAAGGCGGTGAAACCGCCCAGCCGGCCCTTGAGCAATACGGTCCTGTCTGCCTCGGCCAAGTTGAAGAACCGTTGCATGGCTTGCTCGGACGGTGTGCGCATATAGCAATCGTAGGCCTCATCCAAGGCCAGGTCGAAGAGCTGCTGCTGGGCACCGGTCATTTGTAGTTTCGAGGCTTGATCATCCACGGCGATCCGGCTGCGCGACAAGGCGCGTATGGCCAGATCGAGGTCCTTGTCCCACTTTCCACTTCCCCTGGCCTGGGGTTCCATGGCCTGCTCCGTCCTCACCTTCCAGTAGATCGCATCCGGCAGGACGTGCGGGTCCGGGAATGCCACGGGCATTTGCGATGCCTCCACCACCTTGATCCGATCGCCCAGTTCCTCCATGGCAGCCAGCGCATGCCGATGGGCGCCGACATACAATCCGGCCTTAAAGGCTTGTTCAGCCATCAGCACATCAACCTGGGCCACCTTGTAATTCCGTTCACCGGCGATGTTCATGGCTATGGCACGGGCATGCCCAAGGTCTTCCATCGCCTCTGCATGCCTCCCTGCCGATGCCCTCATCTCGGCCCTTCCGCGGTATGCTTGCAACAACATGGCATTGGCCTCCTGCCCCATCTCTTGGCGGGCGGTTTCCATGCTGCACCGGTATAGGGAATCGGCCCTGCCCCTATCGCCTTTGCGGAAGGCGATATCCGCTAGCTTGGCGCATGCCTGTGCATATCCATCCCCCTTTTTTCCAAAAGCCTGCACCCATGCCGTCAAATAGGATTCCACCAAGGCCTGCGCCTTGTCGGTGTTTCCTTGTGCCAGTTCCACTTCGGCCATACGCTCGTTCAAGGCCAGCAATTGGATATCGTTCGCCCCCAGCACCTTGCTTCGGTCGTCCCATGCCAGGCCGAGCAATTCACGGGCCCGGCCCATGTCGCCCATGGCGAAATACACTGCGGCGAGATTGAGGTAGTTGCGTGAACGGCCGACGAGGACCTCATCCCGTTCGGCCGGATCATGGGTGGCCTCCAAGGCACGTCCAAAATCGCGGAGGCTTTCGTGGTAGTAGGCCTTACCCCGTGCCAGGTCCCCGGCATTCTGCCAGATCACGCCCAAATTGCCTTGTGTGGATGCTCGTCGCAGCAGGAGCACCACGGAGCTATCGGTCCCTATCGCCTCCAGCGCCTTGCGGTAATTGATCTCGGCCTCGCGCACCCGGCCCAGCCTCCACAAGGCCACGCCCAAGGCGTTGTACGATTCGGCCCATTGGGCCGACGGAACACTGTCGGCCCGGGCATATTGCTCCAATGCTGCCCGGGCATACCGCGCGGTCCCGCGGTGATCGCCGAGCATGCTATGGTCAAATGCCAAATACTGGCGTGCCCTTCCCCGCTGCACCGGGGTAATGTCCGGGCTTCCATCGGCCACGATCATGGCCAAGGAATCCGTGTGGAGGCAGTCTTTGATGCGGCCGAGCTCATAGTACGTCCAGCTGAGGTCGAACAGGGCCTTGAGCAAGTCACCCGGGTTTCCACGTTCCCTTACCAGCTCCACCATGTGGCGTGCCCCTGCCGCGCCGGCATCGGGGCCATCCACCATCCGCTTGGCGCGGCCGTACCAATACACGTACAAGTAGGTTGAGTCCGCCCAACCTGTTCCGGCGGCCTGTTGCACTTGGCGGTCAACCAGCCGTATCACCTCCCCATATTGCTCCGCGTGGTATCGTTCACCGATCAGCCGGTGGGTTTCGGCCAAGTCCTGCGCCCCTGCCGACCAGGCCAGTCCCGTGCCTGCCGCCATCAGCACCACGCCCCGCATCATTCGTTCACGCGTGCTTGTATTTGCCGTACCTGCTCCCCATACACCGTATCCCGGTCCAGGCCCAATGCATCCATGGCGGCCCGATCGCCCAGTTTCAGATAGGCCAGGAAGAGATACCACTTGGCCTTTCCCCTGAACTCGGATGCGTGGTTGCCGGCCACGGCCTGCAGCCCCGGGAGCGCCGCTACCGGGGCTCCCATTTGCAGTCTTGCCTGGGCGATGTAGTACAGCAACGTGTCGTTTGCGGGGTTCTGCAACAGCAGGCTCCCCCATTTGGCCGCCGCCTCTTCCAGGTCGCCGAGCTTGAAAGCCACCATGGCATCTTGGAACAGCGGGTCTTTGGTTGCGCTCATGGGTACCGGCAACCCGGGATCGGCGGTGTAGTATTCGGCGAAGAGGCGCTCATTTCCGGCTGGCGTTCGGAACCACCACAAGGCCCCCAGGGCAAGCATGGCCACCATGGCCGCATACTTGAGCCATCCGCGCCAGCCCTTGGTGTTGCGATCCACTTGGTCGGCGGGCCCGGCCATCACCTCCTGCAGGGTGCGTTCCATGCCGGCCATTTCCACGGCCAGGATATGTTCGCGCTGCATCTCCAATTCCTCACGCAGGGCACTATCCCCCTCCACTTCCCGCAGGAACGCCTGCCGTTGGCCGGCGTCCATGGTACCCAGCACAAAGGCCTCGATGGCCTCGAACCGGTCCTGTTTGATCGGTGCCTGGCTCATTGTCCGTTTTCGTATTCCCGGCCGATCATTTTCCGGAATGCCCTCAATTTCATCATGCATCGGTATTTGATGGTCCGGATGCTTTCCTCTTCCACGCCCAGTTCCTGTGCGATGGTGGCCAGGTCCTTCCGTTCAAAGTAGAATTGGTCCAGCACTTGGCGGCACTTGGCGTCCAGTTGTGCATACACCTCGCGCAAGCGCAGGATCCGCTCCTCCATCTCCTGTATTTCACCGGCCCCGGAGTGGTCGATATGGATGTCATGTAGCACTCGCATGTTCTTTTTTGCTGCGGACCTCACCACGTCCAACCATTTGTTCTTGGCCACTTGGAACAGGAATCCACCGGGGTCCGGCATGGCCTGTATATCGATGGCTCCTTGCTTCACCTTGGTCCAAAGCACCAGGAATGCTTCCTGGAACATGTCCTTGGCGTCGTCCGTGGTTCCGTTGTTCTCCAGCACATAGTGCTTCACGGCCGGAAAATGCCTGCTGTAAATATCCCGCACGGCCTGTGGCTCGTTGCGACGCAACCCATCCAACCACGGCATCGCGGCCGCTTTTGCGACGAACATCGTTTTTATCACGGCAAATGCGATCTGGACGACGATAATACAACAGAATAAGCTTATTTTCCATCCGCTTGGTGCTTGTTGATCATTGGGCGCTTGCCCATCCTACATCGGACCCGTTCAAAAATGTGAACAGGGGCGCGCGGTGCGAGGGTGTCCGGAATGTCGTTCCTCCGCCATGGGCCCGAGGCGATGCTTGGTGGTGCTTTACGGGATCATGACCCGGAAAAGGCCGTGCGGCCGTTCACATTCGGTGGTCATCCCCGATAAGTGTGAAAGCAGACTTCATGGCACACCCAGACTCATCGTCCCATTCTCCTATTCCGGGCCAACAGGTTGGCGCGATCATTATTCTAAGCAACACCGTCCCGACCCTTGATGCCGAGGGCACATCCATGACAGGGTTCCTGGTGCACGCCCGTGACCCTGCCGCCATTTTGTATGCTTTGCGCGACCTGTGTGCCGGCCATGAGCCCGTCGGTGAGTCCGCGCAACGCGTGCGGCTCACCTTGCACAAGGCGGATGGCACCGTTGGCGGCCATGGGTTGAGCCCGCGTGAACAGGAGGTGCTTTGCGGCCTTTCCAAAGGTTTGAGCTACAAGATGATCGCCAATGAATTGCACATCAGTTTCGAGACGGTGCGCAGCCATGTCAAGGGCATTTACCTGAAAATGGATGTGAAGAACAACACGGCCGCCGTGGCCAAGGCCATCCATTGCGGCCTGGTGGCCGGCTGATCCCGGTGCATCGGGAGGCTTGTGGCTACCCCCCTGTTGCTGGCGGCGTTCCGTCAATGAAGCCCTGCTCCACATCCTTCACCAGCAGGTTCACCAGGTCCACGCGGCCATGTGAGACATTGGTGACTGTAAAGCGGAAAGGGCCGTCCTCCACGATCTCGCCGGGCTCGGGCACGGTTCCCGTGCGGTTCATGATGTAGCCGGCGAGGGTATCATACTCCTCGCTTTCTTCCATGTTCAAGCCGAATTCGTCTACCAGGTGCTCCACCTCCACCCGCCCGCTGAAGACGAATTCGGCAGGCCCGATGCGTTGCTCCACGGTATCCTCGTCATCGTGTTCATCCTCGATATCGCCTACGATTGTCTCCACCACATCCTCGATGGTGAGCATGCCTGCGGTTCCGCCGAATTCATCCACCACCACGGCGATATGGGTGCGTTGGCGCGTGAACATGCGCAGGACCTCATCTGCTGACATGGTGCCCGGGATGAAGTTGACCGTGTGCAGGATGGACCTTATGCTGCGTGGTCTTTTGAACATCTCATAGCTGTGCACGTAGCCGATGATGTTGTCGATGCCGTCCTTATGGATAAGCAGTTTGGTGAGGCCGGTTGCATGGAATCGCTTGGCGAGCTCGGCGATGGGCTCGTCCACGTCCAAGGCCTCGATATCGGCCCTTGGCACCATCAGGTCGCGAGCCTTGGTGTGGCTAAGTTCCAGGGTGTTCCTGAAGTATTCCACCTCGGCCTCCACTTCCTTGTCCGGCGAGTCTGTTTCACTCACCTCTTGCAGGAAAGCATCGAGGTCGATCCGCCCGAAACCGGCCTTTCCCATATTGGGTTTCACACCGGCCAGGCGCAGGATGCCTTCGCTGATGGTGGTCAGCAGCATGGTGGGCACCCACATCAAGATGAAGATCAGTCCCAAGGGCAACGCGAAAACGCTGAGCACCCCGTTGGGGTCCAGCCGGAACAAGGCCTTGGGCAGGAATTCCCCCACCACGAGGATGGCCATGGTGCTCAACAGCGTTTGCATCGCCAAGACGAACCCTTCATTGGGGTACAGGTTGCGGAGCCCGGGCTCGAGCCACTTGGCCATGAGTATGCCGTAGATGACCAGTGCTATGGTATTGCCCACCAGCAAGGCACTGATGACCCTGGCCGGTTTCTTCATCAATGCGGCCACCAGCTTGGCCCAAATGGCGCCTTGCTTGCGCTGGAGCTCGATATAGAGCTTATTGCTGCTTACCAAGGCGATCTCCAATCCTGAGCAAAGGGCGGACACGAGCACGGCTGCCAGGAGGAGGATCACATCAAAGGGGGCCATCGATCCAATATTTGCCGCACCGGCGCGGCTTCATTGCGTACTTGGTCCTACTTGGGCTTGCTGCCTTGGGCATTTCGTTGCTGTTCGGCCCACTGGGCCATTCTGCCCCGCATGAACCGGCGATACCCCCACATGGCCGTGGCCACGGCGGGAAAGAGCAACCACACGCGGCCTTTGTCCCATCCGTGCACCGCCAGCACATAAATGGCCCACACCCCGCTGATCACGGCCAGCACGAGCCAGAATATCTCCATGATGCGCGCAAGCTTCTCCATCAGTTGTTCGTGTTGCCTGGTGCCAAGGTATCGTTTCGGTCCATGAAAAGCGTGCCCGTCACCTTGCGGATCGCATATCTGCTAAAATCCTCCGCGGCATCCAGGCCCTGCCCATAAATGATATCCTGGTCCCGGGTGATCATCACCGGGCGGTCGGTGTACACCTTCCCGCTATCCTGGCCCCAGGTGAGCAATTCCGTTTCCAGTTGTTCGCCCCTTGTATTCTTGAACACCACTTTCTCCTCCACCACCATTTTTCCTGTCGCTTGGTCTATCCTTCCCCTTCTTGCCGTCAGGCGGCTCCCTTCCTTCCCATCGGGGTCGAAGAAGGTGAGCTCCACCCCGTCCTGCAGCTCCGTGCGGGGCCGTTCACCGGCGTACTCCCGTATAGTTCCCGCCCTCAGCCTGTTGCGTACCAGGCCGCTGTCGGAGTAGATGTATTCCGCCCCTTGGGTGATCCGCACGGCCCCATCATTGCGCACCTCGATGGCCGCGACCCGGTCGAGGTCGTTCTTGCAGGCCAAAAGGATGCACAGACCCGCGCACAGCCCGATCAGGCGGCCCTTTGTCATTGGATCTTCGATGGCACGAACCAGCGCTCGCCCCGCCATGGGGTAAATGACACGCCCAGCCACAAGGCGGCGTGGCGCTCGCGCAGGAGGCCGTTGTCGGTGGTGCCCCGCAGGCCATACTCGCCCCCCAGGTTCAGCCAGCTGTTGGTCTGCACCGCATTCAGCGGTATTGAAACACCGGCCGATATCGTGGATCCGGTCAGTTCTTGGCCGCGCACTTCTTGCGCCGTTTGCTCGTGCCGGATGCCCAGGCGGTAGGCGGTCCGCTTGAACAACCCGCCATCGCCCCCGGGCCTGAAGCGCAGGGCTGCGGCATAGGTTACCGCATCACGCATGGGTGCGGCCGGCACGTAACCGGGCACCTCCATTTTCGCCGCCCCCCAGTTTCGGCGTTGCATCTGCACGGTAGCGGCCCAGCGGCCGTTGAGCACTCCCAGGCCCAGGCCGATGCCTGCCGGCACGGAAATACTTCCCCGGGCATGGCCCTCCTCGGCCACGGTATCGCGCACGGTCTCGAAGCCCTGTGTTTCCACGTACGTGGTGACCGTGCCGTTGTATTTCGCCCTGAACTCCGCAGGCAGGGATGCCGATAGCCCGACCGACCACCGCCAGTTATCGTCATCCCGATCCCTTTTCTTGGTCAGGTCGCCTTGCCAAATGAGGCTGGCGGCGGCCGTGGGTGACCTGAGCACCAAGGCTGAGAACGCCCTCACATTGTTGTATCCGGCATCTCTGGGGTACTCCGCTTCGCGGGTCTGTTCCACGCTTCCGAAGAGGAAATTGAAATCGGCGCCCAGCGCCACCCGCATGCCCATGTTTCCGATGGAATCGGCCCGTTGCTGGTACAGGTTGCGGCCCAGCCCGAAGAAGGCCTTGTCCAATCCCCCGCTTCCGCTGTATTTGTATTTCACGGGGTATCCCTCCACCTCGGTTGCCCTCACCATGGCGTAATCCACCTCGCTGAACGGGGTCAGGCCCATGGCCATTCCCCACTTGCCGGCCCCGAATGGCACACCGATGGCAAATCCGGTAAACCGCGCATCCTTGCGGGTGCTGCTGGCCTCCACGGAGCTGCTGCGCGTGGTCCTGATGGAAACACCGACATCGAACACCGGCCTGGCCAAGGAGACATAGCCTGCCGGATTGCCGGTGACAACGCTGTATGGCTCGGTGATGGCCAGGCCGGTACCGCCCATCATGGCTTGTGTGGCCTGGCCTGTGGCCAGCATGTCGCCCAGGCCGTAAGCGCTGTATGGCGACCCGCCCCCGCCCTGTGCGGCAGCCTCCATGGCCCCCAGATTACCGATCAGCAGAAGGAGAAGGAAGCGTTTCATGGTGGGCAAGTGCATGGAGGCCGAGGAGGGTGAGCGCCGGGTGCGCAAAGATGCCGCATTTCAGGGCCCTTGCTGCACGTACCGCATCGCCGCCGGTCAACACCACGGCCAGTCTTGGGAATTGTTGTTGAAAAAGGCCGATGTAGCCCTGCAGCTCCATCAGCACTCCATAGTGCACCCCTGCGGCCAAGCTGGAGCGGGTGTCCGTTCCGGGCAGCACCGGATCTTCGGGCGGCTCCACCTGGGGTAACCTGGCGCTGAAGGCATGCATGGCCTTGGCACGCATCCTCAGCCCCGGGGCTATGATACCTCCGCGGTGGATGCCTTGCGCATCTATGAGGTCGTGGGTGATGCAGGTACCCAGGTCGATGGCCAGTACCGGCCTGCCGGGAAACAGGGCGGCCGCGGCCGCCACATTGGCCAGCCGGTCCACCCCGAGCGTGGCCTTGGTGGCATACACGCTGGGCACCGGGGATGGTGAATCACCCCGGATCACGGTTACCGGGGCCAGCTCGCCCAACGCCTTCAGGAATGGCTCGTCCGTGGCGGCCACCGAACCCATGATGCAGCGGGCCGGCCGTCTTCCGCCCAAAAGGTCCCGCACGCCGGGCATATCGCCATGGGGCATTTGGCGCACGGCCTGCAGCCGGTGGCCTGCAAACAGGCCCGCCTTCATGGATGAATTTCCCACGTCGAGGACCAATTCCGGGCCATCATGCTCTTCCATTCACCGAACCAGCTATATTTGCCGCCCCTTCGCGCGGGATTTCCCGCAAAGATGGCGACGAAGATCTTGGTGCCTTAGCTCAGCTGGTAGAGCAATGGATTGAAAATCCATGTGTCCCCAGTTCGATTCTGGGAGGCACCACCACGACAGGGCCTCCGCTGCGCGGGGGCCCTGTTTTTTCAGCCCCTGTCCCACTCGTTCCCTTGGTGGTTGAGCAGCCATTGGCGCACCTGCGCCAAGTGCTTTTGCTTGACCTGCTCCCGTGATCGCCTGGCGAAATCGGTGTGGTACACATGCTTGACCAGGAAGTTCTCCTGCAACCGGTTCCACGCATGGCGGCCGTCCAGTTCACCCTGCATCGTCAACTCATGGAAAAGGCGATCGCCGATGATGAAAAAATCGTCGCGGCCCAAATAATCCAGGTCTGCATCACACAGCACCCGGGCCATCAGCTCCTCTGGAGCCTGCGGAATGGCCGTGGCCATGATCAAAGCACAGATGCGTTGCACCTGGTGCGGCGTGTATCCAAAGCGCGGCAGGTGTTCCTGCGCGAGCATGCAACTGCCCCCCTCATGGTGCTCCGGCTTCACCAGGAAACCTGCATCATGGAACAAGGCCGCCGTGGCCAAGATCTCCAGATCCTCGCCGCTTATGCCTTCCCGCCCCCCGATGCGCATGGCGGCATCATGCACATCCAAGGTGTGCTCCACGGAATGGTAGGTACGAAAACTCGGCAGCCCCAACATCAGTTCCCCGAGTATGAATGCCTTGGCAGCTTCCTTGTTCATGGGCGACATGCTTGCAAGATTAGTGCGTACGCGCTTGGCATCCTTGGTCCATGCCCCAACAACGGCCCGTCCCACCCTTTATTTCCCCTCCATCCACATGCACGCCTGGGCGCTTCGAAGGCGTGCCACAACCCCGCCAACGCTAATTTTGGGCCATGGCGCGCCCCGCCCCCCGGACCCCGGTGCTGCTTTTCGGCTTCCTGGCATTCTACATCCTGCTGCAGTCTGCGTGGTGGATGTGGCTGCTGGTGAGCAAGGGCCAGGATGTTTTCGCCTTGCAGGAACAACTGTTGGCCGAGGGCTTGGTGCCGTTGGTGCCCGTGCGGTTACCGAAGCACATGCTTTTGATGGTGCTGGGCGAAGGCATGGTGTTCCTTGTGCTGCTGCTGCTGGCGCTATGGATCACCTTCCGCACGCTGCGCCAAGAGCTTGCGCTGGCACGTCAACAACGCGATTTCCTCATGGCCGCGAGCCACGAGTTGCGCACGCCCATCGCGGCACTGAAGCTCCATCTCCAGACCCTGCAACGCCCGGACCTGAACCCGGAAAGCCGGGAGACCCTGGCCAGCAATGCCCGCCACGACGTGGCCCGGTTGCACGCCTTGGCCGAGCAGATCCTGCTGGCCAGTCGTTTGGAGGAACAGGCCATCACGCCCCAGTGGGAGGAAGTTGACATTGCCGCCTTGGCCCATGCGATGCTGGAGGAAGCAAGGGCATCCTATGGCCGCGAACATCTGCTGCATGGGGAGGCCCCCGGGGCGTTGTTGCTTTGGACGGACCCTTCGCTGTTCCGCACCGTGCTCGGCAACCTGCTCGAAAACGCCTGCAAATATTCGCCCCCCGGTTCTTCGATCACCGTGACGCTGGGCCATCAGCAGCACCAGGTCCAGCTCCGTGTAACGGACCAAGGCGCAGGCATCCCCGAGGCGGAGCGCCCCCTGATGTTCCGCAAATTCCACCGCGGTGGCGATGAGGCCACCCGAAGCACCAAGGGAACCGGGTTGGGGCTGTTCATCGTAAGAAGATTGATGGAGGACCTCGGAGGGCGGATCGAGTACCGGCCTGCCCAACCAAACGGTTCCACCTTCATCGCCACATTTCCCGATCGCACATGACCGACAAGAAAGCCGCATTGATCATTTTGGACGGCTGGGGCATCGGTGCCGGTGACCATACCGATGCCATCGCCCAGGCCCACACCCCCTTCATGGACCATTTGGCGCACACCACGCCCCATGCGCAACTGCGCACCGACGGCGAGCACGTTGGCCTGCCCAAGGGCCAAATGGGCAACAGCGAAGTGGGGCACCTGAACATCGGTGCCGGTCGCGTGGTCTACCAGGACCTTGTGCGGATCGGCCAGGCCATCGAGGATGGGTCGTTCGGGCGCAATGCCGTCCTCCAAGCGGCCTTGCAGGAAGCTTCCAAGCCCGGCAAGCACCTGCATCTGATCGGGCTTATCGGCCATGGTGGGGTGCATGCCTCCAGCGAACACTTGGTGGCCCTGTGCCATGAGGCCGGGAAAGCAGGCTTGCGGGACGTATTCATCCATGCCTTCACGGACGGCCGCGACACGGACCCGCGCAGCGGGCTGGGGTTCATGCAGGAACTGCTGGAAAAAGTGAAGGATACCCCCGCCCGCGTGGCCAGCGTGAGCGGCCGCTATTACGCCATGGACCGCGACAAGCGTTGGGAACGGATCAAGCTGGCCTATGACACGCTGGTCCATGGCCAAGGCCCCCGCGCCACAAGCGCCATCGGGGCCATAGAAGCGAGCTATGCGCATGGTGTGACCGATGAATTCATCCTTCCCTCCACGGTTATGGATGCTGGCGGGCAACCTTTGGCCGTCATCCGCCCACACGACGTGGTGATATGCTTCAACTTCCGCACCGACCGTTGCCGGGAGATCACCGAGGCCCTCACGCAACGGGCATTCCCTGAGCAGGGCATGGCGCCCCTGCCCTTGCATTACGTCACCATGACCTTGTATGACCACCGCTTCCAAGGGGTGGAGGTCATGTTCAACAAGCAGGACCTCTCCAAGACCCTCGGCGAGACGGTGTCACTGGCAGGCTTGGGCCAGATCCGATTGGCCGAAACCGAGAAATACCCCCATGTCACCTTCTTCTTCAATGGGGGCCGGGAGGAGCCCTTCCCGGGCGAAAAGCGGGCCATGGTGCCCTCTCCCAAGGTGGCCACTTACGACCTGCAACCCGAAATGAGCGCCGAAGGTGTGACCGAGGCTGCGATCAAGGAGATCGAGGAAGGTGATTCCAAATTGATGGTATTGAATTTCGCCAACCCGGACATGGTCGGCCACACCGGTGTCTTTCCGGCCATTGTGAAGGCGGTGGAGACCACCGATGCCTGCGCCCGTCGTGTTGTGGAGGCAGGACGGGCCAAGGGCTGGTCCTTCGTCATCATCGCCGACCATGGCAACGCCGACAAGGCCATCAACCCGGACGGGTCGCCCAACACGGCCCACACCACCAACCCGGTCCCGGTGTTCGTGCTGTGCGACCAGCCTGTTTCCGTGCGCAATGGCATCCTGGCAGACGTGGCCCCCACCCTGCTGGACCTGCTCGGGCTGGCCCAACCGGCTGAGATGACGGGGCGGTCGCTGACCACCCCTGCATCATAGGGGCCGCCTTTGGATATCGGAAATAAGCGGGCCGGGTGCCGAAGCTGAACACAGCCTTAGCACCCGGCCCGTCCCTTCTGCGGTCTACTTGCTGCCCAACACCTGCAGGTGGCCGGTGTATTCCTTGTCCATCACGCGGACGATGTAGAAATACACGCCATCGTGCAAGCCCTTGGCCGAGTAGTTGTTCTGGTAATTCTGCGCACTGAACACCTCCTGCCCCCAGCGATTGAAGATCTGGACGTTGTTGTCCCGCCCTTGTATGCCCTCGATCACGAACTTGTCGTTGTGACCGTCATTGTTGGGGGTGATGACGTTGGGGATGATGACTTGGCAGCCGGCATCGACCACCACTTGTGTCGCCACCTGCTTGGGGCACTGGTCCGAGGCATAAATGGTGTAAGCTCCGTTCTGCGTGCCCGGCACGTACACCACATTGGATTGGAGCGTATCGCCCCATGCCAGCACTACTTGGCCGAAGCCCCCTGTGGCCGTGGCGTACAGGGGAATGGAATCCTTGTCGCATTGCAACAGGAAATACGGCTCCGTGTGGATGGTGATGGGGGTATAGTCCAAGATGGCCAGCATGGCCGAATTGATCAATGTATCCCCGCAGGTATTCACGGCAAACAGGTTCATCACGGCCGTTTCGATACCTTCGCTCAGGCCATCTTCATAGGCCTCAAAGGGAACGATCACCGAATCCTGCCCGGCCGGTATGATGATCGGGGTCGGGATGGTGTTATAGTCCACTCCTTCGGTGGCCGTTCCGGTCATGAAGAAGTTGATGGTCATGGTGCTGTCCGTGCCTTGCGGGCGGAAGATGGTAAAGTGCCCCCCTTGGCATCCTTCGGCGGTGGTGGCATCGCCGTAAAACGTGGCTGCGGTAATGGGCGGCAGGGCCCCGCTGGATTGGAAGCTTCCTGCTTGGAGGAACACGGCCGAGTCATAGCTCGAATCGCCCGCATCGCCGATGGCCAGCTTGATGTGGTAGGTCTCCCCGCAGATCACTTGGGCCTCCGCGCGCAGCACGGTGGTGAATCCGTTCAGCACGATGCTGGTCCCGTTGGCGTTGCTCACGTAATACTGCTGGTTGGAGGGCGGGCAGCCCACATTCTCGGACCCATGGATATTGGCAATGCTCACGGGCAGCGTGGTCCCCGGCACCAGGGCGATGTTGATCGCATTGTTCGTGTAAGGCCCGTTGATGCCCGGTCCGCTCAGGAAGAAGCCGAACACGTCATTGAAGGATGGACTGCAGTTGTACGTGGGGTACTCCTCGGAACCGAACACGTAGCTGAACTGCAGGGAATCGCCGCTGGGGATAAAATCGAACTCAAGGACGGACCGGTCGTTGATGGAAGTTCCGCCACCTTGGGTGGTGAGTTGCACCAGGTCGGGGTCGGAGCCGGTACCCAGTGCATCGCCCATGAACTGGCTGGCAGGCCCGGGGATTGAAGCTGGTTGGCCGGAGGAAAGGATCAATCCGGAAGTGATCCCCAGGTTGGTGATATTCCCGTTGGTAAAGGCACCCGATCCTGGTTGCGGGGTGGTCACGGCCACGCCGTTGTATGTTACGTTGGTGACGGTCACACCCCCGCCCACGAGGTATTGCTGTACCAGGTCCAGCGGGCTCAGCGAGGTGTTCACGTTCAACTGTGCCGCCAGGGGTAGTGCGGCCGCGGTTGAAAGCACGAGTAGGGTTTTTCTCAACATTCTCATGGGTTTGGGGTCAGCGGTTCCGCGATCCGCGGAGCAAGGTAACATGGCCGTACTTCTCGTTGGCCTCAAAATAATGGCCTTTCGCGCGATATTTATATACGTATACCCCGGTCGTGGCCTCGGGGCCGCCATTCACCGTCCCGTCCCATTGTTGATTGGGGTCGTCGGATTCAAACACCTTGTGGTTCCACCGGTCGAAGATGACCAGATGGTATTGCTCAATGGAATTGTATACCGGTCCGAAGGTATCGTTGATGCCATCCCCGTCCGGGGTGAATGCATTGGGGAAGAAAATGGTGGCCGGCGGTTTCACCAGCAGGCTGTCCCTGGCCTCACAGCCCTCTTGGCTCACGGTGTACAGCGTCACCCAGTGTTCCTCGAGGTCGACATAGGTATGTGCCACCGATCTGTCCTTCACGATGGTTCCATCACCGAGGTCCCAGATCATGACCGGCACGTAATGTGGTATGGTGGTGGCTTGGAACAACCAATCATCCTGTCCACCGAGATTGTAGATGAGGATCTCCGTTTCGGGATGTTGCACGGTAACATGGGTCCGGGCAGTCGCGAATTCCCCGCAATGATCGAATGCGTTCACCGTGAATATCTGGTCCTCCTCACCATCGTAGAGCAGCTTCGGGTCGCTGTGGCCCCATCCTTCCCAATCCAGGATGAAGGTGCCCGACCCCCCATGTACCCGGGCCCAAAGCACGATGGAATCCCCTGCACAAATGGTGCTGTCGGGGGTCAGTTCGATCCACATCGGCTGATACCTGGGATAGAAAGTATGGAAGACCGAACCAGCGGAATAGCCGCACTGGTCATGCACATGCAGCACATAGCTGGCATCGGTGGGCACGCCCACCTGCAAGGTGTCCGCATTGCTCAAGATGGCCCCCAATGCATTGGTCCATTGGTAGGTATACACGCCGTTGCCGCCGGTTACGGCAAATGGGAAGAGCACGACGGTATCGCCGATGCAGAACACGGTGGTGTCCCATGACAGGATCTGTATGTCCGGCAACGGAGCTGTTGACACCAGCACCGAATCCATGGCCGATGCACCGCACCCATCGGTCACCGTGACCACATACCAGATCGGGTCGGAGGCCGGCACGTTCAGCGTGGGGTTGCTTCCCACCACGAGCCCGCCCTGGGTCCATTGGTACGCGTAGTTACCATCGCCCCCCGTGGCTTGGTCCACGGTGATGTTCTCGTTGCCCAGGCACGGCACGGCGACATCGGGGCTCGCCGTCACATTCATGGGGGCGTAATAGGGAATGATCACGGTTATGCTGTCCAGTACGGAAGGCACACTGCACGTATCAGAGACCGTGACGTAGAATGTGGTTGTTTCCTCCACGCTCACACTGATGGTGGCGGTGGTGTCCCCCGTGCTCCACAGGTATCTATGCAGGCCGGTACCCCCGGCCACTTGGGGGCCTATCAGGTAGGTCTGGCCACATATCCCGTTCACATCATTGGTGACCACGTCCAATTCCGGATATTGGTCGATGTAGAACGTATAATCGTTCACCACCTGCATACCGCTGCACACGATGTTCTGGCTGATATTGATGGTGATGGTCTCCAGCCCGTCCGCATCATAGGGTATGGTGAGCGGGAAGACGAGGCTCGTATCGCCGGGTTGGAAGATGATCTGTGGCGGGAAGGGTGGGATGTAATCCACCCCGGGGGTTGCTGTACCGCCGACCAGCAGGGTCACCGTATCCACATTGGCCGTATCGCCCAAGCGATGGAAGGTGAACGGGATCACCCCGCACCCCTCGAACATGGTGGTGTCATTCATGGCCAGGCCGGCACCGACGACATCGAGGGAGGGTACCACCTGTCCCGAGCTGGCAAAGCTTCCCGCCTGCAGGAACACGGCCGAGTCATAGCTGGAGTCGCCGGCATCACCGATGGCGAGTTTAATGTGGTAGGTCTGTCCGCAGACCACCGCCGCCTCGGCGCGCAGCACGGTGGTTAGGCCGTCCAGTGCGATGTGGGGCCCGTTCCCGTTGTTCACGTAGTACTGCTGGTTGGCCGGGGGGCAGCCGAAGTTTTCGGGACCATGGATATTGGCGATGCTCACCGGCAAAGTGGTCCCCGGCACCAGGGCGATATTGATCGCATTGTTCGTATAGGGCCCGTTGATGCCAGGCCCGCTCAGG
Source organism: Flavobacteriales bacterium (assembly GCA_035325445.1). Classification (GTDB taxonomy): domain Bacteria; phylum Bacteroidota; class Bacteroidia; order Flavobacteriales_F; family PHOS-HE28; genus PHOS-HE28. The sequence continues at coordinate 48,279 of DAOKZW010000006.1, forward strand.
AAAAAGCCGAACACATCGTTGTACTGCGGGCTGCAGTTGAACGTGGGGTACTCCTCCGACCCGAACACGTAGTTGAATTTGACCGAGTCACCGCTCGGAATGAAGTCGAACTCAAGCACGGACCGGTCGTTGATGGAGGTTCCACCACCTTGTATGGTAAGCTGTACCAGGTCCGGATCGGTGCCTGTGCCCAAGACATCGCTCATAAAGTTCATGGCCGACCCCGGGATGGACGATGCCAGGCCGGATGAGAGGATCAGGCCCGCGTCGATGCCCAGCACGGTGGAAGCGCCGTTTGTGAAGGAGCCGGACCCCTGTTGGGGCGTGGCCACCACCACGCCATTGAATTTCACATTGGAAATGGTGACCCCGCCGCCTAAAAGGACGTTCTCCACCAGCTGGGTCGGTGTCATGGCGGTGGACACGCTCAGCTGCGCCATTAGCGGGTTGCCCGCCGCAAGTAGCAGGCAACCGGAGATCAACAATGCACGCATGAAAAGGAAAAGGATGGGTGAGTGATGGGGGTGGGGTGGTCGATCAGCTATTATGACCCTCGATCGGTTGCTCAGGTTGCCCCGCCCAAAGAATAAACCCGCAGGCCATGCGGTCCTATCTTTGGCGGGCATCGAAAATAACCAGGATCCATGACATCTGTCGACAAGCATATTGAAGCACACAAGGACCGTTTTTTGGATGAATTGCTCGATCTGCTGCGGATCCCGAGCGTGAGCGCGGACCTGAAGTACAAGGGCGACGTGGCCCGGTGCGCCGATGCCGTGAAACAGCGGATGGAGGAAGCCGGCCTGGACAAGGTGGAGGTATGCCCCACGAAGGGGAACCCGATCGTCTATGGCGAGAAGATCATCGACCCGGCCAAGCCCACGGTATTGGTGTACGGCCACTACGATGTGCAACCGCCGGACCCGATGGAGCTTTGGGACAGTCCTCCCTTCGAGCCCGTGGTGAAGGACGGCATGATCTACGCGCGGGGCAGTGCCGACGACAAGGGTCAGTTCTATATGCACGTGAAGGCGGTCGAGGCCATGCTCCGCACGGAAGGACTGCCTTGCAACGTAAAGATGATGATCGAGGGCGAGGAGGAGGTGGGCTCGGAAAACCTGGGCACCTTCGTGAAGGAAAACAGGCAACGCCTGGCCGCGGACGTGGTGCTGATCAGCGACACCTCCATGCTGGCCAACGACGTACCGAGCATCAATACGGGGCTACGTGGCCTGAGCTACGTGGAAGTGGAGGTGACCGGTCCCAACCGCGACCTGCATAGCGGCGTTTACGGCGGGGCTGTGGCCAATCCGATCAACGTGCTGTGCGACCTGATCAGCAGCCTGCATGACAAGGACCGCCGGATCACCATCCCCGGTTTCTATGATGCTGTGCGGGAGCTGGGCACGGCGGAACGCGCCGAGCTCGCCAAGGCTCCCTTCAACGAAAAGGAATTCATGGCGGACCTCGGTATCGGTGCCGTACAGGGCGAAAAAGACTACACCTCGCCGGAACGCAGCTCCATCCGGCCCACGCTGGACGTGAACGGCATTTGGGGCGGATACATCGGTGAGGGGGCCAAGACCGTGCTGCCGTCCAAGGCCTACGCGAAGATCAGCATGCGCCTGGTGCCCGACCAGAAGAACGAGGAGATCAGCCGGCTCTTCAAGGCCCATTTCGAAAAGATCGCGCCGCCGCATGTAACGGTGGAAGTGAGGCTGCTGCACGGCGGCGAAGCGGCGGTCACCCCCACGGACAGCGTGGCATACCGGGCGGCCAGCCTGGCCATGGAAGAGACTTTCGGCAAGAAGCCCATCCCCACGCGCGGTGGCGGCAGCATTCCCATTGTGGCACTGTTCGAAGAGGTGCTGGGCCTGAAGACCATCCTGCTGGGGTTTGGCCTTGACAGCGACAACATCCACAGCCCCAACGAGCGGTACGGCATCTTCAACTACATGATCGGCATCCGCACCATTCCCCGGTTCTACAAGCACTTCGCGGAACTCTCGAAGTGAAGCCCGGCGGGCGAACCTGATCTTCGGCACAAACGTTGAAGGAGGCCCGGATAATGGATTTCCTCCGACCGATCAACGCCCTGAGGTCCCTTGGCCTCTTCCTGTTGCTCACCACGCTGGTAGGTTGCATGCGGTACAGCGAGGTGGAGTTGTTGGCCATCCGCGATACGCAGCTAACGCAGATGGATGTCAATGGCATGGAAGCAACGGTATCCATGGAGATCTCCAATCCGAACAACTACCGGATCCAAGTGATGGACCCCGATGTGGACCTGTTCCTGAACGGCACGGCCGTGGGCAAGGCCACCCTGGACAGCGTGGTGGTGCTGGAACCGCGGAGCACCCGCGTGTACAGCATCCCCTTGCGCGCCACATTCAACCAAAGCGGCGTCATGCTTCCCCTGCTTTTGGGTTCGGCCATGACCGGCACCATGCACCTGAAGGCGCAAGGCACCGTGGTCGGCAAGGCGCGGTCCCTGCGCAAGCGGTTCCCGTTCGAGGTGGAACAGGAGATCAGTCTCCGTTGAACGGCCCGGCATGCCCGTCCAAAATCTCCACGTAGGAGGTGAGCACCCACATGCCGAGCGCTCCCTTGGCCAAGCCGAACGCCGCATCGCCGGGCTTGGTCTGTAACATTACAAAGCCGTCCTCGGCCGTCCATTCGGCATCCTCGTCCCTGAACCGGGCGGGCCACGGCAAATGGGCCGGCAGCTCCCGGTGCTCGCGGAAGTAGTGCACCAGGTTGATGTCCCTTCCACCGGATACCAGGATCATCTGCTCGGGCCCGTGGAAAGCGTAATTGATCCACAGGCCGGCACCGAACAACGCAGGGCCGATGGCCAGCAGATTGAACCAGAGCCAATCACCGGCATCCATGTGCAGCTGCCTGCGGCCCCACCCTGCCGGCCACAGGTTGCCGGCCAGCGCAAACAGGACGAACCAGCGCAGGATGGTGGACCACGGCACCAAGGTGCGTTCCACCAGCAGGAAGAACACCACCGGCACGGACAGGAGGCCGAAGGCCATCACGGTGTTGGTCCACATGGGCGGTTCGGGCCGCCGATCAACCTTTGGGTGTTGACGGGCACGGCTTCCGGGCGGTCGGAGCCGCCATCCGTCATCCCTACCTTTATCCATTGATGCGCACGGGTTGCCCGGCATCAAGCCTTTTGTCGGTACTGCTGCTGTTCACCGGCTGCAGCACCGGCCAACCACCCGTTAAAGATACCATGCCCACCCACACCAACCGCCTGGCCGGCGAAACCAGTCCCTACCTGCTGCAGCACGCACACAACCCGGTGGACTGGTATCCGTGGGGGGAGGAGGCCTTCGCCAAGGCCAAGGCGGAGAACAAGCTTGTGCTGGTGAGCATCGGGTACAGCACGTGCCACTGGTGCCATGTGATGGAGCGCGAAAGCTTCGAGAACGAGGACGTGGCCCGGCTGATGAACGACCGGTTTGTATGCATCAAGGTGGATCGCGAGGAGCGGCCGGACGTGGACCAGGTGTACATGACCGCCGTGCAGCTGATGACGGGCCGCGGCGGATGGCCGTTGAACTGCTTCACCCTGCCCGACGGCCGGCCCGTGTACGGCGGCACCTACTTCCCCACAGAACAATGGACGCAGGTGCTGGAAAGCCTGCACCGCACTTGGAAGGACGAGCCGGGCAAGGTGCTGGAATACGCCGGCCGCCTGCATACAGGAGTGACCCGGAGCGACCTGATCACCCTGAACACGGATCCGCCGGACTTCACGCGCAGGCAGGTGGATCAGCTGGCGGATGCCTTGGAGCAGCATTTCGACACCGCTTGGGGCGGTCCCGACCGGGCCCCCAAGTTCCCGATGCCCAACAACTACACGTTCCTCCTGCGCTATGCGGCCACCAGGGGGCGCAAGGCCATCGCCAAGCAGGTGCGCCTCACGCTGGACAAGATGGCCCAGGGCGGCATCTTCGACCAGGTGGGCGGGGGCTTCGCTCGCTACAGCACCGACATCAGCTGGAAGGTGCCGCATTTCGAGAAGATGCTGTACGACAACGCCCAGCTCATCTCCCTGTACGGCCTTGCCTACCAATACTTCCACGACGAGGCCTACCGCGACGTGGTGGAGCGGACCTTGGGCTGGGCCCGCCGCGAGATGCTGTCCCCGGAAGGGCTCTGGTACAGCGGGCTGGATGCCGATTCGGAAGGGGAAGAAGGGCTGTTCTACCTGTGGACCGAAAAGCAGCTCGACGAGGCACTGGGGGCTGATGCCGGGTTTGGCAAGGCATACTACAATGTGGGTGGCGAGGGCTTCTGGGAGGAAGGGCGCAACATCCTTCTGCGCACCATGGACGATGCCGCCTGCGCCCGCAAGCTCGGGCTCAGCCTACAGGAGCTCGCCACCCGCCGGGCCCGGGTGGATGCCAAGCTGCTCACGGAGCGCGAAAAGCGGGTCAGGCCGGGCTTGGACGACAAGGTGCTCACCTCGTGGAATGCCCTGATGGTGACCGCCCTGTGCGATGCGCACGATGCCTTGGGCCACGCCGAATACCTGGCCTTGGCCGAACGGACGATGCACACGCTGCTCACCACCTGCCGCCGGGACGATGGCGGGCTCTGGCACAGCTACACGAAGCGGGTGGCCGCGATCAACGGGTACCTGGAGGACTACAGTTTCACCATCGAGGCACTCCTGTCGTTGTACCAATGCACCTTCGACGAGTCGTGGCTCGCCGAGGCCCGCAAGTTGGCGGACTATGCGATCGACAACTTCCTGGACCAGGGCAGCGGCATGTTCCTGTTCACCAGCAAGCTGGACCCGCCCCTGATCGCGCGGAAGATGGAGGTGATGGACAACGTGATCCCCTCCTCCAACTCGAGCATGGCCAAAGGCTTGTTCGCCTTGGGGCACCTGTATGACGACCGCCGCCTGCTGGCGATCTGCAAGCAACAGCTCCACAACGTGGCGGCATCCATGGCCGACTACGCCGGCGGATACACCAATTGGGCCCTGCTGCTGATGGACCATGTGTATCCGTGGTACGAGATCGCCATCACGGGGCCGGAGGCCATGGCCCGCAGGCAGGCCTTCAATGCGCACTACATCCCCGGCCGGGTGTTCATGGGCGGCAGCCGGCCCGGCACATTGCCCCTGCTGGAGGACAAGCGTGCCGAAGGCACCACCACCATCTACGTCTGCGAGAACAAAGTATGCCGCCTGCCCGTGGCCAGCGTGGAGGAAGCCCTGTCACAGATCCGATGATGCCCACCTTGGCCCGAGCTTTGCGCCCTTGCAGCGCCCACCGCATGAAAACACGACCGGCACGCCTAGCTGCCCTTCCGATCGCCCGTTGGGCCTTGCTCCTGCTGGTGCTGGCCATGGGGACGGCCGGCCATGCCCAGATATTGCTGGTCGGCCCGGGCACGGAAGATCCCGACATCCTGCACTTCAACACCGAGTTCATCGCCCGGAACGGGGTGCGCAGCGTGAAGGGCCAAGCCTGGGTGAAGCGGGACAACAAACCCATGTTGCCGCTGGACCGGCATTTCCAGTACCAGTTCGGCGAGGAAGGGCGCCTGGGCTACACCAACACTTCCTTTGGCAAAGCAGGCTCGGGCATGGATACCGCCTCGGTGATGTACAGCTACGATAACGAGGGACGGCTGCTCCAGGAACTGCACAATGACATCAACGGGTTCTATGCGCTGCGTTCCGAATACGACCGGGAAGGGCGGGCCACCAGGGTGACCAACGTGCGGTTGGAGAACCTGGGCGGTAACCGGTACCATTTCGTGGAAGGCCCTTCCACCATCATCAGCGATGAGCGCTATGAGTATCGCAAGCTGAGCGACACCACTTGGATGAAGACCTGGTTGAACGACAGGGGGCGCCCCTACCAAGAGGAAATGTTCACCTTGGATGGCTTGGGCTACTTGCGCCAAGTGGACCGCCGGAACCTGATCACCCAGCGGCGCGGCAGCATCACCTTCACCTACGATGAAAAGGGCCGTTTGGAGGAGCGGAACGAACAGCCCGACCTGGCCGTGCAGCAAAGCACCACTTGGAAGTGGACCTACGACCAGGCGGGCAACCCGTTGACGCGCGACCTATTCCGCAATGGCGTCCTGGCCCGGCACAGCGAATACCTGTATGCGGAGGGCACCCTGTTCCTGAAGGCCGTCATCACCAAGAACGACGAGACCAACGTGATCGACATCGTCCGTTACGAGACGGAACGGCGCAGCGCCTTGGCGGAACCGCTCAAGATGGACTGACCCCTTTCGGGATCATTCGGCCGTGATACCGGCTCAGATCACGCCGAGCTCCCTGCCCACCTTTTCGAAGGCGGCCAAGGCCTTTTCGATGTCCTGCGGTGAATGCGCCGCGCTGAGCTGCACCCGGATCCGGGCCTCACCCTTGGGCACCACGGGGTAGAAAAAGCCGATGACATAGATGCCCTGCTCGAGGAGTTTGTCGGCCATCACTTGGCTCAGCTTGGCATCGCCCAGCATCACCGGTATGATGGCTGCTCCGGCGCCCCGGGTCTTGAAGCCCAAGGCCTCGATGCCGGTGCGGAACTGGTTGACGTTGCGCTCCAGCTTGTCGTGCAGCTCGGTGGAGCTGCTGAGCAGGTCCACCACCCTGATGGAGGCACCCACGATGGCCGGGGCCAGCGAATTGCTGAACAGGTAGGGCCGCGACCGCTGCCTGAGCATTTCGATGATCTCCTTGCGGCCGGTGGTATAGCCGCCCATGGCGCCGCCCAGGGCCTTGCCCAAGGTGCTGGTGATGATGTCCACGCGGCCCATCACGCCGCAATGCTCCACGCTGCCGCGGCCCGTTTTGCCAATGAAGCCGGTGGCATGGCTTTCGTCCACCATCACCAAGGCCTCGTACTTGTCCGCCAGGTCGCAGATGCCTTTGAGGTCGGCGATGATGCCGTCCATGCTGAACACGCCGTCGGTAACGATGACGATGTTGGCGGCCCCGTCGGCCCTGGCGGTTTTCAGCTGCACCTCCAGGTCGGCGAGGTCATTGTTCTTGTAGCGGTAGCGCATGGCCTTGCACAGGCGCACGCCATCGATGATGCTGGCATGGTTGAGGGCATCGCTGATGATGGCGTCCTCCTGGCCGAGCAGGGGCTCGAACACGCCTCCATTCGCATCGAAGCAAGCGGCATAGAGGATGGTATCCTCGGTGCCGTGGAATTCGGCGAGCTTATGCTCCAGCTCCTTGTGTATGTCCTGCGTGCCGCAGATGAAACGCACGCTGCTCATGCCATAGCCATGGGAATCCAAGGCGGCATGCGCGGCCTTGATCACCTCCGGGTGTGATGAGAGGCCCAAATAGTTGTTCGCGCAGAAGTTGAGCACGCGTTTCCCGTTGACGGTAATCTCCGCCCCTTGTTCGCTGGTGATGATGCGCTCCCTTTTGAAGAGGCCGGCCTCTCCGATGGCGGCCAATTCCTTGGCGAGGTGTTCCTTGAATTTTCCGTACATGGATCGATGGATGGGATCGGTTGTTCAGATGTGTGGCAGGCGAATTTATCCTGTTCCTGTTGGGGAGCGGGAATAGCCTTGGCCGTGTCAGCCCACGACGCGGGGCACCTTGAAGTAATCGCTGTCCTTCACCGGCGCATTGGCCAAGGCCTGTTCCTTGGTGATCTCCATGGCTGGCTCGTCGGCCCGCAGGACATCCTCTCCCTCGGTCATGAAGATCAGGGGCTCCACACCCGTGGTGTCCACTTGCGCCAAGGTTTCCACAAAATCGAGGACCCGCTGCATATCGGCCAGCCTGGTTGCGCGCACGGCGGGATCCGTCAGGTCCAGTCGCGACAGCTCCGCAATACGGTCCAAGGCCTTTTCGTCGATCTTCATTTTTCGGGATATGCTTTGCGCAAAGGTGCTTCAATTGCCTCAAACACGTGTTGCCGCAGGGCATCCACATCGGCAGCGCCCAGCCCGGCGGTGGGTATCGGGGCATGCACCACGGCACGCGCCACCCCGGGGCGGCCCCAGCTCAGCGGCTTTTCCGGATCGCCGAACAGGTACCAGTTGTCCAGGAAGGTGATGGGCACCACGGGCACCTGCTTTTTCACGGCCAACCGGAAGGCCCCGTCCTTGAAAGGCAGCATGCGTGGTGCATCGGGCGAAATGGTCCCTTCGGGAAAGATGCTTACCGCGCTTCCCTGGTCCACGGCCATGCCCGCCTTCATCAGGGCCCGTGCAGCCTCCACGCCGTTGCCCCTGTTCACGGCGATGTGCATGTCCTTGAAGAAGATGTTGAACAAGGGCCATTCCAGCAACTCATGCTTGCCCATGAAAAGGAAATAGTCCGGCAACAGGCAGAACGCATGGATGATGTCCAGGTAGCTGGCATGGTTGATGCACACGATATACGGTGGTGGTGGAAGCGGCTGCTCCCGTTGCACTTTCAGCGGCACCATGCCGGCCCAGGCGAGGAAATGCCCCCAAGCCTTCATCAACTTGAACGCCGCCGGATAGCGGGAGGGCTTGTGCAACAGGATTCGGAAAGGCACGTAGAGCAACACCATGGAGGAGCCGAAGACCAGGGCGAACCATAGCTTGAAAAGCAGGCGAAAGGGCAGGAACACCCATTTCCACAATGGTTTACGCAGGCTCTCACCTGCGGCCACCCGGGGCGGCAAGGTCGTATGCTGATGCACGGGCACGGACAACAGGTCTAAAAAGAAGGGCGAAGCTACCTTCTATCTTCGTGCCCTTTCACGGTTAGCCACCCGTTCATAGTGGCCCTTCCCTTCCGATGCGAATCCTCACCGGCATACAAAGCACCGGGGTTCCCCACTTGGGCAACCTGCTGGGCGCCATTCTTCCGGCCATTTCCATGGGCCGCACCCCGGGCAATGATGCGTTCCACTTCATCGCCGACCTGCACTCGTTCACCACGGTGCGCGACCCGCAGGCGCTGCGGGAGAACACATACGCTGTGGCGGCGGCGTGGCTGGCATGCGGGCTCGATGTGGACCGGGTGACCTTCTATCGGCAGAGCGACGTGCCGGAGGTGACCGAACTGGCGTGGTACCTGGGTTGTCTCACCCCCTACCCCATGCTGGCCAATGCACATTCCTTCAAGGACAAGAGCGGCAACGTGAGCCAAGTGAACGCGGGGCTGTTCTACTACCCCGTCCTGATGGCGGCGGACATCCTGCTGTACGATGCCGAAGTGGTGCCCGTGGGCAAGGACCAGAAACAGCACTTGGAGATCACGCGCGACATGGCCGGGGCGTTCAACCGGCTATACGGGGAAGACACCTTCGTGGTGCCGGAGGCACGCATCGATGAGCAGCTGATGACCATCCCCGGCACGGACGGGCGGAAGATGAGCAAGAGCTACAACAACACCATCAACATTTTCCTGCCCGAAAAGGACCTGAAGAAGCAGGTGATGGGGATCGTGACGGACAGCAAGGCCCTGGAAGACCCCAAGGACCCGGCCACGGACAATGTTTTCCAGCTCTTCAAGCTGGTGGCCCCGCCCGCGGCGGTGGCCGAGATGGAAACGAAATACCGGGCCGGGGGATATGGGTACGGCCATGCCAAGAAGGAGCTGCTATCGGTGCTCACGGAACGCTTCGCACACGAGCGTTCCACGTTCCAACGGTTGATGGCCGACCGGGCTGAGCTGGACAAGCAACTGGCCATCGGTGCCGAAAAGGCACGCTCGGTGGCGGGCCGGACGCTCGACCGGGTGCGGCAAAGGGCCGGCTACTGAGGATCGCCGCCTGTCCGATTGTTGATAACCTGTGCAAGACACGGGGCACCTGTTTTCCTGAAGCGCCATTACCTTGGCCATGAACTTCCTGGCATGTGGCCCGGAATAAAAAAACCAATTGAAATGGCAGCAGCAGTAGAAGCGTATTGCGTAAAGTGCAAGGCTAAGCGGAACATGAGGGACGCCGCCCAAGTCACCATGGCCAACGGCCGCAAGGCCATGAAAGGCAAGTGTCCCGAGTGCGGTACGGGCATGTTCAAGATCTTGGGCAAGGCCTAACCTTGGGAAGTTCCTTCCGTTTCAGGGGCACGGAAACATCCCCGCTTCCCGGCATTTGATGGAATTGCATGAAACGGATCGTTTTTCCCGCCCGCAAAACCACGAGGATCCTCTTTTTGATATTGGGGGTACTCGTGGTTTTGCATCTTTTTGTGGCATTCTGCCATTTGGTGCTGCATGTGCGTGTAGGTGCCCTGACCGAGTTGGTGGACCTGGACCTTGAGTCGAACCTTCCCACCTTCTTCAACGCGCTGCTTTTCTTCGTCGGGTCGGCATTGCTGTACCTGCATGGCCGTGCGGGCGATGCCAAACAGGGCAAAGGCTGGGCCGCCATGGCCTTGATCTTCGTGTTCCTCGGCCTTGATGAAGGCTCGCAGATCCATGAAAAATTCATGGGGTTCACACAGCGCTTGCTGGCCCGCGGCCAGATCGGGGAAGAGGCCGGCAGCTGGCTGTTGAATGCGTGGGTGGTGCCCTACGTGTTGGCCTTGGGGGTGTTGGCGTTCATCCTTTGGCGCTGGTTCTGGCGCCTGGCCCCGTCGTTGCGGAAGGGGTTGTTGATCAGCGGCGGCGTGTACGTTTTCGGTGCCGTGGGCATGGAGATGGCCGGTTCCAAGCTGATCGCCACGCTGCCGGGGCAGGATGCATCGGCCTTTCCATGGCTTCCCTGCGATCTTTACGGCGATCCCTCGGGCTGTTGGCTGTTCATGGAGCCACGCTATATCCTGCTGTATACCTTGGAGGAAGTGGGCGAGATGACGGGCCTGATCCTGTGCATCCGTACCCTCTTGCGGCATTTCGAGGCCAACGGGACCCAGCTGTCCCTGTCCTTGGCCAAGGCGGAATAGGCCCGTCTCAAACGAACCTTTCACGGATGATCTTCCCCGATGTGGTGCGGGCGAATTTGGCCAGCGCCACGATGCGGCGGGGCCATTGGTGCTCGGGGAGCACCTTCATCAGCACGGGCACCACGTCATCGATCACCTCCTCGGAGTCACGATCGGTTTCCAGCACCATGGCCACGGCCTGCCCAAGCACGGCATCATCCATGGGGATGAAATAATGCGGGTAAGGCACCATGCCGGCGGTGCTCCTCTCCATCTGTTCCGGATAGAACTTCTTGCCCCCACTCAGGATCACGTTGTCGATGCGGCCCAACCACCGGAAATTCCGGTCATCGACCAGGTCCACCAGGTCGTTGGTGACGTGCCGCTTCCGGGTGAGGTGCGGTGTGTTGACCACCAAGCAGCCCCGTTCATCCAATGCGAACGTTATCCGGCCGATGGCGTGGTAGGCGGCCTCCGGCTGCGGCCCGTTGAGCCTTCGCAAGGCCACGTGGGTCACCGTTTCGGTGCTGCCATACCCATGGAACACGGCCGTTCCTAGCCCCTGCACGTCCTCCTCCAAAGCTTGGCTGACGGGCCCTCCGCCCAAGAGGACCGTATCGAACTGCCGTTCCACGCGCGGCTTGTCCTCTTGGATGGCCCTATGCAACTGCAAGGGCACCATGGCGGTGAAACGGAAGCGGTCCTGCACGCCGCCCAAATTGTCCAACACCGATCCCCGTGGGCCGATCACATGCAGGTCAAGGCCCAAGGCCATGGCACGCACGACCATCATCTTGCCTGCGATGTACTCACAGGGAAGGCACAGCAGCACCCGATCTCCTTCGTGCAGCCCGAATGTTTCGGCGGTGAGCCTTGCGCTGTTCACCAGGTCCCTGCGCGGCAGGCTGATCATCTTGGGCGGACCGGTGGTGCCGCTGGTGGCCACGCGCAAGGAACCGTCTTGGATGGCGAGGTCGAAAACCAGGTCGCAGAGGTCATCCATCCAGGCCTCATCCTCCATGGACCGCTTGCGTTGCCTGAAATGTTCGACGGCCCCGGGTCCGTCGAACGTCACGCCGTCCACGGTGAGCCGGTTGAAGGACTCCCCGATGCTGTACTTGTATCTCCGGCCGGTGCCCATGTCAGAACCCCAGGCCCGCCGGCCTTGCTGGGAGGTGTATGCGGTGCAGGTCCCATGCCTCTTCCGGCCGGTACCACAGCTGGGCATCCTTCACGGCAAGTGGTGATGGTATGTTGTCCAAGTACACGCTGCCCGTGCCCAGTCCTTGCGTGCCACGGGCATTGAGGGTGGCGGCCCACTGCGCGATGGCGTTCAGCCCTATGCTGCTTTCCAGGGCCGAGGTGATCCACCAGCCGATGTTCCTTTCTTCCGCCAGATCGATCCATTCCCGGGCTGCGGCCCAGCCGCCCACCAAGGAAGGCTTGATCACGATGTATTGGGGCTTCACATTGTCCAGCAGATCCTGCTTCGCCCCCAACGAATGCAGGCCGATCAGGTCTTCGTCCAAGGCGATCGGCACGGGCGTGGCGGCGCAGATCTCGGCCATCACCTCGAACAGGCCCTGCCCCACGGGCTGTTCAATGCTTTCCACCTCCAAGGCCGCCAACCGCTCCAACACGGGCATCACGTTCTGGTGGGTGAAGGCCCCGTTGGCATCCACGCGCAGGGTAAGCTCATGGGCGGGAAAGTATTTGCGCACCTCGGCCAACAGCTCCAGCTCATCCTCGATGCCGATGGCCCCGACCTTCATCTTCACGCAGCGGTTACCGCCGTCGATCTGCGCCTGGATGCGTTCGCGCATCGTGGCCTTGTCGCCCATCCAGACCAGGCCGTTGATGGGGATGCCCTTGCGGCCCAAGGTGAAGTCTGACGGGAACAGGATCTTGCTGCCGCTGGCCCGCAGGTCGCGCAGGCACTGCTCCACCGCAAAGCGCACGCTGGGCACGTGCACCAGATCGTGCCGCAGGCGGTCCTCCCAGTCGGTGGTGTTGGCGCACAGCTCCACCAGCTTGGTGCGCACGTCCGCCGGAAACTCCATGCTGTGGCCGGGGAACGGGGCCGCCTCACCGATGCCCTTCACCTCCGGGCGATCCTTGTGCCAAGCCACCAGGTACCAGACCGTGCGCTCGTGCAGCACCCCCTTGCTGGTGCCCAGCGGGAAGCGCGGCGTGAAGGTGACCTCTTTCCAAACGGCTTCGATCATGGGGCAATAACCAACCCCAAAGAAAAGAGCAATGCAACAATGAGGGTGGTCAACGCCAACACCTTGAGCTGCGGGTCCAATGCGCGCGGCTCCTGGTTCTTGAGCACGGTGCGCAGGTGGCGGTCGAAGAATGGGAAGGCGATGATGAACAAGTATTGCCACCACGAGCGGAAGCTGATGGCGGTGAAGACCACCAAGCAGGCAAAGCCCACGAGCACCAATGCCGCATGATAGGCCTTGGCCCTTGCGGGGCCCAAGCGGACGGCCACGGTGCGCTTGCCGCTGGCGGCATCGTTCTCCACGTCGCGCATGTTGTTGAGATTGAGGACGCCGGTGGCCAACAAGCCCATGCCTACTGCGGGAAAGAAGACGATGGGTGTAAGGCGCAGCGCATGCAGGTAATAGGTGCCCCCCACGCCCAGCAGGCCGAAAAAGAGCAGCACGCTGATGTCGCCGAGGCCGGCATATCCGTACGGGTTGCTTCCGTATGTGTACCACACCGCCGCAGCGATGGCCGCCAGCCCGAGCAGCAGAAAGAGCAGCGTGGTGATGGAGAAGCCAAGTGCATGGATGATCAACGCCAAGCCCGACATGAATGATAACAGGCCGCAGACCCAGATGGCCCTCTTCATGGCGGCCGGCGAGATGGCCCCGCTCTGCACCGCACGCTCCGGTCCTACCCGTTGCTGGTTATCCGTGCCATGCAGGTGATCCCCCAGATCATTGGCCAGGTTGCTGAGCACCTGCAGCAGCACGGCGGTGAGCAGTGCCAACAGGAACACCGGCCAGCGGAAGGCCCCTTCAAACGCGGCCACCCCGCTGCCGGTGATGATGCCGCTCATGGCCAAGGGCAGGGTGCGGGGGCGGAAGGCGTGGAGCCAGGGATTCATGGCGGGGCGCAAGGTATTGGTCCCCGCCGGGTTCGCGATGCGTGACCCGGCGGGGATAGGAGTTGCATTCCCTTGCCACCTTCGGCCCGGAACATTACGTAACTTCACGCGTTCAATACGTGAACCCGATGACCGTGAAGCTCACCTTGTCCGTCCCGCCGAAGTTCAAAAAGACGGCGGCCATGCTCAGTCGCCGACGCAAGAAGAGCATTTCCGCCCTGGTGGTGGAGTTGATCGAGCGCGAGGCGGAAAAGGACAAGGACCGATATGCCGAGATCCGGGGTATATGGAAGGACCGCGACATCACCGCTGAAGAAATCCGCGAGCGCGCATGGAAACGGTCCTGATCGATACCAGCATCCTGGTCGGCCTGGCCCGGAATGAAGCAGCCGCCGACAGCGCCCTGGCCCGCGTGGGCGATGCCCTCCAAGTGATCTGCGACGTGGTGCTCGCCGAAATGCTGGACGGCGCGCGGAACGAGGCGGAGCACGACCGCTTCTTCGCATATTTCAACAAGAACTTCGAGATCCTTCCACTAACGATGGAAGTGTCCCTGCGCTTCCGGGAGATCCTCCGCTCAACCGGCAAGGAGCGGGGCAAGCACCTCGCCGACTACCTGATCGCCGCCACGGCGATAGCGCATGACGTGCCGTTGCTCACCTTGAACACCAAGCATTTCAAGGGCATCAAGGGCTTGCAATTGGCTTGAGAAGCCCATACGTGCATCATTCGAAAAGGTGGTAACAGAAGGGAATCCCACTACTCTTGGTCCAACTCAACCACGAAGTGGTCGGGGAACGGGTCGGCGTGCTGAGCAAGTTCCCGTTCCGGGTGGTATACGAGGTTGACGGTTACGAGGTGATCATTTACCGCGTGGTACACATGAGGCGCAGGCCACACGAACGGTTCAGGCCGTAAGGAAGGCTTCCTCGAGCGCAACCAGCCCTCTGCTACCCACAACCACTGGCCGCCGATGGCAGCGTACGGGGCTTGGAAGCGTTCAGGCCTGTACCTATCGGACCGTGTCGTGCATGGCCCCGCACTTTTCACTTCAACTGCTTCGTGCTATATTTATCCTATCAACGATCCACCCCATCACAAAGGCACTCCCGCCCATGCCTATTGGCGGCTAGACGCAATGCGCATTTTGCACTTCAGATTCAGTATGTCGCTGATCGTTAGGACGGTACAGCAAAACAGACACCCCGTTCAGTTGCGTCTATTAACGAGTTAGCGGGCATTATAATGACAGACAGCCGGCAATGAATATTTGGATAATAATTTTGGCAGTCCTAGTCTATGCGTTCTACGATCTCCCTTTGGAAATTACGGATACTTTTTTGGCATATTTAATTCCCTTCATCATATCAATAGTTTGTTTAGCTACATTGATTTTAAACTTTCGGACTATTTCTTTATTAACATATAAACATAAGGTAATTGCAAGGTTTTTTAACTGGGTAGCTACAATTGTTTTTAGCGCTATGACTTTGTGGAACTTTCCAATCCCTGTTGACAGAGGTTATCGTAACAAAAACTGGACTGACATTGATATGCTTATTAACCCTAACAATCTGACAGAACAATACGTTCGACAACATATAGAATTTGGTGGTTCCGATATGCCGGGACAAAATGTCAAGGTTCAAAAAATAAACTCATGGCTACGTTGGCGACATCACGCTGACACAAAAAAATTAAATGGACAATGGTTATTCATTGATAATTCAAATAATGGATATAACAGCCCACCATTTAACTTAGACGAAACCAAAATTGACTATGACAGGGATAAACAAAAAGCAAAGCTTGTTACAATTGTAAATGGACGAGTGGAACATAACGCCCGCTAACACACGTTTGGCGCAATGGGGGCCGACCCGGTTCACTGAAAGCTTGTGCTTCTGTTGTAAATTCGTGTTGGCTGACGATTTAGTTTTCCAAAATCCCCACTGCCCCGAGCGTGGGAACGTTAGTAGTGAACACGTTGGCCCGATACACATCGGGCCGATAGGTATCGGACGCTCCCCTATCCCAATTCCTTGAAGTAATTCCGCAGCACCTGGGGCGAAACCTCCGCATCCGTCTTCACCACCAGCACCGCCGGTTTTTCGTGGGGCTTGTATAGCTCCTGCAGCGCCGCTTGCAGCGTGGCGCCATCATGGGCTTCGTAGCACGCCAGGCCGTAGCTCTTCACCAAGGCGGGGATGTCGCGGCCATGCGGTGACTCGAACCAGGGCAGCAATTCGGGGTCCTTGTCGGGCCCTTCGATGTAGCGGAAGATGTTGCCGCCGCCGTTGTCGATCACGATCACGCGCAGGTCGGGCGAGAGATACTTGTTCCAGAAGGCATTGCTGTCGTAGCAGAAGGCCACGTCGCCGGTGATGAGGGTGGTGGGCCTGCCGGTGGCATGGGCCGCGCCCACGGCGGTGCTGGTGCAACCGTCTATGCCGCTGGTGCCGCGGTTGCTGAAGAAGCGCAGGCCGCGTGTGCGATCAAGAAGCTGCACGTAGCGCGCCGCCGTGCTGTTGGCCAGGTGTACGTCGCTGCCTTCGGGGATCCTTTCCAGCAAAGCCTGGAACACGGTGAGGTCGCAGTAGGGCGCTTTCTTCAACAGGCCGTCGTGTGCCTCGCGCATGCGTTGGGCCACCATGCGCCACGCCTCGGCGTAGAGGCTTTCGTTGGGCTTCACCTGCCCTTCCATCTGCGCCAGGAATATGTGCGGCGCCACGGCGATGTCGTGCGTGAGGCTCTGGAAGGTGTCGTAGTGCCGCCGCTCCTCGTCGATGTGCCAATGCTGGGCAGGCTTCCATTTGCGCAGCAGGCCCTTGATGCGCTTGCTGACAATGGCCCCGCCGAAGGTGATCAGGATGTCCGGCTTCAGGTCCTTCTCGTTGCCATCGTTCACGCCTTCCAAGGTGCGGTCGATGCAGGTGATGAAGGCCTCATCATCCAAGTTGGACGTGGCCTCGGTGAGTACCGTACACTGCGGGAGTTTGGCCCATTGCTTCAGTTGGGCCTTGAAGGCATCGCCCCAGTAGCCCTGGCCCACCAGCACCATCACCTTCAGGCTTTGGGAGAACTGTTGGCCCCGCCATCCCTTGTCGGGCAGCATGAAGGAAGCCACGGGCATGGGGGCGATCAGGCGCAGGTCCTGGGTGTCATCCGTGCGGCCGTAGAGCGGTTCGGCGAAGGGTACATTCACCTGCACGGGGCCCGGCACGGGCAGCAGGGTGGCATCGATGGCGGCATTGATCAAGCGGCCGGCATGCCACCTCGCCAGATCGTCCGTGGCGCGCGGCAACTGCACGCTCCGCTTCAGGTGCGGTGCCAGGACATGCTGTTGACGGATGGTCTGCCCCTCGCCCTGATCGATCCACTCCTCGGGCCTGTCGGCGCTGATCACCAGCAGGGGTATGCGCTGGTAGAAGGCCTCGGCCACGGCCGGGCCGTAGTTGAGCACGGCGCTGCCGCTGGTGCAGATGAGGGCCACGGGCCGGTGCAGTTGCTGGGCCATGCCCAAGGCGAAGAAGGCCGCGCTGCGCTCATCGATCACCTGCAAGCAGGTGATGCCGGCTTGTTGTTGGAAGGCGATCACCAGCGGCGCGTTGCGCGAGCCGGGGCTGATGACCGCGTGGGTAACGCCCTTTTCGGCACAGAGCCGGGCCAGTGCAGCGGCGGTGAAGTGGTCCGTTGTCGGCATGGTTCAATTCGCTTGGGCACCGTTTTCCAGGGCCCGCAGCCAAGTACGGGCTTTCCGTTCGGTTTCCGTCCATTCCATTGCGGGGTCGCTTCCTGCGGTGATCCCGGCGCCCACCATCAATTGCGCCCCGCCGCCCTTCAGGCGCATGCAGCGCAGGTTGACGAACAGCTCGGTGGTGCCATCCATATTCCAAGGCCCCCAAAAACCGGCATACAAGGAGCGGTCATGTCCTTCGTGGTGCCGGATGAAGCGCCGGGCCTTATCATTGGGTGTCCCGCAAACGGCCGGTGTGGGATGCAGACGCGACACCAAAGTCGCCAACGAGGTTCCGTGCAGTTCGGCCTCCAGAACGGTGTGCAGGTGCGCCACGGGGCCGGCCTTGAGCACCTGCGGCCCTTGGACCTTGGTGCCATGCATCCGCAGTTCGGCGAAGAGGTCCCGCAGGTACTCCGTGACCCGCGCCTGTTCGTCCAACTCTTTTTCCCCCCACTCTCTGATCGTTGGCGGAACGGCCTCCACGGGGCGCGTGGCCGCGATGGAGTCGACCCGGACATGGTCGCCCGATGCCTTCACGAGCCGTTCCGGCGAGGCTCCCATCCATAGGCCATGTTCAGGCGTGCAGGCCATGGCCACCAAGGTATGCGGGTTGTCCTGCATGGCCCAGATGAACAGGTCGGGCCAGCTGGATGCCGGGATATCGGCCTCCTTTACACGGGAAAGCACCACCTTGCCCAACCGCCCTTCGGCACAGGCCTGCTTGGCGGCGTCCACCGCATCCATGAACTCCTGTTTGCCGGTCGGTGCATCCGTCGGGTCGGGCATCCCGTCGCTTCCCCGGCACGCCTGCAGCCCAGTGCCCTCCTCTTCGTGGGCCGTGAAAGTCAGCTCCACATCGGCGCGTATGAAAGGGATCCGTTGCGGATCGATGGTGAACGGGGCCACGACGAACACTTTTTCCAAGGCTGCAAGCCCGGGCCAGTCGGCCCCCTCCGTTCCTGGCCCCACCTGGGCCCAAATGCGCACGGAACCGCCGGGCGTCCGGAAGGCGGCGAACGTCAGCCGCTCCCGGATGCACAACGCGAGCGCTTCCTGCAACCCGGGAAAGAGGCTCATGCCCGCTTGGTGATCACCATGTTGGTCAAACGGCAAACCGCCACCAGTTCGCCCGCTTCGTTGGTCACCCGGATATCCCACACATGCGTGGTGCGCCCCCTGTGGAGCAGGGTTCCCGTGGCCTTGACCCGTCCCGACGTGGCGCTTTTAAGATGGTTCGCGTTCAGCTCAATGCCCACCACGGCCTGCGTACCCAGGTCGACCAGCATGGCGGACCCCATGCTGCCCAAGGTCTCAGCCAAGGCGGCGGTGGCACCGCCATGCAGCAGGCCCATAGGCTGTTTGGTACGATGGTCCACCGGCATGGTGGCCGAAAAGGTCCCTTCGGGGCTGGGCACGAACTCAATGCCCAAGTGGGACACCATGTTCTCTTTTTGGATGGCGTTGGCCCACGCGATCTGCTTCTCCGTGAACATGGCGCGAAAGTACTCCGTGCACCCGCGGATGGAAGATCGGGGAAAGTTCGGCCCAAGGCCGATCTTTGCACCATGAAAGGGCTGGATCCAACTGACAAGGCGCAAGGCAGCTCACCGGTTGACGAGGCGGATGCCGGGGGTGCCAAGGCCAAGAAGCGCCTGTTGCTGGTGGAGGACGAGGAATCGCTTCGCTCCACGCTGCGGATGAACTTCGAGCTGGAAGGGTATACGGTGACCACGGCGGTTCGGGGTGGCGAGGCCTTGGATCGGATCAGGGGTGCGCGATTCGACGGCATCGTGCTGGATGTTATGCTGCCTGACGTTGACGGCTTCACCATTTGTGAGACGATCCGTTTGGAGGGTGACCGGACCCCTGTTCTATTCCTGACGGCCCGCACCAATGCTGCGGACCGTGTGCGTGGCTTGCGTGCCGGCGATGATTTCCTGGCCAAGCCCTTCGACCTGCAGGAGTTGCTGCTTCGCGTGGAGAAGCTGGTGAGCCGCGCGGACGAGGGCAGCACGGCGGCGGCCCCCGCACACATCGAGTTCGGCAGCAACACCGTGGATTTCGTCACTTACAAGATCAGCGGGCAGCGGGGGCTGAAGAAGCGGCTTACCCAGCGCGAGATGCTGCTGTTGCGCCTGCTCACCGAGCGGGCTGGCGAAGTGGTCTCCCGTGAAGAGATCCTGCAGAAAGTTTGGGGCTACGATGTGTTCCCCACCACCCGGACCATTGACAACTTCATCGTTTCCTTCCGGAAATACTTCGAGTCCAACCCGCACGATCCCAAGCACTTCCGGTCCATCCGGGGCGTTGGATACACCTTTATGCCATAATTTTCTTCGGCCAGAGGCAACCGAACCGGCCCTCCCTCGTCTTGTATTCAGATTCGAGGGTTTTCCTTTGATCTGGTTCCTAATCCTTGCAGGTTTACCGCGCAGGGGCCCGAAATGGGCCCCTGTTCGGTTTTTAGGGGGCGCCACGCCTTCAATCCCCTGCCTCCGCCAAGCAAAACGCACAGTATTTGCTCTCCGGATCATGCTCCACGGGCAATGCTGGATCCATCATCTCCTTCACCGCCTGGGCCAGCAGGCCCGCCATGGCCGGCAAGTCATCCCGCGTGATGGTGTCCCGCCCTCCCACTTGCAGCAGCAGGGGCTTGTTGCTTTCGCCGGTTTGAAGGGGCAGGATACCGGCCTGCAACGCCTGCACATCTGGATGCCGCTTCAAATAGAGCCACGCGTACACCATCAATTGGGCGGCGTAGCGTTTGCTTCCTTTCAGGTCCTTCAAGTCCCATCCGCCCACCTTCAAGTCCTCCTCCTTCACCCGGCCCGTCTTCAGGTCCAGGATGCGCACCATTTGGCCGAGCTTGTCCACCCGGTCCAAGCGCCCTTGGATCCTCACCGTTGAGCCGATGGCCTCGGTGGCCTCCTGCAAAACGGCATCAAGGCCCAGCTCTTGGGCCAGCACCGTGACCTGTGCCCCGGCACGCAATTCCGCCACCTCGTTCAACAGGAAACGGCGCGCGGCATGCAGGGCCATGTGGAACTGCAGCATCGGTTGGCCTTGCGTCAATTGGTCCACGTGCAGCTTCTTCCCCAACTCGGCAGTGAGCCTTTCCTGCAGCCCCACGACCGCCTTTTCCAATTCCTCCGCCACCAGCTGCCTTCCGAGGAAAGGTTCCAGTACGCCCTCCATGGCATTGTGCAGGGCCTCGCCCAGCACGTTGGCCGCGATCCGCGCATCATGCTCATCACTTTCCTTCAGGCGCAACACCTGCTTGAAGTGGAAATCGAGAGGACATCGCAACCAATCGCCCAAGGCCGATGGCGACAGGCCCTTGTCCAACCTTCTTCGCAAGGCCTCCAGCACGGCGTCGTCCTTGCGCACCTTCACGGCCACCGGCGCCGGGACCGCCAGGCCCGTACGTGCCTCGCGCACCTCCATGGCCTGGTCCCGCTCCTTGAACAATTCGTGCTGCAACTGCATGATGAAGCGGCTCGGCCCGCCTCCTTCATCCTCTTCGGGCCAGACCAGGGTGGCGCTTTCGCAGCGCTGCAACATGCGCATGAAATTGTAGGCCTGAACGGCATCGGTCTCGTCGCGCATGGGCATGGCATGCCCGCGGCGCAGCTCGAACGGTATATAGCTGCGTTCCGTGGTGTTGGCGGGCAGCACGCCTTCCTTGGCCCCCAGCAGGATGAGGTGCCCGGTATCCAAGGCCCTGGCCTCGAGCATGCCCATCACCTGCACGCCGGCCAGGGGTTCGCCATAGAAGCCGATGCGGGCACCCGCCAGCAGGCGGCGGAACACGGTGGCATAGGCCTTCACGTCCAACTGGTGGCCATAGCGG
Source organism: Flavobacteriales bacterium (assembly GCA_035325445.1). Taxonomy (GTDB): domain Bacteria; phylum Bacteroidota; class Bacteroidia; order Flavobacteriales_F; family PHOS-HE28; genus PHOS-HE28. The sequence goes on from DAOKZW010000006.1 coordinate 69,840, forward strand.
TCCAGCATCAGGTGCACGCGCTGCAGCACACGCGACGCCTGGAAGATCTGCTCCAACGCGAAGCCGTCCCCGGCCATCGCCTTCATGGCCCATGCCAACGCCCTGGCCGTAACGTCCGGCATGAAACGGGCCACATCCTCCATTTCGATGAAAACGCCCTCTGCCTCGGGGAACAGGCCGCTTTTGCCGAACGCTTCACGCAGAAAGGCGGCATCGTGATAAGGCCGCTGCTTCCTGCGCACCTCGGCAAGCACTTCGATCATGGCCTTCCCGCGGTTTTTGTCACGCAGGAACGGGTGGCCCAGCAAGCGCTCCAGGTCCTTCAGGAAAAAGCCTTGCCCCGGCCTTGCCCCCGCGAACAGCTGGTGCAAGGCCTCGAGGAAAGAGCCCACCGGCAACTGCGCGGCAGGCAGGCCCATGGTGATGTTGAACGGCCCCAGCTCCCGCGGCAGGGCCTCGAGCAGGGGCGGCAACAGGCTTTCGTCCGCCAAGACCAGGGTGGTGGCGTTCCGTTCCTCCGTCTTGGCCTGCTTCAGCAGTTCGGCGGCACACCAGGCCTGCGCCACGTTGTTGGGGGCACGCACGGCCTTGATCCGCCCGGTATCACCGGAAAACCCGTCATCGAGCGGGATGACGCCGGGTCCGAATTCGCCGATGGCCTTGCGCAAATAGTGGCCCGCCTCCTGCACGCCCCCCTCCACATAATAACGGTCCCCTTCCCAGGCCATTCGGGCCAGGCCATTGCCGCGGAAGATGCGCACCACGGCGGCCTGGGCCGGCGTGAATGCGTTCAGGCCCGCGAACCACACGGCCTTCCAGCGGGACCGGCCCTGCTTGGCCCCTGCCACGGCGGTCCGTTCGATCAGCCCGCTGGTACCCGCTCCCAGCTCCAGCAACCGCGTGTTCAGCGCGGCGTGCAGCCTGCCCACCATGGCCCAGTACCGGATCATCCGATACTGCCCCGGGCTCAGGTCCTGGTCCTTGAAGGTCCACTCGATATCCTCCCACATCCGCAGGTCGCGGTAGTAGGTATCCAGGTTCACCAAGTGTGCGTCCGCCTCACTGATATCGGCCAGGGCTGTATTGCCCCATCGCAGGAAATCACCCAAGGGTTGCGCACCCTCGCCTTCGGCCTTGCGGTAGGCTTCATACCCTTCAAAGAGCAGTTCTTCGTTGGCCAACGGGCGCAATCCGGAGAGCTCTTCCATAAAGGTTCCTATGGTGAACAACTGGGGGCTCCACTGGGCTTTTCCCGTGTCTTCGGCGATCCATTTGCGCAGGTACAGGCCTGCCCGCTGGCTGGGCAGTACCACCGCCACGTCGCGTAACCCATCGGGGTGCTCCTTGATGATGGCCTTGGCCACTTTCCGCAGGAATGGTTCCATATCCACTATTGGCGTTCCGTTCAGATGAACGGCCTGGCTGGCCGATCTTTGCGCAAAGTAGCCCGCGATGGATGATCCGCTGTTCCCGTTGTACCGCCGCTCCATCAATGGATTGAATTGGTACCGGATCGATTCGCCCACGGCGGTGACCGAGGTGCAGCGCGTGGGGAGCCGGCATGTGGTACACCGCTTGGAGGCCATTGCCTATCCGGAACAGGTGCGGGTGCTGTCGTTGATCGACATGCACGACGGGCATGTGGAGGAGTGCCCTGCCGAGGAGGTGGAGGAGTTGATCGATCGATCGGGCCGCCAAGGTTGAGCAACCTTCAATCAGGTGCATCGTATCGCCGTACATTGCCGTCTCTCCATGAAGATGCGCCATCTCCTGCTTTCCATATTGTTGGCCCTGGCCATGCCGGCATGGGCCACGCACATCCTGGGCGGGGAGATGTACTATACCTACTTGGGGAACGACAATTACCAAGTGACGCTGCGGCTTTACCGGGATTGCGGCCCGGACAACACGAACAACACCGCGTTGGACGTGACGGCCGCCATCGGCGTGTTCAACAGTGCGGGGGTACTGGTGAACACGGTCACCTTCACGCTTCCCTTTGAGACGACCATGCCCGTGGTGACGGGCAATCCCTGTTTGACCGCCCCGCCGAACATCTGCACCCGGCAAGGGGTGTACACAGGCATTATCCATCTGCCTTCGGGCACTGGCGGCTACACCTTGGCCTATCAGCGTTGCTGTCGCAGCCCGGCCATGTTCAACATTGTGAACAGCCCCAACCAGCAGGGCATGACCTGCACCATCCAGGTGCCCGACCCTGCGGTGCATGGGCCCAACAGCTCGCCATCCTTTGATGATGACCCGCCGATGGTGCTGTGCCTTGACCAGACCACGGCCTTGGACCAACTGGCCACCGATGCCGACGGCGACTCGCTGGCGTATGCGCTCTGCGCTCCCTTGGACGGAGGCAACTCCATCAACCCGATGCCCGTGCCGCCCGCTGCCCCGCCGTATTCTTCCGTGATCTGGGCGCCCGGCTACTCCACACAAAACCAGTTGAACTCGGTGCCGCCCATGTCCTTCGGGAACGACAATGGCGTCCTGACCCTGCACCCCACGACCATCGGCAATTTCGCCGTGAGCATCTGCGTAAGCGAATACCGTAATGGTGTGCTGCTGAGCCAGGTGATCCGCGATTTCCGTTTCCTGGTGGTGCCCTGCTTCCAGTCGTTCACCTCGGCCTTTGCCGAACAGGACGACCATTGCAACGGGCTTGTGGTGAACATGCAGAACCAGAGCACGGGCGCGGTGGCCTACCACTGGGACTTCGGCGTGCCGGGCACCGATGCCGATACATCCAACCTGCCCGCACCTTCGTTCACCTATCCGGCACCGGGTTCATACACCATCACATTGGTGGCCAATCCGGGATGGCCCTGCGCGGACACTTCGCAACATGTTTTCACCGTTAGCGACCCCTTGGAGGTATCCTTTATTGCCCCGCCCACGCTTTGCGCCGACCAGCTTCCGCTATCCTTGACGGCGCACGGCAATTTCTCCCCGGATGCCGACCTGCTCTGGGACTTGGGCACCGGCACATCACCGGACATGCACAGTGCCAACACCACGATCGATTGGCCCACCTTGGGCAGCCATGCCGTATCGATCAGCGTCACGGACAATGGCTGCAACGCCAGCTACACCGACAGCATCCGCATCTTCCCCCTGCCCGACCCCGTGTTCGGCGTGGAGCCGCATGGGTGCATACCGTTCGGGCCCGTGTTCACCAACGGTTCATCCGCCTGGACACCCATGCAATTCCTGTGGGATTTCGGCGACGGCACGACCAGCACGGACAGCCTGCCCGTGCATACCTACGCCACGCCCGGCCTCTACACGGTATCCCTCACCACCAGCACGAACAGCGGCTGCATTGCATCCACGACCCTGGTGCAGCAGGGGGCGGTGGACGCTTGGCCCCTGCCCGTGGCCATGGCCACGGCCATTCCCAACGTGACATCGGTCCTTGAGCCCGACGTGGTGTTCACGGACCATTCCACCGATGCGGTGCAATGGGACTTCATCGTTGAGGGCATCCATTACGACACCACCTCCTTTACGCACACCTTCAGCGATGCCGGTTGGTACACGGCCCTGCTGACGGTATTCACCGACATGGGTTGCATGGACACCACCACCGTCCGCGTGTTCATCGGCGACCACTTGTTCTTTGCCCCGACGGCCTTCACGCCCAACGGTGACGACATGAACGAGGTGTGGAAGCCCAGCGTGAAGGGTGCGCGCCTGTACAGCTTGGACATCTTCAACCGCTGGGGCGAAGTGGTCTTCAGCACCACCGACCCCGAGCAGGGATGGGATGGCAAGGGCGCAACGCCCGGCATCTATGCCTACAAGGCATGGCTCACGGAGTGGGGACCTTTGGAGAAGGAGTACAACGGCTCCTTCGTGTTGATCAGGTAGGCCCGCATTGCTTCTTCCCACCGGATATTTCTCCTACAGGAAGTGTCGGGGACCAAGGGCAAACAAACCGGTCCGTTTCCGGCCTTCGCCTTACATCCCGGCGCGCACCATATCCACGTGCGGGATGCCGTCCAGCATGTACTCCGGTCCTTTGCTGACATAGCCTGAGCGCCGGTAGAAATCCTGCAGATGGGCCTGCGCAGCCAATGCCGACCGCCTGCTTCCATGCAGGCGCCCCAATGCTTCCAGGGTTTCCTCCATCAGCCGGTGGCCGAGTCCCCGGCCCCGGTGCCCCGGGGCCACCACGACCCGGCCGATGTGCGGCATGCCGTCCTCATCGGGAGGCAGTATGCGGGCGTAGGCCACCACGCTCCCATCAGCCTTCCGGCCCATGACGTGCCACGCATCGGGATCCAGCCCATCGAGCTCGGGATAGGGGCAATCCTGCTCCACCACGAAAACATCCACGCGCAAGCGGATGATGTCATGCAACAAACGGCCATCCAGCCCGCTGAAGGGCATCACCGACCAGGCCACCTCCTCCATCGCCTCATGCATCCACGTCCACCACTTGGCCTTCACGCACGTACAGGAGGGCGCCTTCCACGGGGCATCCCTCCACCTCGTTCAACAAGCGGGTGTAGTTGCGCACCTGCTCCTTGTGGTCGTCGAGCGCCTTCCCGGTCTTGATGTCCAGCACACGGAACACGCTCCCGTCGCGCACCACGCGGTCGGGCCGCCAAGCTTGGCCCTTCCCGTCGATCAAGGTCGATTCCGTATACACGTCCAAGCCCTCTCCGAAGAAGGGCGCCAATTCGGGCTTGGCCAGTACGGCCCCCAAGTGATCTCGCAACCATTGCACCTCCCCGGCAGGGAGGCCCCATGCGGCCGCTTCCCGATCAATGGCCATCGGCAGATCGGCGGCGGTGCGCACCCGCTCCAGTATGGCATGTACCGCCTTGCCGTGGCTACGGAAGGGGTCGGGGTCCGCGGGGTCCCACTCCTCCGGCGCTTCCCTTCGAATGGCCAGCGCACCTTCTTCCGTGTCCACGGCGGGGGTAAGGTTCATCACGGGCCGGGCCGGCACTTCTTTTTTGCGCCCCTCTTCCTTGCGCGGCCGTACCGACATGGAAATCCAGGTCTGTTCTTCGCTGAGTTCCAAGAAGGCACAGATGCCGGCCGAAAGGGATTGCCCCCTCTCGCTGGGCACGCTTATGTACAAGCGCTGCTCAGGCCTTGTGATGGCCACATAGAGGACATTCAGCTCATCCAGGCGTGAGAGGCGATTTTCCTGGATCGCCTCGGGCACAGCGAGCATACCCGGGTCCGAAAGCGTCTTTTTCTGCTGCACCAACGCGGCCGGCAAGTCGGGCACATGCGGTCCGGGCGTTATCCAGATCCGTTCGCGCTTGTTGCCGCCAGGTGCCTTGCCCGCCTCTGGAATGATCACCACCGGGAATTGCAGGCCCTTGGCCTTGTGCACGGTCATGACCCGGATGGCATCGGGGTTCGGCGCGGCACCGGCCGGGCGCTTGTACACGGTGCGTTCCCAATGCTCCAGGAAGCCCGACAGGTCATCTCCATTGGCCATGGCGAAAGTATGGGCCTCGTTGAGCAGGGCCATGGCAAACCCGTTCACGGCGGGATCACAGCCCAAGGCCAGGCCGATCTTCGTTATCAGCGCCACCAACGGCTGCCTGGCGTGGACATGGGGATGCCGGGTGCTCCAATGGTCCAACAACTCCCGGGGCTTTTTTCCTGCCGCGAACGGGTCCACGGCATCCTGCCCGTTGGCCGTAAAGACCGCGACCGACTGGGCGGCCCGGGCCGCCGTTTCATCGTTGCGATGGTGCAGCCATGCCAGCACATTCACGATGCCCATGGCCACGGGGCTGTGCCCCAAGGTGAATCCATCGGGCGCCACCACCGGCCAACCCCTTTCGACCAAACGCCTGCTGGCCGTGGCGCCTTGGTTCCCGCTGCGCACCAGCACGGCAATATCGCCTGTGCTGAAGCCGTCCGCCAAGCTGTCTTCCACCGCCTTGATCATCAGCTCCCAGGGGCGCTGTTTGAGTTGGTGCTTTTCCTCTTCGTCCAGATTTCTGCCTTTGGCCTTCACCGTGGGATAGGCGGTCACCTCCACGTAACCCTTGGAGCTGGACCTGAGCTCTTGTTCATGGGCTTCATATCCCTTTCGCTCCTCTTCATCCAGAAGCAGCTTGAGCGAGCCCGTCAATGCATTGTTGAACTCCACGATACCGGCTGCTGAACGGTAATTCGCGTTCAGCGGCGGCACTTCCTTGTGGTTCCTGAGCAGCGTCCTTTCCAGCTCATCGCCCCGCTGCAACACCTCCTTGCCGAACAGCCCCGGGAATGATGTGAATTGCCTCACCTCCCCGTTGCGCCACCGGTAAATGGCCTGCTTGGCATCGCCGACGAGGAACACCGACCCTTCGGAGGACAGGGCATTCTCCACCAGCGGGAGCAGCGCGTGCCACTGCATGAGGCTGGTATCCTGGAACTCATCCACCAGGAAGTGCCTATAACGCTCACCGAGGCGTTCGTACAGGAATGGTGCAGGTTCCTCCTGCACGATCTCCATCACTTTCCGGGTAAGGTCGCTGAAGAATGAAACGCCTTCCTCCCGTTTCAGCTGCTCCAACCGTTGATCGATGGAATTGAGCGAGGCCGTAGGAAGCAGATCTCGCAGGATGGCCAGGTCCAGCGCATGCCTTCGCACTTCATCCCACCGTGCCTGCACCTCGTCATATACCTCGGACAACAGCGGCACCAGTCCCTCGATGGGCTTCACCGCGTAGTCCGGCGTCGATTTGGCGATCCAGTTGTCCGTGCTCCGCGCTTGGGCCATGCGCTGTTTCACCTCAATCCATTCCTCAAAATCCCGCAGGTCGCGGTAGAAGCTGATGTAGCCGTTGCGCTTGTATGGGAAATCATCCTCGTCCAGTCCGGCGGCCTCCACGGCATCCATCACCTTCTTGCCGAGCGCCCGCATTTGCGCGCGGAATTCATTGGTACGGCGGCGCAACAGGTCGCGCACCTCGATGAACCGGGTGATGCCCATGTCCTTCAACCGGGCCAGGTGCACCAACGCCTCTTCCTTGCCCAGCTGCTTGGACAGCTCCAGCAGGGGCGCATCCACCCGCCATGGTTTTTCCTCCTCCAGCAATTGCTCGCACGTGGCCACCAGCACTTGGGTGAGGGCAGGGTCATCACCGGCCTCTTCCAGCATCAGGTCGATGGCCTTGGCGCGGTAATACTCCTCCTCGGTGGTCATGCGTAACTCCTGGTCGAGCTGAAGTTCCCGTGTGAAGGGCATCACCACGCGGCGCGTGAACGAATCGATGGTGGTGACCGCCAGTTGCGACCAGTGGTGGAGCATGTGGGTGAGCGTGGCCTTTGCGCGGCGGTGCACCTCATCGGCCCCGATACCGGCCTGGGCCATCACTTCATTCAACACATCCTTTTCCGTCGCCTTTTCCAAGGGCTTTCCGCTGGCCAAGGCCTCCAGATACTCCAGCACCCGCTCGCGCATTTCCGCGGCAGCCTTGTTGGTGAAGGTGAGGGCCAGGATGCCGGCATAGGTATCGGCATCCTTCTTCCCCAGTGCAAGCACGAGGTAGCGTTTCACCAAGGCGTGGGTCTTGCCGGCCCCGGCGGAACTGTGGAGGACAGTGAACATGGACCGACCAAGATACTCCGCATTCCATCCTTCTTATTTCCGATATCACGTTCTGCCGCATCCGGTCCGGCAATGCAGGTCCTCCGGGCCGGGGCCGTAATTTCGTGGGCGCAGCTCCCTTGTTCCAACCCGCCGTAAGCCCCCCAATATGCCGAGGTCCACTACCGGTTACCTGATCCTCCTGGTCGCATTGGCCTTCTCCGCTTGTCGCAAAGACCCCGCCCCCCCGACCCCGGAAGGGCCGTTGCGCGTGCCTCTTCTTCTCACCGTGAAGCCCCTCTGGAACGGGGCTCCGTTCGACAAGAACACGGTGTATGAGGCCGCCGGCCAACGGGTCCAGGTGACGGAATTGAAATTCTTCCTGTCACCCGTGGGGCTTACCGGACCGGGTGTGGCGAGCGAGCTGTTCGACGCCGACCTGTTCAACGTGACCAACGGTGCTGAACACCGCACGCTCTCCGTGGAGGCCGGGGAATACCACACCTTGCACCTGGGTCTGGGCCTTCCGTACGAGCTCAATCATCGCGACCTGGCCACCATTCCGCCGAACGCCCCCACCGGCAACAACAGCGCCATGTACTGGAGCTGGGGCCTGCAATACCGGTTCGTGATCTTCTCCGGCAGGTTCGACAGCGATCCGGCCGGGATCGGCACGCCCCTGTATACCTTCGATCTGCACACCGGCCTGGACACGTGCTACCGCGCACGCAGCCTGCCTTTGCACGCCGATGCCGTGGACGGCGACACCCTTCGCCTGGCCATCAACGTGGACATCGCCCGGTTCTTCTCTGATGGCAACGATGTGCTGGACCTTTCACAAGGCGCGATCTGGCATGGCGACGTGGACCAGCTTCCCTTGGCGCTGAAAGCCGCCGATCTTCAGATAAAGGCATTCTCGGTGGAGTTGGAATGAGCCGGGGCGTGTTAACCGTGATCGGACTGGCCCTCCTACTGGCGGGCGTAGCGGGTTGCACAAAGGAACCGGACATACCCACCGGCACTTCCATCGTCCTGTTCAGTCCTGAGGTGCCTCCCGGATGGCCGATGCCGCCCGTGCGCGAGGACAATCCGCTCACCATGGCCAGCGTACAACTGGGCAAGGCCCTGTTCTTCGATGAACGACTTTCGTTGGGACGCGGCCTCTCCTGTGCATCCTGCCACAGGCCCGGATCAGCCTTCAGCGATACGGTGGCGCTGAGCCTTGGCGTGCACGGCACCCCCGGCATGCGCAACGCGCCCACGTTGGCCAATGTGGCCTACCACCCTTCGCTCCACCGCGATGGCGCCGCACCCTCCCTGGAGCAGCAGGTGCTTGTGCCGCTTTTCGATGAGAGGGAATTGGACAGCGACCCGCAACAGGTGGTGGACCTGCTGAAGGGCGACCCTGCTATCCGGGCCATGGCGATGGAGGCATACGGCCGGCCCTTCGACCTGTACGTGCTCACACGTGCGATCGCCAACTACGAGCGCACGTTGATCGGTGGGCGTAGCCGTTACGATCGTTACCTGAACGGTGATACCGCCGCGCTGGACGGGGCCGAACGGCATGGCATGGCGTTGTTCTTCGGTGATGCCAACTGCTCGGCCTGCCATACAGGCTTCGATCTCAGCGACCATGGCTTCCACAACGTGGGCACTGCGGGCGGTGCCGACCATGGCCGGCAGCGGATCACGCTCGATCCCGCCGACCGCGGCAAATTCAAGACGCCCACCTTACGGAACGTTGCGCTCACCGCACCGTATATGCACGATGGAAGCATGGCCACCCTGGAAGAAACGATCGCATACTTCAATGGTGGTGGCCATGCCGACCCGGGCAAAGACCCGTTGATGGCGCCGTTGCACCTCACACCGGCACAGATGGCGGACCTGGCGGCTTTCCTTCGCTCGTTGACGGATGAGCAACCCTTGGACCACGTGGAATGATGGACCGGCAGCATCACATCCTGCTCGCACTTTGTGGGCTGATCATGGCCGCGGCGGCATGCAAGCGCGAGGAGCTGGCGGACGCCCCGGCGGAGACAGGTGCCGTGGGCACGCCATATACCCTGCACATCCCGGCCAACCTGCCGCCCATGGACATGCCGGCGGACAATCCGCTGACCGTGGAAGGCGTGGCCTTGGGCCGGTTCCTCTTCTACGAGGAACGCCTGAGCGGGAACAATGGCATGAGCTGCGCCAGCTGCCACATGCAGGCCCGCGGCTTCACGGACGGCAAGGCCGTGAGCAAGGGCATCGACAGCATCGCCGGCACACGCAGCGCCATGCCGCTGATCAACCTCGGCTACGGCAACTTCTTCTTCTGGGACGGGCGGGCATCCAGCCTGGAGGAACAGGCGCTGGAGCCCGTGGTGAACCCGGTGGAAATGCACGATACCTGGCCCAACGTCATGGGCAAGCTGCAGGCGGACCCGGTCTATCCCACCCTGTTCAAACGGGCCTTCGGCACGGACCAGATCGACTCCATGCTGGTGGCCAAGGCCCTCGCGCAATTCATGCGTACCATGATCAGCGGCAACAGCCCTTTCGACAAGTTCAGGCGGGGCGAAGGTCTTATTTCCGTTGATGCCCAGGTGGGGTTCAACCTGTTCCAGATCGAAGGGGGAAGCCCCGGACAGATCATCCCCGTGGCGGGCAGCATGCCGGTGATCGGGCAAGGCGGTGCGGACTGTTTCCACTGCCACACGGCCGATGCCGGCCTCTTCACCGATGAGCAATTCCACAACAACGGGCTCGACACGGTTTTCCCCGATCCGGGGCGTGCCGGTGTGACGAATGACCCTTGGGACCTGGGCAAATTCAAGGCACCCACCCTTCGCAACATCATGGCAACGGCACCCTACATGCACGACGGCCGCTTCGCCACCATCGACGAGGTGCTCGACCACTACAACTCCGGGGGCCATCATTCCCCCACGGTGGACCCCTTCATGAAGTTCACGGACCCGGACATGGACCTGGGCCTAACGCCCCTGAAGCGCCAGCAGATCAAGGCCTTTTTGCAGTCCTTGACGGACGAGGAGTTCTTGAACAACCCGTCTTTCCAGGACCCGGGGCCTCCGCACCTGTAAAACCTGCTGCGTCCCGGCGGTCAGGCTGCACGGATGCCCGCATCGGGTCTCCATGTGGTGCAGCGCATGCGGTCATTCAGCACTTCCGGCTTGAAGATGCTGGTGCCCATCAACATGCGTGCGCACTCCTGCACTCCCTCGGTGATGCTGGGATGCGGGTGCATCAACGCGGCCAGGCGGGCTATGCCCATGCCCTCGCTGATCATCAGCGCAACCGCCTGGATGGCGCTGCTGGCATGCTCACCGACGGCCCGCATGCCGAGCACCTTCATCTCCTCATCATCCGTGACGATGAGCTTGAAGAACCCTTTGGTGTGGCGCATGGCGATGGCCCGCGCCAAGCAACTGTAGTCGATCCGGGCCGTGCGATGTGGGATCTCCCTTCGTCGGCAATCCTGCTCATTCAGGCCCACGCCGGCCACCTCGGGATCGAGGAACATGATGGTGCTCACGTTCGCATGGCTCAGCGGTTCCTCATGGACATGGAAAAGCCTTTCCACGGCATGGCGGCCTTCCTGTTCCCCGATATTGACGAGCATGTTGGCGCCCATGGCATCGCCCACCACATGGATGTGCGGTTGCGAGCTTCGGGTTCCGTCCAGCACCACATTGCCGGTATCATCGCGCCGTACGCCGGCCAACTCCAGGTCCAATTGGTCCACGTTGGCCACGCGCCCCACTGAAAGCAGTGCTTTCTCGACGGCCACCTCCTCGGTGCGCCCGTCCTCGTACCGCAACAGGTAGCGCACGGCATCCGGCTCCGCCTCTATCCGCTCCAGGCGCGCCTGATGATGGATAACCACGCCCTTCCGTTCCAGATTGCCGGCGACCAGGGCGGACACATCCTCGTCCTCGAACGGCAGTATACGCGGGGCACGATCGATAAGATGGACCTTGGTTTGTCCGAAGTTGCTGAAGATGGTGGCAAACTCGCAGCCCACCACACCGGCACCGATGATGACGATGCTCGCGGGCAGCTTGTTCATGCTGAAGATGCCGTCACTGGACAGGATCCGTTGCTCATCCACGGCGATGCCCGGCAATGTTCTCGGTCGGCTACCCGTGGCGATGATGAATTTTTGGGCTCGCACCGTGGAAACAACACCCTCCCTTACCACCTGCACCGTTTGCGGGTCCACGAACCGGGCATGGCCCCGCACATGCTTGAAGGCGCCCTTGGCCGCACCGGGCCGCGCCTCCATCATCTGCATGTGGCACGCATGCAAATACTTGCGTTCAAACAAGGCTTCGTTGACCGTTTTGGCGACCTCCGTCCAGGGCATGCTGAAGCGTTCGCGGTTCTTGCCCCGCAGCACCTCATTCGCCGTGGCGATACGATGGCTCAATTCCCACAGCGTCTTGGAGGCCAGGGCACCATTGTAAATACCGGTTCCCCCGATGCGTTCGCGCTCTATCAGCACCACATTCCTGCCCAAGTCCAACGCACGCATGGCCGCCGCGTAGCCGGCCGGCCCGCCACCGATCACACACAGATCATGATCAACCGTTCTGTCCATTCCAACAGGTTCGGGCATTCCTACGCTCCGGAGGCGGTTTGGTTATTCCGGATGCCCGTTCATTGGATCGTTGCTTTCCCCCGCCCCCTCCAGTCGGGTGATTCGTCGAAAGAATCGGGCGCCCGTATCCAAACCGGGCCATCCGGCGTACAGAAGCCACCATGCTCCCGCGTCAACTATTCCGTTACTTCCTGCCCATTGCTTGGGCAGTGCTGCTTGGCGGGCCTTTGCACGCGCAGTGCCCCGAGCTTTTCGACAGCAATGGCGACCCGAGCCCGGTGCCGCGATGGGTAAGCTGTTCGGGCGGCAACTTCACCTTGTTGATCGCCTCTCCCAACCCCACCGGCGCCTACACCATTGATTGGGGTGATGGCACGCCGCCCATGAGCGGTGCCAGCCTGGTGCCTCCGCAGACCGTTACCCACGTTTATCCGGCGGCGGTGGCCACGTACACCGTCACCTTCACGGAGATCACCAGCGGCTGCGTGGTCACCGGAACCGTGATCATGGAGAAAAGCACGAGCGCCTCGATCCAGATCCCCATTGGCGGCCTGACACAAGCCTGTGCACCGCAATCCCTCGACTTCATCAACAGCAGCACCAATACCTCGCCGAACACGGTGTTCCACTGGAACTTCGGCGATGGCACGGGCTGGACGGCCTATCCCTACACCAATCTCGGGCAAACGCTCACGCACATGTACATGCCCGGCACGGTGGGTTGCGAGACCACGGTACGGCTGCGTGCCGAAAACATCTGCAACACCTTGCAAGGGGGGCCCAGCATCGCCACCTTCAACCCCATCCGGATCTGGGACCTCGACTCCGCCGAGATCTCACCCAGCGCCACGCTGCTCTGCTGGCCCGACAACCAGGTGACCTACCTGAACACCACGCGGCGCAACTGCTACAACCAAGGCAACATCTACCAGCGCTACGAATACTGGAACTTCGGTGATTACTGGGGAACCGGGCAAGACTCCATCATCGACTGGACACCCTGGCCGCCCACCTTCCCGCACACGATCGCCTATCCGGGCATCGGCTCCTACGACGTGATGCTGCTGGACAGCAACTACTGCGGGATCGACACCACCTACGTCACGATCAACATCGTGCCTCCTCCTTCCGTGGCGGTAAACGCCAACCCCACGCCCGTATGTGCGGGCGAACTGGTGAACTTCACGCAAACCACCAGCGGCGGGGCCAACTACTTCCAGTGGGACTTTGACGAGGGGAACGGGTTCCAATGGACCAACGCGGGGAACCAGAGCCACATCTTCAACACGCAGGGCGTGTACAACGTGAGCTACACGGCCAGCATACAAGGTGCCACGGCAGGTTGCGCGGACACGGCCACGGTGGCCGTTACCGTGCTGCCCAGTCCCACCGCCCAATTCACCCTTGACCAGGACGCGGCCTGCACCTCGTTGACGGTCCAGGCGACGAACACAAGCGTGAACGCGGTGAGCTACCTCTGGGATTTCGGGGACGGGACAACGAGCACCCTTGCCAACCCGCCACCCCATACCTATTCCAGCATCGGCGCCTACACCATCACGCTTACTGCCATCAACAGCCAAGGCTGCCACAACACCACCACCGGGACCGTACACGTGTATGCGGTGCCCAGCCCTGTTATCGGTGCCCAGAACGTATGTGAGGGTTCCGATGCCCAATTCGCGGACCTCACCATCACGGAGCCGGGCAACCCGGTACAGGGCTGGTATTGGGACCTGGGCGACGGCACCGCGAGCACCGACCAGGCCCCGACCCATACCTATGCGGCCAGCGGCACCTATACGGTAACGCTGACCGTGACCACGCCCTATTGCTCCGGCACGGGCAGCAGCACCATCACCGTGGAACCCAAGCCGGTGGCCGGCCTGACCGCGAGCCCCGTCGCCGGGTGCTCGCCCATGAGCGTCCAGTTCGCCAACACGAGCACGGGGGCGACCAACTACATCTGGCAGTTCGGCGATGGCGGCAGCGACAATGCCACGGACCCGGTTCACACCTACTACAATGCTGGCACCACGGACACCGTGTACACCGCCCGGCTGATCGCCGGCACGACCTTCGGCTGCCATGATACGACAAGCCTGGCCATCACCGTCGCCCCCACGGTGTTCGCCATGTTCACCCACAATGCGGTACCGGGCTGCGCCCCCTTGGCGGTCGATTTCACGAATAACAGTACAGGGGCCACGAGCTACCTGTGGGACTTCGGTGACGGAACGACCAGCACGGACCATTCGCCATCGCACACCTACATCAACACCTCCGGTGTGCTGCAGATCATGACGATGCAGCTCACCGTGTCCAACTGGGCCGGGTGCAGCAGCAGCACCCAACAGCAGATCATCGTCTATCCCGCGCCCCACTTCACCTTCAGCGCCCAGCCCGACAGCGGTTGCTCGCCGCTGACGGTCACCTTCCCGTCGGTGATCGGCGCCATCAGCTACCAATGGAATTTCGGGGACGGAAGCACCGGCAGCGGGCCCACGCCGCAGCACACCTACATCAACAGCACGGGCAGCACCGTGCACTACCCCGTAAGCCTGGTGGCCACCAATGCATTCGGATGTACGGACAGCACTTCCGGGACCATCACCGTCTTCGCCTCACCAACGGCGCAATTCACCGTTGGCGCCACCTCCGGCTGCCATCCGTTGGCCGCCACCCTCACCAACCAGTCGCAAGGCGCGAGCAGTTACCATTGGTCCTATGGCGACGGCCAATCCTCCGATACCACCGCCCTTGCACACGGGCACACTTGGTACAACTTCATCGGGCCGGGATCCAGCTCCTACCCCGTTACCCTGACGGCTTATTCTACGGAAGGCTGCAGCAGCACTTCCAGCACCACCGTCGGTGTGCATCCCTGGGTGAATGCCGCCTTCGTGGTGGACAGCGCCGGCTGCTCGCCCTTGACCCCGCATTTCGTGAACCTGAGCACCGGGGCAACCAGTTATCTCTGGACCTTCGGCGACGGGTCGGGCAGCCTTTCCACCAACCCGTCGCACACGTACTCCCACAACGGCCTGTCGGACACCTTTTTCCACCCGGTGCTGATCGCCAGCTCCCCGTTCGGATGCAGCGATACGGCCACGGCCGCGGTGCTCGTGCATCCCGCGCCCATCGCCCAAGTGACCGCCTCCTCGGCAACCGGCTGTGCGCCTTCCCCCATCACTTTCCATGACCTCTCCATCGGGGCGGCCACGCTGAACTGGCAATTCGGGGACGGCACCTTCCAGAACGGAGGTCCCGGCGACGTCACGCACATCTTCAACAATACCGGGACCGCGCCACAGCCCTACAACGTGCAACTGATCGCCACTTCCGCCTACGGATGCACGGACACCACGACCACGCCCATCACCATCTATCCGCCCGTGCAGGCCCAATTCCAACTTCCCGCCGAGGCCTGCTCACCGGCACAGATCAACCTGATGGAGCAGAGCACCGGCAGCATCCAGGCCATGTGGGACATGGGTGACGGCATCACCCTGGTGGGGACAAACGTGTCCCATACCTACCTGAACACGGGCAACACGGACGTGACCTATACCGTTACGCTCACCGCCACATCGGCCTACGGGTGCACCAGCACCATGTCGCACGACATCACGATCCATCCGTTGCCGAGCGCCTCCTTCCTGGCCACGCCCTTCACCCAGCTCTTCCCGGACGCCACCGTGACCTTGGACAACACCACGCCGCCCGGCTCATGGGGCTACTCCTGGTCCTTCGGCGACGGCAGCAGCTCCACGGCGCAATCGCCCCTCCAGCACACCTATTCCACTTGGGGCAACTACACCATCACGCTGGTGGTGAGCACGGGCATCTGCGCGGATACCGCCACCCAACAGGTCAGCATTCTCCCCCCGCTGCCCACCGCCTCCTTCGTCGGCAGCGGCGAGGGTTGCGCACCGCTCACGGTCTCCTTCACCAACACCTCGCTCCTGGGCGCCGGCTACCAATGGCAATTCGGCGATGGTGCCACGAGCATCGCGGAGAATCCCGTGCATGAATACCACATCCCCGGCACCTATACCGTCCAGCTCACCGTATTCGGGGTCAATGGCGGGGTGAACACGGCGATCAAGGTTGACTCCGTGGTGGTGCATCCCAGCGCCATGGCCTTCTTCACGCTGCAGCCCGAACAGGTGGTTGCCCCCACGCAGCCCCTTTTCACCTACAACCTCAGCACCAACGCGAGCGGCTACATCTGGGATTTCGGCGACGGCACGTACAGCAACGAAACCTCGCCCTTGCACTATTACCAGAACCCGGGCACGTATGATGTATCACTCATCGCCAACAACATGTGGAACTGCCCGGACACGTTCAGCGTACCCGGCGCAGTTTCGGCCATAGCTGGCGGGGAGATCATTTTCCCGAACGCCTTCACGCCGGGTAACACGGGGCCCTCGGACGGCGTATATGACCCCAATAGCATCGAGAACGACATCTTCCATCCGTTGAGCAAAGGCGTTGTGGATTACAAGCTGCAGATATTCAACCGTTGGGGCGAGCTGCTCTTCGAAACCCTTGATATCCACAAAGGTTGGGATGGCTACTACCGCGGCCAGCTGTCCAAGCAGGACGTATACGTGTGGAAAGCATACGCCCGGTTTGTTACGGGGGAGGAGAAACGCATGTCCGGAGACTTGACCTTATTGCGATGATGACACCACGCCAAATGCTTCTTGTGGCGCTGCTTCTGGCCCTGCCATTCGTTCCGGCCTCGGCCCAACGCGGGTACAGCCGGGCCCAGTATAACATGCTGGACGAGGCCCGCACCCTGATGGAGGCCGGCCAGTGGAGCGACGCCTACAAGATCTACAAGCGCCTGCTCAATGCCGACACCACCTCGGCGGAGACCTACTACGGCATCGGCATGTGCGAGGCCAACATGCCCGACAAGCGGGCCATGGCGTCATCCCATTTCGAAATAGCTGTGCGCCACGGCCATCAGGAGGCCCTCTACCGGTTGGCGTTGGAACGTCACCGCCAGGAACGTTTCGGGGAGGAGCTGGCGCTGTTGGAACAGTATCGCAGCCGCAATGGGCGCGATATCCCCCGCGAGGAGATCGACCGCCAGATCGCCATGGCGCACACGGCCTCATCCCTGACGGCCGACCCCGTGCGGCTGAAGATCCGCAACCTGGGCCCGGCGGTGAACTCGCCCGCGCACGACTACTGCCCGGTGGTGACCGCCGACGGCAGCCGCATGTTCTTCACCAGCCGCCGTGCCGGCACCATGGGTGCCCTGAAGGACGCAAGCGACCAATTCTACGAGGACATCTACGTGAGCGAGCAGCAAGGTGGTCAGTGGGGTGCCGCGCGGAACGTGGGGGCCCCGATCAACTCCATCATGCAGGACGCCACGGTGGGCCTGAGCCCTGACGGCAATGAGATGATCATCTACCGCGCCGGTACGGACAACCCCGCCGGCGAGCTGCTGATCAGCCAGCGCGCGCAAGGCATCTGGAGCACGCCCGCGCGGATGACGGACAAGATCAACAGCAAATACCACGAGCCCAGCGCGGCCATTTCGCCGGACGGTTCGGAGATCTACTTCACCAGCGACCGCCCCGGCGGTTTCGGCGGGCGCGACCTGTACCGCATCCGACGCCTGCCCAACGGGCAATGGAGCGAGCCCCTCAACCTGGGGCCCGAGATCAATACGCCGTACGACGAGGACGCCCCCTTCCTGCACAGCGACGGCACCACGCTCTTCTTCAGCAGCAACGGGCACAACACCATGGGCGGCTTCGACATCTTCAAGGCAGCCCTGCTGGACCCTGACATGAACGTGTGGGAAAAGCCGGTGAACCTGGGGTATCCGTTGAACACCGTCAATGACGACATCTACTTCAGCCTGAGCGAGGACGGGCGCACCGGCTACTTCAGCTCGGAACGCCCGGGCGGCCTGGGCGGCCAGGACATCCACGAAGTGATCTTCCCCGTAAGCCAAGTCGAATACCAATTGGTGCAAGGAGTGGTCACCGACGGCAACGAGCAGCCCCTGAAGGCCCGCATCGTCGTAACCGACACCCGCACTGAGACGGTCTTCGGCATTTACAACACCAACGGCCGCACGGGGCGCTACATCATGGCCATCAGGCCGGGCCAGCCCTACCAATTGGACGTGAGCGCCGAAGGCTATGTCGATCGGGAACTCAACCTGCTCACCACGGACGAGGATGTGGTGGACCTGATGATGCTGGACATCAAACTGGCCCCCGGTGAGAAGACCGCGGGCGCCCTGGCCAAACCGTAAGCACATGAACTTCCGACGCGGCATCGGGATCTTGGCGCTGGTGGGCGCTTGCGGCCATGGCATGGCCCAAGACCCCCATTTCACGCAGTTCTATGCCGCGCCCACGTACCTGAGCCCTGCCTTTGCGGGCACCACGGTACAGAACCGCTTCGCCCTCCAATTCCGTGACCAGTGGCCCTCGATACCGGGCTCCTTCGTCAGCCTTGCCTTCGCGGCCGACCAATACTTGGGCAGCCTGAACAGCGGCATCGGCATCATGGCGGTCCGCGACCAGGCCGGCAGCGGCGCCTTGCGCTCCACCACCGTGGCCATGCAGTATGCCTACGAGATCCGGCTGAAGCACAAGACCTACCTGCGGCCGGCCCTTCAACTGGGCTATGGAAGCCGGGCCGTGGACTACAGCAAGCTGGTGTTCAACGACCAGCTCTCGCGGGGCGGCGATGTGTCCACCTATGAGCACTTTGACGGGCGCCGTACGGGCTACTCGGACATCGGTTCGGGCCTGCTCTTCTTCACGCCCCAGATGTGGCTCGGGGTGGCCCTGCAGCACATGAACGAACCCAACCAATCCCTGCTGGAAAGCGAATCACGGCTTCCACGCCAATTCAACCTGCACGGTGGTTACCGTTTCAAGGTGCGGCATGGGGGCATGGTGCGGAAGGTGGCTGAATCCATCGTGGCGGCATTCAACTACCGGGCCCAGGGCAAGTTCGACCAGCTCGACATCGGGGCCTACTACGAACGCGAGCCCGTGTTCGCCGGGCTTTGGTACCGTGGCCTGCCGATCAAATCCTACCAACCCGGCTACCAGAACAACGACGCCATCGCGGTGTTGGCGGGCTTCAAGGTGGGCGACTGGCGTTTCGGCTACAGCTACGACATCACCATTTCGCGCTTGGCGATCAACAGCGGTGGCGCCCATGAGGTGACCGCCATCTTCGAGTTCGCTGATCAGCGCAAGAAGAAGTCGATGGCGCGCCGAAGGGTGGTGCCCTGCGCGAAGTTCTGAACGGCCCCTTTTAACCGGCCTGGGATCCACCGCATCGTAAAGGGTGGGGCACGTAGATCTGCCGCTTGGTCGGCCGGTGAGGCACGTGAATTGTGGGCGTTTCAGGCGAGCCTCACGATCCGGAGTGATGGAAGTACACTATCTGCTTGGCTGCATCATGCGCCAAGTAGGCGAAGGAGAACGTGGAACAGCCCTTCTCCCATTTCTCCGCGTAGTAAAACACGGCCATCCCATCTTCATCCGGCCTCCACCACTTCGGAACATTCGCTCCATCCTTGCCCGTATCGAACGTCTTCCGTTCACTCGGGAAAAAATCCTTCACTAAGCGAGCGACCATCTCTGGCGTGGCCTCGAACTTGACCCATGAGCCCACACCATCACCAACATGGACGCGCTTGATACGCAACCCCTGCACCTCCGGGGTTATCGGCTGATGCAGCTCGAATTCAAACCCTCTGGCCAACTCTTCCGGAGCCGTTGGTTCATAGGAGCCCCAACACCCGGCCAATAGCACGATCCCTGCAATGGCAACGATCAAGGAATAGCGCATAGGGAGCGCGGATCAAGTCTCAATATCCTCCCCCGCCGCCTTGGCCCCGTTCAATGGGGTGCCACGTGGTCTTCACCTCTTGGGTGTCCAAGATGAAGTAGGGCGACTGGTCCTCGGCTCCGTTCGGACTGACAGTCGCCCCGGCACCCTTCGAACCAGCAGTCACCGTGCGGTGGATGATCCGCTTCATGTTGGTGGCGGCCTCGGTGTCGAGCAGTTTGCGTTCCTCGGCAGAGGCGTTGGCGCACACGATGGCATTCACGTCCATGTGGCCCACCATGGGCTTGATGAGTTCGCTGCGGAAGCCGGTGAGCAGGTTGACCACGCCACCCGGCAGGTCGCTGGTGGCCAACACCTCGGTGAAGGAGATGGCGGGCAAAGGCTTGCTTTCGCTGGCGACCACCACCACCGTATTGCCGCCGGTGATGGCCGGCGCGATCATGTCCACCAAACCCAAGAGGCCGCTTTCCTCAGGCGCCAAGATGCCCACCACGCCGGTAGGTTCCTGCACGCTGAAATTGAAATGGCTGGTGGCGGTGGGGTTCACACTGCTGAACAGCGCCTGGTACTTGTCGCACCAACCTGCATAGTGTATCCAACGGTCGATGGCTGTGGTCACCTCCTTCTCTGCGGCGGACCGGGTGGCGCCGTGCAGCATCAACTCGTGCACGAACTGGGCGCTGCGTCCTTCCAGCATTTCACCGATGCGGTAGAGGATCTGCCCCCGGTTGTACGCGGTCCGCCTGCCCCAATCGCCGAATGCCTTGCGGGCGGCCACCACGCTTTCGCGCAGGTCTTTGCGGCTGCTTCGGCACACATTGGCCAGCGGCTTCCCATCGGCATCCTTGGGCTGGTAGTAGCGGCCGCTCTCGGTACGCGGGAACTTTCCCCCGATGTAGAGCTTGTAGGTTTTCATCACCGGGATGCGGTCCTTGGCCGCGGTTGCCGCCGGTTTCCGGCCGTCCAGATGGCCGTTGCCATTGATCTTGTCCAGCGCCTTGGCGGTCTTGGAAAGGGTCTTGCTCATGCTTGCGATCGCTCTTCCACAAAGCTACGACACCGGGTGTTAGCGCTTGGCATACCTCGAAGGATCCACTCTTGCACCATCAGTCGAGGCTCATCGAGGTACTCCTTGTCCATTACACGTCCGATCTGTGCCCATGGCAGCCCGATGCTCCTGGCCTGCGCCAAAGGGATGTGCTAAAATTCTTACGGACTTACCTTGGCCCTACCAACCTCACCCATGTCCCGACACGTTACCGGCATCGGCGGGATCTTCTTCCGCACCAACAACCACGAAGCATTGGCCAAGTGGTACCATGAACACTTCGGCATCAACGACGCAGAGCACGGCTACGTGTGGCAGCAGAACGCCGGTCCCACGGTGTTCTCGCCCTTCCAGCGCGACAGCGACTACTTCGATGCCCAGCAGCCTTTCATGCTGAACCTGCGTGTGCAGGACCTGGACGGTTTGCTGAAGAAGCTTGAAGCTGCCGGGGTGCGCATCGACCCCAAGCGCATGGATGAAGGCTACGGCCGCTTTGCGTGGGTGTATGATCCGGAAGGGAACAAGATCGAGCTGTGGGAGCCGAAATAGTCCGATAGAGCCATGTTTAAATGGGTAATCATAGGCCTTGTACTTCTATGCGCACTGCTGATACTTGGTTATTGGCGGAATACCTATCTCCCGCTGAAAAGGTTAACTGCATTCCTTCGTCGTCAAGGCACTCAGTTTATCCGTGTTCGCAGAGGCTCCGGCTCCTATGGCTGGCCTTCCTATGTCATCGTGTTCGACTCCGTCGAGAAGAGCACTGAATTCCGGCGCTCCGCCACATTCGATGCGTTTATTAAGGAGGTTGGGCAGATGCATAACAAGATCACTGGGTTTGAATCTGATTGGGCTGTTAGTGTCGAACCCGTTGCCCGCCATTCTGCTCCGTTGGTCAGCCCAGATCAGCAATGAGGCAGCTCTGTATCCATGTGCAGGACTGGATAGGCGGTACTGGGGAAGCGATGTAAGCACCTGAGTCATACGCTCCCTCCACTTCTATCTCAGCATCACCTTGGACGGCTGCCAAGACCGCACATTGGGAATCGTAGTGAGGAGAGCTACACCGCAACCCCATGGCATTCATCACGTAGTGAGATGCGTTGCTCTTCGGACGAGTCACTCGCGAAATGATACTGAAAGCGTGGCACCTGCCAGCACAGCAGGTCATTTCCGAATGGATGGGCCCTTCGGGGGGTGAATCCCGATTCCTGCTTCTTCGCTTCTTCGTCTTCTCACTGCCGCAGGATCTTCTCCATCGCCTTGCCCCTGGCTAGCTCATCCACCAGCTTATCCAGGTAGCGGATCTGCTGCATCAGTGGATCATCGATCTCCTCCACGCGCACGCCGCAGACCACGCCCGTGATCTTTGACATATTCGGGCTCAGACGCGGGGCTTGGGCGAAGAAGGCGTGGAAGTCTGTCTTCTCGGCAATCGCTTGGGCAAGGCCCCGCTCATCGTAGCCTGTGAGCCAATGAATGACGGTGTGCAGTTCCTCCTTCGTGCGGCCCTTCTTCTCCACCTTGGTGACGTAGTGGGGATACACGCTGGCGAAAGGCATGCGGAAGATGCGAGTGTAGTCGGTGCCTTGCTTCATGCGTTGTTCGCCGTAGCCTGGCGGGGGCGTTGGTGCTTCAAAGTTGGGCAGTATTCTTCAGTCACAGCCGCCCAGGATCGTCCTGCCTGCATCACAGCCGCTGGAAAGGTCATCCTTCATACTACCTTTGAAAAAAGCCAACCAGCCATGACCGCCATCGAGTTACGTGCCGAAGTGAAGAAGCTCGTGGACAGTATGAGCGACCTTGGCTTTCTGGAACAGTTGAAGCAACTGCTGCTACGGTCCGAGGCCGACCGTGCAACGTTCGTGGAGATGAACCGCATGGCCGACCTGAGCGATGAAGCAATCCGGAAGGGTGAGGTATTCACCCATGAGGAGGTCATTGAACATTTGCGTGAACGCCGGATGTAGGACTGGTTCCTCTCGTACACGTACAGTAACATCACCAACTTCTTTGATGCCTCGCAGCATCCTTCACGGATGCGGGGTTCAGATCGGGGCACTGCGGAACAGGTCGGCCATCTGCTCGAGTAGGCCTTGATCATCGGTCCGCAGCAACCGCTCGATCAATTCGAGCTTGAGGGATTCGGTGGACATGGCGGGGGGATGATGCACGAAGTTAGGACGGTAAAGGCACGAGCTACAAGCTCGCGCCAAAGGAGGGACGGGGATAGCCAAAACCGATCCGCTATCTTTGACTCATGCGCATCAAAGGACCCACAGTGACCCGTAAAGCCCTCTTGCAAAGCATGAAGGAACTGCCCGAGCAGGTACCTGTTGATGAGTTGATCGACCGCATCCTTCTGCTGAGCAAGATAGAACGGGGGTTGGAGCAATCGGCCAAGGGAGAGGTGGTCTCCACGGCAGAGGCCCGCAAGCGATTGCGTAAATGGTCGAAGTGAACTGGACGACGGATGCCATTGAAGACATTGATGGCATTGCCGTCTATATCGCCCGGGATTCCCCGAGAAGCGCGCAAAACATGGTGGATCGCTTTTTCGACGCCAGCGAGTTGCTCGTACACCACCCCTTAAGAGGCAAGCCCGTCCCCGAAGTAAATTCCACAGCCATTCGGGAATTGCTCGTGGGCAGCTACAGGCTCATCTACCTTGTAGTCAATAGTGAACGGGTCGATATACTGGCAGTCCACCATCAGAAACGAAAATCACCGCGCGGGATCATTGTCAAGCGGATCCGCAAGCGGTAGAGCATAACATGCAAGGTGGGGACAACGGGAGCACCGATGGGAGCCGATTCACAATACCCATTAGGGCACAACGCCGTCCGATACATGCCGGATGCTCACACCAGACAGGCAATCATGGATTGCTATAGATCAGCACGATTGTCCGTTCCTTTGGATTGATCAGGAAAAAATCTATGCTGGTTCGATTACCACCGAAGGCGTATAGACTGCCCGAGGTCGTTCCCCAGTCGCGCACACGGTCAACCCAATCAATCTTTTCCTGCCCCCATCCTGCGAAGTGCAGAGTTGCATGTTCCAGATACTTCATATCAGCACTATCCACGGGACAGCGCTTCCATCCGCTAAAATTCCGGTCATTCATCCACTCGGTTGGCTGATGCACGAAAAGAGCTTCGTCTGGCGCCGCAAAGTATTTGGCCATGGTGTCATTGAACTTGAACGCTTCGAGCCAATACCCTTCTCCGCGGACGCTCGCTTCATCGATGGAGTATTCCCTCCACCCCCAGAACGACTTTCCGGTCAAGCTCTCTGCCTGCTTTTGGAAACGGACCTCCCGCGAAAGAGGAAGGACTTCCAACGTCCAAAGAATAGACAATACAATCGCAGACAAGCAGCTGAATTGGATCCAAGCTGAACGCTTTCGCCCTTTTCGGTAGGCTCTCAATATCCGCACAAGCCACCATATCGCGCCTCCAAGAAGAAGCAGTACGACGCCGAAGATTATCAGATATGGCAAAATGAAACCCATATCATTCCGTGGTCAACAACGGATCTGCATATCGCGTGAGGGATAGCATCGGAAAGCCCACAGGCGGCTGAGGAACGAAGCCGCCGAGGACTTGCAGCGCCCCGATATGCATCGGGGCCCGACGGCGCGCATTTGGCACCGGCACGCCCTACTCCTCGACTCCTCATCTGTTTCACGGCTTGTGGGTCACCGCTTCGCTAATGCCCGGAGTGACAGGCGTGCTCAATTCAAATTCAAATACGCCCCCAGCCCGTGTATGCCGCCCTCGCGTCCATACCCGCTTTCCTTGTAGCCGCCGAAGGGTGAGGTGGGATCGAACTTGTTGAAGGTGTTGGCCCAGACCACGCCGGCGCGGAGCTTGGTGGTGAGGTTGAAGATCTTGCTGCCCTTGTCCGTCCACACGCCGGCGCTGAGGCCGTAGGGCGTGTTGTTGGCCTTTTGCAGGGCCTCGTCCATGGTGCGGAAGGTCTGGATGGCGAGCACCGGCCCGAAGATCTCCTCCTGCGCGATGCGCGAGCTTTGGGCCACGTTGGTGAAGAGCGTGGGGCGGCACCAGAAGCCCTTGGACGGCAGGTCGCAGCTGCTTTGGTACATGTCGCTGCCTTCGTTGACGCCGATCTTGATGTACTTATTGATGGTGCCCAGCTGCTCCTTGCTGTTGATGGCGCCGATGTCGGTGTTCTTGTCCAGGGGGTCGCCCACCACGAGGCTCTTCATGCGGTGCTTGAGCTTGCGCACCACTTCGTCGTGTACGCTCTCCTCCACATAGAGGCGGCTGCCGGCACAGCACACGTGGCCCTGGTTGAAGTAGATGCCGTTGACGATACCCTCCACGGCCTGGTCGATGGTGGCGTCGGCGAAGATGATGTTGGGTGCCTTGCCGCCGAGTTCGAGGGTGAGCTTCTTGCCGGTGCCGGCGGTGGCGCGCTGGATGATCTTGCCCACGGCGGTGCTGCCGGTGAAGGCGATCTTGTTGACGTCCGGGTGGTTGACGATAGCCGCGCCGGTGGCCCCGGCACCGGTGACGATGTTGACCACGCCGTCGGGCAGCTCGGCCTCCTGGATCAGCTCGGCGAGGAAGAGCGCGGTGAGGGGCGTGGTCTCGGCGGGCTTCAGCACCACGGTGTTGCCGCAAGCCAGGGCGGGCGCGATCTTCCACGCGGCCATGAGCAATGGGAAGTTCCACGGGACGATCTGGCCGGCCACGCCGAGGGGCGCCACGCGGCGGTTGGGGAAGGCGTAGCTGAGCTTGTCGGCCCAGCCGGCGTAGTAGAAGAAGTGGGCGGCGGCGGTGGGCACGTCGAAGTCGCGGCTTTCGCGGATGGGCTTGCCGCCGTTCAGGCTTTCCACCACGGCAAACTCGCGGGCCCTTTCCTGCAACAGCCGGGCGATGCGGTACACGTACTTGCCGCGCTCGGCGGGCGGCATCTTGGACCACACGGTGTCGTAGGCCTTGCGGGCGGCCTTCACGGCGGCATCCACGTCGGCCTCACCGGCCTCGGCGATGCGCGCCAGCTTCTGTTCGTTGGCGGGGTTGATGGTGTCGTAGTACGGCTCCCCTGAGCCTGTCGAACGGGTGCCGCTCTTGGGCTTCACCCACTTGCCGCCGATGAACAGGCCGTATTCCGGCTTGATGCGGGCGTGGTCGGTGGATTCCGGGGCAGGGGTGAGTGCCCAATCGGTTTTTCGCTTCGTTGTTGCCATCGTTCTATGTATGTTCTATGATCATCTACTGATGAATACGGGCCCTCGCACATTCAAATCCTCTCCGGTCAGATCCAGGACATAGGCACCCGTTGGCAGGTCGCGAAGTTCGACGGGCAGCACATTCCAACCGGAGTGCAGATTCACCCCGGAAGCCGATCCAACAAGCTGACCCAAGCTGTTGAACAGCCACCAGGAACAAATCTCGGGGGCATCAACGACCACTCCAATAGCGAGGGAAGACGATGTAGGATCCTGTACGGTCACCAGACGAACACCGCCTTTGTTCTTGTGGTCCATCGGCTGCTCGGCAACCGGCTCTTGCTCACGCCGCGCCATCGCTTCCGCCACTCCTCCACCAGCGGCCATGCTCTTCACCTGCATACCGCAGCCCAATGGGTCGATGGATGCATGAAATTCGCTGCCGTGGGCGGCATGAAAACCCGGTTTCAGTTCGATGGATGACCCCGCCCGCATTTCCACGTGCACACCGGGGTGCACGGTGAAGCGTTCCTCCATGATCACGGGATCGGCAAAGGAAGACCCCGGGCCTGCGAACGGGTCAATGACAAGGTTGCGCTTGGCGGCGAAGTTCTGGTCATAGATCACATCACGGTTGAACAGCGTGAGATCGAAGCACTCACGCTGCCATTGCGCCGCCACCACGTCGGCAAGGCCGTATTGTTCCACCGAACCCTGGATGCCATTGCTGTATGGCATGATGCGGCAGGCGTAGTAGTCCATCACAATATCATACACATTCGGCGGCGAGCCCATGTCGTCAAAAGCCTGCAGCCACATCCAAGAAAGACTGGACTTGTTCAGTATTCCCACACCATTATAAGTTGGACGATAGGCGATGTCATCATCACCGGAAACCGAGGCATGGAACTGCGGACAACCATCGCCATCGTTCCCGGCGTATACGTTTCGGGTGAAAGTATTGCGGAAGCGCAGCATATCTGTACCGCTGAAGTATACTGGGCCACCGGAGGGGATACCGAGCTCGTGGGTTGCTCGCGGCAACCAGAAGTCGGTCACCGCGTGACTGATGTCTTCGTAGTCGTTGGGGTCACTTCCATGCCGCTCCGCGCATGACTCAGACCTCCATCCAAAATGCGTCCATTGGTACGCACCATTGTCCAATTCAATCACATTGCGTTGACTCGAACTATGTCCATGCCAGCCAAATAACTGATAGCAATCACTTTCATCATCGATCGTGCTGAAGTAACGACCGGCAATGTGCGCAGCCATGCTCAGGTACCAATAATTCGGCGCAGATTCTCCGAGATAATAAAGCGCGGCTCCGATGCCAGCTTGAAAATTCAAATGACCGGTTTCATCCACCGTGGGCGATGGGCCGGTACCGAAACAATAGTTGTCATTGATCCAATATCCAGGTGACCAGACGTACCAGTCCAAGGTCTGCTCGGTGCGTACGCGCAGCCACTCGGCGAACTCTCCCAAGGTTGTCCAGGTACCGAAGCTGTTGGATGCGATAGGTGTTCCCGCGAACTGTGGCAAGGGCGTGGTACCGAGATCGGGCTGCTCAATCTGCACCAGATGCACGAAATGCCCGAACGCTGCCATGATGTTGCCATCTTGGTAAATGTGTTTGGACCAGCATGGGGCATCGAAGTCGTAACCCTGTACTTGGTAGATCCAGGATGGGGTGATCCCGAGTTCGTCCCAGCGATGCTCCTGTATGCAGATGGCCCGTTCCACGAACTTGAAGAGGTAAGCCTTATCTCCGGTGGTCTGGTACATGTGGATGTATGACTCCATGACAAATGCAGTTCCATCCCCATACGTGTTGCCGATCTCATCAGCCAGCGCCGTTGGCCACGTGTTGCTCATCGAGCAGGGATGGGTGATCGCCTCGACATAAGCCTCCTCGGAAAGATCGTATTGGGCTTTGATCGCGAATCCGGATCGGCCTTGGGCTGAAACCCCGGAAATGGCGATAATGCCCAACACCGCACCAATGGTCCTCCAGTTACCCATCCGGTCATAATGATCGATCATGGCTTTCCTCCATTTGCTAATGAACGAAGGTATCGTCAACGAACATGAGTCGTGTTGCTTGGATCCTCAGAAGAGCAGTACCAGCGTCATCTCAAAATCGTTGAGCAAGACCGTATTGTTGCTAATGAAGTTCAATCCAACTGTTTCATTGAAATGAGCCTCCTCATTATGCGGTCCGATCGGCCCTGGCGTCTCAATGACGTCGTACATCGAGTTTCCGGATATTCTTCCGAACACGTTGAAATGAGCCGACCCCGCGAGTATCCAGTTTTTCATCCTGACCGCGCAGGTCGGGCCAACTTGGAAGAACAAGATCTGGGCCCGCACATTCCGGGCGGAGCGAAAACCCAATAGGGTATCAGCGTATTGCTCCTGGTAATCGCGATTCAAATAGTACACCGCCGGTCCGGCCGCAAGGATGAAGGAGGGCTTGTCGCCGGCATCAGGCGAGACCAAGCTATAGGTCCATGAAAGTCGAGCGAGATAGTCCATTGATGAGCCAGTTGGGTACGCGCCATACTCATGCTTGAAGTGCAGGGTTTGATTCCGATACGCCATGATCAATGAAGTGATACTTCGCTGGTTCTTTTCGGCCCATAAGCTGAGCGTGAAGAAACCAGGCGAGTATTCCGGATGACCGATGAACGCGGCCATCGCCGGGGGATTTGTTGTGGGCTTTTGATAGGCGTTCATTGTGCTTAGCCCAAGTCGACCTACTCCGACGCCCCAAAGCCACTGCCTTCCGGCCTTTGTAGGAAAGCGATTGGCAGCTATGGAGTCAGATCTTGCTGATCCGTCACCATTGGCTTGCGCCCAAAGTACGTTGGTTCCGCTGGCAACGACCGCCACCAGCACCCACAGCATCCTGCGCACAAATGTTCGATCTATGCAGCTATATGGGCCGGCCATCAAATTCCTCGATGCTGTGTGTAGCTCACATGCAAGGCTGGTTCATTTGGGAGGTGCTCGTTGGCCGGGTTGATGGTGTCGTAGTACGGCTCCCCTGAGCCTGTCGAACGGGTGCCGCTCCTGGGCTTCACCCACTTGCCGCCGATGAACAGGCCGTATTCCGGCTTGATCTGGACGTGGTCCTTGCTTTCGGGGGCGGGTGCGAGTGCCCAGCTCGTGCTCTTTCCGGTTTTGCGGGTCGGGGTGGTCTTCTTGGCCATGGTTCAAAGTTAGCTGCCCGCACAAAAGCCCGCGGGATCTGTTTGATGGGAAACGACCTCCACCATGGACATCGTCGGTCCTCATATATACCACTACCTGCATCACCCCCTGCTTTCCTCGGGTGAGCCCATGTTGTACTACACCTTGGACCACTTGGTACATACCGGCGCCATCGGGTATGAACATCGGCGCACGCAGCTGGGGCATGGTGAACACCACTTGGTGGACCGCCTGTTCCTGTACCGGATCGCAGATCCCGGGACGTTGCCCCCGCCTGAGGCAGCCGCGCTTTCGCTGATCCCCGAAGGCAAGGAATATTCGCTATCCGATCTGCGCCACGAAATCAACCACACCTATCCCAACGACCACTACAAGGTGTTCAAGTCGGAGTCCATGCAGGAATACCTGACGCAACAGGGCTTGCTCTCCACACCCAGCTTCACCACCCCGGACGGGCGCAAGAAATACCGCGAGGTGCACCACTTGCTCAACCAGGTGGAACACGATGAAGAACAACTGCTGAATGACCACGCCCAGCTGCAGGCCCGGCTGGACGAACTGGGCAGCAACGTGGTGCTGCTGCACCACAGCCTGTTCGCCAAGTTGAAGGACCTGCCGGACCTGGACGAGCGGACCAAGACCATCCTGATCCTGCAGACCTACCTGGAAAGCGGGGGCTACTACCACGAGAAACGGATGGGCTAAGCGGCGCTTAAACCGTCCTCAAGATTCCCGGAACGCCACAATTCTTGATCGCTCCGCCGTGGGGGATGGCCCTACTTTTCGGTCATGAAATATTGGTTCGCCGCCCTGCCGGGCCTGCTGCTTGCCTCCTCCTCTTTGGCCCAGTGTGATACGCTGGCCATTGCCCGTGACGACTGGAGCATCCTCTTTGTGGACAGCGAGGAATTGTTCGGCGAGGGGCTGGACAATGGCAACGCCATCCACTGTTTCGATGGCGACTCGCTCACCTTCTGGCACACCGAATGGCAGGCACAGGCCCCGCCGTTCCCGCATGAGATCCGGCTGGACCTGGGAGCGCCCCATGCCGTCAACGGCATTTCCCTGCTGTCACGCGCCGGCACCGCAGCGGGCAAAGCCAAAGACTACGAGCTGTACTTGAGCATGGACGGCATGGATTGGGGCCAACCGCAATCCGCAGGAACGTTCACCTACGCCGACCCCAATGCCGGCTCACAGCGCACCTACGCCTACTTCGGTGCGGTGGATGCACAGTACGTGCGCTTAGTGGTCCACAACAACTACCTGGGCACCCTGCACCTGATGGTGGCGGAGTTCGACGTGTTCGAGTACAGCGGCCCGGGCTGTGGCGCCACGGGGCAATCCAACCAAGTGGTCACCATCGATGCGATCCCCGTGCAGACCACCACCTCGGCCCCGATCCAGCTGAACGGCTCGGCCTCTTCCGGACTGCCGCTCACATACGAGGTTGTTTCCGGCCCGGCCAGCATAAACGGCGACCTGCTCACCGTGGACGGCACGGCGGGCACGGTGACCGTGCGCGCCATGCAGGCCGGTGATGACGATTGGTACCCCAACAGCGCCACCACCAGCTTCGAAGTGCTCGATCTCAGCACATATTTCCCGGAGGTGGCCACCAAGCTCACCGATGCCTTCCCGGTGCAGATGCCGGCGCTGCACGCCTACCCGCTGTATGCCTCGGCCAGCATTGCCGAGCCGGGTTTCAACTCGATCACTTCCGTCGTCTTCAACGCGGACGGCGAAGACCTGCCCACTTCATTCGAGGGCGGCAGCTGGATGGCCTGGTGGACACCTTCCTCCTACGGGCCGCACACGGTGGAGGTCACAGCCTGGGCCAACAACGGCAACAGCACCACGACCACCGTTCAAGTTGAAGTGACGGACGTAGCGGCGGACCGTACCGAACGGACCTTCGACAGTGCGGTGATCGACATGGGCACCATCGGTTCGCAGTGGTACACGGGCAGCTACACGTTGCCGCAGTCGGTGGGTGCGTTCAACAAGATCATGGCGCACCTGATCGTCAGCTGCCCCAGCGTGCCCGGCGGTTGTGATGACTGGGACCGCCTGGCGTGGATCGAGGTGAAGGCACCCGACGGCCGCTGGGTGGAGATCATCCGCTACATCACGCCCTACGGCCGGGCCTGCAACCACTGGCTGGACGTGACCGACTTCGCCTCGCTGCTGCAGGGCAACATCGACGTGCGCATGTACATCGACACCTGGGGCACCGGCGGTTGGAAGTTGGACCTGGACTTCGTGTACGAGGCCGGCCAGCCGGACCACCTGTACACCACCGTGCAGGAGGTGTGGCGCGGCAATTACAACTTCGGCAACCCGGCCAACCTGCAGCCGGTGGACACCATGATCCTGACGCCTTCCTGGCACGCGGAAACGGCCGACCTGCGGCTGGTTACCAGCGGCCATGGCTGGGGCAGCAACAACACGGGCAACGCGGCGGAATTCTACCACGCCACGCACCATGTGTACGTGGACGGGCAGTCCTTCACGCAGGACCTGTGGACCACCTGCAACCCGAACCCCGACGGCTGCCAGCCGCAGGCCGGCACCTGGCAGTACGCCCGCGCAGGGTGGTGCCCCGGCAGCATCGCCGCGCCATTCTCCTATGACCTTTCGCCCTTGATGGCCAACGGGCCGATGCAGTTCGTGTACCGCTTCCAAGAGAGCTATGTGGACCTGTGCCACCCCAACAATCCCGATTGCGTGAGCGGCGTCACCTGTCCGGATTGCAACGACGGCTACAACCCGTTCTACCCGGTGAGCGCCTACCTGATCAGCAAGGGCAACGCCCCCATGACGGTCGGCATCAGCAAACCCGTACCGGTGGAGGCGTACAAACTGGGCATCAGCCCCAACCCGGCGCACGGCCATTTCTTCCTGAACCTGGACGGCGACATGGGCCCGTGCGTGGTCACCCTGCACGACATCGCCGGCAACACGCTCAAGACCTGGTTCCTCGGCTCGCGGGAACAATTGCAGGCGCATCCCTTCCGCACGGATGGCTTGGCGGCGGGTACCTATTTCGTGAAAGTGCAAAGCGAAACGGCGCGCACGGTGGGCAAGGTGGTGGTGCAGTAGCCCGTAGCTCATGGCTGCGAGCTGTGAGCCGTGAGTTTTGGAAGTGTCTGCTCCACCCTACCTTATGGCGGCGGAGTTGACCAATAATCCGTCAACACCGGCCTGAACATGAGCGACCAACGCACCATCGTCCACCTGGACCTGGACAGCTTCTTCGTGAGCGTGGAGCGGCTGAAGAACCCGCAATTGCAGGGCAAGCCCGTGCTGGTGGGCAGCGACAGCGACCGCGGCGTGGTGGCCAGCTGCAGCTACGAGGCGCGGGCCTTCGGCGTGCGCAGCGCCATGCCCATGCGCACGGCCAAGCAGCTGTGCCCCGAGGCCACCATCCTGCGCGGCGACAGCGGGGCCTACATGCGCAAGAGCGACGAGGTCACCGAGATCATCCGCGAACACGTGCCGCTGTTCGAGAAGACCAGCGTGGACGAATTCTACGTGGACCTCACCGGCACCGAGCGCTTCTTCGGCGCGCTGAAGCTGGCCACGGAGCTGCGCGCGCGCATCGCCAAGGAGACCGGGCTGCCCAACAGCTTCGGGCTCAGCATCAACAAAACGGTGAGCAAGGTGGCCACCAACACGGCCAAGCCCAACGGCCAGCGCGAAGTGGAGCGCGGCACCGAAAAGCCCTTCCTCGCGCCCATGGCCATCGAGGCCATCCCCGGCGTGGGCGACAAAACGGCGCACCTGCTGCGCAGCATGGGCGTGGCGCGCATCCACACCCTGCAGGAGCTGCCCGTGGAACTGATGCAGCGGCTGCTGGGCGAGCACGGCCCCGTGCTGTGGCGCAAGGCCAACGGCATCGACCCCAGCCCCGTGGTGGCGTGGCACGAGCGCAAGAGCATCAGCACCGAGCGCACCTTCGGGCGCGACACCATCGACATGGTGAAGCTGCGCGGGCTGCTCACCGCCATGGGCGAGAACCTCGCCTACCAACTGCGCAAGGGCGGCAAGCTCACCAGCTGCGTGGCCGTCAAGGTGCGCTACGCCGACTTCAACACGCACACGCGCCAGCAGCGCATCCCCTACACCGCGTGCGACCACCTGCTGCTGCCCGCCATCCACGAGCTCTTCCGCGCACTGTACGACCGCCGCCAGCGCATCCGCCTCATCGGCATCCGCTTCAGCCACCTCGTGGGCGGCGGCCACCAGATGGACGCCTTCACCGACACCCAGGAGGCCATGAACCTCTACCAGGCCATGGACAAGGTGCGCCAGCGCTTCGGCGACCGCACGGTGATGCGCGCCAGTGGCCTCGGCGCCAAAAGCATCGGGCGGATGGACAATCCATTTGACGGGCAGGCGCCGATACTGTTGGCGAACAGGAGGGTATAGTTCTTTTGGGCGTGTCCCCGCCGCCGGAACATGCCGCCATGGATCGTCGGTCCGTCGGCGGGGCCGGGTGCTCCGCTGTAGCCGGCTTGCCCGTGCCTGCGGCTGCGGCACTGCGGGGGCTCCTGCGCGCCTTCGCTGAGCTACGGCGACGCGAAGGTCGCCTCCTCGCATCGCATGCCTTAGCCAAAGGCGTCGGCATGCTGCACGCATCCGCCGGGCCCGTGCCGCGCCGGGCTGCCGCTGCGCCCCCTCACGCGGGCATCATCGCACGGGACAACATCCGTGCATCATGCGGATGCACCGTGCGCCACATATCGTGCGGGCGGTGGTCCTGGTTGCACCCGTGGTCCGGGCGGGCCACGGTTCGGGCGGACCGTGGCCCGCCCCTACGGGGTCAACGTTGATCCGTCCACGGCCGCATCGATCCGTGTCTTTTCCCCTTCGTCCAACGGCACGTCCACGGCCTGCGCGTTCTGCACGGCCTGTGCCGCGTTGCGCGCACCCACCAACAACGTGGTGATGCCCGGCCGGTCCATCGTCCATCGCAACACCAACTGGCCCAGCGTGCAGCCCTTGGCCTCCGCCATGGGCCGCAGCGTTCCCAGCATGGCGTCCACCCGCTCCACGTTCTCCGGTTTGAAGAACGAGAGACCCGCCCGGTGGTCGCCCTCGGCAAACACGTGTCCCGGCCGGATCTTGCCCGTGAGCAGGCCGCGCCCCAATGGACTATACGCCAATATGCCCAGGCCGTGCTCCTGCGCGTACGGCACGATGTCCGCCTCGATCTCGCGCCGCAGCATACTGTAGTGCTTCTGGTTGCTCGCCACCACCGGCGACTTGCACGCTTCCCGCAACTGCTCCAGGTTGTAGTTGCTCACGCCCGCGTAGCGCACCTTGCCTTGCTGCACCAGCAACTCCAGCGCCTCCATCGTTTCATCGATCGGCGTGGTCGAGTCCGGCGCGTGGTGCTGCAACAGATCAATATAATCCGTGCCCAGGCGGCGCAGGCTCTGTTCGCACTCGTAGATCACGCTCTCCTTGCCGGCATACCTGTAGGCATCCAGCGCATGGCCTTCGTTGTCCTCCGTCCTCATGCCCAGCTCGCCCTTCTTCAGGTCCCAGCGCCAACCGAACTTGGTGAGCACCTGCACTTGGTCGCGCGGGATGCCGCGGATGGCCTCACCCACGATCTCCTCGCTCAGGCCCATGCCATAGATCGGCGCGGTATCGATGGCCGTCACGCCCGCATCATACGCGGCGCGCATGGCCTCCACGGCGGCCTTCCGGTCGGTGCCGCCCCACTTCCATCCGCCCGCGGCCCACGCCCCGAAGGTGATCACGGGCAGCTTCAGGCCGGTCTTTCCCAAGTTGCGGTATTGCATGGGGTAAAGGTGGGGAGGATCGGGCATGAGGCGTTTTCCACCTAGGTCGATCCGGTGGATCGACGCTACAGTGAACTGGATCTACCTCTGTGTCCTCCGCGCCTCTGTGGTGAACATCCCTCACCTTTCCCCATACCTCGGGTCCGGCTTCCACGGAAGCTTCTCCACGCTTTGCGTGCGCAGGGCACAATGCCCAAATTCCTCCTCCACGATGCCGGTAAGGCGGTACACGCCCCTCCCCCGGAACGGATAGCGCGCGGCCACGGCGGGGAACTGGGTGCTGTCCCAGAGGTCGCCGGCAGTGTCGATGAACGAGCCGAAGCTCATACGCTGTCCGTGGGCGGTGGTGGTGCTTTTGATGTGGACCATGTAGCCGAGCATGGTGACGCGCCGGCCGATGTGGGCTGCCATCTCGCTGGCCAATAAGTAGACAGTGGCCTCGTACGGCCCGGCGCGCACAGTAGACAGTGACCGGCCCTCGGGCTCCAGTAAGGGCACCTCCGCACGCAGTGCCTGTGCACTGTCGTGCGGAGGTCTTGCGGGCGGGCACTGTCCACTGTCCACTTCAACCAGCGTGAACGGATCGCACAGCGGAAAACCCAGCAGCTCCAGTTCGTCGTAGGCGTCGGCCAAGGGATAGTGGTGTAGTTCGGGCAGCGCGGGGTCCTCCACTTTGGTGATGAAGAGATCCAGCCGGTTGCGTTCCGCATGGGCCGGCTCCTTGCCGGTGTGCAGGAGGGTGAGGTCCCACAGCAGTTGCGGTTTGCTGCGCCCGGTGAAGCGCAGGGCACCTGTCCGGATGAGGATGCGCGCCTGCTCCAGCGGCAGGGGTACGCGGTGCAGCAGGTCCTCCAGCCCGGTGAAGGGGCCGCGCCGCTTGCGTTCGTGCAGGATCAGTTGGACGGTTTCGGCGGAGAGGCTTTTGATGTTGGCGAGGCCGAGGTAAATGCGGTTGTCAGTTGTTGGTTGTTGGTTGTCAGGCTCCCTATCAACGGGCAACTGACAACTGACAACTCGCACCAACACACACAACTCTTCACTCACATTCACGCAAGGCGCCTCAACAACCGCCCCATGCCGCTTCGCCTCGTGCAGGTAGAACTCCGTGCTGTAGAACCCGCCGAAGTTGTTGGCCACGGCCACGAGGAACTCCAGCGGATAATGGGCCTTCAGCCACAGGCTCTGGTAGCTCTCCACGGCGTAGCTGGCGCTGTGGCCCTTGGCGAAGCTGAAGCTGGCGAAGCTCTCGATCTGCCGCCAGACCTCGCGCGCCTGCTCGTCGGGACGGCCCATGGCCTTGCAGTTGGAAAAGAATTTCTCCTCCACGGCCTTGAATTCGGGCCGCTCGCGGAAGCGGGCCGTCATGCCCCGGCGCAGGATGTCGGCCTCCTCCAGGCTGAGGCCCGCGTAGTGGTGCGCCACCTTCAGCACGTCCTCCTGGTACACCATCACGCCGTAGGTATCGGGCATGATCTCCAGCAATTCCTTGGGTGCGCGCCGCACACGCTCGGGATCGTTGTGGCGCAGGATATACTCGCGCATCATGCCGCTCTCGGCCACGCCGGGCCGGATGATGCTGCTGGCCGCCACCAGGGTGAGGTAGTCCTCCACCTTCAGCTTCTTCAGCAGCATGCGCATGGCCGGGCTCTCCACGTAGAAGCAGCCCACGGTGTCGCCGGTGCGCAGCAGCTGCTTGATGGCGGGATCTTGCTTGAAACGGGGGATAGCGTGGATGTCGATGGCGGCTTCCCCACTGGCCACAGGGCGCCTGTTGGGTCGACCCATTGGGTCGACGGTACAGGCGCCCTGATCACCCTCCGGACGGGCCATCCCCCCCACCAGCTCCACCGCATCCCGTATATGCCCCAGGCCGCGCTGGCTGAGGATGTCGAATTTGTGCAGGCCGAGGTCCTCGGCTTCCAGCAGGCTGAACTGCACCACGGGGAAGCCCTTGGGCGGGCGGTGCAGCGCGCTGTAGCTGGTGATGGGCTCCTCGCTCACCAGGATGCCGCCGACGTGGATGCCGAACTGGTGCGGCATGCCGATGATGCGCTGCGCGTAGCGCACCACGGCGGTGGCCACGCGGTCGGCATGGCCGCTGCGCACCAGCTCGCTGGGGCGACCGCCGCCGTAGTAGCTGCGGCCCTCGCTGAGCGCATCAATCTCGGCGGGCGGCAGACCCAGGGCCTTGCCCAGCTCGCGCACCGCGCCGCGCCACTGGAAGGTGGTGTAGGTGGCCACCTGCGCCGCGTGCATCCCGCTCCCGGGCCCTGAGGCTCCCGAAGGGCCGTTGTACTTGTCAAAAATGTAGCGGAACACCTCGTCGCGGTCCTTCCAGCTGAAGTCGATATCGAAGTCGGGCGGCTTCTTACGGGCGGTGCTGATGAAGCGCTCGAAGTAGAGGTCCAGCTCCACGGGATCCACGTCGGTGATGCCGAGGCAATAGGCCACCAAGCTGTTGGCGCCGCTGCCGCGTCCCACGTGGAAGAAGCCGCGGCCCTGCGCGTAGCGCACGATGTCGTGGTTGATGAGGAAGTAGCTGATGAAGCCCATGCGCCCGATCACGTCCAGCTCGTGATGCAGGCGGGCCGTCACCTGCTGCAAGGGGTGCGCGTAGCGGCGGTGCAATCCTTCACGGGCCAGTTGGTGCAGCTGCTCGCGGTCGGCGGCGGCGCTGGTGCCGAAAACCTTGGGCGTCTTGTCGCTGCCGTCGAAGGCGATGGTGCATTGCTCCAGCAGATGTTCGGCATTGCGCACCAGCTTGGGGAAATCGCGGTAGAGGCGCCGCACTTCTTCGGGCGTTTGGAAGTATTCGTCGGGCGCGGCCAGCTCTTCAGGCGGCACCTGGCTCAGCAGCGTGTTGCGCGCCACGGTGCGCAGCAGGCGGTGCGTGTTGAAGGGCACCGGCCCGGTGGCCTGCGGGAAGGTGACGGGCAGCCAGGCCACCAGCTTTTCGGGCTGCCTCATCCACGGACTGAAGGGCAGGCGCGTCAGCTCGGCGGGCCGCACGCCGATGTATTCGTTGGGGTGCAATTCGCGCAACGGCGTGGCGAGGGGCAGGATGAAGAAGGCATCGGGAGCCTCTGTCCTCCTCGGCTCCTCAGTTGCTTCGCACCTTGCGGAGCACCGCTTCGCTAATGCTCGGAGTGACAGAGGCTGCATCGGTAAAGGCTCCCCATCCAGCAAGTGCGGGCTCAGCAATTCATTCAGTTGCCGGAAGCCGAGGTTGTTCCGCGCCAGGCCGACATAGAGCGCCTGTGACCCCTGCCGGAATTCGATGCCCGCCACGGGGCGGATGCCATACTTGGGTGCCAGCCTAACAAAGTCGGGGATACCGGCCGTGGAGCCGATGTCGGTGAGGGCGAAGGCATGTACGCCGGCCTTGGCGGCCTCTTCCAGCAAGGCTTCGGGCTTCAGCAGGCCGTACTTGAAACTGAACCAGCTATGGGTGTTGAGGAACATGATCGACGATTTTAATGGCGATCGCATGACGGATAATGTATCGGATCTTTTGCCACGGAGAGCGCCCGTAGGCTCGCTGCGGGGTCTTCCACCGACCGTGCTTCGCCGAGGCTACGCCCAGGCGAGTTCCACAGATTTCACCGATTTCACGGATGGGATGTTGAGGTGTCTCGCGCAAATGGCAAGGCATACGCCACTTCACTATCTTTGTATGGATGTCTACTTCGCGCCAACAACGATCAGGCCCCAAGCGCCTGTTGGTCACCATCAATGAGCCTGGCAAGACCAAACTGATCGAGGACTTTCTGCGTGAGATCGAAGGCGTGGAAGTAGAGCCCATGCCTGCCGCAACCGGAAAGGGAGCCGGAAAGAAGACGCTCACAGCCTCCGAGCAACGCTTCATGGAGGAACTGCGCCAAGCCATGGCAGAAGTGAAGGCCCACTTGGCCGGGAAGAAGACGCTTCCATTGGCCAAGGACCTGCTCCATGAGCTTTGAGATTTGCGAAAGCCACCCTCACGGACGCCGACCGCGACTACCTGATCGAATTGGCTGAAGGTCTTTGAATTCGGGAGGGATGGCATACAGCCCGATATCCCGACCGGGCGGAACGTGAACAAGATCACATACCTCGCATTGGCCGCACTTCTGGTCGCCGCCTGCACTTCCAATCCAGGCAACACGACCCACGAAGGTCCCACCGATACGACCGTAGCCGCCTTGGACACCCCGTATGAAAATGATAGGGGCGCACACCCTTACGTGGATGCGGTGGACCAATACATGCGGGGGTTGAATGAGGGTAACTTGGAAATGATTCTTTCGCTGTATGCCGAGGATGCCACGGTGGAAGATCCGGTTGGCGGCAGGATGGTGTCGGGCATCGACAGCCTGCGTGCGTTGTACACGGGTGCGGTGAACATCGACCTGAAGGTCCAAAAAGACGGGGTCGGTCCGGATCGCGGGGATGGAGGCGGCCTTCCCCTTCGAACTGAAGATGCACATCAACGGCGCGTATACCTTGACGGATGTGATCGATGTGTTCCGCTTTGATGAGAATGGAAAGATCATTTCCATGCGGGCCTATCACGGAGCCCTAAACCGAAGGCCGATCGATCCGGGATCGTTCTGAAAAGCATGCCGCATCGGGGCCGAAGTCGAGACGAAGGCCCTACCATCCCCACCACCCCCAACGCTTAGTTTTGCGGGCCATGGCCAACGAACAAGAGCATCCCCTGTTTCTGACCAACACGCTGACACGCCAGAAGGAGCGCTTCGTGCCGCTGCATCCGCCGCATGTGGGCCTGTACGTGTGCGGCCCCACCGTGTACAGCGACGTACACCTGGGCAACGTGCGCAGCTTCCTCACCTTCGACGTGCTGTCGCGGTGGCTGCGCCACCTCGGCTACCAAGTGCGCTACGTACGCAACATCACCGATGTGGGCCACTTGGTGGATGACCAGGACGCCGGCGAGGACAAGATCGCCAAGCGGGCGCGCATGGAGCGGCTGGAGCCGATGGAGATCGTGCAGAAGTACACCAACGGCTTCCACGATGTGATGCGGATCTTCAACATCCTGCCGCCGAGCATCGAGCCCACGGCCACCGGGCATCTGATCGAACAGATCGCGATGATCGAGCGGATCATCGCCAACGGCTATGCATACGAAGTGAACGGCTCGGTGTACTTCGACGTGCCGAAGTTCGCGGAGAAGCACCCGTACGGCGAGCTGAGCGGACGCAAGATCGAGGACCAGCTGGCCAACACGCGGGGCACCGAGGGGCAGGACGAGAAGCGCAGCCCGCTGGACTTCGCGCTGTGGAAGAAGGCCGACAAGGGGCACCTGATGTACTGGCCCAGCCCGTGGGGCGAGGGCTTCCCGGGGTGGCACTTGGAATGCAGCGCGATGAGCACGAAGTACCTGGGGCAGACCTTCGACATCCACGGTGGCGGCATGGACCTGAAGTTCCCGCACCACGAATGCGAGATCGCCCAGAGCACCGCGGCCGACGGCGCAGCGCCGGTGCGCTACTGGGTGCATGGCAACATGCTCACCGTGAACGGCCGGAAGATGGCCAAGAGCGAGGGCAACGGCTTCACGCCGGAGGAACTTATCACCGGCAACCACAAGCTGCTGGAGCGCGGCTACTCACCGATGACGGTGCGCTTCTTCATGCTGCAATGCCACTACGCCAGCACGCTGGACTTCAGCAACGCGGCCATGCAGGCGGCTGAAAAAGGCTTGGAACGGCTGCTGGCGGCCAATGAATTACTGGGGCGCCTGAAGCCTTCCACCGAGGGTGAACCCTTTGATGTGGCCGCGCTGAAGGCCGCCTGCCATTCGGCGATGAACGACGACCTGAACACGCCGGTGATGATCGCGCAGCTCTTCGACGGCGTGCGGGCGATCAACGCGGCACACGCGGGCAAGACGGCCCTTTCACAGCAAGACATCGACCAGCTGAAGGTCCTTTTCCACGACATGCTCTTCACGGTGCTGGGACTGAAGGACGAAGAAGCCACGCAAGCCGGCGATGACCTCAGCGAGGGCCTGATGGACGTGCTGTTGGGCCTGCGCGCCGATGCCCGCAACCGGAAGGATTACGCCACGAGCGACCTGATCCGCGACAAGCTGGCGGCGATGGGGATCACGGTGAAGGACTCGAAGGAGGGGATGACGTGGGAACGGGAGTGAATGGTGATAGGTGAATGGAAGTCGCGTAGGCGGATCATGATCCGCCCGATGGATGGAAACCACCCGATGAACAAAACGAATTGATGCAATCCACATTTCAAAAGGTCCTGGGCCTGTGCGTGGTGAGCGCGCTGGCGGTGGCCTGTCAACCGGACAGCGCCCCGGTGCAGCGACCTGAAACCATACAGCCGGCCCAACCTGGACTACCGCCGGTGCCACTATTCAACGGTGACAGCGCCTACGCCTTCGTGGCGAAGCAAGTGTCCTTTGGTCCGCGGGTGCCGGGCAGTGCGGAGCACCGTGCCTGCGGCGATTGGCTGGTGGAAAAACTGGAGGGCTATGGCGGCACCGTCATCCAGCAGAACGCGGAGGTGACGATCTACAACGGGCAGAAGGTGCCGATGCGCAACATCATCGCCAGCTGGCAGCCTGAGAAGAAGGAGCGCGTGCTGCTGTTCGCGCACTGGGACACGCGTCCGATGGCGGACCAGGACAAGGAAAAGCCCAACCAGGCGATCGATGGCGCCAACGATGGCGGCAGCGGCGTGGGCGTGCTGCTGGAGATCGCCCGGCAGCTTGCGGCCCAGCCGGCGCAGGTGGGCGTGGACATTTTCCTCACCGATGTGGAGGACTGGGGCGAGCCGCACGGCGCCATGGGCATCGGGCAGGAGAGCTACAAGACCTGGTGCCTGGGCACGCAGTATTGGGTGAAGAACCCGCATGTGCCCGGCTACAAGGCCCGCTTCGGGATCCTGCTGGACATGGTGGGCGGCAAGGATGCCCAATTCGCCAAGGAAGGCTGGAGCATGCGCTATGCTGCCGGCGTGGTGAACAAGGTATGGAAGGCCGCGGCGGCGGCGGGCCACGGCAACCGTTTCCTGAGCGAGGTGCGCACGCACGTGGGCGTTGACGACCACGTGTTCGTCAACGAGGGATTGAACATCCCGAGCATCGACATCATCGCCTACGACGCGGAGACCAAGGCCTTCCCTTCCACGTGGCACACGCACACGGACAACCTGTCCAACATCGACAAGGAGAGCCTGCAGGCCGTGGGCGCCACGGTGGCCCGGGTGGTGTGGACCGAGCGGGAATAGCCGCAAGGAGTACAAGGAAGCGGCATTTTGGGCAGCCCCGAAAGGATGCATGCCCTACCTTGGTGGAAGCTAAAACCAGGCTCGATGAAGAAGATCCTTACCCTTTCCGTTCTATTGCCCACGCTGGCGCTGGGCCAATCCCTTGTGGGCACCTCGCCCGAGAACCGCACGGCGTTGCTCGAGGATTTCACGGGCATCCACTGCGTGTACTGCCCGGAAGGCCATGTGATCATGGAACAGGTGGCCACGGCGCATCCCGGCTTGGTGTCGCTGGTGGGTATCCATGCGGGCAGCTTTGCGGTACCGTCGGCCGGTGAGCCCGATTTCCGTACCCCGCAGGGCAATGCCCTGAACTCCTTCTACCAGCCGGCCGGCTACCCGATGGGCATGCTCAACCGGCACGCCTTCGGCAACGCGACGGTGCTGAACCGTGGGCAATGGCCCGGTGCGGCCGATGATATCCTGGCCATGCCGAGCCCGGTGAACCTGGGCGTGGAAAGCAGCTATGACGAAGACACGCAGGAGCTCACGGTACGCGTGCAACTGTACTACACCCAGGACAGCCCCGGCAACAACGACCGGATCTCGGTGCTGATCACCGAAAGCAACATCATCGGCCCGCAGACCGGCGGCTCGGCCAATTACAACCACAAACACGTGCTGCGCACCTATGTGACGGACCTGTGGGGCGAGGATGTGGGCAGCACGCCTGCCGGCACAATGGTGGAACGCACTTACACCTACTCCGTTCCCGGCACGTGGAACATCGCGAACTGCGATGTGATCGCCTTTGTGAGCGAATACCAGGGCGACGTATACCAGGCACGCACGGTGCAGGCCGTGGGCGGCACCACGCTGGTGACCGCCGTGCTGCAGGGTGATGCGGCACCCTACCGCAGCGGCGCGGCGAGCGCCTCCACCGACTACAGCCTGTCGATGACCAACGCCTTGGGCGAGGACGCCGCCTACACGGTGACCCTGACGACCGTACAGGCCCCGGCCAGCTGGACGGGTTCGCTGACCGTCAATGGCAGCGCATTCACCAGCGGCGATGCCATCACCGTGAACGATGCCAGCGAGGCCCAGATACAGGTACACATCACGCCCGACGCCGCGGCGGGGATCGGGAGCTACCTGCTCACCATCGCCTCGGTGGACCATCCGTTGGCGCCCGTGCTCCAGCAGGACCTGCACGTGATCAGCGGGGTGCACGACCTGATCGTGAGCAACGCCGGGGCGGAGCAGTGGGAAGCCCTGTACATAGCCGCCATGGACGAGGCGGGCGAGGCCGCCTATGCCACCACCTCCCAGGATGACTTCATCAAGTTCGGGCAGGCCGGTGCGCTGGCCGGCGTGGGCAACATCTACCGCAACATCAGCTGGAACTTCCCCAGCTATACCGAGGCGGAGGTGGCCATCCTGATGCCCTTCATGGACAATGGCGGCAACCTGATGATCGCCGGCCAGGACATCGGCTGGGACCAGAGCGG
Organism: Flavobacteriales bacterium; assembly: GCA_035325445.1. Lineage (GTDB taxonomy): Bacteria > Bacteroidota > Bacteroidia > Flavobacteriales_F > PHOS-HE28 > PHOS-HE28. The sequence continues at coordinate 113,879 of DAOKZW010000006.1, forward strand.
CGATGCGAACGCGTACGGCACGCCGGTCACGCGGGCCTTCTACACCAACTACCTGCTGGCCACCTTCGTGCACGATGGCAGCCCCTCGAGCAACCAGGTCATCTTCGTGCAGGACGACCCGGTGTTCGGCAACTTGCCCAACAGCAGCGTGGCCCACGTGTTCGGCGGCAGCAGCTACACCTACCCGGACCGGATCACGCCCATTGCGCCGGCCACGGCCATCCTGGGATACAACACCCCGGCCAACAGCATCGGCGGCATCCGGGCCCAAACGGCCAACTACAAGCTGGTGTATTTCGGCATCGGCCCCGAGCAGATCAGCAATGCGACGGTGGGCCGCCAGATGATCCAGTTGAGCCACGACTGGTTCCACGGCCTCGTGGGCGTGCAGGAGCTGGATGCCTCCTTTGCCTCGCTGGGCCTGGCCTGGCCCGTGCCCGCGAACGATGTGCTGCACATCCCGGTGGACGGGACGCTCGCAAGCGTAACGGTTGAGGTGTTCGACGCAACGGGCCGCCTGGTGCTGCAGCAAAACCTTTCCGGGGCCGGCAACGACCACCTCGATATCGATACCCGCAGCCTTCGCGACGGCCTGTACAGCTACCGCCTGCGCACCGCCCAAGCGATGGGCAAGGCGCGCCCGTTCGTGGTGCAGCACTAACGGAGCACACAACCCTGCATGCGTGAAAGGCCTCCGAGGAGGCCTTTCATCTTTTCATCTCGTCCGGTGTGATCCACGGCTGACAAGCCCATCATGCCAAGGGGCCCGGTCGTCCCGCCGGTCGGCGGCAGGCGGGGCTTACCACCCTATCCCGAATGACAAGCCCAAGGTGGCGGTGAGCGCTGCGATATTCGCGAAGTCCGTGGTGGCCGAGGCACCGGGTACCTGAAGCCTCTTGCCGCCACCGATCTGATAGCCCAGTTCGCCGTAGAGGTCCATGAAGGAACCGTCCACAGCCCCGCGCAGGCCCATGCGCAGGCCCACGGGGATCAACATTTTCCTGAACTGCAGGGCTTGCGATCGGCTTACCCCGTACTCATCCTCGGTCCAAATGGTCCAATCCTGCGACAGTCGCCTCAGACCGATGAACGAGCCGACATACAGATGGGTCCCGGTGTTGCTGCCCACGGCATACTCGGTATGGTAGCCCAAGGTCCAAAGGTGCGGCTTCACTTGGGCACTTTTGCCTCCCATGGTGACATAGCTTCCTTCCTCCGTCAGCCACGGAAGATTGAAGGAGGCGCCCACCCCGATGGTAAACTTGTCGTTGAAGGCATGGTCCACGCCCATACCTGCGGCATAATTGCGCAGGACCGGCTTTTCATACACCCGGTGCCCCTCATAAAAAAGGAAGCGGATCGCCGTGGCCGATTGTGCATGGGCCGTTCCGCCCCAGGCGACCAACGCAAGGATCGGGGCCAGTAACTTCTTCATGGCTGTATAACGATGTTGAGCATTTCCAATGCGGTGCTGAGAGGCACGCCGAAGCCGATGCCTTCCACGCCGGTGGCGCTCACCTTCATGGTGGCGATCCCCATCACCTGCCCGCTGTCGTCCACCAAGGGTCCGCCGCTGTTGCCGGGGTTGATGCTCACATCGGTCTGCAGGTACTTCCGCCCGTCGATCACGCGCATGCCGCTCATGATGCCGCGTGATACGGATTGGCCAAGGCGCTCGTCCAACGGTGTCCCGATGGCAAAGAGCTCCTCGCCGATGGCGAGCCCGGCGTCATCGCCCAAGGACAGTGCGGGCAGGTCGCTTCCGGGCACCTTGACCAAGGCGAGGTCGAAATCCGTGTTCAACTTCACCACCTCGCCCTCCAGGGAGAATCCCTGCTCGAAGCGCACCTTCACCGTGGAGTTGTTGCCCACCACGTGCGCATTGGACAGCAGGTATCCGTCGTTGGTGATCAGGAATCCACTGCCATGGCCGTTCTTCGTCTCCAGGGTGACCACGGCCTTGATCAACGCCGGGAACATGCCCTTGCGGTCCGCGAACTCGATCGGCCGCGGGCGCGACAGTTCCAATTTGCCTCCCTTGGATTGCGCCCATCCGGCGGAACGGACTTCCGCCAAGCGCCCGTGCAGGTCATCGTCCTCGGCCAACTGCCGCGCCGCATCGCGCAGCGCCTCCGACAGCGCCGACGATGGGCTGATGTTCAGCACATGCTTGTCCGTGGACGTGCTCACCGTGAACAGCAGGCTGTCCTGGTTGATGCCGCTGTAGAAGCGCCAATCCATTTCCAGGTGCACCGGGCCGCTCACCCGCTTGCCCCGCGATTTCAGGTCCATGCGCGCCACCTTCACCAAGGGCTTCAGCAACACCTTGGACCGGAAGATGTCCTGGTTGCCCTTTTCCGTGCCAGGCCGTGCCACGAAGGCGTCCCACCCTGTGCCGGCAAAGCCGTTCACCAGCACCGCCGCGCCGTTCTGCGGGTACCGCAGGTCGTTGAACTCCCGGTTGGACAGGAGCAACTTCCGGTTGCCCACGCGGCCCAGGTCGGCCCTGGGTTGCAGCCCATTGTCCAAGGCGGCCACCGGCACATCGATCCGCTTGCGGTCCTTGGGGAATGACCTGTACAGGCGGACGTTCAGCTCCTTGGCGGCCACCACGCTCAACGCACTGCTCTTGGCATCCACGATATAGGGAATGCCCAGCAACAGGGCGTCGGCCAGCAGCACACCCTTGCTCGCATGGGGCTTGATGACCACCGTCGCCGTCTCGTGGCCGTCCTTGGCCAGTTCCATGGTCACCTCATCGCCTGCCTGGCCGGTGAATGTCCATGCGTACGGCGTGAGCCCCACTTGGGTGCCGTTCACGATCACTTTGGCCCCGGCAGGTTCCGTATTCACTTGAACGGTCTGGTTACCCTTGTTGAGCAGGGAGGCACAGCCGGTCAGCAGTGCCAAGGACAAGGCGGGCGCAGCTGCCCACAGTGTTTTTCGAAGCATCGGCGCGAAGTATCGTGGGGACAATGTAAACAAAGAAGGACGTGCATGTCTTTTTGCGGTCGGCCCGTGCCGCACATCCCGATTTCCTCCGGGAGCCACAGCGTAGGTATCTTGCACGCATGTCCGCAACCACCAAACGTTGGCGTTTAAAACCTCCTGCAGACCCTGCGGCGGTGGCCGCCCTTACGCATGGGCGTAGCCCCCGTTCCCTGGCCACGCTGCTGGCCCAGCGCGGCATACGCACGGCCATCGAAGCGAGGGACTTCTACCGCCCGTCCATGGCCCACTTGCACGACCCCTTCCTGATGAAGGACATGGAGCAAGCGGTGGAGCGGATCGAGGCGGCATTGGAGGGTGGGGAGACCATCATGGTCTATGGCGATTACGATGTGGACGGCACCACCTCGGTGGCCTTGGTATACAGCCTGCTGGAGCCGCACGCCAAGCGGATCCACCACTATGTACCCGACCGCTATTCGGAAGGCTACGGCATCTCCATCCTCGGGATCAACCGCGCCAAGGAGCTGGGTGTTACGCTCATCATCGCGCTGGACTGCGGCATCAAGGCCATCGACCAAGTGGCCTACGCCAAGGAGAAGGGGATCGACTTCATCATCTGCGACCACCATACGCCGGGGGAACGGCTGCCGGAGGCGGTGGCCGTGCTTGACCCCAAGCGCAAGGACTGCAACTACCCGTACAAGGAGCTCAGCGGCTGCGGCATCGGATTTAAACTGATGCAGGCCTTCGCTGCACGAAAAGAGATCCCGTTCAGTGAGATCGAGGGCGCACTGGACCTGGTGGCCATCAGCATCGGCTGCGACATCGTGCCGATCACCGGCGAGAACCGTACGCTGGCCTACTTCGGGCTGCAACGGCTGAACGAGCACGAGGCACGTCCGGGGATCAAGGCGCTGCTCAGCTTCAGCAACCACAAGCGGCCGCTCACCGTCACGGACCTTGTGTTCGTCCTGGGCCCCCGGATCAACGCCGCCGGGCGCATCCAGCACGGGCAGCAGGCGGTAGAGCTGCTGCTGGCCAAGGATGAAAAGGAAGCGGACCACATCGCCAACCTGGTGGACGCGAACAACAAGGAGCGCCAAGTGCTTGACAAAGGCATCACCGATGCGGCGTTGGCGATGTTCGATTCCGAGGAATACCTGCAGGGCGCCTGGAGCACCGTGGTGTTCAACCCGGAATGGCACAAGGGCGTGATCGGCATCGTGGCCTCACGGCTGATCGAAAGGCACTACCGGCCCACGGTGGTGCTCACCAAAAGCAATGACCTTGTCAGCGGCAGCGCCCGCAGCGTGAAGGGCTTCAACATCTACGAAGCGTTGGATGCCTGCAGCGACCTGCTGGAGCGTTACGGCGGGCACATGTATGCGGCAGGCCTGACCATGAAGCCGGAAATGGTGGAAGGTTTCCGCGACCGGTTCGAGAAGGTTGTGCGCGAAACCATGGATGAATCGTTGCGGATGCCGGAGGAAGAGGTGGACCTGGAGATCGGGCTGGGGGAAATTCAAGAACCCTTCTTTCGCGCGCTTCAAGGAATGGAGCCGTTCGGGCCGGAAAACATGAAGCCGGTCTTCCTCGCCCGGGGCGTAACGGCCCGGGATGTACGCCTGCTGGGGAATGACGGCACCCACCTGAAGTTCAAGGTAACAGCGCCGAATATGCCCGAGCAGGACCTCGATGCCATTGCTTTCGGGCAGGCCGATCATTTGGAAATGGTGGTAGGCAACCAACCGTTCAGCATGCTGTTCACCATTGAAGAGAACCATTGGAACGGACGGGTGAAGCTGCAGCTGAACGTGAAGGACATCAAGCCCGGCACGGAGAACCTGCTGGTGAACGAGCCGGCGCCCGACATGGAAAGCACTTCCGCGTGATGGCCTCCCCGATCCTGACCCCCCACGATGATGAGCACTGGATGCGGCATGCGTTGCGCGAGGCGGAACTGGCCTTTGCCGCGGACGAAGTGCCCATCGGTGCGGTGATCGTGGCCAAGGACCGCATCATCGGGCGGGGCCACAACCTCACCGAGCGGCTGAACGACGTGACCGCGCACGCCGAGATGCAGGCCATCACGGCGGCGGCGGAACACCTCGGCGGCAAATACCTGCAGGATTGCACGTTGTACGTCACCGTGGAACCTTGCGTGATGTGCGCAGGGGCCTTGGCCTGGAGCCATATCGGCCGTATCGTGTTCGGCGCTTTCGACGAGAAGGCGGGCTACCGCCGTGTGGGGCAACTGTTGCTGCACCCCAAGACACAAGTGACCGGCGGCGTGCTGGAGCCTGCCTGCGCGGACCTGATGAAGGCGTTCTTCAGGAAGAAGCGGTCTTTGAAGTGAGGTTGTCAGTAGGCAGTTAGCAGTGGCAGATGGCAGTGGCAGTGGGCAGTGGCAGTGGGCAGTGGCAGTGGGCAGTGGCAGTGGGCAGTCCGCCGTCGCCAAGGCTATGGAGGGACGCAGTTGACGGTGCAGTTGACGGTACAGCTGACACCGGACCGCTACGCGGAAGCTCCCAAGTAGCGCTTGCTCAAGCTCCGCAGGGGCACACCGGCGGCCAAGGTGCCGATGGCCATCACGGCGACGAAGATCAGCAGCAGGTCGCCCCACATCACCTTCACGGGGTAGCTCTCCACCACGGATCCTTCCAAGCGGATCAGCCCGGTACGGATCTGCAGGAAGCACAGTCCCAGCCCGAACAGCAACCCGGCCACGGTACCCACCACCACGATCAGCATGCCTTCGGTGAAGAACACGCGCCGGATGAAACCTGAAGTGACGCCCATGCCGCCCAACGTGCGCATGTCCTCCCGCTTCTCGATCATCATCAACGTAAGCGAGGCGATGATGTTGAAGGCACCGATGAGGCCGATGAAGGCCAGCACGGCGAACGTGAACCACTTCTCGTTGGCATTGGTGGCGTACATCAACGCATTCTTCTGGTGGCGTGTCTTCACCAGGAATGCGGGGCCGGCCAATGCCGCCACCGCCTGTTTCAGCCTGTCGGGATCGGTGCCCGGCACGGCCTGTACCTCCAACGCGTTCACCTCCCGGCCATAGTGGAGCAGCTCCGCCGCCCAATCGATGGGGGCCAGCATGTACTGCTGATCGAACTCCAGGTTGATGGTGAATGCCCCGGCCACGGCCACGCGCTCCTGCTCAAAGGCGGAACTGGACAGGCTTCCGAGCTTGCGCCCGCGGATCAGCGCACCCACCTCCAAGGGTTCCAGCACGCCATCATCCAGCGGCACCTGCAGCCCGTCCTTCAACGCCGCGCCCAGCACCACCACAGGTCCGTGCCCGTTGTGGAACTCCGCCCTCCCCGCATAGAGGTGTTCCTCCAGCCGGCTCATCCCCATGTACTGCGGCTCCACGCCCTTCATGGTGGCCACCGCCTGGTCCTCACCCGACCGCAGCAGCACATTCTCCTCGATGACCCAGCTGGTGTGCTGCACGCCCGGCAACGCCTGTATGGCCGCCAAGTTCAAGCTGTCCCGTGCGAACGTCTTGCCTTCGGCCGGGGTGATGGTGATATCCTGGTCGAAGGGGCTGTACAGGGTGTCCACCAGGCTGCTGATGCCGTTGAGCGTGCTGAGCACCACCACCATGGCCGCGGTGACTACGGCCACCACCACGATGCTGATCAGCGTGATGACGTTGATGGCGTTGCGCGAACGCTTGGCCAAGAGGTAGCGCCGGGCGAAGAGCAGGGGGAGGTTCATCCTTCCAGCGTTTCGGCCATCCGGCTCACTTCCACGCCTTCACGATCAGGCCCGTTCCGGTGCGGTGTATCATGCGCACGTCGAGGAAATTGAGCACGAACGCGATCGGGTAGGCGACCAGGTAGTAGAAGGGTAGCACGATAAAGAAAAGCTTGCTGGCGCCGAGCATCAGCAGGGGCCACTTCATGCTGAGCCGCCAGCTGATCTTGCCGGGAACGCCGTAGCTGTACCGGGCCTCCACCCTGCTGAACCCGTTGCGCAGGCACTTGGCCCTGATGTCGTCGATGTTGTACCCGTCGCGCACGTGCTCCTCGATAAAGGAGCCCTCCCCTTCCTCGTGCACATCGCTGCCGCCCTGGTCGCTGGGCGTGCTGATGATGAGCATGCCCCCGGGCTTCAACGAGGTGGAATAGCAGCGCAGGGCCGCCTCGTCCTCCAGGATGTGCTCCATCACGTCCACGCACACCACCAGCTCAAACTCATCGGGGCGCTGGAAACGGGTGACGTCGCCCACAAGGAACTTCACCTGCGGCCGGCCGATGGCCTGGAAGAACGCATTGCAATCGGCCACCTGTTCCTCCTTCACGTCGATGGCGGTGATGCCCCATTTCGGCGAAAGGCCGCTGAGCCAAAAGCTGTACTGCCCGAAGCCCGCCCCCGCATCGTAGATGGCCAGTTCACGGCCCCGCTTGTCGCCTGCCCACCGGCGCAGTTCGCGGTGGATGTGCCATGCCCTGAGCAGGAGCAGGTCGAGCAGGCGGTAGAACACCTTCCGCAGGAAGGGCGTACGGTTGAAGACCACGCCCAGCCGGCGTTTCACGGGATCATACTGCATCAGCCGTTCTTCAGCAGGTTGTCGATCTCCTCCGCCTTGTCCAGGGAATCGTCGAGATAGAAGTGCAGTTCGGGCACGATGCGCAGATGCTTCCCGATGCGGTTTCCGAGCTCGCCCCTCAACTTGGCCCCCATATCACGGATATGCTGCAGCACCGCCTGTTTGTCCTTGGCCGGAAAGAGGCTGACGTACACCCGTGCCACGCCCAGGTCGGGGGTGATGCGCACGCCGGTCACGGTGATGAGCCCGCCCGGCAGGAGCGCCCGGTTGTGCCCTTGCAGCACTTCCGCCATTTCCTGCTGAAGCAGGCTGTTCACCTTGTTTTGTCGAAGGCTGTCCATTGGCGCGAAGATAGGCGGGGCAGGAAGTGGGTTGGTGGAATGGGCGCAGATGAAAGCGAGGTCCGCCTGCACTAAACTTCAGTGAGACGCGGTAAAGGGGTAAGCGGGGCAAGCGGGGTAAAGAAGGTAAGGGAGGTAAGGGAGGTAAGGGAGGTAAGGGAGGCAAGGAAGTTGGAGGGGGTGAGGTGGGTCAACCGCGGATACCTTTGGCGCTTCGCGATGAAGAACTTCCTCCGCATCATGCGCTTCGGCCGGCCCTATGCCCGGTTCGCGGTGCTGAACGGCGTTTTCAACCTGTTGGCCACCATTTTCCACCTGGCCAGCATGCTGCTCTTCATCCCGTTCCTGCGGCTGCTCATGGGGCAAACACAGGCGGTGCACGAGCGGCCCGATTTCACGTGGAGCAAAAGCGCGCTGGAGCAGACCTTCAACTGGTCGCTGACGCAACTGATCGAGCAGCACGGCCAGCAGGGCGCATTGGGCATCATCTGCCTGTCCGTGGTGGGGTTGTTCCTGGTGAAGAACATCTTCCGGTATCTGGCCGTGCGGTCCATCTGCACCTTCCGCAACCGGATCATCCGCGACGTGCGCTCGAAGATCTACGACAAGATGCTGGAGCTTCCGTTGCGCTACCACAACGATGAGCGCAAGGGCCATTTGCTGTCGTTGGTCACCAACGACATGCAGGTGCTGGAATACTCGGTGATGTATTCCATCGAGATGGTGGTGCGCGAGCCGATCGCGGTGATCCTTTTCCTGGGCACCATGGTCACGCTGTCGCCGCAGCTCACGCTGTGGTCGCTGCTGTTGCTGCCGGTGAGCGGGCTGCTGATCGCTCGTTTGACGAAGAGCCTGAAGCGCCGCAGCACACGGGTCCAGGAAAAGAGCGCCGACCTGTTGGCCCGCGTGGAGGAGACGCTGACGGGCATGCGGGTGGTGAAGGCCTTCAATGGGGAAGAGGCCATGAAGCGCCGCTTCGAGCGCGAGAATGACCTGTTGATGCGCTCGAGCATCGCCATGCTGAACCGGCAGGACGTGGCCTCGCCGCTGAGCGAGACCTTGGGCACGGCCGTGATGGCGGTGATCGCCTTCCTGGGCGGCACCTTGGTGCTCGGCCCCGATGCGAGCCTGAGCGGCGACAGCTTCCTCGGCTTCATCATCATCTTCTCGCAGCTGCTCACGCCAATCAAGGGCTTCTCGCAGGGCTGGTCCGGCATTGTGCGCGGCTCCTCCAGCGCCCAGCGCGTGTTCGACCTGCTGGCCATCCCGAACACGGTCACCGAGAAACCGGATGCCAAGGCCATCGCCACTTTCACGGACAAGGTGGAGTTCCGGGGTGTTTCCTTCGCCTACGACGACAAGCCCGTGCTGCACGACATCAACCTGTTGATCCCGAAAGGGAAGAGCGTGGCGCTGGTAGGCGGCAGCGGTGGCGGCAAGACCACCTTGGCCGGGCTGCTGCCGCGCTTCTTCGATGTCTCCGCGGGCCAGGTGCTGATCGATGGCACCGACATCCGCGACCTGAAGATCCATGACCTGCGCGAGCTGATGGGTATCGTCACACAGGACAGCCTGCTGTTCAACGATACGGTGGCCGCCAACATCGCCTTCGGGCGCACGGGCATCGGCGAGGCCGACATCCGGCGCGCGGCGGAGGTGGCCAATGCACATGAGTTCATCTCGCGGCTGCCGCAAGGCTACCACACCTCCATCGGCGACGGCGGCAACCGCCTCAGCGGCGGCCAGAAGCAGCGGGTGTCAATCGCCCGTGCGGTGCTTGGCGACCCGGCAATCATGATCCTGGACGAGGCCACCTCCGCGCTCGACACGGAGAGTGAGCGGCTGGTGCAGGATGCGCTCTTCAACCTGATGAAGGACCGCACCTCGCTGGTGATCGCGCACCGGCTGAGCACCATCCAGCACTGCGATGAGATCGTGGTGCTCGATCAGGGCCGCATCATCGAACGGGGCACCCATGCGGGGCTGTACGCGGCCAATGGGCAGTACCGCAAGCTGTGCGACCTGCAAGCCTTCTCCTGAGCCATGCCATCGCACGGTTCCGGCATCCCGGGCAGGATCTTCGGCCTCGACGTGATGCGGGCCACCGCCGGCATCATGGTGCTGCTCTCCCATACCAGCCATCTAGTGGCCGGCCATTGGCCGCGCTTCCCCTTGGTACCCTCCATCGACTGGGTGGGCATCTTCTTCGTGCTCAGCGGCTACCTCATCGGCGCGCTCCTGCTTGATGCCCTAAGCAAACCGGGGCCGCCCGCCCTGCGCTTCGCGGACTTCATGCAGCGGCGATGGTTGCGCACACTGCCCAACTACTACCTCTTCCTTGGCATCAACATCGTCCTGGTACACCGGGGCCTTGCCCCCGGCACCATCACGGGCGCCGCCCCGGCCTATCTGCTCTTTCTGCAGAACCTGTACCTGCCGCTGGACCTCTTCTTCTGGGAATCCTGGTCGCTCGCCGTGGAGGAGTGGTTCTATCTGCTGTTCCCCTTGTTGGCGTTCGGTGCGTTGGCCTTCGGAAGTTCACACGCGCGGCGCAGCTATGCGGCCATTTGCGCGCTCTTCCTGGCATTCCCGCTGCTGGCCCGTTTCCATCTGGCACCCCATGCGGTGGATGCCATCACCACGGAGCTCTGGCTGGACAAGCTGGTGGTGACGCGCCTTGATGCTCCCGGCATGGGCATGCTGGCAGCTTTGATCGCCACCGGACGGCCGGCCGGTTGGCGGCGCATGCGTTGGCCGGCCTTCCTCATCGGCGCGGTGCTGCTGGCCCTGATGGGCGACATCCGCCGGGAGGCGCCGCTGCCCGTCCCGTTGTTCAACAGCATGGAGGCGATGGCGGTGGCCCTGCTGCTCCCCCTGCTCTCCACGTGGCATGGCCGCGGCACAACGGCGCGCCTTTTCGCCTTCCTCAGCCTGATCACCTATGCCCTCTACTTGGTACACCTGCCGCTGCTGTATGTGGCCGGTCATCTGGTCCCCGACCCGGGGCCGTGGGCCTGTGCGTTGAAATATGCCCTCTTCATCGCCGCGGCCATGGGTTTGGCCACGCTGGTCCAGCGCTTTTGGGAAGAGCCCTTCATGCGGCAACGCGACCGCGTGGGCCGGTGGGTCGCCGCCTGGTGGCCCCGTGGTGCAGGCACGCCCTGAAGGGCTCAGTTCCTGCGGGGGAAGAGCCTTCGGAAGAATCCTTCCTGCCTGTCCTTATCACGGTCGCCCACCTTGTCCGTGCCATCCCTGGGCCCACCGAAGAAGCGCTCGAAGAAGCCCACGGGCCGCCACTGCGGGCAGTCCATGTCCACCTCTTCCAGCGGGCCCGGGAAGGGCGGCATGTATTTCTTGCGCAACACCGGTGAGCGTTCCACCTCGGCGAGCGTGGCCCCGATGATGGGCAGCGCCAGCCGGGCGCCAGTGCCATTGGCGCTGCCGAAATGGATGGACGGTTCCCTGGCGCCCACCCATGTGCCGGCCACCAGCCCCGGGGTATAGGCCACGAACCAGGCATCGCTGTAGTCCTGCGAGGTGCCGGTCTTTCCGGCCAACGGGCCGCGCACGCCGAAGCGCGAGCGCATGGCCGCCCCGGTGCCGCTGTCCACCGCCCGTTGCAACATGGCGGTCACGGTCTCGGCGACATCCTGCGGCAAGGCCCTCTGGGCCTTCGGTGCCTTCGCTTGGTAGATCAACTTGCCTTGGGCATCGGTGACCTTCTCAATGAAGCGCGGCTCATGCAGCAGGCCTCTATGGGCGAAGGCGCCGTAGGCCCGCACCATCTCTTGCAGCGATATATCTGCCGCACCAAGGGCGAGCGCCGGGTTGTCCACACCGCCATCGGGAAGCCCCAAGTCCCGGAACACCTGGCGGATGGTATCCGTGCCTGTACGGAAATACAGGTCCACGGTAGGGATGTTCATGGAATGGGCCAAGGCATGCCACAGGGCCACTTGGCCGCCCACGGTATCCTTGTCGAAGTTGCGCGGCGTCCATCCGTCGTACTCGGCATAGGTCTTCTCCTCGTTGTTCAGGTAGGTGCACGGTCCGAGGCCCCGCTCCAGGCCCGCCGCGTAGATGATCGGCTTGATGGTGGAGGCCACCTGCCTGCGGCCCAGCACCTGATCATAGGGCAGGGTGCGGAAATCGTTGCCACCGCTGTACGCCCTCACATTGCCGGTGGCGGGCTCCACCATCAGGAAGGCGGCCTGCAGCATGCGGTGGTAGTGCCACAGGCTGTCGCGGTAGCTGATGGAATCGGGCGGAGACTGGTCCCAGGTGAACAATTCCCGGCGCGCACGGCCATTGGCCTTCCAGGCCGCATCGCCTTTCTTGCCGCGGGCCTTTTCCCAGGCCTTCCGGGTGTTGCGTCCGCCCAGCTCACGGTCCAGCAACGGCTGCATGGCGGAAAGCTGCTTGCGAACCGCCCGCAACGCGGCCTGCTGCAACGCCGTGTCCAGCGTGGTGTGGATCCGCAGGCCATCCTTCTCCAGGTCATAGGCCTTCGCCTCTTTCGTCCCCAGTTCCGCCAGGATGGTACGGGCCTGTCTTTCCACCCGTGCATCGAAGTAGCCGTAGGCATCATACGCGGCGAGGCCTGCATAGCGGATCCGCAGGGGCAGGCCTTGCAGGCTGTCCTTCATGGCCTCCGTGATCTTGCCGTTGCCGGCCATCAGGGCCAGCACCTGGTCCCGCCGCCCCTTGGCCCTTTGGGGGTACAGCCTCGGGTTGTACGCGGTGTTGGCCTTGAGCATGCCGATCAGCACCGCGGCCTCCTCCACCTTCAAGTTGCGCACCGACTTGCTGAAGTAGCGTTCCGCCGCCGCTTCAATGCCGTATATGTTCTCGCCGAACGGCACCGAGTTCAGGTAGAGCGTGATCACGTCCTCCTTGCTGTACACCTGCTCCAGGCGTTGGGCCACGATCGCCTCTTTGATCTTGGTCACGGGCACGGTGAGCAGGCCGTGGCGTTCGCGGCCATACAGGTTCTTCACGAGCTGTTGCGAGATGGTGCTGCCCCCTCCCCCGCCACGGTCGCGGGACACGATGGTGCGGAAGAACACGCGGAGGTAGCTGAAGGCATCCACCCCGCCGTGCTGAAAAAAGCGTTGGTCCTCGGTGGATACGAGCGCATCCACCACATGGCCCGGTATGTCCTTGTACCGCACGTTGGTACGGTCCTTGGCGAAGATCTTGCCGATCACGGCACCTTCCGAGGATAGGATGAGGGTGGCCTCCTCATGGCGCAGGTTGGCCAGGTCATCCGCGTCGGGAAGTTTGCCGAACACATTGTTGCTCACCAGCAGAATCAGCAGGAAGGCCGCCGTGAAGGCGGATGCCGCCAGGATGAGCAGGATCTTCCCGAGGGAGACGCCCCCCTTGCCGGGCCGTTTACGTCCTTTCTTCTTCGCCATGCGCAATGGCCGCGTGATCGATTGCCCGATAGAGCCTTGGTCCGTGCATCAAACGACGGTCCGCCCGGATCGGTATGGCACCGGTGCGAAGGTAGCGGCGGCACGGCCGGCGTCCTCCTCACCCTTTCTGTTGCAGCACAAGCAGCGGATACGTGGTGAGCTTGGCCATGGCCTTGGCCACGCTGGAGTGGAAGAGGCGGTCCACGAAGGCGGCGTGGCGGTGCAGCACGGCGACCAGGCCTACCCCATGATGTTCGGCGGCTTGTTCCAGGGCCGTGGCCACATCCGTGCCCGGCACCTCGATGAATCGCGTGGTCACGCCGCGCAGGCCGAGTTCGTAGATGCTCTTGCTCCAGTGGCCGCCCCCGGCCTCTTCTTGGGGCACCACATGGGCCACGAGTACTTCGGCCCCATGGTGCAAGGCCAGGTCCCGCACGAAGGCCAGGTCCGCCTCGGCAACCACCTGGTGGTCGTCGGCCAGCAGGATGCGCCGCAGGGGGTGCATTCCGCGGAAATCGGGCACGGCGATGACGGGCGTGGGGCTTCCGCGCAGCACGGCCGAGGTGTTGCTGCCGAAGAGGCGTGCCCCGCCCTTGCCGCTCATGCCCATCACGATCACATCGGCGCCGTTGTCTTCCGCGTAAGTGTGGAGTGCCGTTGCCAACGGGCCGATCACCAAGTGCTCCTGCAGCGCCACCCCCGGGTGATGCTTCCGGAAGCGGTCGGCAGCCTCGTGAAGGTCCTCCCGTGCGGCCCCGACCATATCCACCATGAAGGAACCGGCAAGCGGGTCGCCGTAGCCCACATTGCTGTGCGCGTGCAGCAGGGTGAACGTGTTGCCCCCCATCCCGAAGAGATGGATGGCATAACCGGCCGCATGGTCGGCATTGGCACTGAAATCCGTGGGCAGAAGGATGCGGGCCATGGTGTGTGGATATTGGCAACCTCAAGTTTACGGCACGGTCAAGTGCCTTGGTTGACGATCCGCAACCCTGCCGTTGATGGTCGTCAGCCGGGGTACCGCACGGGCTGCGCACCTCACTCCTCCATCCACTCCTCGTACAGCAGGTCTTGCTCGCAGGGATAGCGTGCCAAGTGCAGGGCCTTGATACGCTCGTACATCAACCGTGGGGAGCTTGCCGAACACGCCGTTGCCCACCAGGGCGATCAGCAGGAACACCGCCACCAGCGCGAACGCGAGCAGTGCGAACAGTGCTATCCATAGGAAGGCGGCCCCGCCCTTCGAGCGCTTGCGTCGTTTTTCTTCGCCATTCGGGATGGCCGCATGGCCCCTCTTCCTGCCACCTCCCGGCCCGTGCATCAAACGCCGGCAAGCCCGGATCGGTATGGCCCGGGCGAAGGTATTTGTGCCCGTCCACAGGGCATGAAAGTGGTCAAAGGAGGCCCGATCCCGAAGGGCATCGCAGCCCGTAGCGAACGAAGTGAGCGAAGGATCCCGATCCCGAAGGGCATCGCAGCCAAGCCGTCATCATCCCGGCA
>DAOKZW010000007.1:0-125373 GCA_035325445.1 Flavobacteriales bacterium
TACTGCCTACTGCCTACTGCCTACTGCCTACTGCCTACTGCCTACTGCCTACTGCACCCTACCCTACACTATAGTTCGGCGCCTCCCTTGTGATGAACACATCGTGCGGATGGCTTTCGCGCATGCCGGCAGGCGTGATGCGCATGAAGGTGGCCTGCTGCAGCGCCCCGATGTCCTTGGCGCCGCAATAGCCCATGCCTGCCCGCAGGCCGCCCTCGATCTGGTGCACCACTTCGTGGAGAGGTCCCTTGAAGGGCACCCTGCCGCTGATCCCTTCGGGCACCAGCTTCTTGATATCGTCCTCCATGTCCTGGAAGTAGCGATCCTTGCTGCCCTTCTGCATGGCCTCCAAGCTGCCCATTCCGCGATAGGTCTTGAAGCGGCGTCCTTCGTAGATCACGGTTTCGCCGGGGCTTTCCTCCACGCCTGCGAACATGGAACCGATCATCACGCTGTCGCCGCCCGCTGCGAGGGCCTTCACCACGTCGCCGGTATAGCGTATGCCACCGTCGGCGATCACGGGCACGCCGCTGCCGGCGAGGGCTTCCGCGCAGTCGTGCACGGCGGTGAGCTGGGGCACGCCCACGCCAGCGATCACGCGGGTGGTGCAGATGCTGCCCGGCCCGATGCCCACCTTCACGGCGTCGGCACCGGCGTCCACCAGCGCACGGGCGGCGGCGGCGGTGGCCACGTTGCCCACCACCAGGTCCACGCCGGTGAAGGTCTTGCGCACTTCGCGCAGCATGCGCTGCACGCCGATGTGGTGGCCGTGCGCCGTATCGATCACCAAGGCATCCACGCCT
Source organism: Flavobacteriales bacterium (assembly GCA_035325445.1). Taxonomy (GTDB): domain Bacteria; phylum Bacteroidota; class Bacteroidia; order Flavobacteriales_F; family PHOS-HE28; genus PHOS-HE28. The sequence goes on from DAOKZW010000007.1 coordinate 804, forward strand.
GCCTCCACCAAGGCGGCGGCGCGTTCCAGGCTGTCGGCGGTAACCCCGATGGCGGCGGCCACACGCAGGCGCCCCAGGCTGTCCTTGCAGGCGTTGGGGCGTTGCTTCAGCTTGATGATGTCCTTGTACGTGATCAGGCCCACCAAGCGGCCTTCGGCATCCACCACGGGCAGTTTCTCGATCTTGTATTCCTGCAGGATGTCGGAGGCCTGTGCCATGCTCACCTCCTGCTTGGCGGTCACCAGGTTCTCCTTGGTCATCACCTCGGCGATGGGCTTGGACATGGTGCGCTCGAAGCGCAGGTCGCGGTTGGTGACGATACCGACCAATCGGCCGTCGCCGTTCACCACGGGGATGCCGCCGATCTTGTTTTCGGCCATGAGCTTCATGGCATCGCCCACGGTGGCATGTTCCTCGAGCTTCACGGGATCGGTGATCATGCCGCTCTCGCTGCGCTTCACCTTGCGCACCTCGGCGGCCTGCTCGGCGGCGCTTTGGTTCTTGTGGATCACCCCGATGCCGCCCTGCTGGGCGATGGCGATGGCCAACGCCGAACCGGTCACGGTGTCCATGGCGGCGGACACCACCGGCAGGTTCAGCATGATGTTCCTGCTGAAGTGCGTGCGGATGTCCACCTCGCGCGGCAGCACCTCGCTGAATGCGGGTACCAGGAGCACGTCATCGTAGGTAAGACCTTGGGCAGCGAAGCGGTCGTACGGCTTGCGGGCCTTGGGGGCCGGGCGCTCACCCTGCTTGGGGGCGGTGGCAGCAGAGGAATTTTCCATGCACAAAGGTAAAACACCGGAGGAAATGGCAAGCAACGGCAGGCTGGATCAGTACGGGCGGCCCCGGGCCGGGAAGATCCGGCCGCACCCGGTACATGGAGCCCCTTGGGGCACCTACTCCACGCGGAGGTACATATCGATCCAATCGCTGACCTGTCCGAGCATATCGGCCATGTCGGTCTCTGGCCAATCGCTGTGGCCGCCGGGGTAGATGGTGAGCTGGTGGGGCACGCCATGCTGGGCAAGCACCGAATCCATTGTATGCCCGTTGGATGCCGGCACCAGGTCGTCGGTGGCGCCATGGAAGAGGATGGTGGGGCTGCTGCTGGCCGATGCTTGCCACGCGGGGCTGAGGGCCTGCGGGAAGTTGGTGCCCGGCGGATAGGCCGTGGCATCGGTGAGGAGCATCATCGCCAAGGGGAGCATGGGGTTGGAGGCATAGTACGGGTCGGTGAAATCGGCGGGGCCCACCACATCGGCCACCAGCTTCACGCGGTCCTGCGTGTCGTACACGTAGTCGTACATCAGGGCGATGTGTGCGCCGGCGCTGGCCCCCACGAGGGCGAACTCGGGCTTCACCTGGAGCTGGTATTGTTGGGCCTGCACCTGGTCCAGCACCGCGGCCAGGTCGAGGAATTGGCTCGGGAAGGCCTTGGTGACGCCGCTGTCCGCCAGCACATAGTTGATGTTGACCACGGCATGGTCGGGGTGGGTCAGGCGGAGGTAATCCACCACGAAGTCCATGTCGGCCTTGTCCCCTTGGATCCATCCGCCTCCGTGGATCAGCACGACCACCTTGGTCTTGGCGGTCGACCTGCCGGCGGGGAGGTAGATGTCATACACCTGTTCCGGGTCGTTTCCGTACGGCACGTTGGTGAAGGCCTGTTCCACCAGCGGCGTTGAGGGGCCTTGCGGGGCTGCAGGTTCATCCTTGGAGCAGGCACCGGCCAGCAGGAGCATGCCGACGGCCATCAACGGGAGGGCGATCTTTTTCATGGCGGATGGCCAAATGTAGGCAGCTGGGCGCTCCCTGTGCCGGCGCACGTCCGGCGGCCGCCCGACCACCTATCGGCCGGGCAGGAAGGTGACGGTGCCGCTCCGCACCACAGTCTTGCCTTTGCCGTTGACGAAGGAGCAGTAATAGGCATAAACCCCTTGGGGCACCAATTGGCCGTCCACCCTTCCATCCCATGCCTCATCACGGTCGGTGGTGGCCCATATCTGCTGCCCCCAGCGGTTGTAGATCAGCAGTTCATAGCGCTCCACGTCCACGTAGGCCAGCACGGGCTTGAAGGTATTGTTGTGTCCGCCCTCGATGAAGGCATTGGGTATCCATACTTCCTCCTGCTGCACGGCACAGGCGATGTTGCTGGTGGAGATGGCGTTGATGGCGGCGCTGTTGGCTGCTTCATGGGCCACCACATAGTAGCAGAATTTGCCGGGGGTGTCGGCGAAGTCCTGCACATCGTCATCGAAATACCAATCGGCGGTGGCGCCCACCAGCCAGAAGGGTCCGTCGGCCACGCTGCGGTACACCTCGTAGCGGTCCACCAGGCCATCCCATTCCACATAGCCGTTCCAGCGCAGGTGGTTGGTGCCATCGGTCCGCGGTTCGGCCTGCAGGAGGATGGAGGTGCCCTTGTTGCTGGTGGCCACGGCATTGCCGCAACTGTCCTCCACCTGCACGCGGTAGGTATAGCTGCGTATGTCGGTGAGCACATCGTCGTCCACGAAGGTGACCACCGGTGCGTTCCCGGGAACCATAGCGGCCACCTGCTGCCACGGCAACCCGTTGAAGGAGCGCTCCAGCACGAGCCTTCTGTGGAAAGCCCCTTGGTCCAGGCTGTCCACCACCAGCACGCGGTTGTGCGCGTCCACGGTGGCGGTGCGCAGGTAGTTCCATTGGGGCACGGCGGGATAGGTGGTGGCGCGGCAGGTGAGGTTGGACAGGGCCTCCTTCCCTGGCCCGGTCCCTACGGCCTTCACCACGAAACAGTATTGGTGCTGGGGCAGCACGTTGGCGAGCAGATGGTCATGCGTACCCGGCGGCATGGTGGCCACGAGGCTGAGCGGGCCTGCGTGGTCGAGCTGCAGGTACAGTTCGTAGCGGTCCACCGGCCATCCGCCGTAGTCGGTGCGGTGCACGCGGATGGTGCCGGCGCAGCGGTCGTACTGCGTGGAGAGGTGCACCGTGGTGTGTGGCTGCGAGGCGGCGCTGGTGTTGGGGCTCGGCGGGTTGCCGCGGAGGCAGGAATCGATGGCGGCCACGGTGTAGGCCTCGGGCGCGTTGCCGGCGGCGCTCAGCACCCACTCATACGATGTATTGAGCCTGCCGTACACCGTGTCCAGGATGGTATTTCCCGCGGAGGCGAGCACCACGATGTAGCCGCGGGTATCGGCCTCGGGGCTGGGCTCCCAATTGAGGACCGCCCGGTTGCTGGCGGTATCCACGGTGACATTGGTGATCACGGGGATCGACGGCGCGGTGATGTCCTGGAACACGGCGCTGGCGATGTTGCTGTTGGAGAAGCAGCCCGAGGAATCGGCAATGGAGACCATGAAGGCCAGGGGTCCATCGCATTCATCCACCACGCGCTGCCAGTGGTGTGTTGTATGGGGCACGACATCCTTGGGCATCAGGTCGCTGGCACTGTGGCCTTGGCCCACGATGAAGAAGGGTTCCCAGGTGGGCAACGGCGGCACATGCGGCAGGTTCCAGTCCACCACGGAGCTTCCCAGGGGCACGCTTTGGGACACTTGTATGAACATGGTGGCCACGGTGTCGCCTGGCGCCGAAACCTCGGCCGGTGTTCCGTTGGACACCGACTGCATGTAGTAGTAGCGTGCGCCGGTATCGGCCCCCGCCCCGGCATGGAGGTAGGTGGGCGGTGCGGTGGGCACCGTGGTCACCAAGGTATAGGGCCCGGCAGGCGCGGTGGCCTGATAGATCTCGTAATGCGCGATGCCTGCCATTTGGGCCGGGTCGTTCTCCCAGTTCAAGCGCACGCCGCCGTTGGCCATCACGGACACGCAGCGCAGCTCCGGCGGCTCCACTTGGGCCACCGCCAGGCCGGGGCAGGCCATCACCAACAGCAATCCCGTCACACGCACATATATCCAACTCCGGTCCATTCCGATCATTATCCAGTTCAAAGACGCCTAAACCGGCTCGAGGGTTTATCCGGTATCGGTTCCCGCCCCATTTACAGTGCCATGGCGGCCACCCTCCCTTGGGCTTCGACAAACTCCTTCATCACCTGTTCCACGATGGTGCCGGCGGGCTTGACCCCGTTGATGGCCGCCGCCACCTGTCCGATCTCCAGCTCCCCTTCGTCGAGGTCGCCCTCGAACATGCCTCGCTTGGCCCGTGCCCGTCCCAGCACCTGCTTCAGTTCCTCGGGCCCGGCACACCGCGCATAGGCCTCCTTCACTTGCTCGTAGAATCCGTTCCGCATCAGCCTTACTGGGGCCAACTCCTTCAGAGTGAGCAGGGTATCCCCTTCCTTGCTATCCACCACATGCTGCTTGAATGCGGGGTGTGCGCTGGACTCCTCCGAGCACACGAACCGGCTGCCCATCTGCACGCCGTCGGCGCCCAAGGCCATGGCCGCCAGCATGGCCCGCCCGTCGGCGATGCCGCCAGCGGCGATCACCGGCACCTGCACGGCATCGCATACCATGGGCACCAGCACCAAGGTGGTGGTTTCCTCGCGCCCGTTATGGCCTCCGGCCTCGAATCCTTCGGCCACCACGGCATCCACCCCGGCCTTTTCGGCCTTGAGCGCGAATTTCACGCTGGCCGTCACGTGCACCACTGTGATGCCGGCCTCCTTGAGCTTGCCGGTCCACGTGGCGGGGTTGCCGGCGCTGGTGAACACGATGGGCACCTTTTCGGCGATCACCGTGGCGATGTGCTCCTCCACGGCCGGGTAGAGCATGGGGATGTTGACGGCGAATGGCTTGTCGGTGGCGGCCTTGCATTTGCGCACATGGTCCACCAGCACCTCGGGGTACATGGACCCCGACCCGATGATGCCGAGCCCGCCGGCGTTGCTCACCGCCGAGGCCAAGCGCCACCCGGCATTCCAGATCATGCCCCCCTGTACCAAGGGATAGCGGGTGCCGAACAGGGCGGTGATGCGGTTTTGCGGAGCGGTGGGCATGGCATTTAGCGATGGGGGGCGAAGGTAACCTTGCCCCCTTCTTTGCCGTTGTTGATATCCCCGATCTGGACCGGCGTCGGGCGAGCCTTGTTTTTTCTAAGTTTGCCAGTCAACTGGAGAACTGTTCCCTTGATGCAGGCAAGAAAACTACGCGTGGCGCTCATCGCCTTGACCTTGTTGGCCCTCGGTAGCGAAACCCGCGCCCAATACATGTGGGACGTGGGCGGCCACTTGGGTGGTGCCAATTACTTGGGCGAGTTTGGCGGCAAGGAAAAGACGCGCCAGGACTTCATTTGGGACATGAAGCTGGGGCAAACGCGCTGGGCCTTGGGGGCCTTTGCGCGCCGGAAGATCAACCGCAACCTTTCGGTGAACACCGGCCTGATGTTCTTCCGCATCCAAGGAGGCGACCACCTGAGCACCAACCCGGCCCGCGTGGGGCGCAACCTGAACTTCCGCAACAACATGTGGGAGTTGTACGTGCGGCCCGAATTCACGCTGTTCCAGGACAATGACATCGGCGGCCACGGCCGCTACCGCACGGACTTCCGCCTGTTCGCCTATGTGGGCGGCGCCCTTTACCTGAGCAATCCCAAGGGCCAGATCAACCATACCGGCGAGTTCTACAAGCTCCGGGATATGAATACCGAGCTGGCCGACTACTCGAAGCTCGGCTTCGCCATCCCGGCGGGCATAGGCTTCCACTTCACCATCCAACGCCGCCACCGCGTGGGATGGGATTTCGGTTGGCGCACCACCTTCAGCGATTACATCGACGATGCCAGCACCGTTTATGCGGACCCGAACCTGCTTCCGGGCGGGGCCGGCGGGCTGGCCGCCGAGCTGGCGCACCAGACGGAGTACGTGTATGGCCCCGGCGGCGCCACGCCGAACCCGGTGGAGAACGTGCAGTACGGCCCGGGCATGAAGCGCGGCGACCCCACGCACAACGACAGCTACCTGACGATGACGTTCACGTACAGCTACGTGCTGCGCGGGCAATCCAACTTCTACCGCCAGCGCTACAGCTGGATGCGGGGCAAGAAGCGCATCGGACGGAAGAGCCGCGCGAAGTTCTAAGGAGCTTCAGCTTGGCCCAAGCGCGAAGCTTGGATCGGCAAACGGCAAGGCGACCTTCCGGGACGTTCCCGTCAATGGATGCGGTTCGCATCCATCCACACCTGCAATACCACCAGTAGCCACACCCGGGTCCACGTGATGGCCGGATCCCGCTTGCGGAAACGCCCCCACAGGGAGGCCACGCCATCGGCTTGGAACTGGGGGCGCTTGGCCAAGGCCGTGATATGGGCCTCGCAAAAACCGGCCAGCTGGTCGTGCAACCAATGCTCCCAAGGCAAGGTGAAGCCCATTTTGGGCCTTTGCGTCACCTCGGCAGGCAGCAATTCCCGCAGGGCATCGGTGAGCAGCTGCTTGGGGGTATGCGGATACTTGATGGCATCCGGCACGCCCAAGGCAAATCCGATCAGGTCGTGGTCGAGGAAGGGGGCGCGCACCTCCAACGCATGGGCCATGGCCATCTGGTCCGTGTCGCGCAGGAGCACATCGGGGATGTAGGTGGAGAGCTCCGCCACGCTCACTTGGGCCAACGGGTCCAACCGCGTGGCCTCCGGCGCTGAAAGCCATTTGCGGACGTCCTCCGCGATCACGTCCGGGGCCACCTCACCTTTCAACAAACGCCGAAGTTGCCGGTCGCTGAAGGCCAGGCGGGCCAGCGGATAGGTATGGGGCACATCCCAATCGGGCAAGGCCATCAGGGCCGCCGCCTTCCAGCCCGCGGGGCCCGGTTTCGCCTTTTCCATCAGCCTGCCCGCCGCGTTCCGCATCCATCCCGGCAGGGCGGTAATGCGCCGTCGCTTCAACAGGCCGACCGAACGCTTGAACACATCGTACCCGGCAAAGACCTCATCACCCCCGAGCCCGCTGAGCGCCATGCTGATGCCGGCCTCCTTGGTCATCTTGGCCACCACCCATGTATTGACGCCGTCCGCGCTCGGATGGTCCATGGCGGCCAGCGCATCGGGCAAGAACCGCAGCATATCGTCCGGCCGAAGGCGGACCTCGGTATGGTCCGTCCCGAATTTCCCGGCGATCAGCTTCGCGAAGCGCGCCTCACTGAACTCCGTTTCATCGAAGGTGACGGTGAAGGTGCGCACCGGTTTGCGGCTGGCCTGTGCCATCGCGGCCACCACGGCGCTGCTGTCGATGCCCCCGCTGAGGAAGGCACCGAAGGGCACATCGGCCACCAATCGCTTCCGCACCGCGGCCAGGAAGCGCTCGCGCACCTCGCCCAGCACGGTGGCGCGGTCCATGCCTGCGGCAGCGGCATCGGCGCTGGCCGCCAACCGCCACCAAGGCCGGCTGGACGACCTGCCGCCTGACCAGCGCAACAGATGTCCGGGCAGGAGCATGCGCACCCCTTCCACCAAAGTCTCAGGTCCATGCACGGCGCCATGCCTGAGGTAGTCCGCCAAGGCCGCCTCATTCAACTTGCGCGGCACCAGGCCCGAGGCAAGCAATGCGCGCACCTCGCTGGCGAAGGCCAGTTGGCCGCCGGGGCCTTCATGGAAGTACACCGGTTTTTCGCCGAACCGGTCACGGACCAGGTTCAGCTCCTGGCGTTCATGATCCCACAGGGCAAAGGCGAACATACCTTCCAGGCGGTCCAGGCATCCTTCACCCCACTCCTTCCACGCGGCCAACAGCACTTCGGCGTCGCCGTTGGTGCGGAACCGGTGGCCCTTGAGCTGGTCGCGGAGCTCCCGGTAGTTGAAGATCTCCCCGTTGTAGACGAGCGTCCACCGGCCGTCGGGGTCGCTCATGGGCTGCCCGCTGGCGGGGTCCAGATCGATGATGCTGAGCCTGCGGTGGCCCAGGAGCACCTGGGCGTTGGCATCCGCCCACACACCTTCGGCATCGGCCCCCCGGTGGGCCATGGCCCGCAGCATGGCGGTCAGCGCATCCCGTCCCGCCCTTCCGGCCGTGGTGCCATCCGGGGGGGATGCGAGTCCGGCGATACCGCACATGGGGGTTCAATCCAGGATGAAGGAGGTATCCGCCAGGATCCGTTCCAGCCCCTGCCGCAGGGGCAGCAACTCCCGGCCGAGCAGGCCGCGCATCCGTGCAATGTCGGGCATGCGCCGGGTCATGTCCCCTTCCTCCAGCGGTGGCAGGTGCACGATCTTCGAGGCGCTCCCGGTGAGCTCGATCACCAACTTGGCCAGATCGATCACGTGCGTTTCCAAGTCGTTGCCGATGTTGGCCACGTCATTCACCACCTCATTGTTCCTGAAGGCATTCACCGTGGCCTCGATGTTGTCCTCAATAAAGCAGAAGGTACGGGTTTGGCTTCCGTCGCCGAACACGGTGATGTCCTCTCCCTTGAGCGCGGCGCGGATGAACTTGCTCACCACGAAGTCCTTGCTTTGCTTGGGTCCGTAGGTATTAAAGAAGCGGAACACCGTGTAGTTGAGGCCATACTCCTTATGGTAGCTCCGCAGGAAGGCCTCGCCGAGGTTTTTCACGATAGCGTAGGGCAGCTTGCTGTTGAGCGGCGTGGTGTGCTCGTTCTGCGGGAACTCCACCGGTTCGCCATACACCTCGCTGCTGCTGCTGAAGAAGACGCGTTTCACGCCGGTGTTCTTGCACAGGTCGAGCACGTTGCGGATGCCGTCGATGTCGTGCAGCACGTGCACCGGGTGGTCCGTGGTGCGCTTCACCCCCACCACGGCGGCGTAGTGGAACACGTAATCGGGCCGGTAGGCATAGAACACGCTGCTGATGTCCTCGAACCGGTTGGCGTCGCACTTGATGAAATGGATCTGGGGGTTCTGGTGCAGTTCCAGCTTGGCCAAGCTTCCGGTGGAGAGGTTGTCCACGGCGATCACTTCGGTCCGTGGCAATCCGGCCAGCCTGATGGCCAGTGCGCTGGGGATGAATCCGGCACCGCCGGTAACGAGAATACGGGTCATGGCAAAGGATTGAAAAGGGCGGCAAGATAGCCGGTCATCGGGCGGGGAGGATCAGGGGTTGCGGCTCCGGGCCTGGCGTTTCCTCCACCGTTGTCTCCTCCGTTGTCACCCCGGTTTCGCTCAGCGAGCCGATGATCTCATCCTCGGACATCATGGTGAGGATGACCAGCAGCAGGATGGTATAGGGGTTGAGCGAACCGGCCAGCCAGCTCTCGTAGATGATGGAGAACAATACGGAGAACATGGCGGCCAAGGCCATGGACGTGTTCTTGGCGGCCTTGATGAAGGCCAGCACGAAGCTCCTGAAATATAGGAAGAGGCCCACGAGGCCCACGTTTAACCATAAGGCGAGGTAGGAATTGTGCACGCCTCCCTGGTGCCCCAGGCTGGAAAGATACCTCCATGCCGCATAGAACACATTGTATTCATGTTCGAACCCGGCCCCGAAAAGCAGGTCGCCCCTGGCGTTGATCTGCTCCCAGGCGTAATTCCATGCAACGTAGCGGCCCGAACCACTGGCGATGGTGTCCACCCGCATGTATTCCTCCAGGCCCAGGGATGTGATGATGTACGGCAGGTTGCTGGCCAACAGCTCGGTGATGCCGATGAAGGCCACGAAGGAGATGATGCCCAAGGCGGTGGAGATCCGGAAGAACTGGATGAACATCAGGAACATCAACGACGACATCAAGGATGTCCGGGCGCCGCAGGTGATGATGTAATAGAACAGGACGGCCTGTATGAACAGGACCTCCCAGCGGGTGAATAGCCCCCGGTGCAGGTGGTTCACCACGGTGAACAACACCAAGGTCAGGAAGGTGAAGATGGCCATGCCATTGGGGTTTCCGAACCAGCCGCGGAAGCGGCCACCCAAATAGAACAGCTCCGTATTGCCGAAATAGGGGAGCAATTGCTGCGACACCAGGACAAACACCAGGAACCAGACCAGGTTGCGGAAGAAATCCCATTTGTACAACCTGAAATTGTAGAGCACATAGTTGGGGACCACGAGGAACAGCAAGGCGTATGACAGGGTCTTCTCCGCCGAAACAAGGGGTGTTTCATTCCTGATGATCGGAAACATCGCATAGAAGAAGAACGGCAGAAAAAGAGTGAACAATCGGGCCAAGGGATACATGCGGGCCTGGTCCACGAAAAGGATCAAGGCCAGGACCAGGATGTAGGTGGACTTGGCCGATTTGAACACCAGCATGCCCGGGAACTCGAGCCCGGCATCGGACAGGACCAGCACCATGATGAACCCGAACAAGATATCCTGCCAGCGGTCGATCCGGCGGAGCAGGATGACCCCCAGCGGCAACAACACATACATGAGGAGGGCCGCGTACTTGGCCACCACCAACCACAGGATGAGGAACCCCACGGTGTAGCTATTTTCACGAAGGAACCTCCACATATTGCCGCAACAGGCACGCCAAGACCGGCAAATGTAGCCCGGGAGGCCCGGCTGCACTTTGGGCGATCCAAGAGTATTCACGCAGGGCCGGATCCATGCCGTATCATGCCCCGTCTTCGTGGGCGGCGCACTGCCCCTTCCCTACCTTCGCGGCATGGGAAGAAAGGTTCTGGTCACCGGCGGGGCGGGATTTATCGGGTCCGCCTTGGTATCCATGCTCAACGCCCGGGGTGATGAAGTACATGTGCTGGACGACCTTTCCTTCGGTCGCCGCCACCTGGCTGCTGTTCCCGACGACCGTTTCCTGCAAGTGGACATCCGCCACCGGCAGGCCGTGCGCGAAGCCGTGGCGGCCCTTCGTCCCGAGGTGGTGCTGCACCTGGCGGCGGTGCACTTCATCCCCTACTGCAACGCCCACCCGGCCGAGGCGGCCGAGATCAACATCATGGGCACCATCAACGTGCTGGACGCCTGTGAAGCGGCGGGGAGCGTTGGACAAGTATTCGTGGCGAGCACCGCGGCGGTGTACCCCATCTGCGACGAGGCCGTGGCCGAAACGCACGAGCCCGGGCCGATGGACATCTACGGGGTGACCAAGCTCGCCACGGAAAAGGTGGCCGCCGAATTCCAGCTGCGCACCGGCATCCCCGTTGTGGTGGGCCGCTTCTTCAACGCCTTCGGCCCCAACGAGACCAACCCCCACCTGTTCCCCGAGATCCAACGGCAAGTGCTGGCGGGCCGGCGTACGTTGAAGCTGGGCAACCTGGACCCGAAACGGGACTTCATCCATACGTCGGACATGGGCCGGGCGGTATTGTCGCTGCTCGATGCCCGTCTGCCCGGCTTCGAGGTGTTCAACATCGGACGTGGCATCGAATACAGCGTACGCGAGGTGGTACAGGCCTTTGGGCGCCAGTTGGGCGAGCCACTGCACATCGAAGTGGACCCCGCGCGGGTGCGCAAGGTGGAACGCATGCACCTGCTGGCCGACGTGTCCAAGCTGAAGGCCGCCACGGGCTGGGCGCCGGAGTGGGAGATCGACGCGGGCGTGGCCACCCTGCTGCAGGAGAAGTTGCTGCCATGACGGGCGCCCCCGCGCGGGCGGATGCCCCATCATCCGCACGGCTGCACGTGGCCGTGTGCACGGACGGCGTGTTCCCCCATGCCATGGGCGGCATGCAACGGCATTCGCGGCTGCTCGTGGAGCACCTGGCCCGCACGGGGCGGGTGGAGCTGACCGTGCTGCATCCCCATGCACCCGGCATCTTCCATGGGCTACCCCATGTACGGGAGGTGGCCTTGCCACCCATCGATACGCAGCGCCTCTACCTTCGCGAGCTTTGGCGGTACAGCAAGCAGACCGCCGCCGCCCTCCGGCAGGTGGAGCCCGACGTGATACTCAGCCAAGGCTTCAGCGTTTGGGCCGACGTGGACCGGTTCAAGGACAAGCTGGTCTTCCATCCCCATGGGCTGGAGATGTTCCAAGGGCTGACGCGGAAGGAACGGGCCATGGGCTGGCCCTTCCGGCTGCTGGTGCGGCACTTGGCCCGGCGGGCGAGGTTCACCATTTCGCTGGGGGGCAAGCTCACGGGCATCCTGCACGCGATCGGCAGCCGCGGGGTGGCGGTGATCCCGAATGCCGTGGAAGTGCCGGGGGCGCCATCCGCCGGCACCCCGCCGCCGGGGCCGGTCCGTTTCCTGTTCGTGGGGCGTTTTGCCTTCAACAAGGGCATCGACGTGCTGATGAAGGTGGCACAACGCCTGGCCGATACCCAGGTTCCGGCCTTGTTCCAACTGGCCGGCGATGGCCCCCTGCTCCAACAGTACAAGGCCACCGGCCTGCCGGCCAACGTGGAGCTGCTGGGCCGGGTTGATGATGACCTTCTTTTCCGGCTCTATGCCGAAAGCGATTGCTTCGTGCTGCCCACGCGCTTCGAGGGCATGCCCACGGTGGTGCTGGAGGCCATGGCCCGCGCCTGCCCGGTGGTGGTGAGCGATGTGGGCGCCACGGCCGACCAGGTCGTGGACGGCACCACCGGTTTGCTGCTGCCGCCCGGCGACGAGGAGGCCCTGTACCAAGGCTTGCTCCGGTTCTGCCGCATGGATCCGGCCCAACGCAGGGCCATGGGCCTGGCAGGCCATGCATGGGCCCGCGAGCGGTTCGATTGGCCACAAGTGGCCCAAGAGTTCCTGTCGCTTTTCGGGCAGGTGCGGAAGTAGAATCGTAGGTGGCCGTCCGTCCTCACCGGTCTGCCAAGGCGGCATCGTACAGCTTCACCAGCTGCGCGTTGCGGACGGGCAGGGAGAATTTCTCCTGCACGATGGCATGGCTCTCGCGCCCCATAGCGTCACGCCGGGCCGGGTCATCCACCAACTGGAGGATCAAGGCGCCGAGCTCTTCGGCAATGTCATCGCTGGCGCGGTCGTTCACGTGCATCACCCATCCGTTGCGCCCATGCTCCACCACCTCGCCAAGGGCGCCCGCATCGGAACAGATCACGGGCAAACCAGCCCCCATGGCCTCCAGCACGGTATTGTTGAAGGGATCCAAATAGGTGGTGGCCACAAACAGGTCGGCGGCACGCATGTGCTCGATCACGCGGTCATGGGGCAGCCGCCGGTGCAGGGTGATCCGGGGGTCTTCGGCGATGGTCTTCTCGGCCCACGCCTTCACTTCCGGCAAGGGGCAAAGCCCCCAATCCTGCTCCATCGAGCTGATGATCTCCAGGTGCATCCTTGGACGTGCCATCCGTTGGAAGGCCTTGAGCAGCTCCACCCCGCCCTTGCGGTAGAAACCGTTACCGGCAAACAGGATGGTGAACCGGTCGGGATCACCCGGCAGCGGTTTGAACCGCTCCACGGCCCGGTAGATCACGGTCATCTTGGCGGGGTCCACCCCGGCCTCCACCAGGTGGTGCCGGTTCTGGTCCATGGCGGCCTGGCTGGTGAAGATCAACGCCTTGCAGTGCTTGCCCGCCAATCGCCGGAGCGCCCATCGGTACAGCGGGTGGGTGCGCGGCATGCGTTGATAGCGCGGCAGGTAGCTTTCCACCTCCACCACCCACGGGTGGGCGTTGGCCACCACGCCATTGTACGTATGGTACAGGTCGGGGCGGGGGTATGGCAGGAAAAACTTGGTGTTTACCAGGAACTCCCACTCGATGCCGGCCACATGCCAAGGGATGTCGGGCATGCGCACGTAGCGATGGCCCTCCGGCGGGTTGCTGAAGCAATAGTGCTGCCAGTAGCGGGTCTTATGACTGATCCCCAAGGTGCGCATCACCGGCCTTTGCCCATGCCTTTTGCCGGGTCAAACAAAGTCTTTTGCCCGCGCATGCCACCGTGCGAAAGCGCGCAAACCCTCGGCCAGGCCGGTCGTCGGCTCATACCCCAGGCGGATCCGCGCCTTGTCCACGCAGGCATACGTGCGGGGCACGTCGCCCGGCTGTTCGGGCCATGGCTCGATGAGGGCCTTTCGCCCGCCTTCCTGCTCCAGCGCGGCGATCAGGGCGTTCAAGGCCACGGGCTCCGAGTGGCCGAGGTTGTAGATCTCGAAGGCACCCTTGCCCGGGGGCTCCTCCATCATCTTGGCCATGGCATTGCGCACCCCGGCGATGATGTCATCCACGAAGGTGTAATCACGCAGGGTGCTTCCGTCGCCGTAACGGCGGATCGGCCGCCCTTCCTGGATCCTGTTGAAGAAGTCGTGGATGGCCAGATCGGGCCGTTGGCGCGGTCCGTACACGGTGAAGAAGCGCAACACCGTTGCGTTCAGGCCGTGGAGCCGGGCATAGACGCGGGTGAACTCCTCCGCGGCCAGCTTGGTGACGGCGTAGGGGCTTACAGGCTGCAGGTGTTGCAGGTCCTCTTGCCATGGCATGTCGGGATGCTCCCCGTACACGCTGCTGCTGCTGGCCAGCACGAAATGCGGCACACCCGCATGGCGGGCCCGCTCCAAGACCTGCAAAGTGCCGCGCACGTTCACCTGGTGATAGCCCATGGCATCCGCTATGCTGGGCCGCACGCCCACCAAGGCCGCCAGGTGCACAATGATCGTGTCCCGTGCAGGGGCCATGGCCAAAACGCGGTCCCACACCGCCTCATCGAGCACATCGCCTTCGACCAAGGTGAACCCCGGGGTTTGCAGGTGGTGCGCCACATTGGCCTCCTTGATGGCCCGCGGGTAATTCGGATGGAAATTATCCACCACCGTGACCCGCCACGTCCCTTCCGCCATCAGGCGGTCCACCAGGTGGCTGCCAATGAACCCCGCCCCCCCCGTGATGATCGCGTGCTTCGCCATGTGCGCCCAAAAGGTTCGCAAACTAAGCAAAACGAGCGGCCCGGGGATCTTTTTTGGCCTGCCTGACACCGGCGGCTGTCCCGGCAGTCCTTCGCACGCACCCTGCGGTGGATGCGTTTCCCTTGCCGTTACCTTCGCCCGCTCCATGCAAGCCGGCGAACCCATTCTCCTTCTCTGCCACTCCTTCCCGCCCATACCGGGCATCGGGGGCAGGCGCTGGGCGAAGTTCGCCAAGGAACTGGCGAACAGGGGGCACCCCGTGCATGTGATCCGCAGTGAGCAACAGGCCGGCTCCAAAGCATCCCTTTGGACCGACGATGTGCGCCATCCCCTCATCATCCACCATACCATTCCGGCACGGTTCCCGGCGGTGATGACACGCTGGCCGCTGACCAGTCTTTGGGATAAACTGATGTACCGGGCCTGGCTACGGATCCTGCCCCTGCTCACGAAGGGCAATTACTACGACACGGCCTGCTTATCACGGAAAGATGTGTTGCAAAAGGCATCGGCCTTGATCCGTGAACATCAGATCCGTCACGTGATCGCCACGGGGGCACCTTTCCATCTTCTCGGCTATGCCGCGGAATTGAAACAGGCGGTGCCACAGCTGCACCTCAGCATCGACTTCCGGGACGAATGGACTTGGGGAAGGCACTATGGGTTCCTCACATTGCCTGCCCGGCGTTTGCAGGTGGAAAAAGACCTGGAAGCCGGCGTGATCAACACGGCCAACACGATAATCTCGCCGCACACGGTCATTCTCGACCAGCTGAAACAGACCTATGGCGCCGAAGGCCGCAAGTGGGCCTGGATCCCGCACACCATCGACCCCGACGACCTGCCTCCGCCCTCCCCGCCGAGGAATGACGGGGTTTTCCGGATGGTTTACGCCGGCAACTTATATGGCACCGAGCAATCGGAAGGATACATCCCTGCGTTGCTGAATGCCTTCTCCCGCATCAAGGAGCGCAACCCGGGGCTGCCTCCTCCCTGCCGCCTGGACCTGTACATCACCGGGCAGGGCTTCCAAACCTTCCAGCAAGAGGTGCTGGCCCGAGGGTTGGGCGATCTGATCCTCTTCCATGCTCCCGTACCGCCCAAGGAAGTGTTGGCACGCTTGGCGGAAGCCGATCTGGTCCCCGTTTTCCTTCCTCGGGACAAGAAGGACGTGATGGTCACCAAGTTGAGCGAGCTCTTCTGCCTGCGCCGGCCGGTCCTCCATATCGGCGAGCCGGGCCTGGTGGGCCGCACCATTGAGGAAAAACACTTGGGCGCCTCACTCCGTGTCGAAGAGCTGGCGGAAGAACTGCCCAAGATCATCCGTGGCGAACGCAGGATCGAGGTGGATGCTTCGGCCGATCACGGCGAGTTCCTCCTGCCCAACGTGACGGACCGGCTCATGGCCGAGGTGCTGTCCTGAAGGCCGCGAAGCCCGTCATCGCAAGGCGGCCGCAGGCCGACGAAGCCCACCGTCATCGCGAGCGCTGTAAGCGCGAAGCGATCCTTCATCCGCGCCTGCGGCACGTCATCGCGAGCGCCATAGGCGCGAAGCGATCTTTCATTCCCCCAAACCGCGCACATACCCCCCTCAATCAAAGGCTGCTTCGGCCTTGTTAAGCGCACAAGGCCTCGCAGGGACGTAGGGGTGCGCCTGCGGCGCATGGTGGCTGCACGCATGGAGTACCTTCGCGGCCCGTCCGCCATTCGCGGCGGCACAGGCAGCAGACGGACATGAAGAGACTGATGGTCGTGGTGGGCACGCGCCCCAACTTCATCAAGGTGACGCGCTTCAAGGCCGTGGCGGCTGAACGGGGCATGGAGGTGCACCTGGTGCATACGGGCCAGCACTACGACGATAAGATGAGCACCGTGTTCTTCGATCAGTTCGGCCTGCGGCCCGACCGGTTCCTGGACACCCCGCAAGCGAGCCCGGCGGCCCAGATGGGCCACATCATGATCGGCCTGGAGGCGGTGGCCAAGGATTGGCAACCCGACCTGGTGATCGTGCCCGGTGATGTGAACAGCACCTTGGCAGGGGCCTTGGTGGCCAACAAGATGGGCATACCGCTGGCCCACTTGGAAAGCGGCCTCCGAAGCGGCGACATGGGCATGCCCGAAGAGATCAACCGCATCCTCACCGACCGCATCACCGACCACTTCTTCGTCACCGAGCAAAGCGGCATCGACCACCTGTTGGCCGAGGGACGCGACCCAGCCGCAATCCACTTCACGGGCAACACCATGATGGACACCTTGGTGGCCTACGATGCCCAGGTGCAGGCGGCGCCCGTGCTGGAGGACCTGGGCCTGCAGCCCGGCAGCCACGTGCTGATGACCATCCACCGCCCGGCCACCGTCGATGTACCGGAGGAGCTGTCCAAGCTGGTGGACCTGATCGCCTTCGTGGCACGCGAGCGGCATGTGGTGTTCCCGGTGCACCCGCGCACCACGGCCAAGCTGAAGGCCACGGGCCTGATGCCCAAGCTGGAGGCCCTGCCCCACCTGCGGCTCACCGGCCCGATGGATTACTTCAACTTCCAGAAGCTGATCGCCACCTGCGCCTTCGTCATCACCGACAGCGGCGGCATCCAGGAGGAGACCACCTACCGGCGGGTGCCCTGCCTCACCCTGCGGCCCAACACCGAGCGGCCCATCACCATTACTATGGGCTCCAACCGGCTCATCAACTTCGACCTGCCCGCCTTGCGGGCGGCCATCGCCGACATCGAGGAGGGGCGCGCCACGCGGGGCACCGTTCCGCCCCTGTGGGACGGCCACGCCACGGAAAGGGTATTTGACGTATTGGCCCGGCTTTGATCCTTTACCTCACCTACAACGACCAGCCCACCGGCGTATATTGGAGCCAGGTGACGGACGTGGTGGCCCACCTGAACACCTTGGGCGGTCCGCGCGTGCGGCTGCTGGCCTTGGTGAGCGCCCGCGACTATTTCGGCATCCGCCGCAAGATCCGGGCGCACAGCCCCGACGCCATCGTGCTGCCCATGGTGCCGCGCATGAAGCACTGGCGCGCCAACACGGCCGTGGTGCAGTGGGCCTGTCGGCGGCTGAAGCCGTCGGCCATCATCGCGCGGGGCGTGCTGGCCACTTGGATGGCCCTCCGGGCGCGCGACCAGGGCCGCACCGCCAAGGTGTGCCTGGATGCACGCGGGGCCTATGCCGCCGAATGGGAGGAATACCGGATCATCGACGATGACGCCCTGATCGCCCAGTTCCGGGCCGTGGAGCAGGAAGCCGTGGAGCGCAGCGACCTGCGGCTGGCCGTGAGCCATGCCCTGGTGGAGCATTGGCGCGAACGCTACGGCTACCAAGGGAACGACCATGTGGTGATCCCCTGTACGCTGGCCGCCACGCACCTCGCCGAAGGCGGCGACCCGCAGGCCATGCGCGAACAGCTGGGGTTCACCGCCGACGATGTGGTGCTGGTGTATTCGGGCTCCTCGGCCGGTTGGCAATCATTCGCGCTGCTCGAAAGGCTGCTCGGCCTCATCCTCGGCACACAACCGCGCACCAAGGTCCTTTTCCTAAGCCCGCCCGACCCCGCCATTGAGGCCCTGTCCGCCAATTGGCTGGGCCGCTCCCTGCGCATGTGGGTACAGCCCTCGGAGGTGCATGCGGTGCTCAACGCCTGCGACCATGCGCTGCTGGTGCGCGAGGACACCATCACCAACCGGGTGGCCTCGCCCACCAAGTTCGCCGAATACCTCAGTTGCGGCCTGCCGGTGATCGCCAGCAAACACATCGGCGACTTTTCCGCCACCATCCTGCACGAAAGTCTCGGCCTGGTCCAAGGGGAAGAGGATGTACCGCCCCTGCTGGAACGCCCGTCCGACACCACCCGGTCGCGCATACGGGGCTACGCCCTGGCCCATTACACCAAGGCCGCACACAACGACACCTACCGCCACCTGCTCCGGCAGCTGGGGGCGTGAAGGCCGCCCGAAGGCCCCCCCTAATCCTTGGGCACGAACGATGCCACCAGGATGAAGACCAGCGGTACGGGGTATTGCAACATGTGGGACAAGCCCACCGCCACCATCTCCAGCGCGGGCACCCAGCGGGCGAGCAGGTGCAGGCCCAAGGATAGCACGGCAAAGCCGGCGAAGCCCAAGGCCATCCAGCGGGCATGTCCCCATCCACCATGCAGGATGCGCACCAGCACGATGCACAGCAGGGCGATCACCGCCATGGACAAAAAGGCCAGCGACCATTTCAAGGCCAGCAACGCGGGCAGGCCCCAGCCGCCGATCCAGCCGCGCACCATACTATGGGCGTAGGAAAACTCCGTATGGCGCGCCACGTGGTCGATCTGGTAGTTCAGGTTCACGAACATGAACTCGCGCCAGGAACCGTACAGGATGCCCGCCAGGAATACCAAGGCCACCTCCAGCCGGCGGTCCCAACGGATGCCGGTACCGGCCATCACTGGGCTGCGGGTGCTTGGCGTGAAGCGAAGCGCTTCACCCAGATGTACCACAGCAGGAAGACCCAGCCGTACACCACCACGTAGAACGTGTAGTCGTGGTTGAAGTTGAGCCACTCGTAGTTGATGGTGACCACGATGCAGAGGGCCGCCACCCGGAGTGCATTCACCAAGTGTATGCTGAGGATGCCCAAGGCCCCGAACCAGGCCTTGTGCTTCCAGGCGCCGCCGTAGGCCACCAGGAAGATGATGAACACGGCGAACAGGCTGACCCCGTTGCAGGGGTCGCCGATCCACAACAGATGTCCCCCCTCCACGCCGATGGTACGGATGTTCTCGGCATTCACCGGCTCGGGGATCAGTTCATAGCCCAAGGTGGTGAGGATGGTGCCGGCCCAGGTGATCAGCGAGGCGATCACGGCGCGGTCCAGCCCGCCCCACGGGTGGATCAGCACGGCGTACAGCACATGCCATGCCGCATACAACAGCCCTGCGGTAAGAAGGAAACGAAGCAAAGGGTCACGGGTGACCTTCAATGACGGCATGCCCGCAGGCATCACACCTCGGACTTGCGGGCCTTGCGCAGGTCCATGGCCTTCTTGCCTCCCAAGAGGGCACCGGCACCGATGAGCAGGGAGATGCCCCCGTCAATGGGAATGCAAGGGGGAGGCCAACAAGGTGGACCTCCTCCGGGGCCGGGCTGGGCCATCAATGCCCCCGCAAACGGGGCCACGATCGCAGCTGCCAGCAACAAGAAGCGAAGAGAGACCTTCATGGATTGGATTCAATCGGAAGCATTGGGCGAGGCCAAATGTAGGCGATCCGATGAAACGGCCGTCCATGAGTTCTGAACAGGTCCGCGGGGAGGGTGTTCATGGCCCCCCCACACGTCGCTGCGAGGCCTTGTGCACTCAACAAGGCCGAAGCAGCCTTTGATTGCGCGAGGCGTGTGGGCGGCGGAGGGGGCTTCGGTCGCTATCGCTCCCTTGCGATGACGTGCCGCAGGCGCGGATGAAGGATCGCTTCGCGCCTATGGCGCTCGCGATGACGTGCCGCAGGCGCGCCCCCCACGTCGCTGCGAGGCCTTGTGCACTTAACAAGGCCGAAGCAGCCTTTGATTGCGCGAGGCGTGTGGGCCGTTGGGGGGCTTCGGTCGCTGGCGCTCGCGATGACGGTGGGCTTCGCGCTTACAGCGCTCGCCCTGACGTGCCGTCGGCACGGTAGCGCTCACACCACGTCGGCGTAGCTGCGCTGGGCGCGCTGGAAGGCGGCGAGGCCGAGGAGCAGGGCCACCGCCGAGAAGGCGAAGGTGTACCACAGCGTGCCCCATTGCATGTCGGTGCCCAGGAGGGCGGCGCGGAAGCCTTCGATGACGGGCGTGATGGGGTTGGCCACAATGATGGGGCGCAACGCGCTGTCGGGTTCCACGCGGCTGAGCGGGAAGATCACGGGGCTCATGTACATGAGCAGCTGCACGGCGAAGGAGATGAGGAAGTTGAGGTCCTTGTACTTGGTGGTGAGGGCGGCCACCAGCAGGCCCGTGCCGAAGGCGAGCATCATCTGCAGCAGCAGCAGCACCGGCAACATCAGGAAGGCCACCCCGGGGGCCCAGTGGTAGCTGCCGCCAACGCGGTACACGATGGCGAAAAGGAAGAAGAAGGCCAGCTGCACCAGGAAGGTGAAGCCGGTGGAGAACATGGTGGAGAGCGGGGGGATCAGGCGGGGGAAGTACACCTTGGTCATCAGGGGGGCGTTGGCCATCAGGGTGGCCGCCGTCTTGTTGATCACCCCGGCGAAGTAGCTCCAGGGCACCACCGCGCTCATGTAGAACAGCAGGGGCGGTATGCCGGGGATGCTCATGCGGGCCATCAGGCCGAACACGAGGGCGAACATCAGGGAGGTGAGCAGGGGTTGCACCAGCACCCAGATGGGGCCCAGGATGGTCTGCTTGTACACGGCGGTGAGGTCGCGCACCACCAGCTCCTTCAGCAGGTCGCGGTAGTGCCAAAGCTCGCCCAGGTTGAGGCGCCACCACGGTGCCGCCGGGGCGATCACCACGTCCCAGTGTTCATGTCCGCTGTCGGGGGCTTGGGGCGGGGTCATGGTTTCCATTTACGCGGTTCCGCCGACGTCGTTGGGCGTGTCCTCCTGCTTCTTGCGGCGGCCGTAGCCATACCCGTAGCCATACCCGCCGTAGCCGTAGGCATAGCGGTAGCCGTAGCCGTAGTTGGCGTTGTAGTAGTACTTGCTCTTCTTCATGCGCACCCCGTTGAGGATGAAGCCGAAGTTCTTGGCCGCGTTGGAGGCGTGCACGTCGATGGCGTTGCGCACGTGGTCGCGGTTGGCGAAGCGGGTGTTGATCACGAAGAGGGTGGCGTCCACGTGGCGCATCATCAGCAGGGCGTCGGTGATCAGGCCCACGGGCGGCGTGTCGATCATGACGTAGTCGTAGTGCTGGCGGCCGTACTCGAAAAGCTCGGGCAGCTTCTTGCTGAGGATGAGCTCGGAGGCGTTGGGGGGCGTGGCCCCGGCGAGCATCACGTCCAGGTTTTCGATACGGGTGGGCATGATGCACTCCTCGATGGTGGCCTTGCCCACCAGCATGGCGCTGATGCCCTTCTTGTTCTGGAGTTCGAGCCCCTTGCCCACCTTGGGCTTGTGCAGGTCCAGCTCCAGCAGCAGCACGCGCTTGCCGGCCTTGGCCAGGATGGCGGCCAGGTTCACCGAGCAGAAGGTCTTGCCCTCGTTGGGGCGGTAGCTGGTAACGAGCACGGCGCGGCCGGCCTCGGTGGGCGGCAGGTACTCCAGGTTGGTGCGTATGGTGCGGAAGCTCTCGGTGATGCCCGCCTTGGGGTCGCTGTCCACCACCACGTAGTTCTCCTCGGCCTTTTCGCTCAGGATCACCTCGCCGAACACGGGCACCTGGGTGGTGCTGCGCAGCTGGTCGGCGTTGTCGATGCGGTCGTAGAACAGCACCCGCACGAACACCAGCAGTAGCGAGAGGATGCTTCCGCCCACGAGGAAGGTATAGAGGATCTTGGTCTTGTCGGGCTTCACCACGCCCATGGTGCGGGCGGCCTCGATCACCTTGGTCTGCGGCACGATGCCGGCCCGGGCGATCACCGTGCTGGCCCGCTTCTCCAGCAGGAACTCATAGAGCTTCTCGTTCACCTTCACCTTGCGCTGGAAGGCCTCCACATCGCGCTGGTTCTGGGGCACGGCGCGGATCAGCCCCGTGTATTCGCCGGCCTGCTTCTCCAGGTCAACGATCTTCTCCTGGATGGCCTGCCGCGTGTTCTTCAGGTACACCAGCAGGTTGGCCCGCGTAAGCTGGATGGTCTGCAGCAGTTCGATCACCGTGGGGTTGTTGGGCTCCAGGGCGTAGCTGTACCGGTTGATGTCCATCTGCATGCTGTACAGCTGCCCCAGGGTGCGCTTCAGGAAGTCATCATCGCCCAGGATGTAGAATGCCGGTGGCAGGAGTTCGTCCTCGCCGATGTTGATGACGTAGTTGCGCAGGTTGTCCACGCTCTCGATCATCAGCTCATGCTGCCGTTTCTGGGCATCCAGGTCCACCAGCCTGTTGAAGTACATGCTGCTCTCCTTGTTCAGGTCCAGGATGTCCTTGCTGCGCAGGAAGGATTGCAGGTCGTCCTCGTATTGCCCCAGGATGCCGGTGACCTCATCCAGCTGCTTGTCGATGTACCGGAGGGTGTTCTCGTTGATGTCGTAGTCCCCTTGCAGGGTGTAGATGATGTACTCGTTGCTCAGGCTGTCCAGGAACATCTTGGCCCGCTCGGGGATCTCGTCCTCCACGCTCACCTTCAGGATGGAGGTATAGGTGATGTTCTCCACATCGAGGCTGCGGGCGTACTTGGACACCAGTTTGCTGCGTGAGTGGCGGATGAAGCGGTAATCGGTGGCGGTGAATTTGCCGATGGTGGACGGCTTGAGGTCGTAGTTGGGGGTGATGCGGAGCACGAAGTCGGCATCGGCCACATCCTTGTTGAACTCGAACTCCTTGGTCACCACCCCTGACCCCGGGTCGTAGCTGATCCGGTAGGTCTTGGCATCGATGATGTGCAGGTCGATGGGGCGCTCGTACACCTTCGGGTTCAGCACCTGCATGTCCACGGTGAACGGCAGGTTGTTGTAGGCTTGGGTGGTCTTGAACCGGCCGATGATGTAGTAGGAGACGTCGAAGTTGAGCTTGCTCAGCGTGCGGTCGATGAGGTCGTAGCTGGTGAGCACGCGCTTCTGGTTGATGATGTCGCCGTAGGAGTTGACGTAGCCGATGTTCTTGTACACCTGGCTCTGGTAGTCGTAGGACACCTTGTCCTTGAGGAGGATCTGGGTGCTGGCCCCGTACACCTCGGGGATCTTGTAGGAGTAGAGGTAGGAAAGCACGGCGGAGAGCACCAGGGCAATGGCAACGAAGTACCAGTTCTTGGACACGATGCGTGCCACCACCCGCAGGTCGTTCACCTGGATGATGCCTCCCTTGGGGCCTTGAACTGCTGCCATGGTTGCTCCGCCACGCCGCGCCCGGCCGTGGGGCGGCGTTTTTGCAAGGGCGGCAAATATAGCTCGGCCGCCCGGGTGGCCGAGCAGGGGGCGGCACGTCATCGCAAGGGAGCGCCAGCGACCGAAGCGGCACGTCATCGCGAGCGCTGTAAGCGCGAAGCGAACGTCATCGCGACTCTACAATGATCCCAAGAAAAGCCTCTCCCGCAAACGCTTGGCTGCCGATTGGTCCGAGAACTACCTTAATCGGCTGCTCGGATTTAAGACCCGATAGCCCTGCCTCGCAGCGACGGTGGGGTCGCAAGCCTTACCTTCGCCGCTGCATGTCTGAAGCTCCCCTCATGGTGCAGGTGCAGGGCGTGGGCAAACGCTACCGCCTGGGCACCCTGAACCGCCAGCAACTCACCGACGACGTGAAGGCCTGGACCGCCAAACTGCTCGGCCGGCCCGACCCCACCGTGCCCCTGGACATGGCCGTGGATCCCCAGCGCATCGGCGAGGACTTCTGGGCCCTGCGCGACGTGAGCTTCGAGGTGCGCAAGGGCGAAGTGGTGGGCATTATCGGCCACAACGGCGCCGGCAAGAGCACCCTGCTCAAGCTGCTCAGCCGCATCACCCTGCCCACCGAGGGCGTCATTCGCATGCGCGGCAAGGTGAGCAGCCTCCTGGAGGTGGGCACCGGCTTCCACCCCGAGCTTACCGGCAGGGACAACATCTACCTCAATGGCGCCATTCTCGGCATGCGCCGTGCCGAGGTGGATGCCAAGATGGACGAGATCATCGCCTTCAGCGGGGTGACCCACCACATCGACACCCCGGTGAAGCGATACAGCAGCGGCATGCGCGTGCGCCTGGGCTTCGCCGTGGCCGCCCACCTGGAGCCGGAGATCCTCATCGTGGACGAAGTGCTCAGCGTGGGCGATGCCGAGTTTCAGCGCAAGAGCATGGGCAAAATGAAGGACAGCGCCAAGAGCGGCCGCACGGTGCTCTTCGTCAGCCACAACATGACCGCCATGCGATCCTTATGCAACCGGGTGGTGTGGCTGGACAAAGGCCGCGTGCGCATGCAGGGGCCTACGGAGGAAGTGGTGGGCGCCTACCTGCAGAACTACAACACGGCCACCACCGAACGCACGTGGGCACCACACGAGGCCCCCGGCAACGAGGTGGCCCACCTGCGCCATGTGCGGGTAAGCCCCGCCTCCGGCGGCGACGCCTTCCGCTGGGAGGACGCCGTGGATGTGGAGATCGGTTTGGACATCCACCAAGCGGACCACACAGCCGTGAATATGCAGGTGGTCAACGCCGACGACTTCGTCGTTTTTACCACCAACAGCCGGGAGGGGCTGGACGGCCACTTCCTGGACAAGGGCCACCATGTGCTGCGCTGCCGTTTCCCGGGACATTTGTTCAACGCTGGGGAATATCGATTGCATATTGGCGTTTCGCACCAGGGCCGGATGAGTTTCCGGGAAGATCAGGTGGTGGCCTTCCAGGTCGTGGAGCCGCCCAGGGACGGCGCTTGGCACGGACGACGCAAAGGCATGTTCCGCCTGCAGATACCATGGACCGTGCAGGCTACGGATCCCTCAACATGAACCGCTTGCGCAACCTCTTTGAAAAAGTGCGGCCCCGCATGACCCCGTCCATCGTGGTCATCGGCGCCCAAAAAGCCGGGACCACTGCCCTGTTCAGCATTTTAGCCGCACACCCCAAGGCCGCAAGGCCGAAGGAAAAGGAGCTTCATTTCTTCAGCGACGATGCGGAGTATGCCAAAGGAATGGAGCGGTACCGGGAAATGTTCCCGGCCATCCCGGCAAGATCGTTCGGGCATTTCACCTTCGAGGCCTCACCCGGTTACCTGATCCACGCCGGGCGTTCGGCGCCACGGATCGCCGAACATCTGCCAAATGCGATCTGCGTGGCCATCTTGCGGGATCCCGTGCTCCGGGCATTCTCCGCATGGAACATGTTCCGCGATTTCAAGGGCGATTCCCGTTGGGGCCACCTCCATGATCCGCGCAGCTTCGCACAGGCCGTGGAGGACGAATTGGCGGGGAGGACCAACGAACCCGCCCATCTCTATCTTGCACGAGGCAGGTATGCCGATCAAATCGCGGCCTACCAGGAACACCTTGGACCGGGGCGGCTTAGGGTTTATGGCTATCCATTGTTCAAGCAGGACCCCGCCGGTGTGGTTGCGGACATCTGCCAGGCCATCGGACAGGAGGCCCTGCCCAAGGAGCATCGAGCTTTTGCACTGCGGTCCAACAAACGCACCTATGTCAACCGCCTCGATCCAGGCTTGGCTGATGAATTGCAGCGCTACTTTGCCCCGGAACTGAAGAAATTGGCGCACGTGCTGGGCAGGGAATTGGACCTGTCGGAATAAGAGGTTGTAGATCGGTGCAGGTTACTTTTGTCGCGGACCCAACACGTATGGAGAACAAGGTAAAGCCTATCCAGCAGACCAGTGCGTCCAGTGGGCATGGACCGATATTCGTCACCAAGGCGTTCGAGCCCCCGTTTGAAGAGTACATGGAGCTGATGCGCGGGGTGTGGCAGCGTGGTTGGTTCACCAATAACGGCCAGTTGCTTCGGCAGTTTGAACAAGCCTTGGAGGAACAGGTGGGATTGGCCAATCCCTTGTTCATGGTCAATGGCACCATCGCCATCAACCTGATGATCCGTGCCCTGAACCTGAAGGGCGAGATCATCACCACCGCCTTCTCCCACCCGGTCACCACCATCTGCATCATTTGGGAAGGCTGCACGCCGGTATTTGTTGACATCGATCCCGATACGTTCTGCATCGACCCTGCCCGGATCGAGGAGCGGATCACCCCGCGCACCAGCGCCATCCTGGCCACGCACGTCTATGGGCTGCCCTGCGATGTGGAGGCCATCGAGGCCATCGCCAAAAAGCACGGCCTGAAGGTGATCTACGACGGGGCCCACGCCTTCGGCACCAAATACAAGGGCGAAAGCCTGCTGAACTACGGCGACGTGAGTTCCACCAGCTATCACGCCACCAAGGTGTTCCACACCGTAGAGGGTGGCAGCGTGCAGACCAAGGACCCCGAGATCTTCAAGCAGGTGAAACTGATGCGGACCATGGGGCAATTTGGGGAGCAGTTCTTCACCATGGGCCTGAACGCCAAGAACAGCGAGATGCATGCCGCTATGGGGGTGGCCAACCTGCCGTACTTGGATGCGATCCTGGCCCAGCGCAAGCACCAGTGGCAGTGCTACGCCCAAGCCTTGGCCCAGGTGCCCGTACAGCTGGCCAAGGTGCCGGCGGACACCGAATACAACCACGCCTACTTCCCGATGGTGTTGCGGAGCGAGGAAGAACTGCTGACCGTGCGCAAGGCCCTGGACGACCGGGATATCCACCCGCGCCGCTACTTCAACCCGGCCATCACCGAGCTGCCCTACATCAACCGCGCCGGGGAGTGCCCCATCTCGGAGTCCGTGTCCCACCGCGTGTTGTGCCTGCCCCTGTACTACGGTCTGGAGGATGCGGTGATCGATGAGATCGCGGACATCATTGCCGCGGCGGTTGACTGATCAAGCTGGGGTGTCCTTGATCCCGTGCCGGGTCATGCTCCCAGCATGTGCAGGATCCGTTCGGCCATTTGCACCATCCCATCCGGTGTGTACCGTTGATCCACGGGGAGGGGCTTGAGCTGTTCGACCAAGTGCTGCTCCCACCGGGGCAGCCCGTTACGCTCCAGCAATTCGGGCCACAGCCGGGGAGCATGGATGCCCCGTTCATGCAAACGGGCCAAGTCCAATTCCTGCTTTGGAAGGAAAGGATAAGCGTAGGGCCCGTCGGCCAGGTCCCAGGCCAGCTGCAGTTCGTTGTGGGCGCCCAACAGCTCATGCAACCGTTGGAAGTTGGCCGTCCGACGACGACGTGCCGCCTGCCGGTCGGTCCGTTCCATCAGCACCTCGGATATCCACGCACAGCCCCGGTAATCGACCGACATCAATGCTTCGTTCTTCCTGTGGTATTCAAGCCCGGCCCCCTGTTCACCAGCTTGGGCCAGCACCAGATGGTCCAGCATCGGAGCCTCGTTCCGCGTTGTCGGAGGTTCGATCTTGCCGGGTCCCCAGAGCTGGGCCCCATCGGGTACACCGAAAAACTTCCGGAAGCTGGTGAAGGTCCAGCATCCAGCGGCCGGCCCCGCAAAAAAGGCTTGGGAGCGGTCCAGTATCCCCCGCCCGCCCCAATTTTCCACCACGGCCTCGGCCTCGGCGCCCAGCAATCCGAAATAATCCACCACCAGCAACATGGCATCCGGGCTTGGGTCAGGAAGGTCTGAAGGCAACAACTTGTCGTTCAATGGGTAGCGGGCCACGGCGACCCCCTCCGCCTCCAGCCCCTGCAAGGCAGTATCACAGATATAGTGGGGCACCCATACACGCTTGGGACTTACGGCTTTGCTGGCTGCAGCAATGCACGCCCGACCTGTGCCCAAGCAAACACCGGTCCGGTCCAAAGGACTTCGTTCGGCACGATCATCCAACGCCAAGTATCCACCAAAGGTCGTTTCCTGCGATCCCATTTCGAGACAAAGATGGAGCATGGACCAAACGGGAAGTAAAATAAGGCAGGCCCCGGTTTGGGTTACCTTTGCGACGGCCCCACCACACATGCACGGAGCGAAAGGCATGGCCCACCCAAGGCCCGATGAAGATCAACGCATGGATCAGCGAACGGCCATCATGCAGCCCTATTTTTTCCCCTACATGGGATACTACCAGTTGGCTGCGGCGGCAGATCGGTTCATTTTTTATGACGACGTGCAATTCATAAAGGGCGGCTATATCGCCCGCAACAAGCTGCATGTTTCCGGCCGCGACCTCCTCTTCAGCGTGCCATTGTCAGGGGCCAGTCCCAACAAGCGCATTGACGAGGTACAGATCGACATGGGCCAGTTTCCTCGTTGGAAGGACCGCTTTTTGCGCACCATTGACCAGAACTATCACAAAGCCGCAAATTACACGGAGGGAAGGGCGTTGTTAACGGAAGTGCTGGACCTCAAGGGTGACCGGATCAGCGATCTGGCCGCCCGCTCGGTACGCTTGCCCATGGAGCGAATGGGAAGGACCGTACAGTTCGACTTCAGCTCAGCCTTGGGGCTGAACACGGAGTTGAAGCGTGAAGAGCGTTTGTTCCATATCTGCGAACAGCTGGGGATTCGACGCTACATCCAATCCCAGGGCGGCACTACACTGTATTCCGCAGAGCGTTGGCGCGCCCGAGGACTTTCCCTCCAATTTCTGCGCCCCGTGAGCATGGAGTACCCCCGCACCGGGGGATGGGTCCCAGGACTTTCCATGTTGGATGCGATCCTCCATGTCCCTTTTGAGGAACTGAACCCGTTGCTGGACCATTATGAATTCTTTTCCAACTGATGACCTTCGCCGTAGTCCAGTGCAGCTCCCATATACTCGCCCTTCCCATTCCGAGCAATACTGTCACGACTACCGCACTTGGTTGAAGAGGGATAGGATCGGCACCGCACGCCAACACTGCAGATCTTTCCCTGTTGGAGGCAAGCACCCCATGCAAGGGGGTGGAGTACCCATGAGAAATTGGCGCTACACGGAACGGGATATGGCTGAGCACCCTGTAGAGATCCATACGTCGGCACAACCCCGGAGCTATAGCGTCCCGACCAACCGCACGAATCAAACAAGACCGGCACCGTCCATCCCATGAACCAGATCGCCATCTTCTCCGTGCCCCGCTCCGGTTCCACCTGGCTGGGGCAGATCTTCAATAGCCATCCCGAGGTGCTGTACCGCTTTCAGCCCAATATGGCCTACAGCTTCCCGCTTACGTTGAGCGAGAGCTCCACCGAAGCGGAGATCCAAGCATTTTTTGAAGCACTCCGGTTGACGGAGGATCCCTTCACCACGGCCCGGATCTCCATCAGCGGCAAGCCCAACCCGCAGTTCGCCAAGACCTCGCCCACCACACTGGTTTTCAAGGAGACCCACTATCTCTATATCATCGACAATTTGATCCGGAATTCAGGAACCCGGGTGATCGGTCTGGTGCGCTCCCCTTTCGCCACCATGAACTCCTGGATCAAGGCCCCCAAGGAGTTCCATCCCGAATGGGATCTGGAAGCAGAGTGGCTGGATGCACCGAAGAAGAACCTGGGCAATCCCCGGAATTTTTTCGGTTACAACAAATGGAAGGAGGGCGCACTGCTCTTCCTCGAACTTCAGGGGAAGTATCCGGACCGGTTCATGTCAGTCCAATACGAGCGTTTACTCGCGGAGAAGCTGCCCGCCGTGGAGTCCCTTTTCAGATTTTGCGGTCTGAGTATGACAGAGCAAACACGTGCATTTATCGCACGGTCAGAATCGAAGGATGATGCCCAAGACACCTACTCTGTTTTCAGGACGAAAACAAATGATCTGGCTTGGAAAAACGGGTTGCCAACATTCATCACGGAAGCAATTATGGCCGATCCGGAATTCCAAACCCTGAACAAGCACTTCTGTTGGGCATAGGCAAGACCAAGACCCCGGCCCATGGCAGATCATACTCGGCGTAGCGGTGCGGATCATCCTCCATTGGTCTCCGTTATCGTGCCGACCTATCAGCACGCTCCCTATATAGAGGCTTGCTTGAACGGCATCCTGGAGCAGCGAACTGATTTTACCGTGGAGATCCTGGTGGGCGAGGACGAGAGCACGGACGGCACGCGGGAGATCTGCCAACGGATCGCCGCCGAGCATCCCGACAAGGTCCGGCTGTTCCTTCATTCCCGCAAGGATGCCATCAGCATCATGGGCCGCCCCACGGGCCGGGCGAACATGCTGGCTTTAATGGCCGCAGCCAAAGGAAAATACGCGGCCTGGTGCGAGGGCGACGACTATTGGACCGACCCGTTGAAATTGCAGAAGCAGGTGGACCACCTGGAGCAGCACCCTGGTGATGTGTTGTGTTTCCATGCCGTGGGCATGGAGCATCTGGACGGCCGCATCACGGAGGACCGAATCACCAAGGTGCCCGCCGAATACGCCACCCAAGCCGACTTGGCCCGCAAAGGCAACTACATCCACACACCCAGCGTGGTGTTCCGCAATATCCTGGGCACGCCGCCACCGGAACTGGCGCTCAGTCCCATCGGGGATTTTTTTCTATGGGTAGTGTTGGCCGGACACGGTAATTTGTACCACATGCCGGAGGTGATGGCCAACTACCGCCTTGGTGGGAACTGGTCGGCCACCAGCCGCTACCACCGGGTGATGAACACCGTCTATTGCCATGCCGCCTTGCATGCCTGGGCCAAGCGCATGGGCCATGATGAATTGGCTGCGATCATGTTGCAGCGGATCCGGAGAGCCATTGATGAGCAACGCATGAACCTTCAGTTGGCCGATCTGGCCCGGTTTGGTGCCTATGCCCTGGAGGTGCGCCGATCGGCCCAACAGCACAGGCGCTGGATGATCATGGGCAAACCCGTGCTGCAATTGAAGAATTCGGCAAGGAAGGTCTATCATCGCATCAAGGCTTTGGCCCGCGGGCAACAGGGCGAACCATAGTCGCAACGTCCTCCATGGAAGTCCGGACCACAACAGAACGAACGGCCGATCGCGAGGTTGGCCCCTTGGTCTCCGTGATCGTGCCCAACTACAACCACGCTGCCTTCCTCAAGGAGCGGATAGCAAGTATTGCTGCGCAAACCATGCGGGACATGGAGGTGATCCTGCTGGACGATGCCTCCACGGACGGGAGCACAGCGCTGCTGGAGCGCATGGCAGCATCGTTGCCGGGCAAGGTGCAGCTGGTGGTGAACGCGGAGAACAGCGGCAGCCCCTTCAAGCAATGGCTAAAGGGCATCGCCATGGCACCGGTGGCCAAGGGCTTTTGCGGGGATCGCATTCCCTTGGGCCACACTATTTTGGTCCGCAGGTGAACGTGGCCATGGAGCTTCCGCTGGTGAGCATCTGCATCCCCACCTTCCAAGGGGAGCGTTTCCTGGAGGAGGCAATGCGATCCGCCTTCGCCCAAACCTACCCGGCGCTTGAACTGGTGATCTCCGATGACGGCTCCACGGACGGTACGCTGGCCGTGGTGGATCGGTTACGCCCTGAAGCACCCATGCCAGTGCGGGTGGTCAAGCACCGTCCATCCGGTATCGGCGCCAACTGGAACAACTGCGTGCGGCACGCAAAGGGCGCCTACATCAAGTTCCTATTCCAGGATGACCTGCTTGCGCCCAACTGTGTGGCCCGCATGGTAGCCATGGCGGGGAGCGCACCGGAGGTGATGCTGGTGTACAGCCGGCGGAGGTTGCTGCATGATCCGGACAACCCGCAAGATGCGGCCTGGGTGGCCCGCTACGGCGAGCTTCATCGGGCTTGGCGCAACGCGCGCGTGGAGGAAGGTGTGATGCCGGGCCGCACCTTGCTCCGCGACCCGGCCCTCCTGGACCTGCCGCGCAACAAGATCGGTGAACCCCCGGCCGTGCTGCTGGACCGCCGCGTTTTCAACCGCCATGGCTGGTTCAGCACGGAACTCCGCCAGGCCCTCGATTACGTTTTCTGGTACAAGGTGTTGCGGTACGGCCAGGTCGGGTTCGTGGACGAGG
Organism: Flavobacteriales bacterium; assembly: GCA_035325445.1. GTDB lineage: Bacteria > Bacteroidota > Bacteroidia > Flavobacteriales_F > PHOS-HE28 > PHOS-HE28. The sequence continues at coordinate 33,050 of DAOKZW010000007.1, forward strand.
AGCTCGTCACCTTCCGGTTGCATGCGGCGCAAGCCACACAGGTGAATGCGCGCACCGGCGCCCTGACCGAGCTGGACCGGCTGCCGCTGCATTACCTGCGGCATCTCGGCAGTTACCTTCACCCTTCCGTGCGTCGCCGGATCTTCTTCGAGTTCACTGCGATGGGCCGCCTGGTGGTGGGGATGGTGCACCGGCTGCGTACTCTTGCGGGATCATGAGCGTGTTCGCGATCATCGTCACGTACAACGGTGCCCCATGGGTACACGCCTGCCTCGGCAGCCTGCGTGCCTCCACCTTGCCCGTGCAGACCATCGTGGTGGACAACGGCTCCACGGACGGAACACCGGACCTGATCGGCTCCGCCTTCCCGGAGGTGGAACTGGTCCGCACCGGGAAGAACCTGGGCTTCGGCGCAGCCAACAACGTCGGGATGCGCATGGCGCTGGATCGCGGTGCCGGGCATGTGTTCCTGCTAAACCAGGATGCATGGGTGCAGCCAGATACCCTGGGCCTGCTGGTGGAAGCGTCCACGGCCTATCCGGAATACGGCGTGCTAAGCCCCATGCACCTGAATGGCACGGGAACGGCGTTGGACGGCAACTTCTCCAGCTACATCATACCGGCACGCTGCCCTGGCCTGTACTCTGACCTGGTGCTGGGGCACCCCCACGATGCGCCCTACCCGGTCCAGTTCGTGAATGCGGCAGCCTGGCTGATCACCCGCCATTGCTTGGAAACCGTGGGGGGGTTCAATCCTTCATTCTTCCACTACGGCGAGGACGATAATTACCTGGCCCGCATGCACTTCCACGGCTTGAAGGCCGGCGTGATGCCCAGCGCGTGGATCCATCACGATCGTGAACAACGAAATGGAAGCCCCCATTTCGAAGATTTTACAACCCAAGTACGCAAAGCCTTGATCACCTACTCAGACCCGGCCTGCCGGAAACACATTAAAGTGGAGGTCAATAAGCTCCGGCGCACCATGATACAATGCCTTTGCTCTGCCCAACGGACGGCATTCCGGACCGCCCGCAGGCACTACCGGGTACTCCAGGCCATGGATGCTCAAGTTGTAGAACGGAACCGGGAGGTTTCCCGGCTCAAAGGCCCCTCCTTTCTGTAAGGAGCTTGTGCACGATAGGAGCCGCTTCCATGATGCCGGCCAACTGGCCTTCGCCCCGCAGGCGAGAACGTATCATGCCACCCGGCCGACCGGCACCGGCAAACACGTGCGTTCTCCGATCCGCCCGGCTAGTCACGGCTTGGTTGAGCCGTCTGGACCTTCCCCTTCACAAGCTTCTTCCAGTTCCGTTTTATCCGCAGGAACTGCCATAGGCTGGGCGTGGTATAGGCCGTGCCCCGGCCTTGGGGCTTGGCCTGGGCGGCCAATTCAGGGAAATGCCGCAGGCGATGGACCAATCCTTCCCTGGAAGCCTCGATCAGCGCGGCCATGGTCTGCGTGATGGTGGCGGGCAGCGTGGGCCCGAACTTGATCGGGATGGCCCGCTGCAACAGGATGTTGCCGGTATCGATGCGCCGGTCGATGGCATGGATGGTGAACCCGGTGGTGTCCGACCCGTGGTACAACTGCAAGATGATGCTTTGGGCGTTCTGGAAGGCCGGCAGCAGCTCATGATGGATATTGATCATGCCCAGCCGGGGGATGTTGAAGATCCCGGGTGTGATGTAGCTGTTGCCCAAGCTGATGCCCAGTTCGGCCCCCGACTCCCGGAAGAGCTTCTCTCCGGTCCAGCCCCTCCCCCTAGGCCCGGCATATGCTACAGGCGATCGACACTCCCGCAAAGGCCGCCGCCATGGGCCGGGCGGGCCTATGTGGAGCAGCACCACCGGGTGGAAGACCGCATCGGTCAATTGCAGGAGCTGCTTGCATGGGTTGCTTCGCAGGCTTGACCCTAACGTACGGCGGTTCAAGCCCAACGGCATCCAGTATGCTGATGAGGTCGCCGACAATCACAAATCGTGCAAGCCATGACCGGGATGGCACAAAGGCCGGAAGGATACCTTCGCGGCCATGTCCGCAGCCGCAGCCGCTCCCCGGGTGAGCGTACTGATGACCTTGTACAACAAGGGGCCCTGGGTGGGCGAAGCGATAAGGAGTGTTTTGGCCCAGATTTTCACGGACTTCGAACTGCTGGTGGTGGACGATGCCAGCACCGATGGCGGGCTGGAGGTGGCCAGGAATTTCGATGACCCACGGATCAGGATCTTGGAAAGTCGGGTGAATACCGGCCGTCCGGCGGCGGCCAACCGGGGCTATGATGCGGCACGGGGCGAATACGTGGCCGTGCTGGATGCGGACGATGTGATGCACCCGGAGCGCCTGGCCAAGCAGGTGACCTTTATGGATGCACACCGCGACATAGCCATCAGCGGCAGCGCCTATCGCACAACCGGGGAAAATGCCAAGCAGCACAATTGGCCGGCCACAGACCGGGAATGCCGGGGCGGGTTGTTGTTTGGCGACCCCTTGATCTACGGCACCTCCATGATCCGTCGCAGTGTGCTGGAGGCTCACCACCTCCGGTGCAATGAAAGATGGCTTCTGCCGGGTATGGACTATCTCTTTATCCTGCAATTCAGCCGGCATGGCCGGTATGCCAATTTGCAGGAAGCCTTGACGAACTACAGGATGGGCGCGAACAACATGCGCCACGGCCGGGATGAGTTCGCGGACCGCCTCGCGTTGCGGCGGGAGACGTTCCGCTTCTTCGGCCTTGAGGCCAGCGATGCGGAGCTCGAGCTGCACATGGCCCTGCACGGCCTGTGGCGAAAGCCATTCGACGCGAAGGCGGCGGGTGCGCTGCACCGTTGGACGGGCAAGTTGATCCAACAGAACAGGGAAAAGCAGCTCTTCCCGGCCGACCTTTTCGAGGCCGAAGTGCATCACCGGTGGTCCCGTTTGTTCCACCGCTTTGCCGATGCCGACCTCGGGGCCGCGTTGGCACACCTGCGCCTGGGCGGCAATTGGCCCATGGACCGTTTGGCCTACTTGGCCAAAACCACCATTCGCCGTTGGAGCGGCCGTGCCCGATGAAGGTCTCCGTGGTGATGCCCGTATACAACAAGGCGCCCTTCCTGCGGGAGGCGGTGGAGAGCATCCTGGGCGGCACCCTCTCGGACCTGGAGCTGATCTGCGCGGACGACAAGAGCACGGACAACAGCCTGGAGATCTTGCGCAGCATCGGAGATCCGCGCCTGCGCATCCTTGAACTTCCCGAGAACCTGGGCCCGGCGGGCGCGGTGAACGCGGCGATGGATGCCGCCACCGGCGAGTACATCGTGCGCATGGACGCGGACGACATCGCGGTGCCGGAGCGGATCGCGTTGCAGGTGGCCTTCATGGACGCGCACCCGGAGCTGGGTGCCAGCGGCGGGCAGCTGCAGCTGTTCGGGGAAAGCGACCAACCCTGGACCTTCCCGCTGGAACCCGATGCCTGCGCGGCACAATTGGTCTTCGGGGTGCCCGTGGCGCAGCCGGCCTCCATCCTGCGGCGCAGCGTGCTGCTGGCCCACGGGCTGCGCTTCGATCCGGCCTGGCCGCGCATCGGCGAGGACTGGCTGTTCTGGCTGCGCATGGCGCCGCACACGCGCTTCGCCAACCTGCCCGATGTGCTGGTGCGGTACCGGCGCGGACCGCAGAACATCGCCCATGGCCGCGACAAGGCGGCCGACTTCGCGCCGCTGCAACAGGCCGCCTTCACGGCGTTGGGCATCCCCTTCACCGAGGCCGAGCTGGACCTGCACCTGATGGGGTCCACCATCTTCAAGGTGAAGCCCACGGCCCAGCGGGTACGGGCCCTGCGGGCCTGGTACGACCGGCTGCTGGCCATGAACGGGGCGCGGGGCTTTGCACCGCCGGAGGCGCTGCGCGCACGGGTGGAACAACAGTGGGAAAAGCTGTACCACTACCTGCCGCGCTATGGCCTTTCCACGGCGGTGGCGCATCTTCGCCTCAGCCCCGAACGCTCGCTCGCGCAAGTGATGTATGCCTTGAAATACCGTGTGAACGCCCACCTGGGCCGGCTTCCGAACGGGTAAGCGATGAAGCAGGAGCTTTGGCTGTTCACCATGCGCTTCCCCTTCGGGCACGGGGAAGCCTTTTTGGAAAACGAGCTGCCCTATTTGGCCGCGCGGTTTGGCCGTGTACGTCTCTTCCCGCTGCTGGCCGAAGGGAAGCCGAGGCCGGTCCCTGAAGGGGTGCTGGTGGAACAACCGTTCAGCCTGGAGGAAGTGTACCGGCCGTTGGCCCTGTGGCGGCTGCTGGCGGACCTGCCGCGCGCCTGGCGGGTATGGAAGCAGGCCAAGGACTCGGCCCCTTCACCGGCGGTCTTCGCCAAGCACAAGGCCGAGTTCCGCAGCCAGCTGCGGCAGGCCTTGGAGCGCGAACGCCTGTTCCGCAAGCGCTGGGCGGGCCGGTACAAGCCGGATGAGACCTGCCTCTACTCCTTCTGGACCGCGGATTGGGCCACCGTGCTTGGCCTGTGGAAGCTGGACAACCCCGGGGTGCGCTTCAGCAGCCGCATGATGGGGTTCGACATGTTCGCACACCGGGCCCCGGATGGCTGGCAGCGTTTCCAGGCCTTCCACGTGCAGCAGGCAGGCCGCATCTACACCATTGCCAAGGCGGGCCGGGAGCACCTGCTCGAACGGTTCCCCCAGGCCAAGGACAAGGTCCGGCTCTCCTACTTGGCCACCGCCGACCACGGCCTTGGCCCTTGGTCGCCCCGGGATGTGCTGCGCATCGTGTCGTGCTCCAACCTGGTGGAGCTGAAGCGGGTGCCGCTGATCGCCGGGGCCTTGAGGCACGTGCACGGCCCGGTAGAGTGGACCCACTTCGGCGATGGGCCCGATCGGGAACGGGTGGAGGCAGCGGTGCGGGCGCTGCCGCCGAACGTACGGGTACAGCTGATGGGCAGCCAGCCCAACAGCGAGGTGATCGCCTGGTACCGGGCCAACCCGGTGGACGTGTTCGTGCATGCCAGCCGCACCGAGGGCGGCGCGCCGGTGGCGCTGCAGGAGGCGGCCAGCTTCGGCATCCCGCTGGTGGCGGCCGATGCAGGCGGTGTGCGGGAGATCGTGACGGATGCCACGGGGACCTTGCTGCCCAACGACCTCACCGAGGAAGACCTAGGGGCCGTGCTCGATGGCTTCCGGCATTCCGCTTGGTACGGCGCTGCGGCACGCCGGCAGGTGCGGGCCTTCTGGAACGATCATTTCCGGGCGGACGTGGTGTACGGGAAACTGGTGGATGAACTGTTGACTGAATAGCCGGGATGCTCTTCAACTCCTTCGAGTTCCTCTGCATCTTCTTCCCGCTGGTGACGGGCCTGTACTTCGTGCTGCCGCACCGATGGCGCTGGCTGCTGCTGCTGGTGGCCAGCTGCTGGTTCTACATGGCCTTCGTGCCGGTGTATATCCTCATCCTGGCCTTCACCATCCTGGTGGACTACTTCGCCGGCATCTGGATCGAGGAGAGCGAGGGGCGCCGCCGCAAGCTCCTGCTTACGGCCAGCATCCTGGCCAACACGGGCGTGCTGGCCTTCTTCAAGTACTACCACTTCCTGAACGAGAACCTGGGCGCCCTGGTGGAGAGCTTGGGCTTCGCGTACAACGTGCCCGACCTGGGCATCATCCTGCCCATCGGCCTGAGCTTCCACACCTTCCAAAGCCTGAGCTACACCATCGAGGTGTACCGCGGCCACCAGAAGGCCGAGCGCCACCCGGGCATTTTCGCGCTGTACGTCATGTTCTACCCGCAGCTGGTGGCGGGCCCCATCGAGCGGCCGGGCAACCTGCTGAACCAGATCAACAGCACGGTGCCGGGCACGGGCATGCTGTCGCGCTTCGATGCGCAGCGGGTGATCGAGGGCCTGAAGCAGATGCTGTGGGGCTTCTTCAAGAAGCTGGTGATCGCCGACCGCTGCGCGGTGGTGGTGGACCAGGTGTACGGCGCGCCGGACCAGCACGGGGCGCTGGCCATCGCCTTGGCCACCTACCTGTTCGCGGTGCAGATCTATTGCGACTTCAGCGGCTACACCGACATCGCCATCGGAGCCGCCCGCGTCATGGGCTTCAACCTGATGGTGAACTTCCGCACGCCCTACCGGAGCACCAGCATCAACGAGTTCTGGAGCCGTTGGCACATCAGCCTCAGCAGCTGGTTCCGCGACTACCTGTACATCCCGCTGGGCGGCAACCGCGTGGTGAAATGGCGCTGGTACTACAACCTGATGGTGGTGTTCCTGGTGAGCGGCCTGTGGCACGGCGCCGATTGGACGTACGTGATCTGGGGCGCGCTGCACGGGAGCTACCTGATCCTGGCGCTGGTGTTCGCCCCGCTGCTGGCGCGGTTCACCCGCGGCATCGGGCTGGACCGTACCCCGGCCTTGAAGCGCTGGCTGAACATCTTCATCACCGTGCAGCTGGTGAGCTTCGCGTGGATCTTCTTCCGCGCCAACAACGTACACGACTCCTTCACGCTGGTGCAGCGGCTCTTTTCCGCGCCATGGTCGCTGACGGACCTGACGGTGCTGATGGCCGCCTTGCCCAACAGCATGATGGACCTCACGGTGCTGCTCACGCTCCTGTTCGTGGTGATCGACCCGGTCTATGACCGTTGGGTGAAACGGGAGGCACCCGCCCCTGCCGGGCTGTTGGGCACGGCGGCCTTTGCCGTGCTGCTGGTGGGCATCCTGCTCTTCGGTTATTTCGGTTCCACGAGCTTCATCTATTTCCAGTTCTAGCCTACACAGGACATGGGACGCTTCCTTGCACGGACCTCAGTATTCCTGCTTGTTGCGGGGGCCCTGTACACCATCGCAATCGTCGCATTGACCCAGATCAAGGTTTCCGGCACACCGCTGATCTACCGGACCGGGGATTACTACAAGTGGCCGGGGGATGATACCTGGGACACCTTCCATGAATTCGCCCCCCACAAACACTATGATGCCATCATCCTGGGCTCGTCCCATACTAACCGAGGGTATGACCCCGAGGTGTTCGCGAAACGGGGATATAGCGTATTCGTGCTAGGATCCAAGGCCCAAACGCCGATGAACAGCTACCCGGTGATCAAGTACTTGCTCGATAGCAGCAATTGCCCCTTATTGATCTACGACATCTTCGACAAGATGTTGATCAATAATGGCATGGAGAGCACGGTGGATTTGATGACGAACCAACCCAGCAACCGGGTGGCCTTGTACATGGCCTACGCACAGCGGGATCTGCGCACGATGAACCTGATGGCCTTGCGGTTGGCCCTCCCTTTGGACTCGCCCTATTTCGACTATGGGCATTATCGATCGCTAGGCTTTTCGGTATGGCTGGACACTCTGAAGGACCGAGGCGGCCTGCCGGATACGACAGACTTGGAGATCTCCCCACGCCAACGCAACTATCTTCAGGCATGCATTGAACTATGCCGTGACAAGGGAATCCAAATCGTGTTCAGCAGCCACTACGTCAGGTCCAACCGGAAGGGAGGAACTTATGCTCGGACAACCCGGTTCATGGATCTTCTATGTCGGACCAACCAAGTGCCCTACCTCGATTTTAGCGACCAGCCTCATATCGAGAACAACCTTTGGTTCCACGACTATAACCACATGAACCTGACCGGCGCCCGCATCTTCACCGAAAACCTGGTGGATTCCCTGGAAGCCTTGGGGTACCTGCGCCACGGCAACGACCGGCCTTAAGGCACCCTTGGGCCGCCAGCAACGGCATCACCGGTGGAACACTTGGAACCGGTAGTGCTCGTATTGATGGTTATCGTACTTGCGGGCCTCACCGGCCACGAAGCCCTGCTGGCTCATCCAAGTCGCAAAGCCGCCTGGATCATGGGGGCTGATGGCCGGATGCAGGTACAGGGCCTTGTTGCAGACGGCGACGTCCGGCCTCTCTTTCCTCATCAGGAATAACGGCGTTTCGGCCGGCAGGTGCATCATCACTTTGGGCAGGTATCCCCGGGCCCAACCATCGGTCACCACCAAGTCCCCTTGGCCCATTTCGGCATACCACGATGCCGGCAGCGCGGGCTGCAGGAATTCGGAATCCCTGACGGAAACGGTGAACGACCAAGCCAGTTGGGCTACATACAGGACCAGTACCGGGGCCCATGCCCGACGCGGGATCAGTTTTTCGGCCAGCGGCACCAAAGTGATGGCCAGCAAGGGCCAGAAATAGGAGAAGTATTGCTCGCCCACGGCACCAGGCGGGCTGATGTGAACGAAATAGAGCAACACCGTAAACCCGGCGCACCAAACCAAGGCCACCCGGAGGAATCCGGCCAAGCTCCGGTGCTCCATGCGCACCGGTAGTCGTTTGGACAGTAACGCCCATCCGATCCAGGCCATGGCCAGTACCGCGACCAAGCGGTACAGATGGCGCAGGGCGTGCGTACCACCGAAAAAATCGAGGGAATAGAGCCACACCGTGACCAGGTTGTCCTTCAGGCCCGGATAGGGCACGGCCGGCTTCGGGCGCCCTGGGAAGGCGGACAGGAAGGAGAAGAATTCCGGGAAAGCAGCCAGGAACAGTACCACCGACGCAAGAAGCGAACCGAGGTAGATCCACAGCGGCGACTTGAACCCGTGCCGCCTCCACATGAGCCAGAGGCCCGGCACCAGCACAAACACGAAGTAATAGTGGCTCAACATCCCCAAGGCGTTCACCACGGTGAACCCGGCAACGCGCAGGCCGTTCGTCCCCCGCTCCGCGATGCGCCAGGACAACAGGTACGAGGCCATGGCCCAGAGCGCGATGAACTGATATTGTCGGGCCTCCAGATCAATCTGCACCACGGAGGGCGACAAGTACCAGATGGCACAAGCCACCAAGGCGCGCCCGGTGCTTCCGAGCGCTTCCCGCGCCAGCAGGAAGGTAAGAAGCAGCAAGAGAAGTCCCGTGATGGCATTGATCCAAGGACCCAACTTGGGCGAGAAGCCCGTGTACACCATCCCGGTGTGGAGCGCCCAGAAGAAAAGTGGCGGGTGAATATCATACCCCGCCAAGTCGGCGGCCACAGTGCGGTATTGCAACTGCGCCGGCGGGGTGTAAAATGCCTGGATGGATCCAACTGTGATGAGACTGTCTGTGTACTCCTGGATGGTTTCCTGATACAAGCCTTCGGTTGTGGCGGCGCACAGATAACTGATGCTTTCGTCGTGCGACAGATGGACCTTCCACGCTTGGATGGCATGGAAGCGCAACACCACGCCCCACAGTAAGGCGAGCACCAAGAAGATCCTGAAAACAATCCGGCTTCGTTTGCCCATGGTCGGTTCAGCGGCGGCAAGATAGGCCGATGCCTTGCGCCTCTGCCAACGCAAGGGCATCCGCACGTTGGTGGCGAGCCACTATGCGCGGTACAACATGCAGGGCAGCTACCATGCGTCTACGCGCCGCTTCATCGATAGCACGCTGGCGGGCCGGGGCATTCCCTACCTGGACTTCACCGAGGTGCCGGGCATCGACGAACGCAATTGGTTCGCTGACCACAACCACCTGAACGCCGCCGGTGCCCATATCTTCACGGCGCAGCTGGCCGATACGTTGGAGGCGTTGGGTTACCTGCGGCGTCGCGGCATCCGGCAGGATTAAGGGAGGATGGCCGGGGGGATGGGAAACGGCCCCGGGGTCAGGAATGCCGTGCGCCCACCATGGCCAAGGGGTGCTCCATCACACATCCGTATAGTTTCGGATTTGATGCGCCGCACAAGCCCCCCTTCACCCCTCCAACGCGCTCACGATCTGGCTTTCCGCGCCGGTGGTGGCGAAGGCCAGCTTGCGCAAGGTGAAGGCGTTGAGCTTGCCCTCCAGCACCAATGTGCCGATGGTGGCATCGGCGGGCGCGGTGATGGGCAGGCTGTTGGCCTCGAGGATGCGGGCGCCCTTGCGCGAAACGGCATAGGCGTGCGTGCCTTGGTGGTATCCCGCCCGATCGAGGTGCGCGGAATAGGGCCTCATGTACAGCCGTGCGGCCTCGGCGAAGCGCAGCTTGTACTTGCGCGGAAAGAGCAGGCGCGCCACCGGCAGCCACAGGTGCAGCTTCAGCCCGAAATACCAAGGCGCCCGCCGATGTCCGCGGGTCCCCAGGTACAGGAGGTCCCAGTCCGGCGGCAGTTCATCCATCGCCGCCGCCAGTTGCGCGAGCGGTCCCGGCAGGGGCATGGCATCATCCTCCAGGATCAGGGCCGACTTCAATTCACGGGCGGCCACCTGTTGGTAGGCCTGGCGGTGCGAGAGGTTGCAGCCGATGTGCGAGGCGTGGAGCCGCCGGGGGATGGTCTTGTGCCGCAGGGCGGCCTGCTCGTCATACACCCCGGCGATCTGTTGCGGGGAGAGCTCGTTGCCCATGGTGGCATCGAGGAACGCATACTTCATGCCGACCCCGTCCAAGGCCGCGCCGATGGCGCGTTTGCGCCCATGGTCGCCCTGCTTGCTGATGACGAACACGGCACCGAACCCGAGCGTGGACCCTGCTCCTGCCACGGGGGATGCCCCGGTGTTTGTTTCCTCCATTTGGAAGGGCAAGATACCGTCGCCCGGGCGAGCTACTTTTGCCCATCAACCATTTCGACATGCAACCTGCACAAGCCCTTGAGAGCACCCTGACGCGCGACGCCGCCATCTTCGACATCATTGAGCAGGAACGATGGAGGCAGACCAAGGGGCTGGAGCTGATCGCAAGCGAGAACTACGTGAGCGCCCAGGTGATGGAGGCCATGGGAAGCGTGCTGACGAACAAGTACGCCGAAGGGCTGCCGGGCAAGCGCTACTACGGCGGCTGCGAGTTTGTGGACATGGCGGAGAACCTGGCCATTGATCGCGCCAAGAAGCTCTTCGGCGCCGTTTGGGCCAATGTGCAGCCGCACAGCGGGGCGCAAGCCAACGCGGCGGTGATGCTGGCCTGCCTGAAGCCGGGCGACACCATCCTGGGCTTCGACCTCAGCCATGGGGGCCACCTCACCCACGGTTCCCCGGTGAACTTCAGCGGCCGCCTGTACCACGCCACCTTCTACGGGGTGGAGAAGGAGACGGGCCGCGTGGACATGGACAAGGTGGCCGAGAAGGCCCGCGCGGTGAAGCCCAAGCTGATCATTTGCGGGGCCAGCGCCTACAGCCGCGACTGGGACTATGCGCGCTTCCGCGCCATCGCCGATGAGGTGGGCGCCATCCTGCTGGCCGACGTATCGCATCCGGCCGGCCTGATCGCGGCCAAGCTGCTGAACGACCCCCTGCCCCACTGCCACGTGGTGACCACCACCACCCACAAGACGCTGCGCGGCCCGCGCGGCGGCATGATCATGATGGGCCGGGACTTCGAGAACCCGTGGGGCCTGAAGACGCCCAAGGGACAGACGCGCATGATGAGCTCCATCCTTGACGGCGCGGTGTTCCCCGGCACCCAGGGCGGCCCGCTGGAGCATGTGATCGCCGCCAAGGCGGTGGCCTTCGGCGAGGCGCTGGACCCCAGCTTCGTGGAGTACGGCAAGCGCGTGAGGGCCAATGCCGCCACCATGGCCAAGGCGCTGGTGGGCAAAGGCTACGACGTGGTCAGCAACGGCACCGACAACCACTGCATGCTCATCGACATGCGCAGCAAGGGCCTCACCGGCAAGGAGGCCGAGGCCGTGCTGGGCGCGGTGGACATCACCGTGAACAAGAACATGGTGCCGTTCGATACCGAAAGCCCCTTCACCACCAGCGGCATCCGCATCGGCACGCCGGCCATCACCACCCGCGGGCTCACCGAGGCCGAGTGCGAGCAGGTGGTGGAACTCATCGACGGCGCCATCACGGCCCGCAAGGACGAGGCCCAGCTGGCCCGCATCCGGTTCCAGGTGAACGGCATGATGCGCCTGCGCCCCCTCTTCGCGTGGTAAACCGGCCCATTGATCCCTTGGCAACCCGGCGAATTGCAACTTGGCGAATGGGCCATTTGATTGCCTCATGTCCCGAACCTTGAGATCGTTCCTCGCAACTGCCTGCCTGCCGCTGCTTGCGTTGCAGGCCGGGGCGCAGGAGGCGCCGCGACTGGCGCACCGCGCCTTCGTGTACTGGGGATACAACCGGGCGCAATTCACGGCCAGCGACATCCGGTTCACGGGCACGGGCTACGACTTCACCCTGCACGGCGTTACCGCCAAGGACCGGCCCGAGCCCTTCAGCCTCAGCGGCTATTTCCTGCCGTCCAACATGTGGATCCCGCAGTACAACTACCGGGCGGGGTGGTTCCTGAACGACTGCTGGAGCCTCTCCCTGGGGCTGGACCACATGAAGTACGTGATGGAGGCCGGCCAAGAGGTGCGCGCCAGCGGCCACGTGGCCCGGGAGCGCTGGCCCCAGGTGCAGCTGCCCGAAATGGGCGACATCCGCCTCACCCCCGACATACTCGCCTACGAGCATACCGACGGCCTCAACCTGCTGAGCGTGGACGCCGACCACTACGACCGGCTATGGGCCAGCAGCAATGGCCAGCACGCCTGCTACCTGGTGGAGGGCTTGCTGGCAGGGCCGGTGATCCCGCGCACCGACGTGCGGCTCTTCGGCGAGGGGATCAACAACAAGTTCCACCTCGCCGGCTATGGGGTCGGCGCGCAGCTGGGCCTCTTCATGCTGCTGCAGGACCGCGTGTTCCTACGGGCCACCGCCCGGGCGGGCTTCATCCACCTGCCCGACGTGCTCACCACCGGCACCTCCGCCGACCGCGCCAGCCAACACTTCTGGTTCCTCCAGGAGAACGTGGTGCTCGGCGTGCTCATCGGCAAGGGCAAGGCTTGAGCACCTTGGCCCTGCGGCCACGATGCGGCATCCCGTCCATTGCCGACATTTGCGCCATGAGCATACCACACGAGTTCCGGGAATTCGCGGCCATGCGCTCGTGGATCGAAACACCGGCGGACAGCGACTTTCCCATCCAGAACATCCCCTTCGGCATTTGCAGCACCGACGACCATCCGCCGCGGCCCTGCACCCGCATCGGCAACCAAGTGGTCCTGCTGGAAGCCTTGGCCAAGGCCGACCTGCTCAACGACCTGGGGCTGGACATCGCCGTCTTCTCGGCCACCACGCTCAACCCCATGCTGCACCAAGGCAAGGCCGCCATGCGGCAGCTGCGCCGCCACCTGATCGACCTGTTCCGGGCGGACAACCCCTTCCTGCGGGAGCGCACCGCCACCGTGCAAGAGGCCGTGCGGCCCCTCGCTGACGTGACCATGCACCTGCCCGTGGAGGTGGGTGACTACACCGACTTCTACAGCAGCCGCGAGCACGCCACCAACGTGGGCATCATGTTCCGCGGCCCCGAAAATGCCCTGATGCCCAACTGGCTCCACCTCCCCGTGGGCTACCATGGCCGCGCCTCCTCCATCGTGGTCAGCGGCACCGCCATCCAGCGGCCCATGGGCCAAATGCGGCCCGACCCCCAGCAACCGCCGGTGTTCGGCCCTTCCAAGCAACTGGACATCGAGCTGGAGACCGCCTTCATCACCTTCCCCGGCAAGCCGCTCGGGGAGCGCATCGCCGCCGAGGAGGCCGAAGACTACATCTTCGGCATGGTGCTCTTCAACGACTGGAGCGCGCGCGACATCCAAAGCTGGGAATACGTGCCGCTGGGCCCCTTCCTGGGCAAGAACTTCGGCAGCAGCATGAGCCCGTGGGTGGTCACCATGGACGCCCTGGAGCCCTTCCGCACCACGGGCCCGCGGCAAGACCCCGAGCCCCTGCCCTACCTGCGCACCGATGGCGGGCACAGCTTCGACATCGCGCTGGAAGCCACGCTGCAGCCCCTCAACGGGCCGGGCACGGTGATCTGCCGCACCAACTTCAAGCACCTGTACTGGAGCATGGCGCAGCAGCTGGCCCACCACACGGTGAACGGCTGCAACGTGCGGGCTGGCGATGTCATGGCCAGCGGCACCATCAGCGGGCCGGAACCCGGAAGCTTCGGCAGCCTGCTGGAACTGACCTGGCGCGGCACCAAGCCCCTGGCGTTGGCCGGCGGCGGCGAACGCAAGTTCCTGGAGGACGGCGACACCGTGGTGATCCGCGGCCACGCGGAGCGCGACGGCCTGCGCATCGGCTTCGGCGAGGTGAGCGGCAAGATCCTTCCCGCCAAGGCCTGAGAAGCGCCGCTCCGCACAGGGGTGGCCTGCGGGCCCCGCCTCCCCCATCGCACAGAGCAGCGGCCCCGCTTCCAAAACTCACCGTCAACGCGTATTTTTGAGAAAATGGCACAGTCCGTGGATATCAGCACCATCGACCTGGAGGAGGAAAAGGAGCAGATCTTGCGCCGCTACCGGGGCCTGCTGCGCTCGGTGCGTGGCGAGCGCACGGCGGAAAACACGCGCTTGATCCGCAAGGCCTTCAACATCGCCCTGGAGGCGCACAAGGACCAGCGGCGCAAGAGCGGCGAGCCCTACATCTACCACCCCATCGCCGTGGCCCGCATCTGCGCGGAGGAAATGGGGCTCGGCGTCACCAGCGTGGTGGCGGCCCTGCTGCACGACACCGTGGAGGACACCGACCTCACGCTGGAGGACGTGCGCGAGCTCTTCGGCGATACCGTGGCCACCATCATCGACGGGCTCACCAAGATCAGCGGGGTGAACTGGCACACCGACAGCATGCAGGCGGAGAACTTCCGCAAGATCCTGCTCACCTTGGCGCAGGACGTGCGGGTGATCCTGATCAAGCTCGCCGACCGGCTGCACAACATGCGCACCCTGGAGAGCATGTCACGCGACAAGCAGCTGAAGATCGCCAGCGAAACGCTTTTCCTGTACGCCCCCCTGGCGCACCGCCTGGGCCTGTACGGCATCAAGAGCGAGTTGGAGGACCTCTCCCTGCGGGCCAAGGAACCCGAGGTGTACCACGACATCGAGCACCGGCTGAAGAAAGGGGAAACCGTGCGCAAGCGCTTCATCAGCCGGTTCATCCTGCCCATCCGGCAGGCCTTGGAAAAAGAAAATTTCAGCTTCGAGATCAAGGGGCGGCCCAAGAGCATCTACAGCATCTGGCAGAAGATGCAGACCAAGCACGTCACCTTCGACGAGGTGTACGACCTCTTCGCCATCCGCATCATCGTGGACAGCAAGCCCGAGCTGGAGAAAGCCGATTGCTGGAAGGTGTACTCCATTGTCACGGACTACTACCAGCCCAGCCCCGACCGGCTGCGCGACTGGATCAGCATGCCCAAGGCCAACGGCTACGAGAGCCTGCACACCACGGTGATGAGCCCCGGCGGCAAGTGGGTGGAGGTGCAGATCCGCAGCCGCCGCATGGACCAGGTGGCGGAGATGGGCCTGGCCGCGCACTACCGCTACAAGGGCGAAGAGGAGCATGTGCTGGCCATGGAGGGCATGCTCAACAAGATCCGCGAGATGCTCACCGACCCGGGCAGCAGCGCGCTCGACTTCGTACACGACTTCAAGCTCAACCTGTTCACCGACGTGATCATGGTCTTCACCCCGAAAGGCGAGGTGCGCAACCTGCCCGTGGGGGCCACGGCCTTGGATTTCGCGTTCGACATCCACAGCCAGATCGGCCGCCAGTGCATCGGCGCCAAGGTGAACCACAAGCTGGTGCCCATGAGCCAGGTGCTGCGCAACGGCGACCAGGTGGAGGTGATCACCAGCCGCAAGCAGCAGCCCAAGGAGGAGTGGCTCAACTACGTGGTGACAGCCAGCGCGCGCCACAAGATCAAGCAGGCGCTGCGCGAACAAAAGCGCAAGCTGGCCATCGTGGGCCGCGAGGCGGTGCAACGCAAGCTCCGCGCGTGGGGGGCCAAGGTGAACGAGGAGAACGTGAACGTGCTGGCCGACCACCTGCTGGCCACCTCGGCCACCGACCTGTACTGGAAGATCGCCCGCGAACGGCACAACCTGGACGCCATGCCCGCGCCACAGGTGAAGCACGGCCGCCTGATCCTGCCCAAGGGCATCCGCGCCACCGAAGAGCGGCCGTTGGAGGAGATCGTGGCCGAGATCCGCGGGACCAACGGCGGAAACTTCGCCATTGGCGACGAGGTGCAGAACATCAGCTACCAGCTGTCGTCGTGCTGCCACCCCATACCCGGCGACGACGTGTTCGGCTTCATCACCCCGGAAGGCATCCGCATCCACCGGGTGAACTGCCCCAACGCGGTGCAGCTGATGAGCAACTTCGCCATGCGCATCGTGAAGGCCCGCTGGACGGGCAAGGACAGCGTGGAATTCCTGGCCGGCATCCAGTTCAGCGGCATCGACGCCGTGGGCATCGTCAACCGCATCACCACCATCATCAGCCAAGAAAACAACGTGAACATGCGCAGCATCAGCTTCGAAAGCAAGGACGGCATCTTCGAGGGCAAGGTGATGGCCTATGTGCACGATGCCGAACACCTGCACGCCTTGGTGGAAAAGCTGCGCAACCTGCCGGAAGTGAAGCGCGTGGAGCGCATGGACCGGTAGCACCGCCGCCCTCAGCGGGGATACTTGTGCGGGTCCTGGTGGTCCTCCTCGATCTTCATCTTCACCGCCCACATCTTCATGCCCAGCAAGGCCAGCTCGCGGTGGCCATGGCGCAGCAACCATTGAAAGGCCTCATCGTCGCCGCCGCTCTCGGCCACTTTGCGCAGCACCTGCATATCGTTCGCATCCAGCCATTCCAACGCCTTCTCATCGCCCTCAATGCCCCGGATCACGGCCATCAGGTGCGGGAATCCGTTATCCATCAGCCATTTGCGGGCATCGGGCTTCAGGTGCAGCGCAAACACGAACAGGCCCAGCTCCGGATAGCCGTTCTTGATCAACCAGTCCCGAAGGCCGGCATGCCCCGAAATGGCCTCGCCCCAAGCCACCAGCACCTTCGCCGGGTACTCCATACGCATCAGGGGTGAAGATACGCCCGGCCCACCGCCCGCACAGGGTGCCCCGCCACGGGCCCGCCCGCGTTATTCAAGGTCATCCTCCCCGGGAACCGCAGCCGGGACAAAATTCAGCATCGCTTGGGAGCGCGAAGCCGAGATGACCGCATTCGACGGCGCCAACTGCGCGTAATACACCTCCACCTCGTCGTCCCCGTTCAGGAATTCGTAGGCGTAGGTATAGGCCACGATCTCATCGCCCTCCGCGCCAAGCGCCGCCCGCAACCCATTCAACCGTTCGATCCGGGCCTCTCCCCTCGCGGCCTTTTCCTTCAGCTGGTCCCGCTTTTCGGGATCTTCCTCCTGTCCCATCCGGAACTCGTTGAAGCTCCGGCTCACTTCGATCACCTTGATCCGCCGGTCCACATTCCCGCGAACGGAAACCGAATCGATGCGCGTCACGCCCAGAAACGTCTTCACCTGCGGCGGGTCAGGTTCCCAACGCATGCTGTCTTCGATGGCCCGCCGCACCGGGTCCGTGGTACAGGACAGCAAGAGGGCCATGGGTATGAACAGGAGAAGAGATCGTATCATGCTTCACGTTTTTTATCGTGCCTATCGAATTTACGGAATCGCAGGCGAATAAGGAAGGCCTCCTTGGCCATCGGGCCATGATTTACCTGAATGACCTTGCCCGCCCACCGGGCGCAAGGCATCACGGCACACCGCATGGCCGGGCTTTCCTCACGAATCCAGCCCCTCCATCACATGATGCAGGGGGATGCCGTGGGCGTTCATCTTCAGCAACCGGTAGTGCTTGCCCAGCGCCGTGAACATTGGGAACTGCTTATAGGGCAGCCCGTGCTCGTTGGCGAACTTCCGGATCTCGTCGGTGATCTCGTTGTAGTAGGCATAGCTGTACAACGGGAACAGGTGGTGGGCCACATGGAAGTTGAAGTTGCCCAGCACGTGGCGGATGAACCAGTTGTTGTGGGTGAGGTCGTTGGTCACCTCCAGTTGGTGGCGCATCCAGCTGAAGGGCAGTTGGTCCACCTGGTCGGGCACGGGAAACTCGTTGTCCGGCAGCGGATGCAGGGGCAGCAGCACGAACAGGGCGAAGACGCTGGCCACGAGCACTTGCAGGAACCATGCCCCGAACGCCAACCCGAAGGAGGCGTTGAAGAAGAGCACGGGCACGGCGATCTGGTAGAAGAAATAGAACAGCTTGAAGGCGACCATCTTCACCTTCTCCTTCATCGGCGGCACGCCGGCCACCTTGCGGATCACGCGGTCCTTGAGGAAGAAGTCGCGGAAATCGCGCAGGAACATCCAGTTGAACAGGTAGAACGGGTACAGGAGGATGAAGAAGCGGTGCTGGTACCGCTGCACCCCTTGCGGTTCCACATTGGGGAAGATGAGGATGGGCCCGCTCTGCTCCACGTCGGTGTCCCAGCCGTCCACATTGGGATAGCTATGGTGGCTCTGGATGTGGCGCGCATGCCACATGTAGCTGTTGGCCCCCACCCAATTGAGCAGCCCCAGCACCCATTGGTTGTAGCGCTTGGTTTTGTAGATGTTCCCATGCGCCGCCTCATGCACCAGGTTGAGGTAGATGAGCACCACGGTGAAGCCCATCACCACGAAGAGCGCGGTATACAGGGCCGGGCGGTGGGTGTTGAACAGTGCGGCCGCATAGCTGCCGAAGTAGATCATCGGCAACAAGACCGCCTTGACCTTGATCGCGGCATCGCGGTTTCCGGGGGTGGCCTTCACCCGGGCCGTCACCCGTTTGCGAAGCTCCAGGAACAGTTCCACCTCCTCCTTGACATTCCTATACCGTGGGGCATTGCTCATCCTAATGTTCGCCGTAGGGTAGCGCTACCTTGATCCATGGCAAAGGTAAAATTCTCCTTGCGTCACCAGGCTTCGGCACTCCTTCCGCCATCCGTTGGCGGGTGCGCGTTGCCGTGTCGTTGCCCCAGGCCCCGGGGGCATGCACGCCATCAGTACCTTCGCCGCATGCGATCGCAGCTGATGGCCTTTCTCTTGGTGGCGCCCCTGCTGCTGCCGGCACAAACGCCGTCCCGGCAGGAGGCGAAGGTGCGGAAGCAGCTGGACCGCGGGCGGCCCTATCCGGCCATTCGCAATGCCACGGCGATGCTGCTCAAGGGCGGGCATCCGGAGTTTTATGCGCTGCGCGCCGAAGGCTACAACAGCATCGGCGAGCACGCCAAGGCGGAATCGGACGCACGGGAATCGTTGCGGCTGCTGCCGCAGCCTGGCGACGGGCTTTACCAGTTGGCCGTGGCCGAGCAGGGCATGGGGCAGTGGGACAGCGCGGCGCACCACCTGCAGCAGGTGACTGGCCCGCGCAGGGACGTGCTGATGCGCCTGGCCCTGGTGGAGCAGATGCGGGGCCGGTCCGCCGAGGCCCTGGGTGCCATCGACCGGGCGCTGGCGGAGGCACCGCAGGGAGGCACCGACGCCGCCCGTCTGCACCGGATCAAGGGCGAGATCGCCGCCACGGCCGGCGACAGCGCCACGGCGCGGCGCGAGCTTGACCTGGCGGTGCAAATGGCCCCTGCCGACCCGGTGGGCTATAACAGCCGTGGATACTACGTGCATGCCTGGCAGGGCCACCACCGGGCTGCCGTACAGGACTACGACCGGGCCATCAAGCTCAACCCCAACTACAGCTACGCCTTCAACAACCGTGGCTGGAGCCTTTACAAAATGGGGCAGACGGCCAAGGGCATCAAGGACATTGAGCGGGCCAAGCGCAAGAAGGCTTACAACCCCTATGTGTACCGCAACCTGGGCTTCATCGCACTGGAGGGCGGGGACACGGCCAAGGCCTGCATCCAGTTCAGGCAAGCCTTGGACAAGGGCTTTACAGCGCAATTTGGCGATGAGGTGGAGCTGCAGGTGGCCGCGCATTGCGGCAAAGCCCCCGTGGTGCCGCCCCCCGCATCCAACGCCCCGGACCGCAAGCCCGGCCAACCCGTCGAACCCCGTTCCAACGCACCCGAATGACCATGACAAACACAACCAGCATGATGCGCGATGGCGCCTTGGAAGGAAAGGTGATCGTGATCACCGGTGGCGGCACCGGCCTGGGCCGCAGCATGGCCGAGGGTTTTCTGCGGCTTGGGGCCCAAGTGTGCATCACCAGCCGCAAGATCGATGTGCTGGAGGCCACCGCGGCCGAGCTGGAGAAGACCACCGGTGGCCGGGTGCTGCCCGTGGCCTGCGACGTGCGCCGATGGCAGGACGTGGAGAACATGCTCCAACAGGTGCTCGACACCTTCGGGCGGGCGGACGGCCTGGTGAACGATGCGGCGGGCAATTTCATCAGCCCCACCGAGCGGTTGAGCACCAAGGCCTTTGAAACCATCATCGGGATCGTGCTGATGGGCACGGTGAACTGCACCTTGGCCTTCGGGAAGCACTGGATCGCCAAGGGCGAAAAGGAGAAGACCGTGCTGAACATCACCACCACCTACGCATGGACGGGCAGCGGCTACGTGGTGCCCAGCGCCTGCGCCAAGGCCGGTGTGCTGGCCCTAACCCGTTCTCTGGCCGTGGAATGGGCCAAGTACGGCATCCGGACCAATGCCATCGCCCCGGGCCCCTTCCCCACCAAGGGCGCTTGGCAGCGGTTGTTGCCCGGCGACATGGCGGACAAGTACGACATGGCCAAGCAGGTGCCCTTGGGGCGCGTGGGCGAACACCGGGAGCTGGCGGACCTGGCCTCGTACCTGGTCTCGCCATACAGCGGCTACATCAATGGCGAGGTGGTCACCATCGACGGTGGCGAATGGCTACAGGGCGCCGGCCAGTTCAACATGCTGGGGGCGGTGGAACCGGCGATGTGGGACGAAATCGAGCGGATGGTGCGCGGCACGCGGGGTTCGTGACCCGGCGGAAAGGAACTGACGGTTACGGTACCACCATTGGGTCCAACCTGCTATCTTGGTCGCACAAAACCAAACCGCCCATGAGGACGATCAAAATGTTTGCCGTGGCCCTGCTGATCAGCGTGGCCGGCATGGCCTCCGCCCAAACGGATGCGCAAGCCTGCAAGGACATGGCCAAGGCCAAAGGAGACCTGATCACGAAGGAACTGGCCCTATCGAAGGAGCAATCGGCCAAGGTGCACGAGCTGCTGGCCAAGAACGAGGACGACCTGGTGGGCATGCGCGGCCACTGCGCGGTGATGGACGCCAAGGCGAAGAAGGCCGACGAAGCCACCTACGCTTCCATCGGGGAGCTGTTGGACGCCAAGCAGCAGGAGAAGTTCGCTGACCTGCGCAGTTCCGGCAAGCTGGAGCTGTGCGGCAAGGAAGGCGGCAAGGGCTGCTGCGCGGGTGGCGCCAAGGACGGCAAGGCCCGGAAGGAAGAGGCCAAGAAGGCCGAGTCCCTGAAGAGCGCGCCCCTGCAGCAGGCCAAGACCCCCACCGCCCGCTGACCGGGCCTATCCATTGCATGCAGAAGGGCCGCACGAGCGGCCCTTCTTTTTTTCGATCCCTTCCATGGCGATGGCCGGCACCTGTGGCCCGGCTATCCGCCTTTGCGGCAAGGCCGGGTGAAGACGGAGGATGACCGGTATTCACTGGTGTCCGGGAAAACCCTGCAACCCCGTCGGGATCGCATCACCTTCTTCATCCGTCTCCCGAGCGTGTTTGGCATCTCTTGGGCGATGGCCCACGAGATGCCAAACACGCTCTAACCTCTGCGGCCCTGCCGGGATTGCGGCAAGGCCGGGAGGCCATCACCTGAGCAGCCCCCCCTTTGATCGGGGCCAACCAATGCCGGTGAGAAAGATCACGGGTTTGAGGATGCGCCTTGGATCTCCTCCGGATGCCGGGAACCGGGTATTACTCCACCTCCACCACCAGGTACTTGGACAAGCTCCAGAAGGCCGTCACATTCTTGATCGCCAAGCTCTCCACATGGTCCTTGGTGCCCACCAGCTCATAGCTCCCTTCCGGGTGCGTGGTGATCACCTTGGCCTTCTTGGCGTCCAAGGGGATGGTATTCAGCTTGGTCACATCCACTTCCTTGAAGTAGGACAGGTTGAGGTCCGCCGTGCGCAGCTTGCTCACGCGCCCGATACCGATCACCCCGCCCTCCTTGGTGAGGATCTTATTCTCGCGCAGCTCCTTGGCCGACCCCACGCAATACCATCCGCTGTTCATTTCCTCCTGCTGCATGGCGGCCTGTTGCTCCTTGTCCTGGTACATCTGTATCATGCTGGCCAGGGAGGCGTTGGTGCTCGCCAGTTGCTCCTTGATGGAGCCGATCTCGGCATCCTTGTCGCGCACCGATTCCTCCAGTGCGGCGATGCTCTTGGCCAGTTCGGACAGTTTGGCGTCGCTGGCGGCGGCGCTCTTCTTCATCCGGCCGATGATGTTGCGGTTCGCGTTCAACAGGGAATCGATGGCGCGCAGGTCATCGAGGATATTATCCTCCATCGTGCCCCCTTTCTCCACGCCTTGGCGGCTGGCCGCTATCAGTCCTTGCTTCTCGCGGATCACGCGCAGGTTCTCGGTGATCCGGTTGAAGGCCCCGAACATCTGGTTGATGGTGGAATCCTTCAGGCTGCTCTGCTCCTCGGTTTCCTTGTTCACCTCCGACAGCTGCTTGTACTGCTCGCTCTGGGTGGGGTCGTTTTGGCAAGCCGCCGAGAACAGGATCGCGGTGGCTGCGCACACTTTCAGTATCGTTTTCATGTTTCGGGGCTTTAGGTTGTACCAGCACATTCGGCACGGGGCAAAGTTCGGGGTTCGCCCCCCACCTGCAACACGCTGCGCCGGAAAACGTACAATGCGGGCCGGTGGTGCACCTTTGCACTTGGCAGCAGTCCGCGATGCGCAGCAGCAGGGTCTTTTCTCTGGCATGTCTATTCCTCTTGGCCATGGGCCAGGCGGGCACATGCTTGGCCCAAGGCAAGGACAAGAGCCTCACCAAGGAATTCGACAAGCTTTCGGCCAAGGAGCGCAGCCGTATTGCTGCGCGTGAAACCGCGGAGGCTGATTCCGACAGCACCTACCAACGGTTGATGCGCAAGGGGGATGAGCTGTTCCGGGCGGGAAGCTACGACGAGGCCTTGTCGGTCTTCGGCGAGGCTCGCGCGCTGAGGCCCTACAACGTCTATCCGAAGGTGAAGATGGAAGACCTGCAGGCGCTGATCCGCAAGCGCGACGGGGAGGCGCGGCGGGAGGCCGCCCCTGTTGCCGCCGAGATGGTGCCGCCTGAAGAGGTGCCCGCACCGGTGGTGGGCACGCCCGCGCCCCCGCCCCCCGTGGCAGCCCCGCCTGCTACGGCTGTGACGCCCGCCGTGGCCCCGTCGCCGGGGCGCCCCCCTGTAGGGGTGGTCCATCCCGCCCCTGCACCCGCTCCACCTCCACCGCCACCTGCCTTGGGGGAGCGCGTTTACCTGGAAGGCGGGGCCGTGGTGACCGAGCGCACGGTGGAGGACGATGGCAAGATGGTCATCTACAAGAAGGTGGCCCATAACTGGGGGCAGACCTTCTATTTCAAGGAAGGCTCCTCCATACCGGAGCGGCAATGGAAGGAGCGGTTCACGGAATCTCCTTGAACCTCGAACGGAAAGCACAAGCGATGATCGTTCGGCCAGCCAAGCCGCGATTGAAGGAAGCTCACCGTAGGTAACTGGCTGGTGAAGCAACTGGCACCTCCCGGCCCCCACAGAAGCCGGATGGCCAAACAAAGCCGGATAGGTATCGGACGCTTGCCGCAGGGCGACGCGAAGCCCTGATGCCGGCGTAGTGGGGCTCTTCGCCCCCTCAGCGAAGCGGCCCACTGATCAGCTTCACGGGCATATCCAGGAGGGTGCCGTAATCCTGTCCGGCTTCCTTCAGGTCCAGATCATCAGGTGCATGGAACCACTGCATCTCCACGGTCCCCTTGTCCGATCCGTATAACCGGTCCATGATCTTCAGCAGGTCCAGCAAATACTTTGAGCTGCTGGAGTTGAAATATTCGAGCGCCACCTTGATGACCGTATGCGGCGCTGGTTGTCCGATGTATTTTTCCACGCCATCCAGCAGGGGGCGGAAGAAAGCCTCGGGATTTTCGTGGATTGAACAGCCCTCCAATTCCAGTACGCCGGCCACGGGATCAAATAGCACTTCCGGTGTTGTATCGGTTGGCGATAGGTGGATGTGCTCCGGCATGGGGCCGTGAAGGTACACTTGCGACAGGGACTCCGTAAAGTTATTTTTTCCTCCTTGCCGGGGCTCGTCGGTTGCTCCTGTTTGGGCGGATCGATCCAACACTTAATTTCAGGCCGGGTACAAATCGCTTGCAGATGACCATCAAGAACATCCTCGTGCCATACGACTTCTCGGATTGCGCCACCGATGCCCTTCGCGTAGCGGCCAAGCTGACGCGCCTGAGCGGGGCCATGTTGCACCTGGTCCATGTCTATGAGGACATGACCGACTTCCACTCCAGCAACCACTGGAAGCGCGAAGACCTTGAGCTTCGGCTCGACAAGGTGCCCGAGCTGCCCTTTCTCCAGGGCGTTCCCATGAAGCGTTTCATGCTTCGCCAGTTCGGCATCACCGAGATGTTCCGCAACCAGCAGTTGCGCGGCATGGACCTGATCGTGATGGGCAGCAACGGTGCCCGCGGGCTGGGCGGCATGGTGGGCAGCAACACCCAGCGGGTGGTCCGCATTGCGCCGATGCCCATCCTGGTGATCAAGCACAGCATGGAGGATTTCGACATCAAGGACATGGTGTTCGCCTCCAACTTCACCCCCAAGGACATTGAGAAGTTCAATGCTTTCCGGCCGGTGATCGACCTGTTCCAACCGAAGATCCACCTGTTGAAGGTGAACACGCCGGGCAGTTTCGAGCGCAGCGCCGACACCTACAAGGCCATCGACCGTTTCCTGCAACGGCACGAGCTGAAGAAGTTCAGCACCACCATCTACAACGACCTCAGTATCGAGGAGGGCATCCTCAACTTCGCCCGTGGCATCGATGCGGACCTGATCGCCATGGCCACGCATGGGCGCAAGGGCTTCTTCCACGTGGTGAACGGCAGCGTCACGGAAGACATCGTGAACCGCACCACCTTCCCCATCCTGAGCATAAAGCTGTAACCGCTTTTACGTAGCGGCCTGGTGAAGCCTTATCTTAGCCCTATCAACCAACCATCCTACATGAAGTTCCTGTTCAGGAAATACCCGGCCAAGCGGGGCGAAGTGATCGAAGTGGGCATGAGCGCACCGTCCACGGTAAAGTTCATGACCGCGAAGGAATTCAAGAACTATGGTGCGGGCCGTACGCACACCTACTACAAGGGGCAGGAGGAAGACGGCCAGGTCCGGTTTGAGCTTCCCTTCGACGGCATTTGGCATGCCGTTGTGGAGAAGGGCGATGCAGCCATCACGGCCACCTCCAAGCTTTGCCCACCAGACCCCAACAAGGTACAGCACCTTGTGCAAGGCGCGGTCGGGCAGGAGCTTTTGGAAACCGGCGAACACTAACCGTCCAACACGGATGAAGATGAACCAGGCCAAGGAAGATGAGCTGATCGACCTGCTCCGGGGCCAAAGCGCCCTGCTGCAGGAAGCCTACTCCGTTTTGGAGCAGGAGGAAAAGCAGGACCAATTGGTATGGGCCTCCATCCGCTCGAACCTGAAGAAGGACGAAAACGACCTGCCTCCGTTGGATCCTGCGCGCCTCTTCGACCTGGACAGCATCCGCAACATCTGTGTGAAATACCGGCTGCGCTTCCTGCCTTCCGGCCGTTTCAAGGGGCCCATCCCGCAGGAGGCGGTGATGGCGGTGCGGCAGGTGGAACGCCAGGCGGGCAAGCCGGTGAAAGGCTTTATGATCATGGCCCCTGCGGAGCGGTTCCAGCTTTGCGACAGCGACGCCGACCCGATGCTCTTCATCCCCGTGGGCAACAACAACTACTACCTGCTCCATCGTTGGGGCCGTGACATGCACCCCTTGCGGGCCTGGATGGGTTGGCCCGTGCGGCATTGGCCGAACCTGGTGATCACGGCGCTGGCGTTCGTGCTGTTGCTGGGGGCCTTGGCCCCCACCTCGTGGCTCACGGTGGATCCGGGGGCGCCTTGGTGGGGCACCTACCGCTTCGGGGCCATTTTCTGCACCGCCATGCTGGTGGGCGCGGCCACGAGCTTCGGCTGGTTCGCCTTCTTCGGGCAATTCAGCAAGGAAGCGTGGAACAGCAAGACCTTCAACTAAGGCCGCCCCGAAGTACCCTTTGAACGCGCGGAAGGGGCTGATGGATCATCAGCCCCTTCCGCGCGTTTGCCGACCTGCGTCGGCTCAGGCGGCCGCCATGCCGTCGGTGTGCGGGGCGGTGCCCTCCACCTTGCACACGCATTGCGAGCGGAACCACTGCTTCAGGTCCTCGCGTTCCTCGGGTAGCAACCGCCGGAAAGCCTTTCGCAATTCCTTGCGGAAGACAGCTTGGTCCGCATAGCTGATCTTCCCCAACACTTCCTTGTAATACTCGATCAATGGTTTCGCCATGGTAGCGGATTTGAACGGGTTACGGCGGATTAATGTTGCGTTGGCCCGGGCGCAGGATGCGGGATGGCCCCGCCGCAGCGGGGCCATCCCCATCCATCGGGTGCTCAGCCGATGGCGATCTGCTTGGGAGCAGGCTTCACCTCCACCTTCTTCGGGATGCTCACCACCAGCACGCCATTCAGGTGCTCGGCGTTGATCTTCGCGGCATCCACCGTATCGGGCAGGCGGAAGCTGCGGCTGAACGAGCTCTTGGTGAACTCGCGCCGCGTGTAGCGCTCGCCCTCCTTGAGGTCCTCATGCTCCTTTTCGGCGCTGATGGTGAGGACATCGTTCTCCAAGTTGATGGTCAGGTCCTCCTTGCCAAGGCCGGGGGCCTGCATCTCCAGCTTGAAGCCCTCGCCATTCTCGGTGATGTTGACACGGGGCATGGTAACGAAGTGCTCGTCGCTGCCTTGCAGTTGATCGATGTTGCTCAGGAACTGGTCCAAGATGCCGGTCAACGGGCGGAAGCGGGTGGGGAAAACAGGGTAGTTCATGGTTCTTCTGTTTTTTGGGTTCGTGTTTGAAAGCCGCCTCGCCCCCATCCAAGCCAATGCCAACGATGGGCGGCTGTCCAACTCGGCATATTCACCCGTGGAGCACCGCCAAATTGACGGCCCTTCTTCTATCCGCGCCGCCAATTTGGCTTATTGGGCCAAAAACACGTAGGTGATGGTTCCTCGCTGAGGCTGTGCGGCGTTAGGGGCAGCAGAAAACCGTGCCCCCGTTGCGGATCGCAAGGCCTGTTCGGCCAAGCACCCGGTGGTGGCGGTGCTGGCGGCCGGGTCCAGCTCGGCCTGGGAGACCTGGCCCGTCCGGTCCACGGCCACCTGCACCACGATCTTGCCCTTTCCCTTGCAGAGGTAGGCTGGCACGTCCAAAACGATATGGGCCCTGCCCACCAAGTCATAGGAAACCGTGGTAAGGCCCTCCACCTTCACGGGTTTCATGGGCTTCTCCATGTAATTGCTCTTATCGAACTTGGTGGGATCGAGCTCCGGCACGGTGATTTCCTTGCCCTGTTCCTTGCGCTGCTCGGCCAGGCGGTCAAACTCCTCCTTTTCCATGTTGAGCAGGTCGCGTTCCACATGGCGTGCCATGCGTTCCTGGGCCGCCCTCGACATGGGCGGCTCCACGCTGGCCGTGATGTTGCTGGCCAGGTTGGTCACTGCGGCCGCTTGGCCCGGCGCCTCGTTTTCCTGCTGCTGCTCCACCTCGGGTTCGGGCGCATCCTCTATCATCAGCTGCACCGGGGCCTGCTCCTGCACCACGGGCACCCGCCCGATCTGGCCGAGGACGAACACGGCCATAAGCGCGGTATGCACCATCAGGGTACCGATGATGCCGTACTTGTGGCGGTCAAAAAGGTCGAGCGTGCGATCCAACCAGGACATCCCAAGCGCAAAGTAATTCCAACGCGGCGAGGGTCGCTCAGCGCATGCGTATCCGCCACGGTGTTGGCCAACGGTTGTTCCATCGGTTGCCGGCCCCTTGGGCCCAGCCCAATCCCAATTCCCGATGCCGCACCAGGGCCGTTCCCGCGGCCTCCCGTGCCGGCAAGGCCTCGCCCCGCAGGTAGCGGATGGCGGCCTCGGCATCGAGGTCCAAGGTGGTGAAGGCCCCGTGGTTGCACAGGGCGCTAAGCGCCAATGCCGGATGGGGCATCCACGCTGCTCCTTTGCGCTGTGCCAGCGGAGTGCCGGGCGAGGTTACGGGCACGGTGGCGGCCAGCGCCTCCACCAAGGGGCCCCATGGCCTGGACAGGGCGTGCAGCACGCCTTCCTTTTCCACGGCCGCCCACGTTTCGTGGCGGTGCACCCAACCCCGCACGTCCTCCGGAAGCCCACTGCCCGCATGGGCCGGGGCCCGTGCCCCCGCAACTTCCTCCCTGGGCCCGCCCGGCTTGCGCAGCACGGCCAGGAAGAACCCTTCACCCTCCAAGCGATGGGGATAGCAACGCAAGCCCGGCCCCTGGGCCACCACCCCCCATTCCGGCGGCACGGTCAGCTCCACCACCTCAGCGCCCTTTTCCGACATGCGCCGTACCTGATCCTCGTTCTCGCAGGTTTCCCATGTGCAGGTGCTGTACACCAGGTACCCGCCCGGCTTGAGCAGTGGCCACGCACTGTCCAGGATGTGGCTTTGGCGCAGGGCGCATGTTTGCACCAGGTTGCTCCCCCACTGGGCGCGTGCGTGGGGGTCCTTGCGGAACATGCCCTCCCCCGAGCAGGGTGCATCCACCACGATCAGGTCGCAAAAGGGGCCCATGGGCGCAAAGGCTTCGGGCGTGGCTTGCGTCAGCACCACATCGGGCCTTCCCCACTTCCACAGGTTGTCGGAGAGGATGGTCTGCCGTGCGGGCACGGTCTCATTGGCGATCAGCAGGGCCTCCGGGGGCAGCAGGGCCGCGAGGTGGGTGGATTTGCCGCCCGGGGCGGCGCACAGGTCGAGCGCCACGGTATCGGGCGGCAAGGCGGCACAGGCGCGAAGGGCCTGCCCCAGCAGCATGCTGCTGGCCTCCTGCACGTAGTAGGCACCGGCATGGAAGAGCGGGTCCATGGTAAAGACCGGTCTTTCGTCCAAGTACCGCCCCTGCGGGCACCAAGGCACGGGTCGTCCTTCGGCCGGCGTACCCTTCAGCGGGTTGTAGCGGATACTGGTGGGCGGCGGTTGGGCCAGGGCCTCCAGCAGGCTTTCGGCCTCGTCACCCAGGAGCGCGCGCACGTGGGGTGGCAGCAGCAGCGGTATTTCCCGTGGCCGCCCCTTGGCGTTCCGCTTGCCTCGCATGTCCGCGGGTATCAGTGCGGCATGGCTGCGGCCTCGCGGACCATGGTCTGTGCCCTGTCGGGCCCCACGGACACCAGTCGCACCGGCACGCCCACGGCCTTTTCAATAAAGGCGATGTAGGCTTCCAGCTGCGCCGGCAACGGGTCGTTGGGGTCCAGGTCGCCCCACCCGTCCAGGTCGGCATACACGGGCTCAACCCCTGCGGAAAGCTCATAGGGGAACTTCACGGTCTCGCGGCCCTCGATGCGGTAGGCGGTGCATACGCGCACCTGCGGCATGCCGCTGAGCACGTCCGCCTTCATCATGGCCAGCTCGGTGGCGCCGTTGATCATCACGGCGTAGCGCAGCGCGGGCAGGTCCAGCCATCCGCAGCGTCGCGGCCTTCCCGTGGTGGCCCCGAACTCGCGGCCGGCCTTGCGGATGACCTCCCCGGTCTGGTCGTGGAGCTCCGTGGGGAAAGGCCCGCTGCCCACCCGGGTGCAATAAGCCTTGAAGATGCCGATGACCTTTCCGATGCGCGAGGGCCCCACGCCCAGCCCTGTGCAGGCCCCTGCGCTGATGGTATTGCTGGATGTAACGAAGGGATAGGTACCGAAGTCGATATCGAGCAAGGTTCCTTGGGCCCCTTCGGCCATCACCTTTTTCCCGGCCGCGAGCTGCTCATTGAGCCACTCCTCGCTGTCCACAAAGGTGAACTGTTTCATGGCTTGCACGGCCTGCAGCCATTCCGCTTGTTTGCTGCGCCACTCGGGCTGGTGGTCGTGTATGCCGAAGAGCCGTTCGTGCTTGGCCACCAGCGCCTGGTACCGGTCCATGAAATCGGGCCGTTCGATGTCGCCCACGCGCAGCCCGTTGCGGCCGGTCTTGTCCATGTAGGTGGGCCCGATGCCCTTGAGGGTGCTGCCGATCTTGCCCTGTCCCTTATCGGCCTCGCTGGCGGCATCCAAGGCGCGGTGGGTGGGCAGTATCAGGTGGGCCCTTCGGCTGATGAGCAGTTTGGGGCGCACGTCCACGCCGGCCTCGTCGAGTTCCTTCACTTCGCCCAGGAAGGTCACGGGATCGATGACGACCCCGTTGCCCACGAGGTTCCACACGCCCGGTCGGAACACGCCGCTGGGGATGGTATGGAGCACATGTTTCTTCCCGTCGAAGATGAGGGTATGGCCCGCATTGGGTCCTCCTTGGAACCGTGCGATCACGGCGTAGTCGGGTGCCACCACATCCACGACCTTTCCTTTTCCCTCGTCGCCCCACTGTGCGCCGAGGATCACATCCACTGTTGCTGCCATGGCTCAGGCCCTGAGCTTGGCGAGTGCCAGCTCCACGTTATCGAGTATGGGGAACACCGTATCGAGCTTGGTGACCACGAAGAGCTGTCGCACGCCGTGTGACACGGCAGCGAGCAGCACTTGTCCCCCGGCTTTGCGGGTGCTTGTCAGCACGCTGATCATGATGTTGAGGCCCGTGCTGTTCATGTACACGAGCCCGTCCATGTCGAGGATCACATTCACGCCGTCGTTTCCCTTCAGGTGCTCGTCCAGCACGTTCATCAGGTAGTCGGCCTGCTGTTGGTCCATCAGTCGTCCGTGGAGGTGAAACACCTTGGCGCCTTCCTGTTCCGAAACGCTGAGGTTGAAGGTGGGCTTATCCGTTGCTGTGCTGGTCATTCTTGCGGTTGCGTTCTTTGATGCATTCGGGGCAGAGCCCGTAAATGTGCATGGAATGATGGCTTACTTCAAAGCCCATCACTTCGGCCACGGTGTTTCGGATGTTCTGGATCCGTGGGTCGCAGAACTCCATGACCTTGCTGCAGCTGGTGCAGATCACGTGGTCGTGCTGGCGGTAGCTGTATGCTCTTTCAAATTGGGCCTGGTTCGACCCGAACCGGTGTTTGCGCACCAGCTTGCAGTCCAGCAGCAGCTCCATGGTATTGTACAGGGTTGCCCGGCTCACCCTGTACTTTTTCCGTTTCATGGAAACATACAGGCGT
Source organism: Flavobacteriales bacterium (assembly GCA_035325445.1). GTDB lineage: Bacteria > Bacteroidota > Bacteroidia > Flavobacteriales_F > PHOS-HE28 > PHOS-HE28. Next base: position 64,281 of record DAOKZW010000007.1, read on the forward strand.
TCAATGTCGAAATGCCCGTCCTGGGCATAGATTTCATTGAGTATGGCGAAGCGTTCCGGCGTTTTGCGATGCCCCTGTTTGGTGAGGTATTCGCGAAAGATGAGCTGAACGTCCTGTTGGATCTCCTGTGCCACCATGGCGACGCGAAGTTAGCTCCGTGCGGACAGCTGGCGAAATGCCCTTTTGCACAACCGCCGTGGCTGCTGTTGCACCAGCGGCCACGGCGGTTGTCCGGCTTCCGGGGTCAATGGGCCACCACCAGGCGCGCGATGCCCCGGCGCCCGTCCTTGCCCGTGAGCAGGACCTGATAGACGCCGTTCCCCAACTGCTCGGTATCGACCTCCACGATACCGGCCTTGTTCTGCATGTGCAGCACCACCGCCCCGCGCGTGTCCAGCACCTGCAGGTCCACCGGGCTGTTTCCTGCGGCCGGGCTGACCACATAGGCTTTGCCGGACGCCGGGTTGGGGAACACCTGTACGCCAAATGGCGGGGCATCCATGGCGGCCACGGCCAGCACGCCGCCGTCGAGCCACTCGGTATAGGACTTGGTCAACTGGAGCAGTGTGGCGTCCAGCGTATCGGACACCGTGCGCAGCACCGGGAACTTGCCCCACAGCGGGTAGTAGCTGTCCTCGTTATGCTTGTGGTTCACAATCAGCGGACCCAGGCCGGTGGCCAAGGGGATGGTCTCGGTGATGCGGGTGGTGACGCGCAGCACGGGCACGGTGTCCGCGCCGCCCGGCATCACGATATAGCCCCATCCGCTGGCCGACCCGGTGATGGCCCCGTTGCGGGTGTTGATGTGGCCATCGGCCGTGAAAGTGCCTTGGAAGAAATCGGTCCACGGGGCATCCCCGTAGGTAAGGGTCAGCTTCAGTTCGAGGATGCTGTTGGAAAAGCCGGTGGCCAAGTGATAATCGGTTCCCAGCGCGGAGATCTTCTGGGTGTCGCCGATGCGCTCGATCCCGTCGGGGTTTGCCTTGTAGAAGGCGGTATCGGGCCCTCCGTTCACCAGGGCGAACTGCGCCCCGGGATAGCTGCTGCCGTTGGGCAGCTCGGCGGGGTTACGCCACTGGTAGGTCAGCATGGTATCGGACGTCAGGGCGGCATAGTTGAACACACCTCCCGGCGTGGTCGCGGGCGGCGCCGTATAGGCACCACGGTGCACGGTGAACGCATTGCCGGGTACCGGCACGTTGCCCGGCGACACCAAGGTGATCTGGGCGAGGGCTGCGAAGGAGAGTGGAAGCGCGGCGGCGAGTGTGGCGTATCGATTCAGTTGCATCGGTATTTAATTAAGCGTGCAAACCTAAGACGCTGACCGGGGAGAAATCGCTGCCTGTCCGCGGACATGCTCCTTCCTGTGGCGTGCATTTCATCCGATCGTGCTTCTCTTTGCAGGCAAATCCCCTTCCTCACCCATGCGACACAGCATCAGCGAGATCACGTCCATCATCCGCGACCGCCGGAGCATACAGCCCAAGGACTTCAGCGATCGGCAAGTGCAGCGCGACATGATCGACCAGGTGCTGGGCAATGCCATTTGGGCGCCCACGCATGGCATGACGCAGCCTTGGCGCTTCCACGTGTTCACAGGCCAGGCACGGGAGCGCCTCTCCGCCTTCCTCGGGGAGGAGTACAAGCGCATCACCCCGCCGGAGCGCTTCCTTCAGCGCAAGTACGACAACCATGTGCAGCGCCCCATGCAGAGCAGCGTGGTCATTGCCTTGGGCATGGCCCGCGACCCCCACGGGAAGATACCTGCGCACGAGGAGCAGTTTTCGGTGGCCTGCGCCGTGCAGAACATGTACCTCACCTGCACGGCATACGGCCTGGGCGGTTTTTGGAGCACGGGCGCGGTGCTCACCGGCGAGGCCATGGTGCGCTTCCTGGGGCTCGGCCCCGCCGACCAATGCCTGGGTCTTTTCTACATGGGCTATCCCGCCGGTGAGTGGCCGAAGGGCTACCGGAAACCGCTACCGGACCTGGTGACCTACGTGCAGGAATAGCAGGCCGTATGCTGCGCCGGCCGGGCTGCGGCTATCGGGTCCCCGGCTCCCGGAAGATGTCGTATCGGTCCTTGGGGCGCGCCTCCGCATTCCATTCAAAGCCCTCCAGGCGCCGCTCCCCTTGGGACACCTTGTCGAGCGGAAAGAGCGTTGCGGAGGGCTGCGTAAGGAAGCTCACGCTGCTCACCTGCCCCTCGTGCAACCCCACGGTGATAATGCTGCAATCGGCGCGGTTCATGCCGGTCACCTGCTCCACGGAATCCTTGGTCTCCCGGGCGAAATAGATGGTCCGGCTGTTGCCTTCCACGATCAGCTTGTACAGCTCATCCTCCCTGAAATGGCCGACCATGGCGAGCCCGGCCACTTGGTTGTAGTGGGTGCTGTCCGCTTGGGAGGCCATGAAGGCGGTCCCGTCCACGTATAGTGTTTCGGCCTTTCCATGGCGCAGCCGTATCCGCACGGTATCGCCGCTCAGCTGGTCCTCCTTGGCCCACAGGAACGGATTTCCCCGCAGGGTGATCAGGCTGTCGGCCTGCACATAATCCATGGTATCGCACACCCCTTGCAGGTCGCTCTTGAAGAAGCGCACCTGCCGGCGGGCCTGCACCCGTCGGCCTCCGGCGCTGTCCTGTGTGGCGAACAGGGTATCGGCATGCAGGAACAGCGAATCGGCGGCCATGGCCATCACCAGTTCCGCGCGGCCGGTCACCATGGCCTTTCCCGTCCTTTCATTGTGGCGTCCCTCGTTGCCCCGTACCAGCATGTTGCCGGCGGTATCGGTCAGGGTGACGTGGCCCCATGCGGCCCCCTCGCCGGTGGCCTTCCTGTAGTGCAGCGTATCGCCGGTGATCTGCTGCGCCCCGCTCTTGATCCTTCCAGCCCGGGTCAGGCGTCCCTCCTCCTTGCGGGTGTCGTAGCTGCCCCTTTCGCCGTACATCACGGTACCCTCCTGCAGGATGTGCGTGGGCCCGAGGAATTCCGCGACTCCCGTGGCGTTGTTGTAGCGCAGCGTATCGGAGGTGATCTGGCGCTCGGGGTGGGAAATGCGCACCTGGCCGGTGAAGCTGAAGGTCCTTGTCCCGACCTCATAGGCCCCGATCATGCTGGTGAGGGTGTTGCCGTCGCGGCTTCCTTGAATGCGTGCCCCGGTGCGATACTCGGCCCTTCGGCTGCGCAGGTCATAGGTCAGGTCCTCGGTGGTGAGCTCCATGCCTGGATCGGCGAGGCGCACATGGCCGGTCATGCGCGCCGTGCGGACCCGGCCATCATACTCGAGCCGGTCGCCGGTGATGCGGACGGTATCCTGCGTGAGCAGCACCCGGCCGAACGCGCCCACCTTATCATCCGTGTATAGGTGGGCACTGTCGCAGGACATCAGGGCGTCCTTCTGCTTGAGGCGGACATTGCCGATGAGCCGCTGCGCCCCGGTGGCCTTGTCCTTGTCGTACTCCCATCGGTCGGCATTGAGCACTTCAACATGGTCGTTGCCGGCGGATTGCGCCCGGCCCGCGGAGGTGCAGGCCAGCAGTACGGCCACCAGTGCGGCTTGCAGGATACGGCGTTTATGCGCGGGTGCTTGCCTCATGCACGGTTGTCCGCGCTGTTCGCGGAAGGTATTACTTCCCCTTGGCTGCTTGGCGTGCGCGGTGGCGGGCATTGAGTCCTTGGAGGACGGCGCCGGTAATGTCCAGCCCTTCGTTGCCCACCCACACTTGCCCGCCATCCTGTATGCTGAAGATGTAATCGAACCCGGCCGTCTGGTTGTACTCCTTGAGGAAGCCTTTGATCTCCTCGGCGATCTCGGAGAGCATCTTCACTTGCAAGGCATCCAGCTGGTCTTGGGATTCGGCCTGCAGGCGTTGGATCTTTTCGCCCAGTTGCTCCACCTCGGCCTGGTCGGCCTTCAGCTCGGCCTGCGTGCTGTAGGTGTGGTCCTTGGCCATCAGCTCGGCATAGCGGGCTTGTGCGCGTTGCATTTCGCGCTGCAAGTTGCCCTCCATGCGCTGGCCTTCGCTGCGCACACGCGCCGCGCTTTCCTTCACCAGCTCGTAATTCAGCTGGATGGAATCCATCATGAAGTAGGCGATCCGGGCCTCGGGAATGGCCGCCGTATCGATCACGTGGGCCGCGGGCGTGCCGTCGCTGGCCTGCAGGCCATCCAGTTTTTCCTTCAGCACCTTTTCGGGCACGCGCGGCCTGGAAAGAGACCATACGACCGCGCCGGTGAGCAGGAAATTCCAAACAACGAGCAGGAGCAGGAGTGATCTTTTGGACATGCTATTAAAAGGAAAGGCGCGAAGTTAGCCTTCGGGCCTTTGCCCAAAATCCATGCCATCCGGCCCGTGCTCCGCCCCTCCCGGCGGCACCTGCGGCATGGCCGTTGCCGCAGGTGCCGCGGGTTCACCCGAAGGTGTGGGTCATCGGGCCACGGCGACCCGGCCGTGCAGCACGGCGCCGTCCAATACGCAACGCAGCAGGTAGTTGCCTTGGGGCAGTCCCTCCACGTCCAGCACGATGCGCCCATCGGTCGCCCTTTCGCTCCCTTGGGCAGCCTGGCGGCCTCCCGCATCCCACAGCTGCCAAGCCACTTCACCCTTGAGCCCTTCCACCACCACGCGGCTGCTGGCCGGGTTGGGCCGGATGCTCAAGGGGTCCATGGCGAGTTCGGCCAGCCCCACGGCCAAGTTCACGTTCACGCATACCGTATCGTTCTGGCCCAGCACATCGGCTGCGGCCGATGTCCATGCGCAAAGCTGGCCCGCCTCGTTGCCTTGCGGCACCAACTGCTGGTTGAAGGTAACGATGGCGGAATTGCCCGGTGCAATGCTGTTGCCCGTGTAGGTCTGCGTCACCGTGTTTCCCGTTCCGAAGCGGTAGTTCACCGGGATATTGGTGACGGGCACGTTGCCGAAGTTCTTCACCAGCGCCTGCACCGTGGTGGGGGCGCCTATCGTTTGCCCGTTGTTGATGCCGATGAATCCGGTAACGCCCACATCGGTGAACGGCGGGTGTTCGATGCGCAGGCCGATATGGAAGTCGGAGTTGGTCCGGTCGCGGTATTCCGCCCACGCCCCTCCAAGCACCTCGTAGCAGCGCAGGGAGAAGGGGGCCACGGCATCGCGGGCCACGTTGACGTTGGGCCCGAGCATGTACCATACCACATAATAGCCGCCGCTGGTGACCTGTATGGACGGGCTAACGGGATAGACATGATCGCCGGGGCCGCCGTTGGCCGCTGCAACCACGGTACTGTCCAGCAGGGTGCCCGGGCTTCCGTCGGGTCCGTCATCATCATACACCATCATGGCGAAGTTGCTCCCGCTGTTGCTGGTGATGCGCACGGTGGTTCCGGTGATCTGGCAGGGGTAGAAGGGCGGCATGATGTACACGCCGATACCGCCGTCGCCGCCATTCCAAGCCAGTCCCAAGGCATCATCGGTGGGCCCCGCCCAGCTGATGTTGACCGTGTTGGCGGTGGTGGGGTACACCACCACTTCCCGCACCAAGGTATTGTTGGTGGTCACCAGTTCGCCGCTGATGCCCGACAGGGTGACCTGGTGCCGGTACGTTCCTGCGGTGTTGGGGGTGAACGATTGGGCCAGCTCGGGCTCCAGACTTCCGCCCGGCTGCATGGCCCCCACCTGCACCGTTTCGGTCACCATGGTCTGCCCCGTGCCTGAGATCACGGTGCTGGTCAGGGTGAACCCCGGAAGGTCTTGGTTGCCGGTATTGCTCACCCGCACGGCGAGCGGCAGGGTGGTGCCCACCGCCATGGTGATCCCCCCGGTTCCGGGCTCGCCCACCCAATCCACGGAAGCATCCTTCACTTGGAGCAGGGGTGTGGCGGGGTTGTAGAAGCGGACGGCATAGCCGGGCGGCGGCATCATGCTTTGCGTGCGCGCCAGGCCGATGGTGCCGGTCACGCTCTCGATGCCGATCACCGGGCCGTTGCTGCTGGTGCTTCCGGAGGTGGACTGGTACTGCATGGTGATGGTGCTGTCCAGCTTGTTGAGGATGAGCTGGAACGTATTGCTCCCGGTGTAGCCGGGGGCGCTCACGCTCCAGAAAGGCACGTTGATCCAGGAAACGATCAGCCGTTCCTCCTCGTCGAGGAGATAGCACTGGCCGGGGTTTCCCGCACCGGTGAAGGTAAGGTCCGCCATGAAGGCGGCGATGTAGTTGTCCGTTCCCCCGGCGCTGGGCAGCGTGGGGAAGTTGGCCGCAATGTTGCCTCCGTTGAATGCCACGTAGCCATTGCTCCCGACCCAGATCTTCTTCACATCGTACCAGTAGTAGGGCATGTTGCCCGACATGATGAACGGCCCGTGGGTATTGTCGTCCGCCAGGTCGGTGATGGGGATGCCCGTGCCGGTGATATCGACCCATGCATACACGGGACCACCGGGTTCGCTGCTGTCCTTCCAGATGTATCCGTACTGATCGGGTCCGCCCATGGCGGCCTGCAAGGTCAATGCTGAAAGGACCGCTAATGGAAGTGTAATGGCTCTTGTCATGGTTTGGGGTTTGCCCGAACAAGGTATTCTTTTCCCGGTTTCCTTGTTCACCCCGCGCAGGGCTATCGTGTCCTGCACGCCCGTCGGGCATGCCGTCCCCGTGGTTTTTGGAATTCCCGGTAAGATCCGATAGCCCTGTCGTGCCGCGCCATGTGCCGACGTATTTACAGGCTCATGAGTTCCTTGAACCGGAGCGTCTGCCGCCGGCTCACCTCCACCACTTCCCCCGTGGTAAGTGTGCAGTTGATGCCCCCGCTGAACCAGGGTTCGATCTTGTCCACCCATGCGAGGTTGATCATTTGCTTGCGGTTGGCGCGAAAGAAGACCTGGGGGTCCAATCGTTTCTCGAGGTTGTTGAGCGAGCGCAGCACCAAGGGCTTGTGCTCCCCGAATCGGACGCGCACGTAGTTACCCTCGCTCTCGAGCAGGCGCACATCCTTGAGCGCCACGAACCAGCAACGCTCCCCATCCTTGATGAAAATACGGTCATCCGCAGTGAGGTTTTCCCGGGGGGCCGTGCCTTGCTGCACATGGGGCAACTTGGCTACCGCTGCCGCGAGCCGGTCCGGGTCGATGGGTTTCAGCAGGTAATCCAAGGCGTTCACCTCGAAGGCCCTCACGGCATGCTCATCGTATGCGGTAACGAAGATGACATGTGGCGCGGGGTCCAAGGTGGCGAGCAGTTCGAAGCCATCCTTCCCCGGCATATTGATGTCCAGGAACAGGAGATCGGGCTTGAGGTTGTTCACCATTTTTTCGGCTTCATCCGAGTCGGCGGCCTCCCCCACCACTTCGATCTCGGTGAAAGGCTCGAGCAGGCGGGCCAGTTCGTTTCTTGCCAAGCGCTCATCGTCAACGATAAGGGTCTTCATGTTTCCTTGTTTTTATTGCTCGTTCGGTTCAACTGCCGGTTGTTCGGTCTCCAAGGGCAGGCGCAGTTCGCAGATGACCATTCCATCCTCGTTGCGGATCTCCATGCGGGCCTTGCCCCCGTACAGGTGGTGCAGTCGCTGCCTGGTGTTGCGCAGGCCGATGCCGCTACCGGCCTGTCCTCCTTCCTTGTAGTGCCCGGTATTGCGCACGGTCAGCAGCATGCCTCCTTCCCACGGCGCGGCGCTGATGAAGACCTCTCCCCCCTGCTTGACCTTGGCAATGCCGTGGCGGACGGCGTTCTCCACCAGTGTTTGCAGCATCATGGGCGGCACCGGGGCCCTCTCCACGGCGGGGTCCATGTCGAAGTGCACCCTCAACCGCTCCTCATAGCGCACGCCTTCCAGGGCGAGATAAGCCTTGACGGTATCGATCTCCTCGCCCAAGGGCACCGTTCTGCGTTTCACGGTGGCCATGGCATTGCGCAATATGGCGCTCAGTTGTGTGATGGAGCGCTTGGCCCTTTCGGGATCCTCTTCGATCAGGGCCCTGATGCTGTTGAGCGCATTGAACATGAAGTGCGGGTTGAGCTGGCTCCTCAGGTTGGCCAGCTGGCCTTCGCGGTTGGCCGCTTCCAGCCTGAGCGACCGCAACTTTTCCACGCGGTTGCTCACCACATAGTGGTAGGCCACGTACACCACTTGCCAGAGGAAGAGCTGGAGCACCCAGCCGAGCAGCACTTCCACCAGGCGCCTGGGGGGGCCTGTGATCAAGGGGGCCGCCGCCCGGTAGGCCACGTCGTGCAAGGCCACCTGCAGCAACGCTGCCATGAAACCGAGGACCAATGCGCCCACGAGCATACGAATGAGCAAGCCACCCATGCCCAGGTCGAGCCATCGCCACTCCTTGTACAAGGCCCGCAAGGCATGGCTGCTCAGGATACCGATGGCCGCCATGGAGAGGGTGACCTGCGCGAACCTCAGGGTAAACCCGGATTCCATCCAGGAAGGGAGGCCCAACAGCAGCATGTAGCCCAGCCAGGCCACCACTTGGGTGGCCCAATAGAGCGCCTTGATGGACCTTCCAGCTGACATGCCGCCAATTTACCGGCGCCGGGCCAGGTACAACGGGGCGATCCATGGACGGTCCGTGGAACGGGTGTCCGGCCCGGCATGCCGGTCCCAAGGTGCTTCGTCGCAAAACAATACCTTTCCGGGTCGCATGAACTTCCTGGGCCATCTTCTCGTTTCGGGTACCAAGCCACTGGTGATCGTGGGCAACTTCATGGCCGATGCCGTGAAAGGGCGGGACCTATCGGAATGGTCCCCCGATCTCCGCAAAGGGATCCGCATGCACCGCCGCATCGACAGCTACACGGACAACCACCCGCTCACCTTGATCGGTCGGGAGCGGCTGTGGGAACACTGCGGCAAGTATGCGGGCGTGGCGCTCGACCTGTTCTACGACCATGCCATAGCCAAGCATTGGGGCGACCTGCACCCCGAGCCCTTGGAGGAGTTCACCCACCGCATGTACGCCCTGTTGCAGGCGCACAGCCACCTGATGCCGGCGCGCACGCGGCACATGTTGCCCTACATGGTGGCCAACGACTGGCTCACATCATACGCCCACGTGGAGGGCATTGCGCGGGCCTTGCGGGGCCTTTCGACCCGTGTGCCGGGTGGTACGGTCCTGCTGGGCGCGGAGGCCATCCTGCAGGAGCACCATGCCGCCTTCGAGGCGGAATGCCTGGATTTTTTGCCGGACCTTGAAAAGCACTTGGCCGATGCGCAGGATTAAGGCGGAATACATCGGGACCGCCCTGTTCGCGATCCTGTTGGCCCTGCCTTTTCTGCCGGGCGCTGGCCACCACGGGGAAGCTTGGAGCGACGATGGGGCCTTGGACCATCCGACGGTGGATCGCGATTGGGTCCAGATCAAGCGGGACACCCTGCGCATCCTGGTGATGCCCGACCCGCTCACCTGGGAGCAACGCCCGGGCGCCGTCACCGGCCTGGAATGGGAGCTCCTGGAGCGTTTCGCCCAGAAGCGGCGCATTCCCGTGAAGGCCATTCCGGTGTCCGACCGGGACAGCATGCTGGCCATGCTGCAATCCGGCCTCGGCGACGTGATGGCCGCCCAACTTTCGCCCCATGGCTGGGCCTCTTCCTATGTGCACTTCACCCGCTCCTACCACCGGGTGGGCCATGCCGACGCGTTCGCCAAGGGTGAATCCGGGATGCCCTTTCCGCGTGCCGGGACGGACACCTTGGCCATCAGCGCCTGGTCGCCCTTCCTGGACGGCCAGGGGAAACCCGGGGCTTGGGCGGGTGACAAGCCTTATGTGGTATTGGACCTCTTGCCCGAAGAGCTGTTGGTGCGTACGGCACTGGCCCGGCAACAGCATTCGCTGGTGACCGACGCATGCGCCTCCATGGAGGCCAAGCGCTTGCCCTTGGTACGGTTCGGCGCCGGTGAGGGGCCCACCGTGGCATTGTCCTTCGGGCTGCGCAGCAACTCCGTTCACCTTCAGCACCTGCTGGACCATTGGCTGGCCTCCTCCCGCGAGTACGAGGCGCGGCAAGCCTTGATCACCGCGTACAACAAGGGGCTGGACACGCGGAACCCGCAGCGGAGCCTACGCATCCTCACGGCCGGGGCGGACAGTATCTCCACGTTCGACAGCCTTTTCCAGGTACACGCGGACAGCATGGCGTGGGACTGGAAATTGTTGGCGGCGGTGGCCTTCAAGGAATCGCGTTTCGATACCAGCGCCGTGTCACGCAAGGGTGCCGGCGGCCTCATGCAGCTCATGCCCGCCACGGCTGCGCAGATGGGCGTAACCGACTCCAGCGGAGTGGAGGGTCATATTCAAGGTGCCACGCGCTACCTGGACCGCATGGACCAGATCTGGCAGCGCGACATCAGCTCCCCGGCCCAGCGGCTGAAATTCGTGCTGGCGGCGTACAACGCGGGCCCCGGCCATGTAAAGGATGCCCAGCGCCTGGCCGTTGAGCTGGGCATGGACCCCTCCAAATGGGACGGCAACGTGGAGCGCGCCATGGTGCTGCTGAACCGGCCTCGCTACTTCACCAGCCTGGCCGCGCGCAACGGCTATTCCCGGGGCCAGGACACCTATTGGTACGTGCGCGATGTGGTGGGGCTTTACGGCTGGCTGAGCGGCAAGGACCCGCACTGAGCCCGGCCCATCGGCAACCGGGCAGGCCCCATAAAAAGGAAGCGCCCCCATGGATGGTCCACGGGGGCGCATGGCCTTGATCGTTCGCGGGCTTATTTGCCCATCTTCTCCATTTCCTTGTCGAAGGTCTCCTTGAACTTCTCGTAGTCGTAGTCGATGCGCAGGCGGTCGTCCTTGCTGAGGCGCTCGTTGTAGGCGGACAGCAGGTCCTGGGCGCTCAGTTCAATGGCCACGTAGCACTTGTAGTTGCCGGTGGCGTCCACCTTCATCATTTTTTCGCAGATGGTGCGCGTGCCGGTCAGTTTCTGGTCCACCACCTCGCGGGCGAGGCTTTCGTACCGCTCGGCCACCTCTTCCTTGTTGTTCATCTCGCGGCTGTTCACGTAGTTGTCGATCACGGCCTTCACCTGCGTGTTGATGGCGCTGGCCATATCGGCGCGGGCGTTGGAGAGGGCTTTCTTCTTGGCCGTGGCCTGGTCCATGCTTTCGCCCAGGTTGTTGGCGCGGAAGTTCTTCTCGTCGGTGAAGAATTCGGGGCCCGAGCAAAGCACTTTCACCTCGGTTTCACCCGTGGGGGGCGCGGCGGCAGCGGCGGCTTTTTTCTTGCTTTTGCAGGCGCTCAGCCCGCCAACCAGCATCAGGGCCATGAAGGCATAGGATGCGGCTTTGGTCGTAATGGTTCTCATGGTCTTGGTTGTTTGTTGATCGTTGTTGGATGGTTGCCTTCCAATGGCGTGCCAAAGTGCGCAAAGCTGCGCCATTATTGGAACAGTGTATTCATCAGCGCCGGAAAAAGTTCATCGCGCATCACGTTGCCGGCCTTCTTGTATGCGTCCTCTCCGGCCTTTTCGTAGCTGAGCTGGATGCCCTTCACGCCCTGTTTTCCTCCCTCGTACACCACCTCCCCGCTGCGGCGGTCCGTCGCCCTCACGGATCCATCCAGGGCCACGCTGAAAAACCCGTTGCTTTCCCCGGCCTCGCGCGTATCGGCGTTCACCTCCACCACCAGGTCGGCCTCGGAGGCGCTGCCCACCGCCCTGAAGCCCTTGGCCGACATGGCTTCCTTGAGCGCCATGGCCATCGGGGCCTCGGCCACGGCGCGCCCCAGGTTGCGTTCGGTGCCCTTGAAGAGCACCTTGGGCATGGTGCGGTCGATGGGCACGCGCACCTCGGGAATGGTGATGCTTCCCATCAACGGCTTCACAAAGGCCGGATCGAGGTCCGGGCTCACCAAGGCTTGGGCATCCAGCTTCACCAGCACCACCGGCGCTGCCGCGCCCAGGTCGATGCGCCGGATGGTGGTCCGGGCCCGGCCGTCGGCATAGGTATTTCGGTTTTCGGACACTTGGCCTGTGTGGCCGGGATAGGAGATGGTGATGGGCAGCTGGCCCAGCGGGCGCCCCCCTTCCGCCAAGGTGGCGGTGATGAGCAGCTCGCGGCTGAACTGGTTGGCCCAGTCCAAGGCGCAGCGCTCGGGCAATGCGGCAAGCCTTGTACCTGCGGCCATTCGCTGCAGGTCATTGAACAGCTCGTTTGCCAAGGGCACGGTGCGGCCCTGCACCGTCACCTGGTCATTCTCGCCCCAATACTCCTTCATGGCCATCAGGGCGCGCAGGTCGAGGTCGAAGGCGCTGCGGAGGTCGCCGTTCCGCAAGCTGGTCAAGGCCCTGCCGTACAGGTCCGTGGCCTGCCCGATGGCCTTCTGCTTCCGCTCCTGCTTGATACGTGCGTGCTCTGCCTTGTCGAGCCGGTAGTAGATCCAATACTCCCCGGCATTTTCGTAGCTGTCCACCAAGCGGTACCCCTCCAGCCGTTCGTTGGTGCGCGTGGTGATGGTGCTGGTGAACTCTTCCTCGAACTTGTACTTGCGGTCCAAGGTGTAGAGCAGGCTGTTGCCTTCCACGGTGACGCTGATCTCGCTGGCCAGGTCGTTCAGGGCGTTCTTCTTGGCGGTCTCTTGGTAGTCGGGGCGGTTCTTCGGTGCCACGCCGATGCCGATGTAATCCATGCTGGCCACGGGCTTGGTCCTCACCCAATCCGGGGCCTGCACCTCTTGGGTGGCCGTCACCTCGGTGGTGGCCACGGGCTTTTTGGCCTTGCAGGCCGCCAGTGCGATCAGGCCCACCACCAAGCCCCACAGGGGCAGCGCCCCCCGATGTCTTCCCTTTCCGCCCCGTTCGGCCCGCCTCATGGTAACTTGGATACGATCTGTTGCCCGATGCTGCCGGCCACCGCGTCGGAGGTATTGCGCAGCAGCCCGTTGGCCAGGTCGCCCACGGTCTTGGGTTCGCGCGGGGCGGAGAGCAGTGCGGCCAGGTTTCGCCGGGCCTCGTTGCGGGTATCCACCCCGCCGTTGGCCTTGGGGTAGAGGGCTTGTGCATTGCCTTCATAGCCGGCATACCAGGCATGGTCCACGGCATCGCGGTCGTACACCTTGCTCAGCAGCACTTGGCCGGTTTCCAGGGAAACCACCTTGAAGCTGAAGGACAGGTTGACCTTGTTCTCCTTGTAGTATTCCGTGTATTTGACGGGTTTGAACCGGGTGACGGTGGCGTACTGGCCGGTTTCGCTGTTGAGCTCCTTCACTTGGTAGCTTTCATAGCCTTCCTTTCCGCTTTTGCGCAACGGGCCTGTTATCTCTTGGTAGGAATTCACGGTGCCCATGACCACGGCCTGTGCGCCGAGCAATTTTCCCGCGTTCACCGCCGATCCCTCATCCACCATGCCCGACATGCCCAGTCGTTGTTCCTCCAGGATCCGCTCCATGTTCTCGCGGTCCACCACGCTGATGAAGGGGTCATTGAGGTCGGTGAGTGCCGCGATCACCATGGCCTGCATGGCTGCCGCCTGCGGCGACTGCACCTTGGCACCGGCCTGGTTGAAGGGCAGCACGGCAATGGGATAGCGGCCCTTTTCCACGCATTGTTGCTGCAAGGTCCGGGCATCCTTGTACCCCGCGTTGCGCCCGGTGACCTGCACGAAGGATGCGTACGCCTTCCGGTAGAGCCCGGCGGCCATGTCGGCCTTGCCGGCATTGTACAGCGGCTCCAGATAGGCCACGTCCTGCAGGCTTCCGGCATCCTTGTACCCGGGTTCCAGCTTACCGATCTTGGAGAAAGCGGTCTCGGCCCGTGCATACTCCCCTTGGGCAAGGAGCTCCTGCCCCTCGGTGTACAACTGCAGCAGGTATTCATTCTTCACCGCCTTGAAGTCGGCCGCATAGCTATCGGGGATCTCCAGTGCAACGCCGGCCCTTTGCACGCGCTCCTGGTAGTTTTTCGCCTCCAGGAACGCATTCACGGCGGCCTCTTTGTCGTCGCCCATGTTGAAGGCCTTGAAGAAGTTGCTGAGCTTGTCGTTCAGCAGCATTTGCCCGGTCTTTTTCAGGCCCACCTTGGCATCCACGTTCTTGGCATTGCGCACGGCGCTTTGCAGGTACATATCGGCTGCTTCGGCATACAACCCTCCCGCATCCAGCTTGGCAGCCTGCTTGCTGAAGGACTTCGAGCCCGAACAGCCCGCCACGACCAGCAGCATGGCGGCGGCAGCTATCGTCAACTGGGTCCTCATCCTCTTGGTTTCTTGGTGTGGGGCAAGGTGCGGTCAGCGCCCTTGGATGTATTCGTCCAGCTCATCCACCGAGCTGGAAAACCCGAACGCATCGTTGACCTTGAAGTAGTTTTTCCTGTCCGACACGTGGTCGTATGCGAACTTGGCGAATTCCAGTTTCGAGGCCTCGAATCCGAACAGTTCCATCACGCTCTTCACCTGGTCCGTGGAAAGGCAGTTGTTCCCGGTGATCTGCTTGGCCAACTTGAGCTTGGTCTGGTCGAATCCCTGCCCTTCGATGCTGGCCTTGGCCGAGGCGAAATCCTTGGCCGCCATGGGCATTCCGCACCCATCGGCCACCACCGGCACCGGTGGTGCCGGCTGCTTATCGGGCCGTTGGCGGTCCTGCTGTTGATGGGTGTGTGCCGTCCCCGTGGTGGTGGTGGTCGTCGTCGTTGTTGTGGTGGTCTTGCTGGTGGTTGTGCCGCTCCCGTCCTTCACCGCCACGTTCACCCCCATGCCATTGATATCGATGGACATGTTGACCCCTCCTTCCGTGCCTCCCTCGGTAACCGTGGTGGTGGTGGTGGTACGGGTGCCTTGGTGCCCATCGGTGGCGATCACCTCTTGCGGGGTGGCGGGCGCCGGTGCGTCCTCCTGGAAATTCACGGGTGCGGGTTTCTCTTGCGGGTGTGCCGCTGCGGCGGCCCGGGGCACCTGTCCACGCAGGCGCAACACCCTCGCCCCCTTGCGGTTGGTGGTCACCACCAGGGTGTACTCCTGTCCCGGCTCCATCCATCCGTTCTGCCTCACCGACGGGATGGATGCATCGGCGAAATTCACCACCAGGAGGGGGGTGTCGTTGCGGATTCCGCGGGCTTCCACCCGGGCGGCGGGCACCTCGTTCTGCACGGCGCCATCTATCACCAAGGTGAACTTCTCCCCGGCCTCGGAAAAGACGATGATATCGCTCGTTTGGGCACGGGCTCCCACAAGCAGGCCGAACAACATGACAAGCAGGGTAGCTATACGCTTCATGGCTAACGGTTTTGGGTTCGCGAAAGTAATTGAACCGTCCATGGCAAGGCGTGTGCCAAAATGGTGGTGGCCCACTTGCAAGGCCCCTCAACCGTTCATGTATGCACCCCGCCCCACCGGGTGTCTGATGGTACCTTCGTGGCGCTCGCGCACACATGATCCGCTTGGCGAACATCCACAAGTACTACCACATGGGCAGCAACGTGCTGCACGTGCTCAAGGGCATCGACCTGCACGTGGGCCGGGGTGAGGTGGTCAGCATCATGGGTTCATCCGGCTCGGGGAAGAGCACGCTGCTGAACATCATCGGTTTGCTGGATACGCCGGACCGCGGCGAATACCTGCTTGACGGCCTGCCGATGAACGCCCTGAGCGAGACCCATGCGGCGGAGCTCCGGGGCAAATACCTGGGCTTCATCTTCCAAAGCTTCAACCTGATCGGCTTCAAGAACGCCCTGGAGAACGTGGCGCTTCCCTTGTACTACCAAGGCGTATCGGGCCGCAAGCGGAACCAGCGTGCCCTGGAAATGCTTGAGCAGGTGGGCCTGAAGGACTGGGCCCACCACATGCCGAACGAGTTGAGCGGCGGACAAAAGCAGCGCGTGGCCATCGCGCGGGCGCTGATCGGCAACCCGAAGTTGATCTTGGCCGACGAGCCGACGGGCGCCCTGGACAGCGCCACCAGCCGGGACGTGATGGACCTGTTGCTGCGGGTGAACCGCGAGCTCGGCATCACCTTGGTGATCGTGACGCATGAGCCGGATGTGGCCCGCATGACCCAGCGCGTGATCCGCCTGAAGGATGGCATGATCGAGAGCCACGATGGAGAACCGATAAGCAAGCCCGTGGATGTTCGACGCTGAGAAGTGGGCCGAGATCTTCGACACCATCAGCAAGAACAAATTGCGGACGGCGCTCACGGGTTTCAGCGTGTTCTGGGGCATCTTCATGCTCATCATCCTGCTGGGCATCGGGAAGGGGCTGAGCAACGGCTTCACGTACAACTTCCGCAACACGGCGAAGAACACCATCACCCTCTGGGGCGGTGAAACCTCCAAGCCCTGGATGGGCCTGGCGGCCGACCGCGACATCCAGCTCGACACGCGGGACGTGGAAGCCTTGCGCCATGCGGTGCCCGGGCTGGAGCACATCACCGGCAACCTGCGCGTATGGCGCGGCATGAGCCAGCTGAGCCGGGGCAAGAACTACGGCCAGTTCACCATCAGCGGGGTAACGCCTGATTTCACGGCGTTGCAGGACCAGCAGATCATCCAAGGCCGTTTCATCAACTGGATGGACCAGGCGCACACCCGGAAGGTGATCGTGCTGGCCGAGGATTCCCGCGACGCGCTCTTCAAGGGCGCAGACCCCATCGACCAGTGGGTCCAGGTGAACAACATCCCCTTCCAGGTGGTGGGCGTGTACCGCTTCGAAAGCAGTGGCCGGGGCATGAACCAGAGCAGCCAGGTGTTCATTCCGTTGAGCGTGGTACAGCGGGTGTTCAACGCGGGGCAGGACGTGGACAAGATCACCTTCAGCTTCCGCGATGGCTCCGTCGAAGGCTCAAAACAGGCACAGGCGCGGGCCGTGGCCACCTTGGCCCAGCGCCATCAGTTCGACCCCACGGACGACCGCGCGGTGCACGTGAGCAACAACGTGGAAAATGCGGCGCTGTTCGAACAGATCTTCAGCGGGATCAACGCCTTCCTGTGGATCATCGGCATCGGCACCATTGTGGCGGGCATCGTGGGCGTGAGCAACATCATGCTCATCGTGGTGAAGGACCGCACCAAGGAGATCGGTATCCGCAAAGCCTTGGGGGCCACACCGCGCAACGTGGTGGGCCAGGTGATCATGGAGGCCGTTTTCGTGAGCGCCATGGCCGGCTACCTCGGGCTGGTCTGCGGCGTAGGCCTGCTGGAGTTCATCTCGTCCCATGTTCCCGGCACGGACATGTTCCGCGACCCCTCCACCAACTTGGGAACGGCGCTATGGGCCTTGGCCGTGCTGGTGGTGGCCGGTGGGCTGGCGGGGCTGATCCCCGCCCGGCAGGCAGCCGCGATACGGCCGATCGAGGCGTTGCGCAACGAATGAGTGTGGGAAATCTGACCCTTCGACTGCGCTCAGGGTGACGGGAAAGAGGAAACAAGAAACTGGAAACAAGAAACTGGAAACAAGAAACTGGAAACTGGTAACAGGAAACGTGAAACTGGAAAACAGGGGGCGCAGATAGTGGGCTGCGAGCTGTGAGCCGCGAGCTGCGAGCGATCCCACAAACCACGAACTCCCGCCAACACCAGCAACGCGTCCCGAACAACGAACAACCGACAACCGGCAACCACCCCCCATGTTCGACAACGAGCGCTGGAATGAGATCTGGGCCACGCTGAGCCGCAACAAGCTGCGCAGCGCCCTGACCATGTTCGGCGTGTTCTGGGGCATCTTCATGCTGGTGGTCATGCTCGGCATGGGGCGCGGGCTCAGCAACGGTGTGATGCAAGGCTTCGGCGGCTGGGCCACCAACAGCTTCTTCATGTGGACCCAGCGTACCTCGGTGCCCTACGCCGGTCTCAAGCGGGGGCGCTGGTTCAACTTCGACAACAGCGACATCGCCGCCATCAAGGCCATTCCGGGCGTGGACCACGTGGCGCCCCGCCTGCAGCTGGGCGGATACCGCGGCGCCAACAACGTGAACTACAAGGACAAATACGGCGGCTTCAGCGTCAATGGCGACATGCCCGAGGTGCTACACTTCCAGGCAAGCACCATCACCAAGGGCCGGTTCCTCAATGCCAAGGACATCGCCGATGAGCGCAAGGTGTGCGTGATCGGCCCGGACGTGGTGGACGCCCTGTTCGGCAGCGAGGACCCCATGCGCAAGTACATCCGGATCCAAGGTGTGTACTTCCAAGTAGTGGGCGAGTACGCACCCAAGGCCACCTCCATGGGCAACGAGGGGGCGGGAAGCACCATCCACATCCCTTTCAGCACCTTTCAAAAAGCCTTCAACAGCATGAACATGGTGCACTGGTTCAGCGTCAGCGCCAAGCCCTGGATGAAGGCCACCGACTTGGAAAAGCGTGTGAAGCTGGAGATGGCGCGCCGCCACAAGGTGTCGCCGGAAGACCCCTTGGCCTTCGGCGGCTTCAACCTCCAGGAGATGTTCAACAAAATGAACATGCTCTTCATCGCCATCCGTGCCCTCAGCTGGATCGTGGGCATCCTCACCCTGATCGCCGGGGTGATCGGCATCGGCAACATCATGCTGGTGATCGTGAAGGAGCGCACCAAGGAGATCGGCATCCGGCGCAGCATCGGGGCCCGGCCGGGCAACATTGCGGGCCAGATCATGCTCGAGTCCCTCACCCTCACCTTCATCGCCGGCTACCTCGGCCTGCTGGCCGGCATCGGCGTGCTACAGCTCATTGTTTCCTTGGGCATGGAGGGAAAAATGTTTCACGACCCGGGCGTGGACCTCAACGTGGCCCTGACGGCCTTGGCCGTGCTGATCATCAGCGGCCTGATCGCCGGCTGGATCCCGGCCCGCCGCGCCTTGAGCATCAAACCCGTGGACGCCCTCAGGGCCGAATAAAAACCAACCGCATCCCCCATTCCGCTGCCATGAAAAGCAAACTGAAGTACCTCCTGCTGATCGCCCTGGGGCTCCTCTTCATCTGGACCCTCTGGTTCCTGTACCAGAAAAACGCGAAAAAGGAGCCGGAGTACAACACGGTGAAGCCCAAGGTGGCCACCATCGTGAAGAAGACCGTGGCCAACGGCGCCATCGAGCCGCGGCAGGAGATCGCCATCAAGCCCGTGGTAAGCGGGGTGATCCGTGAATTGCTGGTGGAGGCGGGGCAACAAGTGAAGGAAGGCGACAAGCTGGCGGTGATCCAGATCATTCCCGACATGCTCTCGCTCAGCCAGGCCGAAAGCCGTGTGAATGGCGCCTCGATCAACGTGAACAACGCGCAGATGACCTACGACCGCAACAAGCCGTTGGCCGACAAGGGCGTGATCAGCGCCAGCGAAATGCAGACCTACGACATCGCCCTTCAGGTCGCCAAGCAGGAACTGGCGGCCGCGCAGGACGCGCTGCAACTGGTGCGCGACGGCATCAGCAAGAGCAGCAAGGGTGCCACCAACACCATCGTGCGCAGCACCATCAGCGGCATGGTGCTCGACGTGCCGGTGAAGGTGGGCAGCAGCGTGATCGAGCGCAACAACTTCAACGAGGGCACCACCATCGCCACCGTGGCCGACATGAAGGACCTGATCTTCAAGGGCAACGTGGACGAGAGCGAGGTGGGCAAGGTAAAGCTGGGCATGCCCGTGGTGATCACCGTGGGCGCCATCGACAGCGCCAGCTGGGACGCGCACCTGGAATACATCGCTCCCAAGGGCGTGGAGGCCAACGGCGCCATCCAGTTCGAGATACGCGCCGCCGTGGAGGTGAAGGAAGGGCAAACCCTGCGTGCCGGATACAGCGCCAACGCCGACATCGTCCTCGACCGGCGCGACAACGTGCCCAGCATCCCCGAGAGCGTGATCACCTTCAACCCCAAGGGCGACAGCGCCTTCGTGGAGGTGCGCAGCAAGACCGGCTGGGACCGCACCTACGTAAAGACCGGCCTGAGCGACGGGGTGAACATCGAGCTGCTGGGCGGCATCACCGACTCCACCGCCCTGAAGGGTGCGATGAAACTGGACGAGGGTCGGAAGCCCTGAGAAAAGATCGTGCATCTTGCGGCTTCTTCCGCAATGAACAGCCATGCGTAAAGCCCTACTTCTTTCCGGCCTCGTGCTGGCCGGCAGCCTGTCCGCCCAACAGACCGGGCCCGACCTTGAAGCCTTGGACCGCTACATCGCCGATGCCGTGGTGCAATTCGATCAGCCCGGGCTTGCCGTGGGCATCGTGAAGGACGGCAATCTGGTATGGAGCAAGGGTTATGGCAAACTCGACCTGGCCAAGGCGGACCCGGTGACGCCCCGGAGCATCTTCCACGTGGCCAGCATCAGCAAGGCCTTCACCGCCGCGGCCATCGGCCTGCTGGTGGACGATGGCAAGCTGGACTGGGACGACCCCGTGCAAAAGCACATGCCGGAATTCAGGACGGCCGACCCGTACGTGAGCGCACACATGACCGTGACCGACCTGCTGTGCCACCGCGCCGGCTACATCACCTTCGACGACGACCTGCTGTGGTACGGCACCAACTACACGCAACCCGAGATCCTGGCCCGCCACGCCGGAATGCCGCTGACCTATGAGTTCCGCACCCGCTTCGGCTACAGCAACCTGATGTACATCGCGGCGGCCCAGCTGGTCGAGCACGTCAGCGGCAAGACCTGGGACGATTTCATCACGGAACGAATCCTGCAGCCGCTGGGCATGACGCGCACCACGGTGGAAACCTCCGACCTGGCCCGTTTCACGGATGTGGCCTTGCCGCACGTCCGCAAGGGACAAGACCCGTCCGTACCCCAAAAGAGCATGCCCTACCAAGAGATGGCAGGGGCCGATGGGGCCACGGGCATCAACAGCTGCGTGGAGGACCTGGCCAAGTGGGACGCCATGTGGGCCGATGAAGGCAAGGCCAACGACAAACCGTTCCTGAGCGCGGCCACCTTCCGGAAGCTCACCAGCAACCATCTGCCCATGGAAGGACGGCGCGAAGGCGCGGCGCTGGGATGGTTCCTTGAGGACTTCAACGGCAACAAGGTGATCACCCACAGCGGCGGCATGCCGGGCTTCATCCTCAACCATGCGGTGGTGCCCGACCAGGACTTTGCCGTGATCGCGCTCGGCAACGGTGAGAGCTACAGCGTGTTCGCCGTCACGAACAAGATCATGGATCTGTACTTGGGCGATGGCAAGGCCGACCCCGTGGCCCGGATGATCCCGCGGATCAAGGAGATGGACAAGGAGGAAGCCCAGCGCAAGGCCGACCGGGCCAAGGCACGCCAGGCCAAGACCAAGCCCTCCATCGCCCTCGATTCCCTGGCGGGCACCTATACGGACAAAATTTACGGCGATGCCCGCATCGAGGTCAGGAACGGCAAGGCCATCCTGACCTTGGTGCCCGCGCCCGGGCTCTTCAGCGGTCCCCTCACGCACTGGCACCACGACACGTGGGAGTGGCACCACGACGACCCCTTCCTGGAGCCCGGCTACATCACCTTCTCGTTCGACACCGACCACCGGGTCACGGGCTTCAAGATCAACCTGAACAGCCCGGACTTCCACTTCTACAAGCTGGACTTCAAGCGGCCCTGATGCACCTGTTTCACTGCCCGGACCTGCAGGCAACCGAGGTGGCACTCCCACCGGAGGAGGCCCACCATGCGCTGCACGTCCTTCGGCTGAAGACGGGCGACACCGTCGGCCTGTTGGACGGGAGGGGCACATGGGCGGAAGCCGAGTTAATCCGGGTGGACAAGCGGGGTTGCACGGCGCGGGTGCTGCGGCGCGAACAAGACGGGCCGGAACGTTCGGCGCGTATCCACTTGGCCGTGGCCCCCACCAAGCAGATCGAGCGCTTCGAGTGGTTCTTGGAGAAGGCAACGGAGGTGGGCGTTGACCGCATCACCCCGATCCTCACCAAGCGCACCGAACGGGACAAGCTGCGCCACGACCGTTTGGAGAAGGTGATCATCGGCGCGATGAAACAGAGCCAGCGGCGATGGTTGCCGCAGCTCGACCCCTTGACCAAGCTGGAAGACCTGCCGCACAACGCACCGCAGAAATACTTCGGTTGGTGCGAAGGGGAACACGCCGGCTTCACCTCGGCGTACGATCCGCGGCACGATACGCTGATGGTGGTGGGCCCGGAAGGGGACTTCTCGCCGGAGGAAGCCGCCATGCTGATGGGGAAAGGATTCCGGGCGGTCAGCCTGGGCAGTGCGCGCCTGCGCACCGAAACGGCCGCCATCGCCGCCTGCACCTGGATGAGCTTCGCGCAGCAGCAGCGGTAACTTCGCGCACCATGACCGCCCGCCTCCTCTCCTCCCTACTCGGTTTCTGCCTCCTGCTCCTGGCGCAGGCACAAGGCACCTTCCAGTTGGCCGTGCTGAAATACAACGGCGGCGGCGACTGGTATGCCAACCCCACGGCGGTGCCCAACCTGGTGAAGTTCTGCAACCAGCAATTGGGCATGGGCATCAACGCCGATGTTCCGTTCGTGGAGGTGGGCAGCCCGGACATCTTCAACTATCCGTGGCTGGACGTGACGGGCCACGGCAACATCACCTTCAGCCCGCAAGAGGCACAGAACCTCCGCAACTACCTCATCGGCGGAGGCTTCCTGCATGTGAGCGACAACTACGGTATCGATCAGTTCCTCCGCCCCGCCCTCAAGATGGTGTTCCCGGAACTGGACCTGGTGGAGCTGCCCTTCTCCCACCCCATCTATCACCAGAAATACGATTTCCCCCGGGGCCTTCCCAAGATCCACGAGCACGATGGCAAGCCGGCGCAAGGCTTCGGCCTGATCTGGGAAGGACGCCTGGTCTGCTTCTACGACTACGAATGCGACCTGGGCGACGGCTGGGAGGACCCGGACGTGCACAACGACCCGCCCGAGGTACACCGCAAGGCCTTGGAAATGGGCGCCAACATGGTGCAATACGTCTTCGGCGGGGCCGAGTAGCCCGCAGCGGGCAGCACACGGGGCTATTGTCCGACCGCGGACATCAGGCACTTGGATACCTCTTGGGCACGGGTGAGCACCATGATGTGTTCCCCTCCGGGGATCACGTGGTCCACCGGGAACTTCAGCGGGATCACATGGTCATTGTCGCCATGGATGCGGGCCAACGGTCCTTTCCATGCGGAGCCCTTCCAATGCATGATGGCCTTCAGGCCGCGGCGGATCTTCCCTGCGGTCTGATCCTTCGCCATGTCCCAAAGCAGCCTATCGATGTCGCGGGGGCGGCTGCCGAGGACGTTCTTGAACGGCCATGTCAGCCACATGGTGAAATGGTTCACCGTGTTCCACAGGTGGAAGCGCTTGGTGAGCCGGGCATGCAAGGGCCACTCGGCCGGTCCCGTGAAGGAGGAGATGAGCACCACTTTCCGCGGCCGGGTCAGCAAGGCCAGCTCCTGGGCCACCATGCCGCCCATGCTCACCCCCACCAAGACGTGCGGCTGTGAGGCGTCCACACCCTTCGCCATGGCCTGCGCAATGCCCGGCAGGGTACACCCCTTGGGGAAGGGCGGCCACTCAAGCACCGTCACATCGTGGCCGGGCAGCTCGAGGCGGGAGAACAATCCCTTGTCGCAACCGATGCCGGGCAGCAGGTAGATCCGCATTCCTCCGGGGGCCGATCAATCCACGGGCATCGTGCGCACGAAGTCCAGCGCTTCCTCCATCAGGTCGTGCAGCACCACATCATGGTGCACGAAGGGCACCCGCTCCCGGAAGGCGGCGTGCAGGGTCCCGATGGCCTTCGAGCTTTTCAGGGGCCTCCTGAAATCCATGGCCTGTGCGGCGTTCAGCAGCTCAATGGCCAGGATGCGCTCCACGTCCAGTGCCACTTGCCAGGTCTTCACCGCGGCGGCGGCACCCATGCTCACATGGTCCTCCTGCCCGTTGCTGCTGTCGATGGTATCCACGCTGTTGGGCATGCACCTTTGCTTGTTGGCGCTCACCAGCGAGGCAGCCGTGTACTGCGGGATCATGAACCCGCTGTTGATCCCCGGCTCGGCCACCAAGTATGCGGGCAATCCGCGCTGCCCGCCGATCAGCTTGTAGGTACGCCTTTCGCTGATGCAGCCCAGCTCGGCCAGGGCGATAGCCAGGAAGTCCAGCGCCAACGCCAAGGGCTGCCCATGGAAATTGCCCGCGCTCACGATCAGGTCCTCATCATCAAACACGGTGGGGTTGTCGGTCACGGCGCCCAGTTCGCGTTCCACCACGCGCTGCACGTAGGCGATGGCATCGCGGCTGGCACCATGCACCTGCGGCATGCAGCGGAACGAGTACGGGTCCTGCACATGCTGCTTGGCCCGGGCGGCGATGGCACTCCCTTTCAGCAGTTCGCGAATGTTGGCGGCCACCACGCCCTGCCCCGGCTGCGGGCGCACGGCATGCACCGATGGATGGAAAGGCTCCATGCGCCCGTCGTAGGCATCCAGGCTCATGGCCCCGATGATGTCCGCCAAGCCCGCCAACCGGACGGCCTTCAGCGTCAGCAAGGCCGCGTATGCGTTCATGAACTGCGTGCCGTTCAGCAGGGCCAGGCCTTCCTTGGGCCCCAGTTCCAGCGGCTGCCAATCGAACTTCTTCAGGGCGGTGGCGCTCTTCATGCGCTTGCCGTCAACCACCACTTCGCCCAGGCCCAGCAAGGGCAAAGCCAAGTGCGCCAAGGGCGCCAGGTCACCGCTGGCACCCAACGAGCCACGTTCGTACACCACCGGCAGCACGTCGTTGTTGTACATGTCGATGTAGCGCTGCACGGTGGCGGGCGCCACGGCGCTATGGCCGAAGGCCATGTTCTGCACCTTCAGCACCAGCATGGCCCGCACGATCTCGGCCGGCACGGGTTCCCCGGCGCCGCAGGCGTGGCTCATCAACAGGTTCTTCTGCAGCTGAGTCAGCTGGTCCGGCGCCACGGGCGTATCGCACAGCGAGCCGAAACCGGTGTTCACGCCATAGATCAGGGCATCGCTTTTCTTCAGGCGATCCCGCAGGTAGGCATGATTGCGTTTCACGGCCTGCTGGGCATCCTTGGCCAAGACGATGGGCCGGCGTTCGGCCAGGATCAGCTCCAGCTCATCGAGCTTCAGGCCGATGGTAGTGATGGAATGCGTGGGCATGGGATGATTTCAGGTCAATATTCCTGTACCAGTACTTCCGTCGGGATCCGAAGCACTTCGTTGAGCTTCCGGATCATATCCAGCGTGAGCTTTCGCTTCCTGTTCAAAACTTCACTCACGCGGCTCTTGAACCCGATAACGTCGATCAAATCCTTTTGGCGCATCCCCATTTGCTCCATCCGGAACTTGATGGCTTCAATGGGATCAGGCATTCCGATCGGGAAATGCTCGTTCTC
Organism: Flavobacteriales bacterium; assembly: GCA_035325445.1. Classification (GTDB taxonomy): domain Bacteria; phylum Bacteroidota; class Bacteroidia; order Flavobacteriales_F; family PHOS-HE28; genus PHOS-HE28. Next base: position 89,516 of record DAOKZW010000007.1, read on the forward strand.
ATACGTATCCACGAGGATTGCCAAGATCTCCAACTCATCTCCTTCCACCGTTCCTCGCTTGGCATCAAAGATCTGCTCCATCCGGGCCAAGGCCCGTTGGTAGTCCTTTTCGCTCCTGATCGGGCTGATCTTCATTTCAAATGGTCGTTGCGTCAATTTTGTCATATTCAGCGTGGGTCCCAACAAATCGTATCCATCCCAATTGAAAGTCGAAGTTGAATTTGACGATCAATCGGTACTTGTTCCCCTTGATGTTGAACACGATCCTGTTCCCGGCAAGGATGCTGGCATGGGGATGATCTGCTTTCAGGTCCTGTATGCTCTGCCACCCTGCTTTCTCGGTTTCCCTGAACCATGCTTTCAGTTGCTGTTCACAATCAGCATGCCTTGTCCAGAAATCCCTCAACGTCTTTTTTGCAATGATCCTCACGTCCGAGTGGTTACGACAAAGATACAGGAAAGTTACCAATCCGGGAACTATGTTGGTTCCCGTCAATCAGCCAATCAGCTCAGGACCGCCACCAATTCCCCCTCCTTCACCGCCCTCTGATCCCCCGTCTTCATATTCTTCACGTTCACCGTTCCCTCCCTCAACTCGTCTTCACCGATGATGGCCACGAAGGGAATGTGCTTGTCGTCGGCGTACTTGAACTGCTTGCCCATCTTCACGGCATCGGGGTAGATCTCGGCCGCGATGCCGGCCTGCCTTACGGTGCGAAGCAGCTGCATGGCACGGGCGGCCTCCTTTTCGCCGAAGTTGGCGAAGAGCACGCGGGTGCTGCTGCCCAGCTCCCCGGGGAACTTCCCGGTTTCCAGCAGTACGTCATAGATGCGGTCAGCACCGAAGCTGATGCCCACGCCGCTCATGCCCTTGAGGCCGAAGATGCCGGTGAGGTCGTCGTAGCGCCCTCCCCCGCAAATGCTACTGCCCAAGGTGCCCTCGGCGGCCTTCACCTCGATGATGGCGCCGGTGTAATAGTCCAGGCCCCGGGCCAGCGTGGGGTCGAACTCCAGCGTGGCGCCGCCCAGCTTTCCGGCCCCGTCGAAGATGAACGACAGGTTGCGCAGGCCTTCCTGCGCCATGGGCAGGCTGCCCAGCCACCGCTCCAGTTTTTCCTTTTGCTCCGGCCAAGTGCCGCTCAGGCGGAACAAGGGGGCAATGCTGGCAATGGCGGCCTCGGTGATGCCTTTGGCCCGCATCTCATCCTCCACCTTGGCCTGCCCGATCTTCTCCAGCTTGTCGATGGCGGTCACCATGTCCACCACCTTTTCCGGTTGGCCGCTGATGGCAGCTATGGCCCCGAGCAGCTTGCGGTCGTTGAGCTTGATGGTCACGTGCAGGCCGAGCGCCGTGAACACCTCATCGATCATCCACACCAGTTCGATCTCGTTGAGCAGGCTTTTGCTGCCGATCACATCGGCATCACACTGGTAGAACTCGCGGTAGCGGCCTTTTTGCGGGCGATCGGCACGCCACACCGGCTGCACCTGGTAGCGCTTGAAAGGGAAGGCCAGTTCGCCCTGGTGCTGCACCACGTAGCGGGCGAAGGGCACGGTGAGGTCGTAGCGCAGGGCCTTGTCCGAAAGTTCGGCGGCCAGCTTGCCCGGATGCACCTCCTCCCCGCTGGCCAGCTTCTTTTTCACGTCGGGAGACACCTCCTTCCAAGCATCGCCGCTGTTGAGCACCTTGAAGATCAGCCGGTCGCCCTCCTCGCCATATTTGCCGGTGAGGGTCTCCAGATTCTCCATGGCCGGTGTTTCCAACGGCAGGTAGCCGTACTTGCTGAACACCTTTTCGATGGTGCCGAAGATGTGCTTTCTGCGGAGCATCTCCTGCGGGGAGAAATCACGCGTACCCTTGGGAATGGAAGCTTTTGTGGCCATGCGGCCGCGAAGGTATGGGCGGTGGATGGACCGGTGGGCAAATGCGGGATGGTGCACGGCCTACAATCCCATTGCATCATCGGAGGGTTGTAGGCTGCATTCCATCCGAAGCGCGGGTGGTATGCGCGGCCGGATCAATACAACCTGATGGACCGGATCACTTGCGCTCCTACCGTCGGAGCTCTGCCTGCCGGTTCAACCACCGCGACGGAGAGGATATCGTCGGTCCGTGCAATGATGCATAGCACGGCGCGCATCCCTTGGATAGGGAAACTGATCTGCCGCGCGCCTTTTCCGTGGATGCGCATACGCTTCTTCCGGACCTTGACCCCTTCCACCTGAACCCCTTTTTCCAGAAAGGCATCCAGTTCCTTTTTGCTCCGGATCACTTGTGGCGAGCTATTGATAACAACGGTGGATCCTGACCCTGTACATGTTAACGAGGGTTCCGAACCCGGAAACTCAGGCATGGTCAAGGTCGGGGTGCATGGAAGGAGCAACCGGATACCAAGGCTGTCATTGGCATACTCCTGCAGGCTTTTACCGGCCGTTTGACCCAATGCCATGGTAGCCCAACCAAAAATGGCCACCACGACAAGGAAGAAACTCCGCATCCGACCTCGCATTGATCGCATGATCATGCCGATCGGGCGCCCACCAACTCCCGCACCCTTGGCACCACCTGCGTGGCGTACAGCTCGATGCTCTTCATCAGCAAACCGTGCGGCATGGCCCCGTTGCTGTATTTGAGGTCGAAGCGTTCGGCACCGAGGATGGTGATGGCATGGGCGATCTTCTTCGCCACCGTTTCGGGGCTTCCCACGCACAGGGCCCCTTCTGGGCCTGTGACCTGCTCGTATGCGGTACGCGACAAGGGCGGCCAGCCACGTTCGCGGCCGATGCGGTTGTGCATGGCCTCGTAGTAGGGAAACAGCTCATCCTTGGCCTGCTCGTCCGTTTCGGCCACATGGCCGGGCGAGTGGACACCGATGGGCAACGGAGCCTTGCCGCGCTCGGCCAAGGCGCCGCGATACAGGTTTGCAAATGGCGCAAAGCGGTCGGCGCTGCCGCCGATGATGGCCAGCATCAGGGGCAATCCGTAGTGCGCGGCACGGATCACGGACTGGGGCGTGCCGCCCACGGCCACCCACGTCTTCAACTTCCCGGCCGCCGTGAACGGATATACCTGCTGCGCCTTGAGCGGCGCCCGTGTCCGGCCGCTCCAGGTCACCGGCTTCTCCTTCAGCAATTCCGCGAACAGCTCCAGGCGCTCCTCGAAGAGCAGGTCATAGTCCTGCAGGTTGTATCCGAATAGCGGGAACGACTCAATGAAGGAACCGCGCCCAACGATGATCTCCGCCCGTCCGTTGCTCAGGGCATCCAGGGTGGCAAAACGCTCATACACCCGCACTGGGTCATCGGAGCTGAGCACGGTGACCGCGCTTCCCAGACGGATCCGCTGTGTACGTCCTGCGATGCCGGCGAGCACCATGTCGGGGGCCGGCACGGCGAAATCATCGCGGTGGTGCTCGCCCACACCGAAGAAGTCCAAGCCCAACTTGTCCGCCAGCACGGCCTCCTCCACCACGTTCCGGATCACCTCATGCTGCGGGAGAGGCTTGCCGTTTTCATCCAGCGTGACATCCCCGAAAGTGTCCAGCCCCAGTTCGATGTGCTTCGCCATGGGGCAAAGGTACCGGTGAACGCAGGTCCTGTCAGTCCGAGCGCAGCCGAGGACCAGGACCTGCGAACCACTCTACTATGACCGCTCGGCACCTACTTCAGGATCTGCGTCAGCACGCCGCCGTCCACGGCCACATCGGTGCCCGTGATGAACCCCGCCTCATCGCTGAGCAGGAAGCGCACCAGCAGGGCCACATCCTCTGGCTGTCCGTAGCGGCCCACCGGGGTCATGTCCAGCGTTTGCTTCATCACCTCGGGATGCTCCTCCAAGGCCTTCTTGGCCATGGCGGTCATGATCACCCCCGGCGACACGGTGACGATGCGCGCGCCGCTCTTGCCGTAGCGCATGGCGTTGTCCTTGCAGATCAGCATCACGCCGCGCTTGGTGAAGTTGTACATGGTGTCCGCGTTGCCTTCCACGAAGGGCGCAACGGTCCTGTAGCTCCCCTCCTTCAACGGTTCGCGCAGCGCGCCGTCATAGCGGGCATCGGGCGGCACGCTGTGGCCCATCATGGAGGCGAACAGCACGAAGGCCGAGCCCGGCCGTGCCAGCGCATGGAACTCCTCCACGATGGTGGCGGTGGCCGCCAGGTTGATGTCGAACACCTTGCGGGGATCGCCGACGGTACCGCTTACGCCCGCGGTATGCACCAAGCCCTTGAACTCGCCCTGGCTTGCGGTGAACTCCCTGAGCCTTCGCACGGCCGCGGCATCCGTGATGTCGCAAGCCATGCCCACCGCCTCGGCCCCTTGGGCCTTCAACTCCGCCACGGCACGGTCCACGGGTTCCTGCGCATAATCCGCGATCACCAAGCGGTGGTCCTTCAGCGCATGCGCACAGCTCGACCCCAAGCCGCCGGCGCCGCCGGTGATCAGAATGGTTCCTTTGCTCATCTTGCTTTTCCGGTTTTGGATAAAGTTATGTCCGCAGGACCGCCCTCGGGCTGCGCCCCATCAGCGCAAGGGCTGACAAATGGCAGGCTGGTGGTGGTGCCGGGAGTGGAAGCGGGGATGGTTCGTAGTTCGTGGTTCGTAATTTCCTGGTTTGCAGTTCGCAAGCCCTTGTTAATCGGGGCGCAGCCGAGGCGAGGCCCGCGAACTCCACCACTACGAACTACGCAACTGCGGGCCTTCAGCTCCTCCTGTACCCCTACCCGTTGAAAACTGGCCGCATCCTGCCGTGCAGGCCCTGCTCCTCCTTCGCACCTTGCACCCATGAGCCCCGCCCTCCTCCTGTCCATCGTCTTCGGCTACTTCCTTGTGCTGCTGGGCATCGCGTGGTACACGTCGCGCGGGGCGGGTGAGCACAGCTTTTACAGCGGCGACCGCAAGAGCCTGTGGTACGTGGTGGCCTTCGGCATGATCGGGACCTCGCTCAGCGGCGTCACCTTCATCAGCGTGCCGGGCTACGTGCAGGCCAAGGCATGGACCTACTTCCAGCTGGTGTTCGGCTTCGCCATCGGCTATTGGGTGGTGGCGGGCGTGCTGCTTCCGCTGTACTACCGGATGAAGCTCACCAGCATCTATGGCTACCTGCGCGAACGCTTCGGCATGCACAGCTACCGCACGGGCGCCTCCTTCTTCATCCTCAGCCGCTTGGCCGGGGCCACCATCCGCATCTTCGTGGTGCTCAACGTGATCCACCTCTTCGTGCTGGATGCCATGGGCATCAGCTTCGAGGTGACCGCCTTGGCCATCATGGCCATGATCGTGCTGTACACCCTGAAGGGCGGCGTGAAGACCATCGTGTGGACGGATACGCTGCAGACCCTGTTCATGCTCGGGGCCTTGGTCGGCACGGTGGTGTACATCATCCAGCAGCCGGGCATGGGCGACTGGGTGTCGGCGCTGCGCGAAAGCGGCACCACCCGCATCCTGGACCTGGACTGGCGCAGTGACAGCTTCTTTTTGAAGCAGGTGCTCGCCGGCATGTTCATCACCATCGCCATGACCGGCCTGGACCAGGAGATGATGCAGAAGAACCTCAGCGTGGCCACGGTGGAAGGTTCACAGAAGAACATGCGCACCTTCAGCGTGGCGCTGCTCGGGGTGAACCTCCTGTTCCTATTGCTGGGCTCATTGCTGTTCCTATACGTGCAGCGCAACGGTATTGGACTGCCAGCCCATTCGGACGACCTCTTCCCCATGCTGGCCCTGCAGCACTTCCCGCCTTGGCTGGGCGTGCTCTTCATCATCGGTCTCATCAGCGCGCTCTTCCCCAGCGCTGATGGCGCGCTGACGGCGCTCACCGCCAGCACCTGCATCGACCTGATCGGCATCCGCGACCGCGGCTGGGACGAGGCCCGCCAGAAGCGCGTGCGCCAGCGGGTGCACCTGGGCATGGCCGTGCTCTTCCTGCTCTTCATCTTTTACTTCCACTGGCTGGCCACCCCGGCGGTGATCCAAACGCTGTTCAACATCGCCGGCTTCACCTACGGTCCGTTGCTGGGGCTGTTCGCCTTCGGCATCCTCTTCAAGGCACGCCCGCTGGAGCGCTGGGTGCCGTGGATCTGTGTGGCCGCCCCCATCATCACCTTCTACATCCGCCAATACTCCGAGCAGCTCTTCAATGGCTACAAAATGGGCTTCGAGGTGCTGCTGGTGGTGGCCGGCCTGACCATGCTGGGACTATGGGCCGCAAGTGCGGCACGGAGGCGGACAGCTGGTTCATAACTCCCTGTTTTCCACGGGAGGCAACGGAGATTTCCCGGGGCACGTCATCATCCGGTCCGGGATGTATTAAACTTGTCCTACCCGCTCATGGCAAAACGTTCGGCTTTCCTTCTTGTCCTGCTTGTGGTGGCCGCGTTCATCGGCTGCCGCAAGGATGAGGCGATCTCCTTGGGCGACGGGGTCCCGTCAGGCGGAGGGCCCGTGGTGGACCTGGACCAGGTGCCCTATCCCCTGCTTTCGCAATACGGTTTCTTCGTGGGCCCCTTGGCCGATATGCGCCCGGCACCCGGCGTGGAGCCCTACGAGGTGATCACCCCCGCCTTTGGTGATTATGCCGAGAAATACCGTTTCATGTGGATACCGCCCGGCCGTAAGGCCAGTTACGTGGCCGATGGGCAGGCGCTGGATTTCCCGGAGGGCACGGTGCTGATGAAGGCGCCGTTCTACCGCCGGGTGCTTCCCGGCATGGGCCGCCAGATCTTGGACACCCGCCTGCTGATCCGCAAGAACGGCACCTGGATCTTCGCCGAGTACATCTGGAATGAGGAACAGACCGAGGCGGTACTGGACATGCAGGGCAAGAACGTGCCGCTGACCTGGGTTGACGATGACGGGCAGGCCCACGACGAGATCTTCCGCATTCCGTCCTCGGGCGAGTGCATGGCCTGCCACATGAAGAGCGGGGAGCGCATCGCCATCAGCCTGAAGCCCCAGAACCTGAACAGGGTGGTGGACTACGAGGAAGGCCCCATGAACCAACTGGCCAAGTGGGTGGCCCAAGGCTATCTGGAGTCGGGCTATCCGTCGAACATCGAAACGGTGGCCCGCTGGGACGACCCTGATGAGACCTTGGAGCGGCGGGTACGCGCCTATTTGGACATGAACTGCTCGCACTGCCACAACGAGGGCGGCTTCTGCGGCTATCGTTCGATGCGCTTCGCTTGGCAAGAGTCCGCCGACCCGGCGCACCTTGGTGTCTGCATCCCGCCCGACGATCCCTTTGAGCCCGGAGTGCAATACATCGTGCAGGCCGGCAACGCACAGCGCTCCATGCTGTACGTGCGCCTCAGTTCCACCGACGAGGCCGTGCGCATGCCGCTGATGGAGCGCACCGTCAGGCACGAGGAGGCCATCCAGTTGGTGGCCGACTGGATCAACTCCCTGCCCCCCGATTGCCCTTGACCCCAAACCCAGACCAACAACCATCGAATGAAACGTCCGCTACTCCTTCTCGCCCTCGGTTTCAGCGCGTGGCAAGCCCATGCCCAAGGCACCTGCGCGACCGCGGTGAACACCGTCCTGGCCACCTACTACGTGGCGCAGGTGGACGGCCCCGAGGCCCCTACGCCCATCTGTACGGGAGGCAGCACGGCCACCTTGGGCCGGTGGTACAAATACACGGCCACCATGGACACCGTGCTGATGTTGACCACCGACCTGGCGCAGAACAACGGCACCGACACGCGGGTGCACATCTACACCGGCACCTGCGGCAACCTCACCTGCCTTGCGGGCGACGACGATTCGGGTTCGGGCTATTCCTCCGTGGTGATCTTCGGCGTCACCACCGGCACCACCTACTACATCGCCTTTGATAACCGTTGGACGGCATCGGGCTTCACCTTCGAGCTGAGGTATGCCCCCCCGCCGCCGCCGATCGGCGGGTTCACGCCCCAGTACGTGACCACCAACGGCATGGCCTACTGCGTGGTGGACATGGACGGCGACGGGCTTGATGACGCCGTTTCCGTGACGGCCACCAACATCAACATCAACTACCAGCTTCCGGGCGGCGGGTTTACCAACGTGAACCGCGCCACTACCCAGGCCGATTACACGCCCTCTTGGAGCCTGTGCGCCGGCGACCTCGATGGGAACGGCTACACCGACCTGGTGTACGCCGGCAGCGGGGTCACCTTCATGCTGGCCAACGACGACGGGCTCGGCTTCACCGAACTGTCGCAACCGGAATACATCTTCTGCCAGCGGTCCAACATGGTTGACATCAACAACGACGGGGAGCTCGACCTCTTCGTGTGCCACGACGTGCAGCCCAATGTGTACTACCTGAACAACGGCGACGGCACCTGGTCATGGCACCAGGGCGGTTTGGGCGACCAGCCCGATGGCGGCAACTACGGTTCCATCTGGATCGACTACAACAACGACGGCAACCTGGACCTCTTCATCGCCAAATGCCGGGGCGCGGGAAGCCCGGCCAGCATCGACGAGTTGTGGCGCAACAACGGCGACGGCACCTTCACCAACGTGGCCACCGCCGCCAACTTCATGGCCGACTACCACCAGAGCTGGTCTGCTGCATGGGCCGATTTTGACAACGACGGCGACCTGGACGTGATGATCGGCACCAGCTCCTTCGCCGGGGGCGGACACAAGCTGCTGCGCAACGACGGTAACGACGTGTTCACCAACGTCACCGCCGGTTCGGGCTTCGACCTGTTCGGCGGCTCGAGCATCGAGTTCATCGCCCGTGACTTCGACAACGACGGATATGTAGACGTGCTGGGCGGTGGCGCCCTGATGCGCAACAACGGTGACATGACCTTCACGATGATGCTGGTACCCTGCGACAACGGCCCCACCGGCGACCTCAACAACGACGGCTTCGTGGACGTGCAGAACGGCAACACGATCTACATGAACGGCGGCAACGACAACAACTGGGTGAAGGTGATCACCAAGGGCACCATCAGCAACGCCAACGGCATCGGCGCGCGCGTGGAAGTGATGACCCCGGCCGGCAAGCAGATCCGCGACATCGTGAGCGGCGACGGCTTCCGGTACATGAGCACGCTCACCGCCATGTTCGGCCTCGGCCAGCAAACGGAGATCACGCAGATCACGGTGCGGTGGCCGTCCGGCATCATCAACGTGGTGAACAACCCCTCGATCAACAGCACCATCACGGTGATCGAGGACGAAACGCAGGACGTGGCCATGGGCGTGCCCACCACGGTGAAGCCTAATCTGACGGTGTACCCCTCCCCCGCCCGTACCACCTTGTACCTCAACAGCACCCGTGAACTCGCGGGCAGCCGCATCTCCATCATCGACCTCACGGGCAAGGTGGTGGCCACGCCCACCTTGGTGGAACACGGCATCGACATCAGCAAGCTGGCCGAAGGCCTCTACATCGTGAAGGTGGAGACCGCCTCCGGCACGCTTTCCGCCCGGTTCGTCAAGGAGTGATCCCACGACTGTAGAAGCCGCCCGCACCGACCGGTGCGGGCGGCTTCTACGCATCCACGGCTATCTTGCCCGGCATGAGCCGCGGATTTGTGCGCGAAGGCGACCAAGAGGAACCGGTGTTCATTCCGCCGCGGGCACCGCTGCTCCCGGGGTTCGAGAACCTGGTAACCCCGCGCGGTCTGCAGCTGCTGCGCGATGAGCGCACCGGACTGGAAGAGCGGCGCGCGACGGTGGACCTGCCCGACGGCCCGGCCCGGCGGCGCGAGCTGGCCGAGATCAACGGACGCCTGGCCCTGCTGGAGCAACGCATCGCCAGCGCACGCCCCGTGGAGCCCGGCACACAGGCTCCCGACGAGGTCCGCTTCGGCACCACCGTCACCTTCCGCATCGAGGCAGGCCCCCAGCAAGGTGCCGAGCGCACCTTCACCTTGGTGGGCGTGGACGAGGCCAAGGTGGCCGAAGGCCGCATCGCCTACACGGCGCCCGTGGCACAAGCCCTGCTGGGCAGCAAGGTGGGCGACTCCGTCGAATTCCGGCTGGGCAGCCAGGTGCAGCGGCTGGTGGTAAAGGCCATCCGGTAGGCACCAGGTCGGCGCGTCCGGGCTTACCCGGCCCGAATTTTTACCTTGGCCGAGATCCTCTAGCCTTCCACCCATGCTTGCCCGTTTCCTTTCCAAATTCCTGGAGCGTTTCCTGTTCACCTTGTTGTTGCTGTGGTCGCTGGCTGCCTCTGCGCAGCAGGACAACGAATGCGGCGCCAATGCCGGCAGCTGCTGGATGGAATACGGGCCCGTGTGCCTGGTGAACGGACAGGCCATCATCTCGGCCACCCCGAACGGTGATGCGGTGGTGCCGCCCGGCTTCGCCACGGCCTACCTGCTGAGCCGCACCAACAGCCTGATCCTGGAGCAGGTGGGCCCCACGCCCAACTTCGCGGTCACCACGGCGGACGTGTGGCGGATCCACACCTTGGTGTTCGACCCCGCCACCTTCGATCCGTCGGACATCCAGTACGGCGTGACCAGCGCCTACGACCTGGCCGCCCAATTCACGCAACACGGGGGTCCCATCTGCGCGCACATCAGCTTCACCGTTCCCGGCGGCAAATCAGCTGATTGCGATGCTCCTTGCCTGGCCTTCGCCCCGCAGCTCTCGATCGACTCCACCACCGTATGCCTGGTGGACGGCGAGGCCACCCTTACGGCCACCTCCAACGGTGCCGAAGTGCTGCCGGACGGCTTCGTGGTGCGCTATCTGCTCAGCCGCACCAATAGCCTGATCATCGACCAAGTGTCCAACACGCCCAGCTTCACGGTGAACAGCGTGGACGTTTGGCGCCTGCACGCCCTGGTGTACGATCCAAACACCATCGACCTGGACAACATCGCCACGGGCACAACGAGCATCTACGGCCTGGCGGCCTTGTTCCTGCAGGGCGGCGGCCATCTGTGCGGCAGCCTCCAAGTGGGCGGCGCCTTCGTAAAAACGGGGGATTGCCAGCCATCCTGCCAAGCGGATGCAGGGAGCATGGTACCGGTACAGCCCGACCTGTGCCTCACCGATGGCATGGCCATCGCGGCAGCCACGCCGGACGGCACCTCCAACGTGCCTCCTTCCTTCACCATGGCCTACCTCCTGTCCGCCAATGGGGTCATCCTCGCCACTTCCGCCGGCGCGGAATTCAGCCTCTTCTCACTCGGTCAATTCAGGATCCACGCATTCGCATATGACCCGGCCACCTTCGACCTCGCCGGCATCGCGGCGGGCGAAACCACCTTGGCCGGGCTTGAGGCCCAACTGGTACAGGGCGGCGGCGGCATATGCGCCAGCCTGGACATGGCCGGTGCCGCCTTTGAGATCACCGACTGCGTGCCCGCTTGCGATGCAGATGCCGGGGCGATGGCCGGGGAGGCCCAAACGCTGTGCCTCGAGGAAGGCGTGGCCTGGCTGTCGGGCATATCCTACGGCGACACGGTGGTGCCGCCGGGCTTCCACATGGGCTACCTGCTCTCACAAGGCCCGGACCTGGTGCTGATGGGCTGGAACGAGGAACCCCTCTTCGCCGTGGAGGCCACGGGCACCTATCACATCCACGCCTTCGTGAACAACCCGGCCACGCTCAACACCGGCACATTCGATTGGGGCGAAATGACCGTATTGGACCTGAACGGCCTGTTGCTGCAAGGGGGCGGCACGATATGTGGCGGCTTGGACGTGCTGGGGGCGAGCTTCACGGTGGAAGACTGCCCGCCGCCCTGCAACGGGGCCGGTGAGGACAGCACCATCACCGTGTGCTACACCGATGCCCCCTTCCAATTGTTCGATTTCCTGGGTGGCAACCCCTGCCCCGGCGGCACTTGGACCAACCCGGCCAATCCGGTGGTGTCGGGCACGTTCGATCCGGCAAGCGATGCGGCCGGGCCCTACACCTATACCATCATCGGCCCGGATGGCACAATGTACATGGCCGTGGTCACCGTGAATGTGCTGGAGTGCCCATCGGGCAACCTGCAGCACGGCACGGCGACCAAGGATGAGGCCTTGGGTGCCGGCGTGTCCATCTGGCCGAACCCGGCCTCCTCGGAGCTGCACGTGGCGCTGCCCTTCACCCCGCAAGGTCCGCTGGATGTCCAGCTGGTGGATGCCTCGGGGCGGCGGGTATCGGCCCGGGTGGTAACGTACGGTGCCGGCATGCTGACACTGGACGTGCGCACCCTGCCCTCCGGGCTTTGGGCGGTGCACGCCACCGACGGCACACAGGTCCACGTCGCCAAGTTCATGCGGTGAGGATTGCCGTACCGGGAAAGGACTTACCTTTGCGCGGGGCAAGTCTCGTACGTCCAGCTCCTGCTGAACCCCCCAGGGCCGGAAGGCAGCAAGGGTAGGCGGTTGTAGCGGAGCGATGCGAGGAGCTTGCCCCACTTTTTTTTGCCCTGAGCCATGTCCACCACCCCCAAAGTAGTCCTGGTCACCGGCGGCTCCAGCGGCATCGGCGAGGCCGTATGCAAGCGCTTGGCCGCCGCCGGGCACACGGTGTACGGCACCTCCCGCAAGCCGAAGGAACGGCCCGGGTACCGTATGCTCCGCATGGACCTTGGCCATGAAGCCTCGGTACGGCAGGCCGTGGAGCAGGTCCTGGCCGCCGAGGGCCGTTTGGACGTGGTGGTGAACAACGCAGGGCTGGGCATCCAAGGGGCCACCGAAGACCTCACGGCGGAAATGGCCGCCTCCCTGCTGGACACCAACGTGCTGGGGGCCCACCGGGTGTGCCGGGCGGTGCTGCCCCACATGCGTGCGCGCAGGGCGGGCCTGATCATCAACATCACCAGCCTCGCGGCCAACTTCGGGCTCCCCTACCGCGGCTTTTACAGCGCGAGCAAGGCGGCCTTGGAACGCTATACCGAAACGCTGAACATGGAGGTGCGGCCCTTCGGCATCCGTGCCGTTACGCTGCAACCCGGTGAGTACAACACCCAGATCGGGGCCAGCCGCCTGCGGCCCGAGATGGTGGGCGAGCCCTACAAGGCGGGCTACGGCCGCGCCATGGAAATACTGGGCAGCAGCCTCCATTACAGCCGCGACCCCGACGAGGTGGGCGTGCTGGTGCAGCGGATCATGGCCATGAAGGACCCGGTGGGCGTGTATTACGCCGCCCACGGCAAACAGCGCCTGGCCGTCCTCCTCAAGAAGATCCTTCCGGCCGGGCTGTTCCAACGGCTGATGATGAAGGAATACCGGTAGGCCTTTTCCCCCTACCGTACCGGTGACGATCCCCGACCGATCCCGGCCAACCGCCCCCGATCCAAGATCCCGGCGAACCGCGCACCCGGATCCCGCTCGGGATCAGCAACCAACGCAAAGCGGATCAAAGATCCGCTGCAGGTATGCACGGATCAAGGCACCACGTGCACCTGCAGCCCACATGCCGGCGCAGATCAGCACCTTGGGGGCGCCGATCCAACTTGGCAGGAAAGAACGCACCCGCACCTGCTTACCTTTGCAGTATGAAATTCTTCATCGACACCGCCAGCCTCGCCCAGATCAAGGAAGCCCAAGCGTTGGGGATCCTCGACGGGGTGACCACCAACCCCTCGCTGATGGCCAAGGAAGGCATCACCGGGACCGACCGGGTAATGAAACACTACGTGGACATCTGCAACATCGTGGACGGCGATGTGAGCGCGGAGGTGATCGCCACGGACTACGAGGGCATGGTACGGGAAGGTGAAAACCTGGCCGCGCTGCACCCCCACATCACGGTGAAGCTGCCGATGACGCAGGACGGCGTGAAGGCCATCAAATACTTCCACGGCAAGGGCATCAAGACCAACTGCACCCTGGTGTTCAGTGCGGGGCAGGCCCTGCTGGCCGCCAAGGCCGGTGCCACCTACGTGTCGCCCTTCGTGGGCCGCTTGGACGATGTGAGCACCGATGGCCTGCAGCTCATTGAGCAGATCCGCGCCATCTACGACAACTACGACTTCCACACCCAGATCCTGGCGGCCAGCATCCGCCACCCGATGCACATCGTGCAGTGCGCGGAGATCGGTGCCGACGTGGCCACCTGCCCGCTCAGCGCCATCACGGCCCTGTTCAACCATCCGCTCACCGACATCGGCCTGGAGAAGTTCCTGGCGGACCACAAGAAGGCTGCCCGGCAGCCCGCCGCCGCCAAGTAGCATGCTCCTCGCCATCCATCCGAAGAACCCGGAACCCCGGAAGATCGCTGATGTGGTGAAGCGCCTGAACGCAGGCGCCGTGGTGGTATGCCCCACCGACACGGTGTATGCCTTCGCCTGCAGCGCCCACCAGCCGCGGGCCATCGAGGCCATCGCCCGGCTCAAGGGCACCAAGACGGAAAAGACCAACCTGTCCTTGATCTGCAAGGACCTCAGCCAGCTGAGCCTTTATGCGCGCGCCATCGGCACGCCCAGCTTCCGCGTGATGAAGAAGGCCCTGCCGGGGCCCTACACTTTCATCGTACCGGCCAGCAGCGAGATACCCAACCTCTTCAAGAACAAGAAGCACACCGTGGGTATCCGCGTGCCCGACCACCCCATCCCCTTGGCCTTGGTGGAGGAGCTCGGCCATGCCTTGGTGGTGACCAGCGTGCACGACGAGGACGAGATCCTGGAGCATACCACGGACCCCGAGCTGATCCACGAACGCATCGGCAAGCAGGTGGAACTGGTGATCGACGGCGGCATCGGGGGCATCCAGGGATCCACGGTGATCGACATCACGGGTCCCGAGCCCACCGTGCTCCGCGAGGGCAAAGGGCCGGTGGAGGGCGTGCTGTAGCCCCCTCCCATCACCTTCACGCCTCCTGCATCGCGCGCAGTTGCAGCCACACGGCAGGCAGCTGCGCCACCTGATCGCTTGGCAGCATACCGTCCATACCCATTGCCGCCGCCGCACGGTCGCCGGCCATGGCATGGGCCTTCACCCCCAACAAGGCGCATGACAAGGGTTCCATTCCTTGGGCACGAAGGGCGACCAGAATGCCCGTGAGCACATCACCGCTCCCCCCTTTGGCCATGCCCGCATTGCCATCGGTATTGAAGAACACCCGGCCATCGGGGCTGCACACGGCGGTGTAGGCCCCCTTGAGCACCACCACCAGCCGGTGCTTGCGGGCCAGTTCGCGGGCCTGTTCCAAACGCTGCCCGTCGCTGGTGGCCTTGCCCGCCAGCCGTTCGAGCTCCTTGGGATGCGGGGTAAGGATGGTGCCGGCCGGAAGGAAGGCCAGCCAAGTCCTGTTCTCCGCGAGGATGCTCAGTGCATCCGCATCGATCACCAATGGTGCGGGCGCCTCTTGGACGAGGTGCTTGAGCAAGCGGGCACTGGCCTCCGACGTACCCATGCCGGGCCCCACACCGATGGCATCCACCCGCCCGAACTTGGGCAGGGCCGACAGTTCCCGGCTTTCATCCAGGGACAACATGGCCTCGGGCAGTGCGGTATGCACCACACCGTCCTGTCCCTGGGGCACATGCACCGTGAGCAGCCCGCAGCCCGAACGCAGGCATCCCTTGGCGGCCAACAGGGCCGCACCCATCTTTCCGGGTCCACCGGCAAGAAGCCAGGCATGCCCATGGTTTCCTTTGTGCGCCACCCGCGTCCTCCGGGGTAACAGCGGGGCGAGGTCACCCGACTCCATGATCACGGTATCCGTAGGTTGCTTGGCGATGAAGCCCCGGTCGAGCCCGATGGGCACCACCTCCCAGGTGCCGGCATAGCGGAAATGGTCCGCCATGAGCAACGCCCGCTTCGGTAGCTCCAAGGTGAGCGTCCGGTCCGCACGGACGATGGCATCCGGGTCATTCCCCTCGTTGTCATCGGCAAAAAGGCCCGAAGGCAGATCGATCGCCACCACCCTGTTGGGCCGTCCGTTCAGTTCCCGGATGATCTCCTTAGGCCAACCGGCTACCGGCTTTTGCAGGCCAGTGCCGAAGATGGCATCCACCACCAGCGCCTCGGGCCCAAAATCGGGCAAGAGGTCACCTTCCCGCAGCAGTTCCACTGGCACACCGGCTTGGCGGGTCCGTTCCAGATTGGTCTCAAAGTCGGGGCTTCCCGTTTCCTTGTACTTCAGCACCAGCACCCGCACCTCCCGTTGGGCCTTGGCGCGGAGCACGCGGGCCACAACCAGGCCGTCGCCACCATTGTTACCCATGCCGGCCAGCACCACCACCGGCTCCCCCCTGTTGGGCGTGGCCATCAGCCGCTCGGCGCAGGCGGTGGCGGCCCGCTCCATCAGGTCGAGGGAGCTGATGGGCTCATGGGCTATGGTATGGGCATCCGCCTGCCGGATCTGTTCAGCGGAAAGGATGGGGATCATGGAAGCGAAAATAGATCTTGGTATTCCGGCATCAACGCACCGGGCGGGATACATCCCTTTGGACCCGGCGGTCCAAAAACGAGAAAGCCCCCGTTTCCGGGGGCTTTCTTGACCAAAGCGGGAACTACTCTTATTGGAAGTAGAAGTTCACACCCACGCTGGCACCGCTGATGCCGGTGTCGATGGTGAAGTTGTTCTCCTTGCCGGTGGTGTTGTCGGTGGTCTTGCTGGACACGGCGTTGTCCTTCCACTCCTCGGTGGTGGTGGAGCCGAATCCGGTGCTGCTCATGCCAATGCCCCAGGTGTACTCACCGCTGAGGGACATCTTGGGAGCGAAGAACCACTCGATGCCGGCGAAGGCGCGGAGGCCCAGGCCGAAGGTGGAGCCGTCCTTGGACTCGGTGGTGCGGGCGCCGGGGTTGGTGGCGGTGATGGCGTTGCCATACTCATAGGTGGTCTTGCCGCTGCCGAAGCCAATGTCGAACATGGCGCCGTACACACCTACCACGCGGGTGCTACCCACGCGCTTCTCCAGGCCGAAGCCCAGGTCGATGCCCATGAAGCCATTCTTCGTCACGTTGTCCACCATGTCGTCAGCCGTGGCACCGGAGGCCAAGCTCTGCACCTTTTCGGTTTCCTTGTGGCTGCCGAAGCCCAGACGGATCTGGCCGCGGTATGCAGTGTTGGAATCGATCAGCTTCTTGCCGCCGATCACCACCGTGTTTCCATTCACGGTGTTGGCAGCGCCGCGGCTGTTGTAAAACTGGTTCAGGGCAACACCACCGTTGGCAGCAGAGCCGTTGAACAGATTGCCGGCATAGTTCAGCAGGGGAGCTGCATCAAAGGTCAGGCCCCAGTCGCCGTCCTGAGACAGCCAGTTCTCACCACGGTTGCTGGTGATCTCGCCCGTTTGTGCGCTAACTGCCGTTACGGCGAAGAGCGCTGCGGTGAACAGTACAGTCTTCTTCATGACTTTTTGGTTTTTCGTGTGCTTTGGTTTGAGGTTGGTTCTGCTTGGTCAATCAAATCTACCCCGATTGGCGCGGCAAACTTATAAACATTCAGCCCACATTTCAACTGCATTTTGTTGATAGCGGTGCTTCCTGTTCATGTTTTATGCTTGACACTCCCGGGAGGTTGGTTGCTCGAATGCGGGGCAAATGTATCACAGTCCGGTAAATCCCGTACTCCCTCAGGCTTTGTTTTCCACCATCGGCACGAAATTGAAGGCCCCGTGCTCAATAACCTTCGGTCCTTCAGCGGTTTGCAGCACCACCTGCATCACCTGCCCGCTCTCGCCCCCTACCGGTATCACCATGCTCCCCCCCACGGCCAGCTGCTCCACCAAGGCTGGCGGTATCCCGGGGGCACCGCAGGTAACGATGATCTTGTTGAACGGGGCATCGGCCGGCAGTCCCTTGTATCCATCACCGTGCACCAGGCGGGGCCGATAGCCCATGGATTGCAACCTTGCCTTGGTGGCCACGTGCAGCGGCTTATGCCTTTCAATGCTGTGCACCTTGGCGCCCAGCTCGCACAGGATGGCCGTCTGGTACCCGCTTCCCGTACCGATCTCCAGCACCTTCTCCCCCGGCTTCACCTTCAGGAGTTCGCTTTGGAAAGCTACGGTATAGGGTTGCGATATGGTTTGGCCGCACCCGATGGGGAACGCCTGGTCCACGTATGCGAAGCGCTCAAAGGCGGTATCGTCGATGAATTGGTGGCGCGGCACCTTGCCGATGGCGGCCAACACCGCCGGATCGCCGATACCCTTCTGCCTGAGCTCATCCACCAGCTTGCGCCGCATGCCTTGGTGGCGAAAATCATCCTTCTGCATGGAGACGGCAAAGGTAACCCGGGTGGCATGGTCCTTCATCGGCCGCCGCAGGATCCGGCACGCTTCATCTACTTTTGCCCGCCTACATGGACAAGCCACTCCGCATCGGTGTATTGGGGGCCGGCCATTTGGGCCGGATCCACGTTCAGCAGCTACGGGAACTCCCCGACTACCGGATCGTCGGCATTTTCGACCTCCATCCCGAGAAGAGCGCACAGGTACACGCCGAATTCGGGGTACCCGTATCGGATAACCTGGCCGGGCTGGTGGAAGCCTGCGACGTGGTGGACGTGGTGACCCCCACGGTGGCCCACCACGAATGTGCCATGCAGGCCCTGGATGCCGGCAAGCATGTCTTCATCGAAAAGCCCATCGCCCAGACCCTTGAACAGGCGCGGGAGCTGGTGGAGCGGGCCGCCGCGGCGGGGCGCTCGGTGCAAGTGGGCCATGTGGAGCGTTTCAACCCGGCCTTCCTGGCCGCCCGGGGGGCGCTGCACGACCCCATGTTCATTGAGACCCACCGCTTGGCACAGTTCGACCCTCGCGGCACCGACGTAAGCGTGGTGCTCGACCTCATGATCCACGACCTCGACATCATCCTGCACGTGGTGGGTGCGCCGGCCAAGGATGTGCATGCCAGCGGCGTGGCCGTGGTGAGCGACACGCCCGACATTGCCAACGCCCGCATCGAATTCGCCAATGGATGCGTGGCCAACCTCACCGCCAGCCGCATCAGCATGAAGAAGATGCGCAAGAGCCGTTTCTTCCAGAAGGACGCTTACATCGCCGTGGACATGCTGAAAAAAGAGGCTGAGATCATGCGCATGCGCACTGTGGAGGAGGCCTCCCCCTTCGCCGTCACCTTGGACCTGGGCCCCGGGAAGGGCATCCGCGAGATCGCGTTCGAGAAGCCGGAGATCCCCGCCACCAACGCCATCCGCGAGGAGCTGAGGTCCTTCGCCGAAGCCCTCCGCCAAGGCAGGCAGCCCGAGGTGCCCGCCACCGACGGGCTGGCCGCCCTGGAATTGGCCCATCGCGTACTGGAAGCCATGCAAGTACGCACGGCCTGAACTCCCATACTGATCACCGCCACCATGCGTTACCCGCACAGGAACACCATGACCCGCGCCCTGCCGTTGGTAGGCCTTCTCATACTGCTGCTCGCCGCCTGCAAAAAGGACGGCGCCGTGCCTTCCTACATCCAATTCCGCACCCCCGTGGTGGAAGATGCCCCCGGGCATCCCGTTTCCTCCAAGATCACCGACCTGTGGGTATATGTGAACGACCAGCCCGTAGGGGTTTGGCAGCCCGAACGCCGGATCCCTGTGATCGCCGCCGGTAGCTGCAACGTGAAAATGATAGCCGGCATCAGGCGCAACGGCATCACCGACAACCGCATCCAGTATCCATTCTACGCCACTTGGGAGCAAACCCTGCAGCTGGTGCCCGGGCAGGTGGTGTCCGTGGAACCCGTGGTGCGCTACTTCAACGACCTCAACTACTGGCTGGACGACTTCAATTCCGGCCACCGCCTGGACACCGTGAACTGCAACGCCACCTTGGGCCTGGAACCCACCGACAACACCTTGATAGGCCAAGGCAGCCACTATGGGCGGATCATCCTGGACACCGACCACAACCTTTACCGGGGCGTCAGCAGCGGCGATGCCTTCACGGGCATCGGCAGCAAGGCCTACTTGGAAATGGACTACAGGAGCGACACCCGCCTGCTGATCGGTGTCCGCTACACCCTGCAAGGCGTGCAGTACGAAGTGGCCTACGTGTACGCCAAACCCACGAAGGCCGCAGACGGCAGCATGCCGTGGAACAAGATCTACGTGGACCTGGCCGAACCGTGGAACGTCAGCGGCGCCTTGGACAAGCGCTTCTACATCAAGGCCCAGCTGGAAGGCGGGGCCACCTCGGGCATCGTCGACGTGGACAACATCAAGCTCGTACGCCCCTGACCCATGGGCCGGAAGCAACAGACCGCCCTGTATGTGGCCGCCGACCTGGTGGCCACAAGCGTGGCCTGGACCCTTTTCTTCCTGTTCCGCAAGGTGTACCTGGAACCCTTGAAATTCAGCCACCAAGTGCCCGTGGAGCTGGACCACCGCTACTTCCTCGGATTGCTGGCCATCCCCCTGTCCTGGGTCTTCCTCTTCCTCGCCTTCGGTGGCTACACCGACATTTTCCGGCGGTTCCGCACCAAGGAGCTGGAACAGACCGCCATGGTGGGCTTCATCGGCTCCATCATCATCTTCTTCGCCCTGCTGCTCGATGATGCCATCGCGGCCCCTTCCTACTACTACTACAGCTTCGGGGTGCTGTTCGGGCTCAACTTCCTCCTGCTCTTCCTGTTCCGCTTCATCCTCACCAGCCGCACCGTTCGCCGGGTGCATGCCCGCAAGATCGGGTTCAACACCCTACTGGTGGGCGGCAACGAGCGGGCCTTCGCCATCCACCAGGAGATCGAGGGGCTCACCAAATCGCCGGGCAACCGCTTCGTGGGCTTCGTGAGCGTGAACGGCAGCGACCACCACTTGGAGGAGGCCGGGCTGCCCATGCTCGGCCATTGGGACCAGCTGCGCGCACTCATCCCCCAGTACCAGGTGGAAGAGGCCATCATCGCCGTGGAAAGCAGCGAGCACGCCCACATCAGCAAGATCCTGAGCGAGCTGGACGGCACGCCGGTGCGGATCAAGATCATCCCCGACATGTACGACATCCTGGCGGGCAGCGTGAAGATGACCAGCATCTTCGGCGCCCCGCTGATCGAGGTGAACCCGCAGATCATGCCCGCATGGCAGTTCTCCCTGAAGCGGGCCTTCGACATCCTGTTCAGCGCCTTGGCCCTGCTCCTGCTCTCCCCCCTCTACCTGCTGATCGGGCTGCTGGTGAAATTCTCCAGCCCCGGCCCCGTCTTCTTCCGGCAGGAGCGCATCGGGCGCTACGGCAAGCCCTTCCGGATCATCAAGTTCCGCACCATGTACACCGATGCCGAGCGCAACGGCCCGCAGCTGAGCAGCCGTACCGACCCGCGCATCACCCCCGTGGGCCGCTGGCTGCGGCGCACCCGCATGGACGAGCTACCGCAGTTCTGGAACGTGCTGGTGGGCGACATGAGCCTGGTGGGGCCGCGCCCCGAGCGCCAGTTCTTCATCGACCAGATCATGCAGGTGGCGCCCCACTACCGGCACCTCCACAAGGTGCGCCCCGGCATCACCAGCTGGGGGCAGGTGAAGTTCGGCTACGCCGAGAACGTGGACCAGATGGTGCGCCGCCTGAAGTACGACATTCTCTACATCGAGAACATGAGCATCGGGGTGGACCTGAAGATCCTGGCCTACACCGTGCTGATCATCCTGCGCGGTGCGGGGAAATAGGACGGCCCCCTACTTTAGCGCCATGAAGATCACCGTAGTCGGCGCGGGCCAGATGGGCAACGGCATCGCGCACGTATTCGCCCAGGGCGGCCACCAGGTAACGCTCGTCGACATCGCGCAGGCCAGCTTGGACAAGGCCGTGGCCACCATCGCCAAGAACATGGACCGCCAGGTGGCCAAGGGCTCCCTGACGGAGGCCGACAAGGAGGCGGCGCTGAAGCGGATCGCCACCCTCACCGACACCGCGGCCGGCGTGAAGGAGGCCGAGCTGGTGGTGGAGGCGGCCACCGAGAACGTGGACCTGAAGTTGAAGATCTTCAAGGATATCGATGCGCACGCCCTGCAAGGCTGCATCCTGGCGAGCAACACCAGCAGCATCAGCATCACCAAGATCGCGGCGGCCACCAAGCGGCCGGAGCAGGTCATCGGCATGCACTTCATGAACCCCGTGCCGGTGATGAAGCTCGTGGAGGTGATCCGCGGATACAACACCAGCGACGCCGTCACCAAGACCATCATGGACCTCAGCCGCGCCATCGGCAAGGTGCCCGTGGAAGTGCGCGACTACGCCGGGTTCGTGAGCAACCGCATCCTGATGCCCATGATCAACGAGGCCATCGAAACGCTGTTCCAAGGCGTGGGCGGCGTGGAGGAGATCGACACGGTGATGAAGCTGGGCATGGCCCACCCCATGGGCCCGTTGCAGCTGGCCGACTTCATCGGCCTGGACACCTGCCTGGCCATCCTGCGCGTGCTGGAGGACGGCTTCGGCCAGCCCAAGTATGCCCCCTGTCCCCTGCTGGTGCAGATGGTGACGGCCGGCAAGCTGGGCATGAAGAGCGGCGAGGGCTTCTACACCTACACGCCGGGCAGCAAGGAGCTGAAGGTGGCACCGGCCTTCGCCAAGTGACGATGTGGGGCCGGCTTATCCCCGCCGGTTTGCTCGTGCTGCTGGGGGCCTGCGGCGATGCCCCGGGCACGCCGCAGGCGTTGAAGGAATCCGAAAAAGCCTCCCATTGCTACCAACGCGGGGCGGACAGTCTGTTCATCCGCTTGGACCTTATGGGCGACCTGGTGAACGGCACCTTCCAAGGGTACTCGTCCGACAGTGCCCGGGTGCGTGGCACGCTCACCGGCGCCGTAGAGGATGGCGTGGTGGTGGTACTGCTCACCTACACCGGCGAAAACGGCGAGCGCCACCGGCAGGAAGTGCTGTTGCGCCGGGAAGCGGACGGCCTGCGCATCGGACAGGGCGAAATGGTGGATGCGGAAGGCTACATCCTGTTCCGGGACCGCAACCAAGTGCATTACGGCTCCGTGGTGCCCGAAGTGGCCTGCCCGTGAACCGCGGCTGCGAACGTTCGCTCGGCCCGCTTGTTCCTCCCCAAAGATCCACCATGGCATCCACGACGGTTGAGACCGACGTCATCCTGATCGGGACCGGCATTATGAGCGCCACCTTGGGCGTGATGCTGAAGGAACTGGACCCGAAGCTGAAGATCCACGTACTGGAACGCTTGACCGCGATCGCCGGCGAGAGCAGCGATGCTTGGAACAACGCGGGCACCGGGCATGCCGGCCTCTGTGAACTGAACTACACGCCGGAACGGGCGGACCGCAGCATCGACCTGGCCAAAGCCCTGAAGGTGGACGAGGAGTTCGAGCAGAGCAAGCAGTTCTGGAGCTGGATGGCCGGGCATCGTCGCCTGGACCCGCAGCGCTTCATCCACAGCATCCCGCACATGAGCTTCGTGGAAGGCGCGGAGAACCGGGAGTTCCTGCGGAAAAGGCACGCGGCCATGGACGCGCACCCCATGTTCCATGGCATGGAGTTCACCACCGACCGGTCGGTGATCGCGGAATGGGCACCGCTGCTGATGCAGGACAGGCATGAGGACGGCATCTACACGGCCACCCGTTCGCTGCTGGGCACCGACGTGAACTACGGCGGCCTCACGCGGATGCTCTTCGCCGACCTGTACCACCAGCCGGACACCACCCTGTGCATGGGCCACGAGGTGCGCGACCTCGATCGCATGGATGATGGCCGCTGGCGCTTGGAGGTGCGGGACCTGGCCGGGAATGAGAAGAAGATCTTCATCGCCCCGTTCGTGTTCATCGGCGCGGGAGGTGGCGCCTTGCCCCTGCTGGAGAAGAGCAAGATCCCCGAGGCAGCGGGCTACGGCGGTTTCCCCGTGAGCGGGGAATGGCTGCGCTGCCTGAACCCCGAGGTGATCATGCGGCACCGCGCCAAGGTGTACGGCAAGGCCAAGAGCGGCCGTCCGCCCATGTCCGTGCCCCACTTGGACCGCCGCACCATCGGCGAGGAACAGGCGCTGCTCTTCGGTCCCTTCGCGGGCTTCTCCACCAAGTTCCTCAAGCACGGCTCGTGGCTCGACCTGCCCTCCTCCCTGGAATGGGAGAACGTGGTGCCCATCATGCAGGCCGGATGGAAAAATTTGGACCTGACCAAGTACCTGATCGAACAGGTGCGGCTGAAGCCCGAGGAACGCCTGGAGGAACTCAAGGTTTTCATGCCTTCGGCGCGCATGGAGGACTGGGAGCTGGCCATCGCCGGACAGCGGGTGCAGGTGATCAAGAAGGATCCGAAGGAAGGCGGCATCCTGGAGTTCGGCACCGAGCTGGTGGCCTCGGCGGACGGCAGTTTGGCCGCGCTGCTGGGCGCCTCCCCGGGTGCCAGCACCGCCGTGGCCATCATGCTGGAACTGATCCCGCGCTGCTTCAAGGAACGGTCCGCCACCGAGGCTTGGCAAGAAGGTTTGCGGCGGATGGTCCCCTCCTACGGACAGCGCTTGGCCGACGATGCCGGACTGCTGCACGCGCTGCGGCGCAACAGCCACAACGCCTTGGGCCTCGTTCCACCCACGGCGTGAATCCCGGAAGGCACCATCGCCATACCCGGCAAGCCAGGAATGACCCTTGGCTTTCCAAGCATCGCCACCCCGCTTCCGAGCCCGAAAGTCCGTGGTTGCACGGTCCGGGGCCTCAGCCCTGACAGGGGTCAGCCACAACCGTGAGGCGTAGGCCGTAAGGATGTTGATAAATGCGCACCGGGCACCCCTTGGCCGGGTACGGCCGAGGGTACCTTGGCGCCGCCAAAAACGGCCTTGGGGCCATTTCACCAACCCATCCGATCCACTCTCCAACCATGATCCGTCGCCTTTCCACGTTTGCCCTCGCCATCGGTCTTTTCTTCCTCGGCGCTGCATCCGTTTCCGCCAACCCGCCCGCACGCACCGCCTCGGACAAGGTGGCGCTGTACGCTTGGCTGCAGGTGGCCAACGGTACCGCACAGGATGTGATCGTGGAGGTGGAGGTGAACGGCGTGAAGGACTGGGGGCGTCCCAACCAGGACGGCCGCGTGGAATTCGTGCTGCCCACGAACGAGGTGGCCCTGATCCACTTCCACAAGCCTGGCCACATCAGCAAGTCGGTGAAGGTGGACACCCACCACATGCAGGCGGGCGCGTTCAAGGGCAAGCGCCGCAGCATTGATTTCGGCGTGGTGCTGGAACCTGCCTCCGAGCAGCCCGGGCTGGTGTATGCAGGACCGGTGGCCTCCATTGGCTTCGATGCCACCGCCGGCGAGATGACGGTGGAGACCGATACCCGCTTGGTGCCTGCCGCGCGTCAGCAGTCCATCGTGTTCTAAGGCGGTCAGCGCAACAAGTGCACATGGCCGTTCCGGGCGATCTGCTCGCCGGAACGGGTGGTGGCCTCCAGGATATAGAAGTAGACGCCTTCGGGCAACGGTTCCCCGCTGAACGAGTTGCGTCCATCCCAAGTGGCGGCCGATCCTTTCAGCCGCGCCACCAACTGGCCCCACCGGTTGTAGATCTGCAATTCGGCCCACACCAGGTCCGGGATGTTCAACCGGAAGTGGTCGTTGACCCCGTCACCGTTGGGCGTGATCACATTGGGCAAGGTACCGTCCGGGATGTCGGGGCTGCAATCCAACACCTCCACCGACCATAGGGCGGTATCGCCGGGGCAGCCGCCCAGCAGGGCATGGCAGGCATAGTTGCCCGCCTGTTCAAGGCCAGCCGTCAACGGCCCGAACATTCCGCCCTCGAAGGATCCCGCCGGTGTTTGCCACACCAAGGTCGAGCCCGGGATCCCTTCCGCCTCCAACAGCAGGGTATCCCCTTGGCAAGGTGCCGTATTGCCGGTGACGATGGGCGCCGGCGGCGGCTCCTGAACGAACACGATCACGGGGTACGGCCCAACGGCACACCCTCCTTCCGTTTGCACGAAGTAGAGTGTGTCGGTAGCCAGGGGCATATAGGTGTAATGGTCCCCTTGCAGCAGCAGCTCGGTGGTATCGTGTGTGGTAAACCACCGCAAGGCACCCGACCCGATGGCCATCACCGTGGCCTGTTGCCCCAAGCAGATGGAATCGCCGCTGAAGGCGCCGGGGACCGTGATGGCATCGGGCAGCACCGTGATAGGCCCGGAGGAGGCCGAGCATCCGTTTGGGTCCGTTACGATCAACTCGTAGGTGCCCGGTGTGGTCACGGTAAATCCCTGTCCTGTTGCACCGGGAGGCAGCCACAGGTATGAGCCGCCCGGCGTCGCAGTAAGGACCACTGGCCCGCCGCAGAGCGTGAATGTATCCGCCCCCAGGTCGGCGCTCACGGTACTGGCCGTTACCACATAGCTCAAGGTCCAGGTCCCGCCGCAGCTCTGCACCACGCAGGTGTAGGTGCCGGCGGCATCCACGGTCCGCGTGGGCCCGGTCCCGGAAAGGGGCGGCAGCCACTGCACCTGCAGGTCGGGGGCGCCTGTCACCTCCAGCACCAACGTGCCGCCGGGGCAGATGACACCTGCAGGCTGCCCCGTGATGATCGGTGAACCGTGGAAGGAAAGGGTGACGGGGCCATTGGAGGTGCTGCATCCCGGATACAGCTCCACGGAGAGGTAGTAGTCCCCAGGCTCGGTCACCCAGATGGAATCCGCGTCCGGCAGATTGGCCGTTCCGGGCCCTGTCCAGGTGTAGGAGCTGCCCACGGCATCGGTGTATAGGAGCATCGCTTCATTGGGACAGACCTGGCCGCTGGGGGGATCGGGGAACAATGTGGGCGGTGTGGGAGCGGCCACCACCAAGGCAACGCTGCCCGACATGCACGAGGATGCCCCCGCAAAGGACACCGCCGTGGCGAAGTAGGTGTCGTCCTGCGGCACCATCACGGTGTCCATGCCGGGCGTCATCCACACGTTCGGGCTGGACCAATAGATGGTATCGCAGTCGATGCAGATGATGGGCACGGCCACGGTATCGTCGATGCAGCGTCCCACGGCCGTCTGGGGCAGCAGCAGCTCCGGCACCGTCCCCACGGCCACGTACACGCTGTCGCTGAACGTGAAGGAGAACGGCCCGGTGCCGCATGTCGCATTCTGGAGGGTCACTTCGCTCTGCACGACGTACCACCCACTGCCGTTCACCTGGATACCCCAAGGCAATATGTCGTTGGCATCTGCTGTACCGTATTGGTTGCAAGCGCCACCAGACTGGTAGGTAACAAGATACCCCGGCGGCAATTCGGTTTCCACGCCATCCACCCACCATGTATTGGCGAAAGCCCCATGGGCACAGGCAGCATTGCAGGTCCATACCGTATCGGCGAGCAATTCACTGGTCACGCCGGTCACGTTCAACGGCACCACCATCTCCACGTGCAGGACCGCCCCCGTTTCGCATGCATCCGAAGGCTTCACGTGGAGCTCATAGGTTCCCGATGTTTGGATCAGGACCGTATCGCTATGCAAGGTGTCGCCTTGGTGGATCCAGAACACTTGGCCATCCGGCACGGGCTGGTCCAACCAGAAGGCCGTGGGCCCGCATAAAAGCACCTCGGCCTCCACCGGCAGGGATATGGGTACCTGCTGCCATGTCCCCGACGAATTGGAAACGCTGGCGGGCAGCCCGGGGAGCAGCTCCACGTACACGGAATCGGCCCAAGCCCAGCAGTCGTTGGTGCCGTCCACCTGGAAGCGCAGCCAACCTTCCTCCCCTACGAAGGTGTATGACAGGCTGGTCCCGTTGGACCACTGCTGCCATGCGAACGGCCCGACGGTCGGTGCATCGATCGGGCACGTTTCCCCGTCGCCGCGTGGGAAAGGCACGTGGGACCACAACTTGGACTCCGGGCAAAGGGCCACGGTGTCCGGTGCGGGAGGGCCACCCGGCTCCAAGGTGATCTGCACGTCATGGTCCAAGGCATCCCGGTTACAGGCCGTCAATCCGCTCCGGTCCCAGAAGTCATAGGGACTCCGTCCCTCCACGAAGCCTTTGGTGAGAAAGCCGGACGCGACGTTCGTTCCCGAGGCCCAGGCGAACTTCCCGTAATTCGGATCGCCGCAGAAGGTCAAACCCTGGTTGGGGGCCAGGAAGTTGCACCCTCCCACCGGGTCGCCCCAATCGGCCTCCCCGCGGGGCAGGTACAGGAATTGGCCGAAGGACCCGCCGAAGATCAGCCCGTCCGGCGTACTGGCCAGTCCTCCTCCGGTCTTTGCGCCCGGCCCGGCGAACTGTTGCGCCCGGACGAGTCCCAGTCCATTGCCCGCGTGTTTGGCGATGAAGAGATCGGGTGCACCCGTGGCCCGGAACAACCCGTTTACGCCGTAGAAGTCCTGCAGGCCGGTGAAGGCACAGCTGAAATCACCCAGTACCACCACCGAATCCGCTTGTTCCGTGAGGGCGGCTGCATGCACCGGGCTGGAAGAGCCCGTGATCTTGTGCCCGATCAGATCCCCTTCCGGCGAAACGCGCACAATGAAATAGGCATGCGGGGATGTGTTGGTCAGCGGCGTGTTCGAGCTGCCATCGGACCACAGCATCGTGCTTCCCACATCCCCGGCCATCAGCAGGTTGCCCTCCGCCGACCAGTGCAGGTCCGAGATCCGGTTGTAGGCCCCGCCGACCATCGTGCGGAACCACTGCTCTTGGCCTTGTGGGCCGGCCTTCAGCAGGAAGATGCCGTTCTGCACCGTGCCCGGATGCGTGGCATCGAAAGTGATGGTTTCGCTGAACTGGCCGACCATATACAGATGTCCGTCGGGTGCGGCCACAATGTCCGTTGCCGTGCAGTCCTTGGTGCCGGTCCCCTGCTTGGCCCATTGGAAGGTGCCATCGGCCGCCCATGCGGCGATGAAAACGTCGAAGCTGGGTTGGCCGGTAGCCGGGTCATCGGCACTTTGCATCAACACGCTCCCGAACGTGGCCTCTCCCTTGAATTTTCCGGCCACGACCACTTCGCCGTTCGGGGCGATGGCGATCCCGCCCGGGGTATCGGTATAGCCCGGGGCACCCGCGGTCCGGACCCAGTACGCTTCCCCATCCATGGGATCGAGCAGCGCCACGAACAGGTCACTGCCCGCACCTTGCGCCTGGGCAGCCACGCCGAACAGATCGGCGGTGCCGGTGAACAAGCCCGTCACTGCCAACCCCGCGGGGCCCATGGTGAGCTTCAGGCCCAGGTCCACCGAGGGGCCGCCCCCATGCACGGCCCACAGCAAAGCACCGTCTGGCGCGAACTTGGCCACCAGCACGTCCGGGCCTCCGGCCGTGGGCAGGGTGGCCAGTGTGGCACCGGCCTTGGACACGGTTGCGGTGGAACTGATGTCGCCGGTCACATAGGTATTCCCCGCGGCATCCACGGCCACATCCGAGATATGGGCGGCCTGCACCCCTTGGAACTTGGCCAGCCAATGTTGTTGTGCATGCAAGGCGGTCGCCGTCAGGCCCAACACCAGCATAAGACCGATGCGGCCCGCAAACCGGAGGTCCATGCCCCCCATCGGGTGATCCTTGCGAATGGCCATGCTTGCAAGGTAGCTCCCGGCCCCGGCCGTCCCTCGGGGCATTCCAAAAAATACCGGCCCCGCGGCACGGTCAACCTTGCCCTCAATTCACCGACACCTGCGGCGGCGCCACCCGGTACTTCCGGTAGAGGCGTTCCTTGCGCTTTGTCAGCCGGGCGGTGGCCTTCTCCGTTCGCGGTGTACGCGGCACCACGGCCAGCTCACCGTTCTCGATACGGCGCACGACGGATTCCACCAGCGCATCATCCCCCAAGGGGTCGTATTCGCCCTTGAGGTCCTGCCCGAAGAGCTTGGCCACGCCCTGCCACACCCATGCCTGGAACGATCCGCGCAGCTGCTTCACCAAGTCGTAGCTGGTATGGCCCGTCTCGCGGTCGATCAGCTTCACCAGGATGCGGCCTTGGGTCATCGTCAGGCTCTTGATATCCTCCTCGAACTCGGCACGGAGCTCGGCCTCGGCCAGTTTCAGGTACAGCTCCCGGTCGCCCTCCTTCGCTATCCGTGCCAGGTCATGGTCGTACTCCTGCAACAGGCTGGCGGTGATGCGGGCGTACGGATACACCTTCTGCACATAGCGCGTCAGGCGGTCGGCGTGGGCCGCGTTGCGGCGTGCCTTACCGGTCATTCGGGCCTCGATCCGCACGGCATCCAGGAAGTACATCGGCATGGTATCGCCATTGGACACCACCACCGGCACCAGGTCATCCTGCTGCTGCGCCTGCGCAGCAGGTGCAACGACCAAGGCGAATGACACGCCCGCCAGATATGGGAGGAGCCTTCTCAATTTCAGGAACTTGGTACCAAATTAGTCCTTTAACGGAGGGAACCTGCCACAAGTTGTGACGAACGGCCAGGGAATGACCAACGGCCCTTGGCGGGGGCTTGCGGCCGGCTCAGCGCCGCTTCAGCCACCAGGCCGAAGGCTGATGCCCATCCGCGCCGGGCGCCGGCACCTGCAGCTCCTCATCGAGCATGGCGGCCACCACCAGCGCGGCCGCGGCCATCTCCTCCGGGTCCTTGCCCTCCAGCACCTCGGGCGTGAAGTGGTCGCGCACGAAGAGCGTGTCGTACTTCCCGCTGCGGAAGGCGGGGTGGCCCATCACGAAGCGGCAGAATGGCAAGGTGGTCTCCACCCCGCTGATGGCGTAGTCGTCGATGGCGCGCTCCATGCGGGCGATGGCCTCCTCGCGGTCGGCCCCGTGCACGATCAGCTTGGCGATCATCGGGTCGTAGTGGATGGGGATGGTCATCCCCTCGCTGAAGCCATCGTCCACGCGCACGCCGGGTCCTTGCGGGGGGCGGTAGGTATGCAGCGTACCGATGTCGGGCAGGAAGTTGTTGGCCGGGTCTTCCGCATACACCCGCACCTCGATGGCGTGGCCGTTGATCTTCAGGTCCTCCTGCTTGAAGGACAGCTTCTCCCCTTGCGCCACCTTGATCTGCTCCTTCACCAAGTCGAGGCCGCTGATCATCTCGGTCACGGGATGCTCCACCTGCAGGCGGGTGTTCATCTCCATGAAGTAGAACTCGCCGCTGCTGTCCATCAGGAACTCCACGGTTCCGGCGCCGGTATAGTCCACGCTCTTGGCCACGTTCACCGCGGCCTCGCCCATGCGCTTCCGCAGTTCGGGGGTGAGCACTGCGCTGGGCGCCTCCTCGATCACCTTCTGGTAGCGCCGCTGGATGCTGCATTCGCGTTCAAACACATATACCGTGTTGCCGTAGCCGTCAGCGAGCACCTGCACCTCGATGTGGCGCGGGCCGGTGACGAACTTCTCGATGAACACGCTGCCGTCGCCGAAGGCGTTCTGCGCCTCGCTGATGGCGCGCTCCAGTCCCTCGCGCAGCTCGCTTTCCTTCTCCACGATGCGCATGCCCTTGCCCCCACCCCCGGCGGCCGCCTTGATCAGGATGGGGAAAGTGATCGTCTTCGCCACGGCCTCAGCCTCTTCCAAACCGCTCACCGCTCCCTCGGTGCCGGGCACCAAGGGCACACCGAACTTCCGCACGGCCTCCTTGGCGGCCAGCTTATCGCCCATCACGTGCATGGCCTTGGGCGACGGGCCGATGAAGGTGACCCCGGCCTTTTCCAATGCATCGCAGAAATCGCCGTTCTCGCTCAGGAAGCCGTAGCCCGGGTGTACGGCGTCCACCTTCAGGTCCTTGCACACCTGCACCAGCTTGTCGATCACCAGGTAGCTTTCCTTGCTGGGCGGCGGCCCGATGCACACGGCCTCATCGGCGGCGCGGACAAAGGGCGCGTTGCGGTCGGCCTCGGAATACACCGCCACCGTGGCGATGCCCATTTCCTTGGCGGAGCGCATGATGCGTAGGGCGATCTCCCCCCGATTGGCGATCAGGATCTTCTTGAAGCTGCGTTTCTTCATGCCGGAAAAATGCTCGGATAAGGCCACGAAGATGCAAAGCGGCGGGTTGGGGTGAAAATGACCGATTACTTTGGCAGCCCCATCCCCGGTGATGCACTTGCTGCCCAACCTGATCGCCGACCTCGGCCTGATCCTCGCCGTGGCGGCCATCACCACGCTCATTTTCAAGAAGATCAACCAGCCGCTGGTGCTGGGCTACATCCTGGCCGGGGTGATGGTGGGGCCTTACGTGCCCGGCCTCCCTACCGTGCTCGATGAATCGAGCATCCGCGTGTGGTCCGACCTCGGCGTCAT
Source organism: Flavobacteriales bacterium (assembly GCA_035325445.1). Lineage (GTDB taxonomy): Bacteria > Bacteroidota > Bacteroidia > Flavobacteriales_F > PHOS-HE28 > PHOS-HE28. The sequence goes on from DAOKZW010000007.1 coordinate 121,553, forward strand.
CTTCCTCCTCTTCAGCCTGGGGCTTGAATTCAGCTTCAAGAAGGTGGTGAAGGTGGGCGGCACCTCGGGCATCACCGCGCTGGTCACCGTGGGGCTGATGCTCGCCACGGGCTACTTCACCGGGCAGGTCCTGGGCTGGAGCCGCATGGACAGCCTCTTCCTCGGCGCCATCATCTCCATGTCCAGCACCACCATCATCGCGCGGGCGCTGGAGGAGTTGGGGCTGAAGACGCAGGTGTTCGCCACCGTGGTGGTGGGCGTGCTGGTGATCGAGGACATGGTGGCGGTGCTGCTGCTGGTGCTGCTCAGCTCCATCGCCGTCAGCCAGCACTTCTCCGGCACCGAGATGCTCTGGGAGTTGGGCAAGCTCGGCTTCTTCCTCATCCTCTGGTTCGCCGGCGGCATCTTCCTCATCCCCACCTTTCTGGCGCGCACCAGGAAGCTGATGACCGACGAGACCCTGCTCGTGGTGGCCGTGGCCCTGTGCCTGGTGATGGTTGTGATGGCGGTGAACGCCGGCTTCAGCGAGGCCTTGGGTGCTTTCATCATGGGGGCCCTGTTGGCCGAGACCGTGCAGGCGGAGCGCATCGAACACCTGGTGCACCCGGTGAAGGACCTCTTCGGCGCCATCTTCTTCGTCTCCGTGGGCATGATGCTCGACCCCCGCATCCTGTGGGAGCACTGGCCGCAGGTGGTCCTGCTCTCCGTGGTGGTCATGTTCTTCCAGCCGCTCACCGCCTTTGCGGGCGCCCTGCTGGCGGGCGAGCCCCTGAAGCGCGCCGTACGCACCGGCATGAGCCTGTCGCAGATCGGCGAATTCTCCTTCATCATCGCCACGCTGGGCCTCACCCTGAAGGTCACCAGCGACTTTCTGTACCCCTTGGCCGTGGCCGTGGCGGCGGTCACCACCTTCACCACGCCTTACATGATCCGGGCCTCGGCGCCCTTCGCGGCCTGGCTCGAGCGGGTGCTGCCCGACCGCCTCAAGCGATCGCTGGACCGCTATGCCAGCCAGACCGACCAGGTGAAGGAGACCAGCGCCTGGCACAAGCTGCTGCAATCCTACGTGCTCAACGTGGCCATCTTCGCCGTGCTGTGCCTGGCCATCGTGCTGGTGGCGGGCCCGGCGTTCATCTCCCTCTTCGGGAAGGTGTTCCTCGGCATCAACGGGCGCGCCCTGGCCGGCCTGGCCACCTTCCTGCTGGTGCTGCCGCTGATCTGGGCCATGAGCCTGCGGCGGATCAACCGCAACGCCTACCGGCAACTGTGGCTGAACAAGCGCCACATGCGCGGCCCGCTGATGATCCTGGAGCTGGCACGCCTGGGGGCGGCCGTGCTGATGCTGGTGCTGCTGGTGCGGGTGTTCTTCAACACCAACCTGGCCCTGTGGGCCATGGTCCTGCTCACGCTGGTGGTGGCAGCGTTCTTCCGGCAACGGCTTTACCGCTTTTACCTGCGGATGGAGGACCGCTTCTTCCGTAACCTGAACCAGCGCAGCTATAGCGTGCGGCGCACCGACCTGGCCCCGTGGGACATGCACTTGGCGCAGGTGCGCGTGTCGGTGGACTCCGCCTCGGCCGGCCACAGCCTGCAGGAGCTGGCCCTGCGCGAGCGCCACGGCGTGAACATCGCGCTGGTGGAGCGGGCCAGCGGCTTCACCCTGCCGGCGCCCGACCGCGACGTACGCATCCTGCCGGGCGACAACCTGCTGGTGATCGGCACCGATGCCCAACTGGCAGCCTTGCAGGAGGAACTGGACACGCCACGCACGGGCCCCGTGAAACCCGAGACCGGCAAGGAGGACATCCGCCTGCGGCGCTACCACATCACCCCGCAGTCGCCCATCGCCGGGGTGTGCATCCACGACAGCGGCATCCGCACCCAGGCCAAGGCCATGGTGGCCGGCATCGAGCGCGGCGACAGCCGCATCATGAACCCCGACGGCCGCTTCATCCTGCTGGCCGACGACGTGGTATGGCTGGTGGGCAACGGCGTGAAGATCCAAGCCTTTATGGAGGAGCAGAAGTGCGTGCGGGAGTGAGGGGTATCTACGGAACCCTCAGGGTCCCCTCCTGCGTCGGGAGACCCTGCGGGAGCATGGGAAAGTGAAAGCCCCACCGTACTCTCTCAGGGTCTCCTGAATGGCAAAGCCTGCGGAGCCATGAAGGGACCCTGAGCAAACGGAACTCTCAGGGTCCCCTCCTGCGTCGGGAGACCCTGAGGGAGCACAAGGAGCACAGCAAGCAACAGACCCGTCCCCACCGTGCTCTCTCAGGGTCTCCTGAATGGCGAAGCCTGCGGAGCCATGAAGGGACCCTGAGCACACCGAAGCTCTACCAGACCTCGTGGTAGTGTGTCAGCCAATCGCCATGCGGCTCTCCACGCTCGTAGAAGCCCGCACTGGAATGGGGATAGTCCGCAGGTGACCCGGCCAAGGTCCAGTTCTTCGATACCGGGTTCGCGTGGATATAGTCCACTTTTTGTTGGACCATGTTGCGGCTTAAGCATTCACGGATATCGCTGGAGGTGCGGAAAACACGGTGCTTCTGCCCCCGCACGGCATCCCCTGGCCGGACTGCGGCTTGAAGCATGCCCAAGGTCTCTTGATCGTCCTTGGCCTTCAGACGGGAAATGATATCGTAGGCCAAGAACCGCTTGCCGTTGGCGAGGAGCTTGTTGACCGACACACCTTCCGGCACATGGAACACGCCATGGAAGTGGTTCGGCATGATGACGAAGGACAAGACGCGAAAATGCTGTTCCCGGGCCATTTCCATCCAGCTATAGACCCGGTCGTAGCTGTCCGTATGCTCGATCAGGGGGAGCCATCGGTAACAGGTGAAGGTGCAGAAGAAGATCCCGCCACGGTCGTGTTGAATACGGTGGGTGGCCATAGGGGAAAGGTAGGGGAATTCCTCGTTCCTCAGGGTCCCCTCGTTCCTCGGGAGACCCTGAGGGAGCACAAGGAGCACAGCAAGCGACAGACCCGTCCCCACCGTGCTCTCTCAGGGTCTCCTGAATGGCGCAGCCTGCGGAGCCATGAAGGGACCCTGAGCAAACGGAACTCTCAGGGTCCCCTCGTTCCTCGGGAGACCCTGAGAGAGTTCGGGAAAGCGGAAGACCCCACAATGCTTTCTCAGGGTCTCCTGAATGGCGCAGCCTGCGGAGTCAGAAAGGGACCCTGAGCAAACGGAACCTTCAGGATCCCCTCATTCCTCGGGAGACCCTGAGAGAGCATTACGGATATCGCTGGAGGTGCGGAAAACACGATGCTTCTGCCCCCGCGCGACATCCCCAGGCCGGACCGCAGCTTGAAGCATGCCCAAGGTCTCTTGATCGTCCTTGGCCTTCAGACGGGAAATGATATCGTAGGCCAAGAACCGCTTGCCGTTGGCGAGGAGCTTGTTGACCGACACACCTTCCGGCACATGGAACACGCCATGGAAGTGGTTCGGCATGATGACGAAGGACAAGATCCGGAAATGCTGTTCCCGGGCCATTTCCATCCAGCCATACACCCGGTCGTAGCTGTCCGTATGCTCGATCAGGGGGAGCCACCGGTAACAGGTGAAGGTGCAGAAGAAGATCCCGCCACGGTGATGCTGGGTGCGGTGGGTGGCCATAGGGGAAAGGTAGGGGAATTCTGCTCCTCAGGGTCCCCTCGTTCCTCGGGAGACCCTGAGAGAGCATTCCACCGTGCTTTCTCAGGGTCTCCTGAATGGCGCAGCCTGCGGAGCCAGAAAGGGACCCTGAGCAAACGGAACCTTCAGGGTCCCCTCGTTCCTCGGGAGACCCTGAGAGAGCATTCCACCGTGCTTTCT
>DAOKZW010000008.1:0-105832 GCA_035325445.1 Flavobacteriales bacterium
GACTGAGCATCGTGCGCTAAGCGCAGGACCTCATCCCATGCAAAAGGGCCGCTCCTCGGAGCGGCCCTTTTTGCGTGCCGTCATGGCGTCCCGTCATCGCGAGCGCCAGCGACCGAAGCCCACCGTCATCGCGAGCGCCATAGGCGCGAAGCGATCCTTCATCCGCGCCTGCGGCACGTCATCGCGAGCGCCAGCGACCGAAGCTCCAACCGCGCACACGTGCCTCCCGCACTCAAAGACTGCTTCGGCCTTGCCAAATGCGCAAGGCCTCACAGTGACGATGAGGTGCGCCCGTGGCACGTCATCGCGAGCGCTGTAAGCGCGAAGCCCACCGTCATCGCGAGCGCCATAGGCGCGAAGCCCACCGTCATCGCGAGCGCCATAGGCGCGAAGCAATCCTTCATCCGCGCCTGCTGTACGTCATCGCGAGGCCACAGGCCGAAGCGAACGTCATCGCGAGGGAGCGCCAGCGACCGAAGCCCAAACCACGCACACGTGCCTCCCGCGATCAAAGGCTGCTTCGGCTGGTTGCGCCCTGCGCCTACATACGGATCATACGGACCTGGCCCACCAGGCCGCGTGTGGCGGAATGGACGCGGACCATGTAGGCACCCGGCGGCAAAGACCGCAACCCCTGCATCCCCATCACCAAGCCGCCCGTTTGCTGCATCTCGCGCACCGCTACCAGCCTGCCCGCCATATCCACTACCTCGGCACGCACCGCATCCTCCGCTCCGGGCGCGTACGGCAATGCCACGTGGAACTCATCGGAAGCGGGATTCGGCCATGCGGCCAAGCCAGGCCCCGGCTCGCAGGGAAGTAGCACCAGCACCGGGAACGACGCCATTTCCCCGTTGATATCGTACTGCTCCAACCGGTAGTACATCACCTGCCCGTCTGCCCGCATGGGGTCCACGGCATGGTAATGCAACAACTGCGAGGAATTGCCCGCACCGGGCACAGTGGCCACCCGTTCCCAGGACACGCCGTCGCGGGAGCGCATCACCACAAAGCGGTCGCAATCTTGCTCCGATGCGGTGCTCCATTCCACCACCGCCTGCCCATTGCTGCAGCTCACCCCGGCATCTACCAAGGTAACGGGCAGGGGGCCGCATTCCACCAGGTTGGTCTTCAGGCTGGGTACCTGCAGATCATGGATACCCTGTACATACCAACGCCCATACGGCCTGCCGTCGAAGGCCGTGGCCGGATGGTGGCGCACCCGCACCCGCCAGGCCGGATGGCTGCTGCCCAACGGCCCGCTCATCCCTTCCTTGATCAGAACGCCATCCAGGCCGCCGCTGACCGTCCATCCCGCTCCCTCGCCCGCCACCGCCCCCAAGGGCACGTCGCTGTTGTTGGGGAACAGCACGCCTGCGGGCGTCCCGGGCCCATGCCCTTGATACTGCCACGCCAGCTTCACCTTCCCACGCCCCATGGAGCTGCGCGCATATTGGCCGATGCCCCAGTTGCAATCCGTGGTCTCGAAGGTGCCGTTGCTGGTGCGCACGGGCGTGGTGAGGTTGCTGCGATACTGGAAGGTGCGCATCGGCTTGCCCACGCTGCCCATGTACAGATAGGCCTCGCCCTCGTACGTGTAGCTCACCGTACGCGCATCCGTCCCCGCCAGGATGTCGCTGAGGCCGTCCCCGTTCACATCGCCGGCAAGGGCCACGATCCTCCCCATCTGCGCACCCGTGGCGTTCGGGCCCCAGAAGGTCAAGTCGGGCGTGGCGGAGATCCCCGCCGCAGAGCCGTAGTGCACTTGGATCTTGCCTTGGTCCAAAAACATGTAATCCGCCCCGTGGACACCGACCACCACGTCGCTGAAGCCGTCCCCGTTCATGTCACCTGCCGAGCATACCGACAGGCCCAGGTAATCAAATTGCAGCGTACCGGTGATCACCGTGGCAGGCGTAAGCTCCAGGCCCACCGTGGGCCGCCCCAGGTACACGAAAGCCTTGCCCGCCTCACCGGTCACCGTGGGCGGCGCACCGATATTGGAGCGCATCGCACCGATCACCACGTCGCTGTACCCATCCCCATTCACATCACCGGCGTATGACACGCCAGCGCCGAACTCATCGCCGTGATGGGCCCCGATGATGGACCAATCGGCCACGGGCGACAGGCCCGCAGGAGATCCGTGGTACACGAAAGCCGCCCCGTTGTTATGGCTGATGGTTCCTCCCCCGAGGTCAACATCCCAAAAGGGCGCCCCCACGATCAGGTCATCATAACCGTCACCGTTCACATCGCCTGCCGTGGAAACGCTGTTGGCAAAGAACGAGGCTTGTGTGCCCAGTGCGCTCCAGGCTGCCGTGGCGGCAAGGCCGGTAGCCGACCCGTGGAACACGTATGCCTTGCCGATATCGGCAGACCCGACCTGGAACATGTACGCCCCCACGGCCACATCGCTGTACCCGTCACCATTTACATCACCCGCGCTGGCCACGCTCCAGCCGAAGCGGTCCTCAGCCTTCTCACCGGTCTTGACCCATGCCGGACTGGCCGAAAGGCCGCCCGGGCCACCGTGGAACAGATACACCTTGCCCATCCATCCGTAGTTGGGATAGCTCGGGGCGCTGATCAGCACATCGCTGTACCCATCACCGTTCACATCGCCGGCCGAGGCCACGCAGTGACCGAAATTATCCTGCGCGTTCTCGCCATCCTTGGTCCATACCGGCGTGGGCGACAGCCCGCTGGCCGAGCCCAGGAAGAGCATCACCCGCCCCTTGCTGCCGTTCAGCCCCGGCAAGCCTACCAACACATCGGCATAGCCGTCCGCATTCACATCACCCGCCGTGGCCAGGCAGCGGCCCAGCACCGCGAAATTGGCACCGCCCGTCACGCTCCAGGCCGGCGTGGTGGCAGGCAGGCTTGTGCCACCGTGGTACAAGCGCACCTCGCCCGCCCCACCGGCCGCACCGGGAACGCCCACCAACAAATCGCTGAGGCCATCGCCGTTGATGTCGCCTGCGGTGTACACGGAGGCCCCCAAGGCCTGGCCCGCGGAGCCGTTCTTATACCAAGGCACAGTAGCGCCAAGGTTGATCCCCACGGCGCTCCCGAAGAACACCATGGCCCGGCCACTGCCCGAACCATATCCCGCAGCACCGACCACGATGTCCGCATACCCGTCGCCATTCAGGTCGCCACCCGTGGACAGCCGCGCCCCCAACCGCTCCCCCGCCGTTGTGCCGCTCCGGTTGCTGGCCGGGGCCGTGGCCACCAAGGTTCCCGATGAAGTGCCATGGTAGAGGTCCACCCGGCCTTGGCCCGTGGATATGCCCGGCGCGCCCACGATCAGGTCCGCATATCCGTCACCGTTCACATCGCCCGCCCCGGCCACGCACGTGCCAAACTCGGCTCCGGAGGCCGGGCCCGACAAGGTGGTGGTGGCCCCCAAGCCCAAACCCGTGGCCCCTCCCTTGTACAAATAAACCTTGCCGCGCGTCTGGTTAGGGGGGCTAATGACCTTCTCGAAGGGCGCCCCAACGGCAACATCGCTATATCCGTCGCCGTCCAGGTCGCCTGCACCGCATACCGAGGCACCATAGTTGCCGGACGGGGTGGACCCGGTCACACCCCACGTTGCGGCGGCGCCGATGCCCGAGGCCGACCCGTGGTACACATAAGCCTTCCCTTGGTCCGTGCCGGATGAATGGTCGAACAGCGGGCACCCCACCACCACATCACTGAACCCATCGCCGTTCACATCGCCCGCCAAGCCCACGCTGAACCCGAACTTGGAGCCGGCCTGGGCATCGCCCGTGCGCACCAACGCAGTGCCCCCCAAACCCGAGGGGCCGCCCAGGAACACGTGGATGGCCCCATGGCCGTTCTGGCCCGGCGCCCCGATGACCACATCACTGTACCCGTCCCCGTTCACATCGCCAGCCGTGGACACACTGTACCCGAACTCATCATTTGCCGCCGCCCCGTCCTTTGTCCATGCTGCCGTGGCCGAAAGGCCCGCTGGCCCGCCCAGGTGCAGCGCCACACGGCCCCGCCTGCCATTCCAACCCGGCGAGGCCACCAGCACATCACTGTAGCCATCTCCGTTTACATCACCCGCGGTGGCCAAGGCAAAACCAAAATCATCGCCCGCCGCACCTCCCGTGAGCACGGCATCCGGGCTGCTTGAAAGCGGATCGATGGTCACCGGGTAATAAGCACCCCGATCATCCACCACCAGCACCAGCATTTCCCCGCGCAACGCCATGTGCGATGGCAGGGTACGCCCCTTGGCATCCCACACGTGCAACCCGCTGTATTCCACCACGGGCTCCAAGGACATGCGCCCCTCATCCCAAGCATGGAACAAGACCCGATCAGGACCCTCTTGCACGGCCAACAAGCTGCCCCCCACACGCACCCGCGCTTCCAAAGGACCGCCACCCGCAGGGCGTCGGCGCACCACCACATCATGGCGCATGCCCCGCCCGTCATTGGCATAGGTCATATAGAACGCCCCATGGTCCACCGTAAGCCGGTTATCCACCGCCAGGCTGTGCAAGGGCGCTCCCGGCGTGAACTCCAGCTCCTGCCGACCGATGCCTTGCAGCTCAAGGTCCATGGCCCGGGAAACGCATCCGCCCGAGCCCGCCAGCGTGAAACCCGAGGCCCGGTAGCGCACCTCAAATCCGTGCGCCGCATTCGTTGAGCGGTATTCAGGTCCACATGGGCGGATGGCGTAGTCCGAAACCAGCCCTGAAGGCTCCGACGCCTGGGACGGGCTGCACAAAGCCATGCCCCCCATGCACATCAGCGCCCAGACACCCCGAACCCATGAAATCGCGCGCAACCGTTCCATCTTGGAGCAAGCAAGATAGCCTCGCTGCCATGGCCCGCCCCCAATGCCGGGACGAACCGTTGAAAGTGATGCAAACCACGCAAGCCGGAGGGCCACAACATCGGCCCTGCCCGAAAGATGGGCCTCTCCGCAAGCCTACCGACAAAGAAACGACCCTATTGACCGGGCATTTTTCCAATGGATGGCCAGGAAGGAACTGCCTCCGATGCGGTGACCGGTGACCCACTGGTGGGTACTTCGAAGAACCTCTATCCGATGGCACAAGCGTTTATCGTTCATGCCAGGCGCGACGACAGTTAGTTACCCGCAGGTAACTAACTGAGGAAGCAACTGGTGCATCCGGGCCTGACGGGAGTCGAATGACTGAACGAGGTCCGATATCGGACGCTTGCCCGAAGGCTGCCGCGAGGTGCCGGTGACACGGGGGCGAGGCTCTTCAAGGCACCCTTAAATGTCCTACGGCGTTTACCGTAGGGTCGTAATCAAATATCCCTATTATTAGGTATTTCCGTTCCGAGGCTCAGCACTTTGCTTTGCCTGTGTATAAGTCGCTCCCTTTTGAAAATAGGTTATTTTCAATGTAAATGGATTGCTCCCATCCTGCTCATTCATCGCTTGATCGCCCCCCGACCAGGGGACGTTTCCATCGCCTCCCTTAGGATGGCTGCTACCTATCCCTTGTACAATCCCATAAGGGCCTTCCACCCACCTCTCCCACCGCATAGCCCCCTCAACTCTCCCTCATGACCACCGCTCCACGCCCCACGTTAGGCACCGCTACACCAGAGACCGACATGGAAAGGGCGGTGGTGAGCCGCATGCTTGCCTACTATGCATCGTTGCAGGAGCGCGCGGCCCAAGGGCTGCCCACGCAGTTGTGCCGGGCGTATGCCCATGCGCACAACATGGTCCCCATCCTGCCCGACCAATATGTGTACGCCATCGACCATGCCCGCCAAGAGCTCTTCATGGCCAAGGGCTTCGAAACCGTGTTGGGCTATCCCGATGACGAGATGACCTTGGCCCGGAACTATTCCATCATCCACCCGGATGACCTGGAAGCCGTTACCACCCTCGTCCAGCGGGCGCTCTCCCTCCTGTTCAATTCCCCCAAACCGGTCGAACCGATGAAGGGCGTATGGTCGTTGGACCACCGTGCCCGTAAGGCCAACGGCGAATACATCAAGGTCCTGCGCCAAGTGTGCGTGCTCGGAGTCGACCCCGTTACCGGCAAGGTGGGCAGCACCCTGAGCATCTGCAAGGACATCAGCAACATCAAGGCCAGCAACACCGTGGGGTGGCAATACGTAGGCCCCGACCCCGACATTGTAGCCGCCTTCAGCCCCAGGAACGAGCTGCCCAATGTGCTGTACCGGCCCAGCCCACGCGAATTGGACGTGCTGGCGAAACTGGCCGAGGGCATGAACAGCCGGCAGATCGGCCACGCACTCAACATCAGTTCCCACACGGTGAACTCCCACCGCAAACACCTGATGGCCCATACCGGTGCCACCAACGTGGCGGCCCTGATGGCTTTGGCCGCCGCCCAGGGCTGGGTGTAGGGCCGCCCACCGTCATGGCAAGGCCGCAGGCCGAAGCCCACCGTCATCGCGAGACGGCCATAGGCCGACGAAGCGATCTTTGATTGCGCCTGCGGCACGTCATGGCAAGGCCGCAGGCCGAAGCCCACCGTCATCGCGAGACGGCCATAGGCCGACGAAGCGATCTTTGATTGCGCCTGCGGCACGTCATGGCGAGGCCGCAGGCCGAAGCCCACCGTCATGGCGAGGCCATAGGCCGAAGCCATCATCCACGCCCGTGACGTACCATGACGCCTGCGGCACGCCATCGCAAGGCCATAGCCGTCCTTCACCCATGCTCCCCAGAAGGTCATTTTTCCACAACCTATTGCGCATTCGGGATTTAACAATACTTTGGCTTCCCGTCTGACCATTCCGGCCCTTCGTCCCCCCGAAAGGGATGATTGATCGATCCAAATACACCAAAACCCAATAACCAAGACCAACATCCTCAACCCCCAAACCCGCCTGACCGACAATCCGCTCCTAAGGGCCACGAAACGCTTGAATGAACAAAACCTCAAACCCAAAACAACATGAACAGTAAACCCAAACCAACAAGCCTACGGCGAACGCGCTGGTGGGGCAAGGCGGCCCTGCTCGGAGCAGCCTTGGCGCTCGGCACCACGGGCCTGCACGCCCAGAGCGCGAGCACCTACACCTTCACCGCCACCAGCGGCACCTACACGGAGATCGCCACCGGCACCGACCTGGCGTCAGCCCGGGTGGACAGCTATCTGAGCCCTGCCCAGAACATCGGCTTCAGTTTCGATTACGAAGGAACCACGTACACGCAGTTCAAGATGAGCTCGGACGGGTACATCACCCTGAACATGAGCGCCACGAGCACGATCTTGACAAACAACTTTGAGACGGCCAACGCCACCTCCCGCCCGATCATCGCACCGCTGTGGGATGACCTGGATGGCAACGTCTCCACGCCGTTGACCTCGGTGGCGCGCTACGCCGTGGACGGCGCGGCCCCCAACCGTGTGCTCACCGTGGAGTGGCGCTATTGGCAATGGAATTATAACGCATCGGGCAACACCATCTCGTTCCAGGTGAAGCTCTACGAGACCACCAACGCCATCGAGTTCATCTACCGGCAGGAGAGCGGCACTGTGAGCAGCCCCTCGGCCTCCATCGGCATCGGCTCGGCCACGGGCTCCGGCGCGGGCAGCTACCTCAACCTCACCAGCATCGCCAGCCCGGCGGTGAGCAGCACCAGCTCGGTGACCAACCTGGCCACCAAGCCGGCCACGGGCACCATCTACCGCTTCGAGCCGCCGCTGCCGTGCAGCGGCACGCCCAATGCCGGCAGCATCACCACCCCGCAGGGCATCTGCGCGGGCAGCACCATCACCCTCACGGCCACGGGCCTCACGGTCGGCCCCGGCATCAGCTACCAATGGGAGGAATCGCCGGACGGCATCGGCAGCTGGGCCTCCGTGGTGGGCGGCAGCGGCGCCAACACGCCCAGCTACACCACCACGGCCATCAACGCCACGCGCTACTTCCGCATCACCACCACCTGCAGCAGCGGCCCCAGCAGCAACAGCAGCAACGTGGTGACGGTGAACGCCTTGGCCCCGGTGTACGCCGTGTACACCGTGGCGGGCTACACCGAAAGCTTCGAAAGCACTTGGAGCAACCTGTGCAGCACGCGGGACGTGCCGGGCTCTGCTTGGAAGAACAGCCCGGCCAGCGGCTATAACACGTGGCGGCGCAATGATGACAACACCTCCGGAGGCTGGCAGCTCAATACCGGAGGGGCATACAGCCCTGCAGCTTCCAACGGCAGCTATTCCGCGCGCTTCCACTCGTACGGTGCCACCAGCGGAATGATTGGCCAGTTGGACCTGTACTTGGACATGTCTGCGGCTTCCGGCAATGAAGACCTGCGGTTCGACTGGATCAACCCCAGCGGCTCGGATGTGCTGAAGGTGTACGTGAGCACCGACGGCGGTGCCAACTTCACCCAGCTGGGTGCCAACATGGGGGTTGCCACCAGTTGGACCGAGGCCTACCGCAACGTGACCAGCACCAGCGCCACCACCGTGATCCGCTTCGAGGCCACCTCCGACTATGGGAACAACGACATCGGATTGGACAACGTGCGACTGAACCCGCCCCCGGCATGCCCGATCCCGATGAGCGTAACCGCCAATAGCATCTCCACCACCTCGGCCACCATCAGCTGGACCTGCGCCGGCTGCACCGGCAGCTACATCGTGGAATACGGCCCGGCGGGCTTCACCCCCGGTACCGATGCCAACGCGGGAGGCGGCACCATCTGGACCGGCACGGCCGTGCCCGGAAGCCCCGTGACCATCACCGGACTGGCCAGCAACACGGCGTACACCGTGTACGTGCGCCAAATGTGCGGCGCCAGTGACTTCAGCGCCAACAGTGCCGCAACCAACTTCAGCACGGCGTTCGATTGCGATGTGAACGCCATTGCAATAACCAGCCTGCCCGTAACCAACCAGTCCGTGGTATGCGGAGGAGGCAACTACCTCAACGCCACCAACGTGCCCGCCACCTGCGGCGCAGCCACCAACTCGTACAAGGGTGGTGAAGAAGCCCTGTACACCTTTGTGCCTACCCTCAACGGCCAGCATACGATCAGCTACAGCGGAGTGACCTATACCGGCATCTTCCTGTATGCGAATGCCTGCCCCACGGCGGGCGGCACCTGCGTGGGCTCGGCCTCCAGCACGGGCAGCACCAACAGCCTGTCGGCCAACCTGACCGCCGGGGTGACCTACTACCTGTGGATCGACACCTGGCCCACGCCGAACAGTCCCTGCCCGGGCACGTTCAGCATCACGGAGCCCCAGCCGCCCCCGGCCAATGACGAGTGCGCGGATGCCGTCACCCTGACGGTGAACCCGGACTTTGCCTGTGGCACGGTCACGGCGGGCACGGTGGCCTTTGCCACAGCCTCGGGCCAGCCCAATGGTTCCTGCGGCGGCACGGCCGATGATGACGTGTGGTACAATTTCACCGCCACCAACACTGCCCATCGCGTTTCGCTGATCAACATCACGGGCAGCACCAGCGACATGTACATGAAGTTCTATCAGGGGTCCGATTGCGGAACGATGACGGACTTCTTCTGCAGCGACGCGGAGACGGCCAACCTGACGGGCCTGACCGTGGGCGAGACCTACTACGTGCGGGTGTATACCTACACCTCCACTGCGGGCCAAACCTCGGCCTTCAACATCTGCGTGGGCACGCCTCCCCCGCCACCCGCCAATGACGATTGCACCGGCGCCGTCGCCTTGACGGTGAACCCGGACTTTGCCTGCGGCGTAGTGACTGCGGGAACGGTGATGAGCGCCACGGCTTCGACCGGTGCAACGGGCTGCAGCGGCTCGGCCGATGATGACGTTTGGTACAGCTTTACCGCCACCGGCATGGCCCACCGGGTATCCTTGCTCAACGTGGGGGGCAGCGTAACCGACATGTACATGGCCTTCTATTCGGGCAGCTGTGGTTCACTGGCCAACATCTTCTGCAGCGATCCGAACGAAGCGAACCTGACCGGCCTGGTGGCAGGAAACACCTACTATGTACGGGTGTATACCTATACGGCCACGTCGGGCCAAACCACCACGTTCAACATTTGCGTGGGTACGCCCCCGCCGCCGCCCACATGCCCCAGCGGATTGGGCCCCAACACGGTGAGCATCGCCAGCCTGCCCTATACCGCAACCGGGCATAGCACATGTGGCAATGGAAACAACATCACCTCCACTAATGCAGTGGCTTGCGGCAACACCAGCTACTATGGCGGAGAGGACCGCACGTACATCTTCACCGCACCGGTGTCAGGTGAATACACCATCACCGTGACCACGGGCTCCGACCAGGATGCGGGCATCACTCTCTTCCAAGGTTGCCCCTTTGACGGAGGCAGCACTTGCGTCGGGTTCAGCCAGTCTCTTTCTGACCTGGTCCGCACCATCACGGCCACGTTGACCGCCGGTGAGACGTACTACCTGGTTGTGGACAATTGGCCCTCGCCGAACTGCGTGACCACCTACAATGTGAGCATCACCCCCCCGCCCACCTGCTTGGCCCCCACGGGCTTGGCCCTCACGGGCGTGACCGTGAACAGCGTGAACTTCTCTTGGAATGCCAGCGCGACCCCTGTCGTGGGCTACGATTGGGAAGTACGCCAGGGCGGCAGCGTTGTGGCCTCGGGCAGCACCGGTGCCGGCACGCTCAACGCCACGGCCGGTGGCCTGACGGCCAACCAGAGCTATGACGTGTATGTGCGCGCCAACTGCGGCGGTGGTGACGAAAGCGCATGGGCAGGACCGGTGAACTTCTTCACCGGCTATTGCCCAGCAGGTGGCACCACGAACACCCGCTACATCGAGAGCTTCAGCACCACGGGTGGCATCACCAACATCACCAACACGGGCACCGGCTTCTCCACGGGCGGCTATGCTGACTACACCGCCCAAGCGGTGACCGTGGTTGAGGGCGGCAGCTTTGGTGTTCAGATGGTGGGCGGCAATGCCAACACCTACCGCTGGTCGATCTGGGTGGACTGGAACAACGACATGCAATTCGCCAACCCCGGTGAGCGCATGTTCTTCGTGGGTTCGTACACCAACGCCCCCAGCGGCACGATCACCGTACCGGGCAACGTGGCCCCGGGCAACTACCGGATGCGCGTGCGCAACAACTGGCTGAACGACCCCACCCCGTGTGGCACGGACAGCTACAGCGAGACCGAGGACTACACCGTGACCGTGGTGCCCTGCATGGGCAACCAAGTGGTGGTGAGGATCGCAACCGACAACTTGCCCGTTGAGACCAGTTGGCAGATCGTGGATGCCGCCAACAACGTGATCGCAAGCGGTGCGCCCACTACGGCCAACGCGGTGAACACCGCTTCCGTGTGCCTGAGCAACAGCCCCGGTGCCGCAACCTATGGCTTCCGCATCAACGATAGCTTCGGCGACGGCATCAGCGGCGGCGGTTGGGAACTGCGCTCCGCGGGTGGCAAACTCATCCTCCGCGACAATTTCAGCAGCGGAAGCGTGTCGCCCGCAAACCCCGGCGCAAGCCCTGCGTACGGCAGCGCGCACAGCTTCACACTGCCCCTCGGGCCGGCCGACATCGCAGCCAATGAGTGCAACATCTTCGACAACCTCCTCGGCAACAAGGTGTACTGCAACAAGGTCACCGGAGCGGCGAACTACCAGTTCGAGTTCTCCGACCCCGATGCAGGGTTCATCCGCCGCATCGCAAGGCCATACAACTATGTGGCCTTCGGCGACATGGTGACCAACCCGCTCACTCCGGGCGTGAAGTACTTCGCACGCGTGCGCACCGACAAGAACGGCCCCATGGCCAGCGCACACTGGGGCAGCGGCTGCGAAATGGGCATCAGCACCCAGGTGCTCGGATGCTCCGGCCTCATCCAGGCGCCCGCCTACGGGCATTCCTGCAACGAGACCCGCAGCTTCAACACCAACAACAGCTTCATCTACGCCAAGCCCGTGCAGGGCGGGACCGAGTACCAGTTCCGCATCTACAACACCGGCGAGGGATACGATGAGACCTTCACCCGCAGCACCTACATCCTGCAGCTGAAGTGGAACAGCAACGTGGCACCCCCGCTGGTGAACGGAAACACCTACATGGTGGAGATCAACGTGAAGGTGAACGGCGTGTGGAGCGGATTCTGCGCCGCCAACGTGTGCTCCATCACCATTGACAACACCCCCGCCGGCAACCGCATGACCGAGGTGGCCATGGGCGAAGCCACCCTGTGGCCCAACCCCGTGCGCGACGGGCAGGTGAACCTCAACATCGAGGGCATCACCGCCGCCGACCAGCACATCACCGTTGATGTGACGGACATCTATGGCCAGCACGTGTACGGTCAGGAGTTCGGCAACAGCGGCGACCGCTTCAACACCGTGCTGAGCCTGCCCGGCGACATCGCCACCGGCATGTACCTGGTGAACATCACCATCAACGGTGAAGTGACCACCAAGCGACTGAGCATCGTGCGCTAAGCGCAGGACCTCATCCCATGCAAAAGGGCCGCTCCGAGGAGCGGCCCTTTTTGCGTGCCGTCATGGCGCCCCGTCCCGTCATTGCGAGCGCCATAGGCGCGAAGCGATCCTTCATCCGCGCCTGCGGCACGCCATCGCGAGGGAGCGCCAGCGACCGAAGCCCCCAACCACGCACACGTGCCTCCCGCAATCAAAGACTGCTTCGGCCTTGCCAAATGCGCAAGGCCCCGCAGCGACGTCATGGCAATGGCCTGAATGGCAAAAAAGCGGGGCCGCCCCTCGCGGATGCGGCCCCCTTGTTCTGCTCACACCGTTGCCGGTGCGTCCTTTCCCCAACGTACCCTATGTCCGGCCTGTCTTAGAACCCCAAAAACCCCATGACCGGACATACACCGCAGCGTGGCTACCCCTAGCCATTAGCCCCATGGGCCTGCCCGGTGTGGAACATTGGGCCCAACAAACTTAACCATCTTCTGCCCGCCCACCCTGCCCCATGTGACCACTGGTTGAAAGTGTTATGGACCGCATGAAAGCCCATGGCCGGCCGCATTTGACCATGTCTACTACCTTCGGCGCATGCCTGTCAAACACCGCTTGGTGCCGCGCATCCTCATGGCGGCACTCCTCGCATGCGCGCCCGCCCTGGCACAAAACACCGCCGCACAAACCAACGACCCATCGGATGCCGCACGCATCCTCCACCAAATGGAAAAGCTCCAGGTGGCGGGGTCCGTGCTGTACGTGGCCGCCCACCCGGACGATGAGAACACCCGCCTGATATCCTGGCTGAGCAATGGGCGAAAGGTGCGCACCGGATACCTCAGCCTCACACGTGGCGATGGCGGCCAGAACCTGATCGGACCGGAACTGGGCGATGCCTTGGGCATCATACGCACCGAGGAGCTGCTGGCCGCGCGCCGCATCGACGGGGGCGAGCAGTTCTTCACCCGGGCCAGCGACTTCGGATTCAGCAAGAATGCCGACGAAAGCTTCGAAAAATGGGGCAAGCAGGAGGTGCTCAGCGATGTGGTCCGCGTGATCCGCATCTTCCGCCCGGACGTGATCATCACCCGCTTCCCGCCCGACCGCGGGGCAGGCCATGGGCACCACGAGGCCAGCGCCATCCTGGCGTTGGAGGCATTCGACCTGGCCGGCGACCCCAACGCCTTCCCGGAACAATTGGCCCAAGGCCTGGAGGTTTGGCAACCGCAGCGCCTCTTCTTCAACGGCAGCACGTGGTGGAACAAGGACTTGGCCGAGCTGGCCAAAACGGAAAAGGACTGGTACGTGGTGGACGTAGGAGGCTATGACCCGCTGCTGGGGCAAGCGTACAGCGAAATCGCCGGCCGAAGCCGAAGCATGCACAAGAGCCAAGGCTTCGGGGCACCCGAGGCTCGAGGCGAACAACTCGAATACCTGCATTTCGAAAAAGGCACGCCGCCCAAGGGAGCCGATATCCTCGGCGGGCTTGATCTCACTTGGGACCGGATGAAGGGCGGGAAAGCCGTGACCAAGGCGATCAATGCACTGCTGGCCGCATACGACCTGCGCCAGCCCGAAAAAAGCGTCCCCTTGCTGGAAAGCCTTGCCGCCGCGGTGGACGCATTGCCGGCATCACCGTGGAAAAGCTATACCCGCGCACGGGTGGACCAACTGCTCATGGACGTTACCGGCACCGTGGTGGAAGCCTTGGCCAGCACGCCCTTCGTGGTCACCGGCGACAGCACCTTCCCGGCCTTGACCCTGCTGACTCGCAGCCCGGTCCAAGTGATGTTCGCTTCGCCACAAGGAACCTGGGATACCTTGTCCATGAACCAAGTGCGTAAGGTGATCATCCCCCTGCTGGCACCCGACCAGCCCGACAGGCCTTTCTGGCTTGAACGGCCCCACGGCGCCCTGTTTGACATCAAGGAGCCCCGGCTGATCGGCCTCGCCGTGGCCCCCACCCGGCTACAAATACCGTACGAACTCCGTTTTGCGGGCGGCACGGTCGTCAAGGGGCAGGTGCCCGTGCTGTACCGTACTGTGGACCGCGTGAAGGGGGAAGTGACCGAATACTGCGAGGTGGTGCCGCCCATCTCCATATCGGCACGGCCCAACCTGCTTCTGGTACGCGGCAAGGAATCCGCCACCCAATTGGAGGTGGAGGCCTTCACCAAGCTGGACCACGTGGACCTGCGCTGCGAGCTGATGGCCGAATGGGACGTGGAACCCGCCGAGCTGGCCTTCGGCGAAATGGAGCCCGGATCGTTCAAGGCGCTTCCCGTCACCATCACGGCCACGCGGCAACCGGGGCCCAATTCGCCTTACATCCGCGGCGAGGTGGGGCACACGGGTCCGACGAACCTCACACGGCGGCGCATCCAATACGACCATATCCCCGACCGCTCGTGGTACACCCCGGCCACGTTCCGGGCGGAGCCGCTGGACGCCCAAGTGAACGCCGAACAGATCGGCTACATCATGGGCGCCGGGGATGAGGTGCCCGCTGCGCTGGAGGCACTGGGGCTGGAAGTGGACCTTATCGACCCGGCCACGGCCACGGTACAGGGCTTGGCACCGTATGACGCGGTGGTGGTGGGCATCCGCGCCTACAACATGGTGCCGGCCATGAAGGCCTTGGACCCTGCACTCAAGCAATACGTGCACAACGGCGGCATCGTGGTGGTGCAATACATCACGGTCAGCAGCGACATGGTGATGCCGGACACCCTGATCGGTCCCTACCCTTTCCGCCTCACCCGCGGCCGGGTCACCGTGGAGGAGGCACCGCCTTCGTTCCCGTACCCGAAGCACGAGCTGCTGAACACGCCCAACAAGATCACCATGGCCGACTTCGACGGTTGGGTACAGGAACGCGGGCTCTACTTCGCGGGCAGCATCGACCCGCACTACACGCCGCTGATCACGTGGAGCGACCCGGGGGAACAACCCTTGGACGGCGGCCTGATCGCTTGTGACTATGGGAAAGGACGTTTTGTGTACACGGGCATCAGCTTCTTCCGCCAACTGCCCGCCGGTGTGCCGGGAGCGTACCGGTTGTTCGCGAATTTGATCTCGAAGAAAGGGGGAATAAAGAAAGAGGAAATTGAAAAGAGAAAATGAAAAATGGTGTATGAGAAAAGAGGAAATTGAAAAACGATAGGCCGCGTTAGTCAAGGATTCGGCAAGTGGAAGAATGTGAAAAGAAGGAATGCATGGAAAGGAAGTATGACATCGAGGAGCGTTGTATTGTCTTTGGTGCTGCAATTGTGACATACACGGAGAAGATGAACCGGTCCTTCGCGGGGCTCCACCTCGGGCGGCAGCTTCTGCGGAGCGGTACTGCGGCAGCCCTGCACTATGGCGAGGTCCAAGGAGCGGAGTCGCCCCGGGATTTCATCCACAAAATGGGCGTTGCAGTGAAGGAGCTGCGGGAGTCGAAGAACAATATGCGGGTACAGGTGAAAGCGGGGATGATGGATCCCACCATACCGGAATGCGCATGGCTGCTCAATGAATGCAGTGAGCTGATTGCCATTTTCACTGCCAGCATTGCCACGGCGAAGAGAAATGAGGAGAAAAGGAAGAGAGGTGGAAAGGAAAAATGATAGAGAGGAAAAGGGGAATGGAGAATGGAAGATGTCCTGTTACCGTCCTAATGATGCTGCACTGGCGCCATGAACCGCAATAGCATGATGCGGTCATTTTTCATTTATCATTTCCCCTTGGGTCTTTTCCAATTCCACCTCCGCTGATGCATTGGCTTGATTGGACCATCCTGCTGGGGACCTTGGGGTTCATCGTGGGCTACGGCGTGTGGAAGACGCGGAGCACCAACACCAGCGAAGGGTACCTGCGCGGCGGCAGCGACGCGCGCTGGTGGGGCGTGGGCTTGAGCGTGATGGCCACACAGGCCAGTGCGATCACCTTCCTGAGCACGCCCGGACAAGGCTACTCGGACGGCATGGGCTTCGTGCAGTTCTACTTCGGGCTGCCTTTGGCCATGCTGGTGATCAACCTCGTCTTCATCCCGCTTTACTACAAGTGGAAAGTGTTCACCGCGTACGAATTCATCGGCAAGCGCTTCGACCAACGGGCACGCCTGCTCACCGCCGGGCTGTTCCTGCTGCAGCGCAGCATGGCCGCCGGCATCACCATCTATGCGCCCAGCATCATCCTCAGCAAGGTGCTCGGCTGGTCGCTCACATGGACATGCCTGTTCATCGGCGTGCTGGTGATCATCTACACCACCAGCGGCGGTGCCCGGGCCGTGGGCGTTACCCACAAGCAACAGATGGCCGTGATGTTTGCGGGCATGTTCATCGCCTTCGGACTGGTGGTCCATTACCTGTCGCCCGTGATTGACTTCGGCGAAAGCCTGAAGCTGGCCGGTTCGCTGGGCAAAATGCAGGTGGTGGACCTCTCGTTCGACCCTGCGGACAAGTACACGCTGTGGAGCGGCCTGATCGGCGGCTTCTTCCTGCAACTGTCCTACTTCGGCACGGACCAAAGCCAGGTACAGCGCTACCTCGGCGGACAGAACGTGCAACAGGCGCGGATGGGGCTATGGATGAACGCCGCGCTGAAGATCCCCATGCAGTTCTTCATCCTGCTCACCGGCGTGCTGGTGTTCGTGTTCTATCTGGTGAACGGCGCGCCAGTGCACTGGAACCAGACCAATGTGGCCGCCCTGAACGACACCCCGGCCGCCGTGGCAATGACCGAACTTGAAGGGCGCCAGGCCTTGAACAACAGCCAGATCCGGCAGGCCACCGTGGAATGGGTTGAAGCGGGCCGCATGGGGCATACCAGTGAACAAGCACAGGCACACCAGGCGCTGGAGAAAGCCTTGGCCTCCGACAAGGAAATGCGGGGCGAAGCCACCACCCTGCTGAAGACGTACGTACCTGATCGCGAAGCCAACGACAAGGACTACATCTTCATCAGTTTCATCATGGACCACCTGCCCATCGGCGTGATCGGGCTGCTGTTGGCCATGATCTTCAGTGCGGGCATGAGCAGCACCAGCGCCGAACTCAGTGCCTTGGCCACCACCAGCGTGGTGGACGTGCTGCCCCGCCGGATGGTGGGGACGCGCCAAGTGCGGATGGGCAAATGGGCCACCGTGGCCTTCGGGGCGCTCGCCTTGGCCTTCGCCGCCGTCTTCTCGCTCTTCGAGAACCTGATCCAGGCCGTGAACATCTTGGGATCCCTGTTCTACGGGACCATCCTTGGCATCTTCCTGGTGGCCTTCTTCGTGAAATGGGTCCAGGGCACAGCCGTGTTCGTGGCGGCGATCATCGCACAAGCCATCATCTTCCTCCTGCACTTCTCACACCTGGAAATCTCATTCCTGTGGTACAACCTGATCGCACCGGCCATCACCGTGGTGCTGGCCATGATGATCCAAGCGGGGCTGGGTGTCCGGACAGGCGCCCGTACCGGCACGGACAGGGTTTAACCACCTCCCAATCGGGTCAAGGTTCCAAGAACGCCCCTCTATTGGGACTGCCGTTCATCATACAATTTGGCCCGACCATGCACAATGGGCTAAATTTGCTCCGAATCATCTAAACCCATTTCAATGAAGAACAGCGTACTCACGATTGCCTGCATGGGCCTGGTGGCTTCCGCCTTTGGCCAACAGAAGGAAGTAGGCACTGCCCTGCCCATGCACAAGCCTGCGCAGCTCCTTTCCCAGAACCGCGATGCCGACACCCTGTACTCGCCTCTGTTTGATGACGAAAGCACGAGCTTCGTGCTGTACAATGCCGTTTCCGGTGCCAACCAAGATCCCGCCGGCTTCGTGTTCGGCACCAACACCTATGGCGACAAGCGCAAGGGCCGCGCTTTCCTGTCCAGCGGCCCCACCGCTGTGACCGGCGTGCTCTTCTGGTTCGGCGCCGCCTATGATTCCGGCAACAACAGTAACCTGATCGTGGACGTACACGCCATGAACGGCAATGGTTTCGTGAGCGGTGCCACCGACCCGGTCCCCACCTCCGAGGCCCCGGGCGCTGTGCTGGGTTCCACCACCCTGCCCATGTCTGAGATTCAGGCAGGTTCCAGTTTCGTGCTGTCCGTGGCTGAATTCGCCACCCCCGTGGGCGTGAACGACTACTTCGGCGTATCCATGAACATGACAGGCCTGGTTCCCTTGGACAACAGCGGTACCCCCGGCGACTCGCTGGGCTTGGTAACGACGCAGGAAGGGGAATTCGAGTACCCCGACTTCTCTTGGGAACAGTGGAGCAACAACGAGTGGTATAGCATTGCCGCTGCTTGGGGTATCGACTTGGACCCCGTGATCTTCGTGGCCGTGGATGACGCTTACGTGGGCATCAACGACGAGAGCAGCTTCAACGGGATGCGCCTGAGCTTCCTGAATGGCAACCCCTTCAAGGGCGATGTGCTCCAACTGGGCTACACCACCGAGAAGAGCGTGAACCTGCAAGTGGTGGTGGCCGAGGCCACGGGCCGCGTGGTGCTGAACAAGCAAGTGGGCAGCGTGGGTGCAGGCCTGCACAACTTGGATCTGGATGCCTCCAACTGGAGCACCGGCAGCTATTTCGTGACGCTGATCGCGAACGGCAAGCCCATCACCAAGAAGGTGGCCAAGCTCTAAGCAGACCGTCATTCGTATATGGAAAGCCCCGGGACACCCCGGGGCTTTCCTTTTTACCGCAGGCACTTAAGGGGGGAGAACCCGACCAAGGCATCCCACCCGAACTCCACATTTGCGCCCCCGGTCCTCCCCCGGCGGAGTGGATCGCAGCCCCTGCCCTCCCGCTTCCTGCACCCGGCCGGTGTCCACTCCGAGGACACCGGCCGGACACCTGATGCATGACCGACTGTCAAGTCCCGTATCCCTTGACGACCTCCCGAATGGCTGGCCGGATCGGAAGGTTTGACCACGCAATGGGACCGCCCCACCAACCACCCTTCTGCCTCTGCCGGTGCATGCGCCAACAAAAAAGGCCCCGGCGTCGCCGGGGCCTTTCCGATCCATCCAAGTTCGATCACTTGGAGGACCACTCCTTGATCTTGGCCTCGTTCATCTTCACGTAAGCCATGTCCTTGGCCTCCTTGGCCCCGGCCATGCTCTTCTCGGCGGTGCCGATAGCTTCCTTGTATTGACCATTGGCGGCTTGCGCCAAGGCCAAAGTGTGCAACCAATAGTAGCGCGGGTCCATGTCCACCGCCTTCTGCGCCCAGGTCAAGGCCTCCTTGGTCATCAGGCCGCGCTCCAGGACGAAACGTGCGCTGCTGGCATAGCTGCCGGCCCCCACCTCCTTGCCTGCCAAGGCGGCCTTGATGTTCTCCAGGCTCTTCTCGGTGGCATCGGCATGGATCCATACGCTCACGCGCGTCTTCTCCCACCGGATGTCCATCCGCGCCTTGTCATCCTTCACCTCGTCAAACGAGATCGTAAGGGTCTCGGTGAACTCCGTGGGCTCCGCCTTGGCCTTCACATGGAGGATATCCTCCTTCTCATCCCGGTTGTTGCCCCACTGTTTCGGGTTGCGGTTCAAGATGATTTCCCATGCCCCCTCGTGCGGGATGGCGAACATGGAGTATTCCCCCTTTTCAACCTTGGTCCCCTCAAACACCACGGGGCCGCTGAACTCAATGGTGGTGGCCGCATTGGCCCCCATGCGCCAAGGGCTTCCATAAGGAAGCAGGTCGCCAAAGATCTGGCGGCCGCGCACGCTGGGGCGGGAGTACTCCACTTCCACCTTGGTGAGTCCCACGATCTGTTCCACCTCACCCTTGGGGCTGGCCTGCGGAAGGTCTTGCGCGATGGCGGTCACCGCGAAGGTGAAGGCCGCCATGGGCACGAAAAAGCGTTTCATGTTCATGTCTGGATTTTCGTATGGCCGCGAAGGTACGCCACACGGTGGGAGGCCCGAGGCCCTCGCGGTCTTGCGGGGCCGCCCATGCACCCGTTGGCGCGGCCGCTGCGGGCCGTCGCACGGTGGTAGCGGCACCGTTGCCGCAGCTTGCCATGGAATGGCCTCAGGCCACCTTGAGCTGGCTCATGCGCGAGCGCTCGAACTTGTCCCGGGCATAGCTCAAGGTCACCCTAAGCTCCGCGGGCCGCTCCGGGCTGCTGGGCACCTCGTACATGGCATCGGTCATGATGGCCTCGCAAATGCTGCGCAGGCCGCGGGCGCCGAGCTTGTAATCCACGGCGCGGTCCACGATGAAGTCGAGCACCTTTTTGTCGAAGGAGAGCTTCACGCGGTCCATCTCGAAGAGCTTGATGTACTGCTTCACCAAGGCGTTCTTGGGCTCGGTGAGGATGCGCCGCAGGCTTTCGCGGTCCAGTGGATCCAGGTAGGTAAGCACGGGGAACCTGCCGATGAGCTCCGGTATGAGCCCGTAGGCCCTGAGGTCCGTGGGGCTCACGTACTGCAGGAGGTTCTCGTCGCCGATGCGCGATGCCTTGCTCGCGCTGTATCCCACGGCACTGCTGCGCACGCGGCGGGCGATGATCTTGTCGATACCGTCGAAGGCCCCGCCGCAGATGAACAGGATCTTCCGTGTGTCCACTTGGATCAGCTTCTGCTCGGGGTGTTTGCGCCCCCCTTGCGGCGGCACGTTCACGATGGACCCTTCCAGCAGCTTGAGCAATGCCTGTTGCACCCCTTCGCCGCTCACGTCGCGGGTGATGCTGGGGCCGTCGCTCTTGCGGCTGATCTTGTCGATCTCATCGATGAAAACGATGCCGCGTTCGGCCTTGGCCACGTCGTAATCGGCGGCTTGAAGCAGGCGGCTGAGGATGCTTTCCACGTCCTCGCCCACATAACCGGCCTCGGTGAGCACCGTGGCATCGGCGATGGCGAACGGCACGTTCAGCATGCGGGCGATGGTCTTGGCCAGCAGGGTCTTGCCCGTGCCCGTTTCCCCCACCAGGATGATGTTGCTCTTCTCGATCTCCACATCGTCGGTGGAAACCACCTTTTGCATCAGGCGCTTGTAGTGGTTGTACACGGCCACGCTGAGCACCTTCTTGGCCTCATCCTGGCCAATGATGTATTCGTCCAAGTGGGCTTTGATCTCGGAAGGTTTCTGGAGCGCCAAGTTGCCTTCGAGCTCCGTCCTTTCCCGCTGGCCCAGCTCCTCGGTGATGATGGCTTGCGCCTGCGCGATGCAGTTGTCGCAAATATGTCCGGTGATCCCGGCAATCAGCACGTTGGTCTCCTGTTTGTCGCGCCCGCAAAAGGAGCATCTCACCTCTTTCTTTTCCATGGTCAACTGCAATTCCCCTGTTACGCGGAACCGCCCCGCGAAGATACGGCACCCCGCCGGGGGCTGTCCGGTTTTTATTCATCGCCCCAAGCAGAAAGGCCGCCCGAAGGCGGCCTCTCCCTTTCATGTGCACTCCTGCCGGGCTTCCCTTACTTGGGGTTGCGCACCAGCAACTCGTCGATCATGCCGTAGGTCTTGGCCTCCTCGGCGATCATCCAGTAGTCGCGGTCGCCGTCCTTCTCCACTTTCTCGTAGGGCTGTCCGCTGTGCTGGCTGATGATGTCGTACAGCTCCTTCTTGAGCTTGACGATCTCCCTCACGGTGATCTCCATGTCGATGGCCTGCCCCTCGGCGCCGCCCATGGGCTGGTGGATCATTACACGGGCATGCTTCAGCGCGCTGCGCTTGCCCTTGGCACCGGCGCAGAGCAGCACGGCCCCCATGGAGGCCGCCATGCCCGTGCAGATGGTGGCCACATCGGGCACGATGTACTGCATGGTGTCGTAGATGCCCAGGCCCGCATACACACCACCGCCGGGGCTGTTGAGGTAGATCTGGATGTCCTTCTTGGGGTCCACGCTTTCCAGGAAGAGCAGTTGGGCCTGGATGATGTTGGCCACCTGGTCGTTGATGCCGGTGCCCAGGAAGATGATGCGGTCCATCATCAACCGGCTGAACACGTCCATCTGGGCCACGTTCAGCTGGCGCTCCTCGATGATGTAAGGGGTGATGGAGGCATTGACATAGCCTTCCAAGGTGGTGCTGGGGATGTTGCGGTGCTTGACCGCGTACTTCCTGAACTCGTCGTGGGAGATCATATTGGGATGCTTGTTATCGGGGTTGAACGGTGTACTTGCACCACTGCCTGCGGCATGCCTAGGCGGTGCGGGCCAATTTAACGAAGTCGTCAAACGGCATCTTCTTTTTCTGCGGGCTGAGCATGGCCCTGAAATGGGCGATCAGTTTACGCTCCACGATGAGGTCGCGCACCTTGCGCACCTGGTCCTGGTCTTGCAGCATGCGCCCCGTCATTTCCTGCATCCGCTCTTCCTCGGGGGCCGGAATGCCGTATTGGGCAAATTGATCCACCAGCTGGCGGCGCATGAACCCGGTGATCTCCTCCGCCTTGGCCTCCAATCCGTATTTCGTTACGATCCGGTCCTCCAGCAGCTGCCGGCGCAGGCTATTTGCGTAGTCGCCGTAGCCGTCCTCCACCTGTTCCGGGGTGACCGGGGTTTCGCTGGTGAGGGTGATCCAGCGCTTCAGGAAGGCATCGGGCAGCTCGATCGGGGTCTTGTCCGCCAAGGCGCGCACCACCAGGCGGCGGTACACCCGTTCACTATCGTTGTGGAACATGCCCTCGATACCCTCCTTGACCTTGGCCCTGAAGGTGGCCTCATCGGTGACCATCCCCGGGCCGAACACGCGATCGAACAGGGCGGGGCCCAGTTCCACCGGTTCCATGCGCTTGATGTCGGTGATGCGGAAGAGCATGTTGCCCTCCAAGCCGTGCACCGCCTCATGGTCCACGCCCAGCATCTTGGCCAGGTCGTCGTGGCCCTTGCTGATCTTGTGCGGGTCCACCGTGACGGCATCACCCACGGCCTTGCCCAGGAAAAGCCCGCGGGTAGCCTCGTCCAGCTCGCTGATGGTGATGGTGGTGCGGTTCATCAGGCCGCCGGGCTTGATCTCGCCACCGTCCTCCAATTCGATCAGGTCGCCCAAGGCCATGTCATCGGCCCCCACCACCTCGGCATCGGAAAGGTGGCCATAGCGGCGGCGCATGTCGGCCACCTCGCGCTCCACCAGCTCGTCGTTCACGTCCACCACGGGGAACTCCACGCCCAGCTTGGCATCCATCTCCACTTCGATGGCCGGGGCCATGCCCACCTCGTACTGGAAATTGAACTCCCCGGGTTCGTCCCAGTTGTTGGCATCGATGCCCTGCTCGCTGGGCAGGGGTTGGCCGAGCACCTGCAGCTTGTTTTCATCCAGGTAGTTGCGCAGGCTGGAATCCACGAGGCGCTCCACCTCGTTCACCAGCACGCTCTTGCCGATGCGCTTCTTGATGATGCTCATGGGCACCTGGCCCGGGCGGAAGCCGGGCCATGAGGCGGTCTTGCGTTGCTCCTTCAACACCCTGTCCACGGCGGGCCCGTAGTCGGCGGGATCGAGCTTCAGTTTCAACGTAGCGGTCAGTGTTCCGGTCTCTTCTCGTTCAATGTTCATCGTATCCGTGTTCTCCGGCCCCTTGTTACAGGCCGTTGTGGGGTTTCTGGTTCAATGATGCCCGGTGCATCGGTTGGTCGCCAAGCAAGGGCCTACGGCCCGAAGTACGGACGGGGGGAGTCGAACCCCCACACCTCACGGTACTGGCTCCTAAGACCAGCGCGTCTACCAATTCCGCCACGTCCGTTCGTCCTGCCCGTGCCTTTCCGGCTTTTCGGCAAGGCGGCAAAGATAACCTGTTCAGGCCGGTGGATTACCTTCGCGGGCCCGTTTGTGAGCCCCATGATGAAACGTGTTGACCCCGCCCTGATCACCGTGCCCGAAATGCACGGCTATCTGACGGGCGCCATCGGCCCACGGCCCATAGCCTTGGCCAGCACCATCGATGCCGAAGGGCGGCCCAACCTGAGCCCGTTCAGCTTCTTCAACACCTTCGGGGCCAACCCGCCCCTGCTCATCTTCAGCCCGGCGCGCCGGGGCCGCGACAACACCACCAAGCACAGCTACCACAATGTGAAGGCCGTGCCCGAGGTGGTGATCAATGTGGTAACCTACGACATGGTGGAGCAGGTGTCGGTGGCCAGCGGCGAGTTTGCCCAGGGGGTGGATGAATTCGCGAAATCGGGGCTGACCCCCGTGCCCGCCGAGCGGGTGCGCCCCTTCCGGGTGAAGGAGAGCCCCGTGCAGTTTGAATGCCAAGTGAAGCAGGTGATCGAGACCGGCACCGGCGGGGCCGCAGGCAACCTGGTGATCTGCGAGGTGGTGCTGGTGCACGTGAATGAGGACGTGCTGGATGCCGACGGCAAGATCGATCAGCGCAAGATCGACCTGGTGGCCCGCATGGGAGGCATGTTCTATTGCCGCGCCCATGGCGATGCCCTCTTCGAGCTGAAACAGCCCAACCAGGACTACGGGGTGGGCGTGGATGCCCTGCCGCCCTCCGTGCGCAACAGCCCGGTGCTCACCGGCCGCGAGCTGGGCCAGCTGGCCAGCCTGCGCACCGTACCCGACGAAACGGCGGTGAACGAATACAAGCTGACCGAGCTGGCCGAGCTGTTCATAAGCCTGGAAGACGACGCACCCGCCTTGGAAAAGGCACTGCATGAACGGGCCCGGCAACTGCTGGGCGCCGGCCGCAAGGAAGAGGCTTGGAAAGCGCTCTTGGCCTTCAACGACCGATAATCAACAAAATGGCGCCGACCAAGGCGCATGAACATGGCAATCGTAACGATCAACGGAACCGTGAAGCTGGTGGGGCAAACCCAGCAGTTCAGTGAGAAATTCAGCAAGCGTGAAGTGGTGATCACCGAGACCGCCGGGCAGTTCCCGCAGCACATCCCGGTGGAATTCTCCAACGACAAGATGGCCCTGCTGGACAACTTCGCCCCCGGCGACCAAGTAACCGTGAGCTGCTTCGTGAACGGGCGTGAATACACGGACCGCAACACCGGGCAGGCCCGCTATTTCCTGAGCCTGCGCGGCGACCGCATCGAGCGTGCCGGTGAAAACCCCGCACCTTCCGCCCCGGCCCCACGGGCAGCCGCCACACCGCCGCCGCCCACCTTGGCCGACATGCCCGCTGCAAGCAGCGAGGACGACCTGCCGTTCTGAGCAAGGGCCCTGCCCCGTATCAGACGCGCCTGCCTTTCCAGCGTGGCCGCACCACCAAGGCCGTGGCTGCCACCAACGGCGCATACACGCTAAAGGCCGCCAAGGCCAACAGGGTACCCACGGCCGGCCGGCCCGGTTTACGCCCCTCCCCTTGCCAAAAGCGGCCCGAGGCCCGCACCAGGGACACGACAGGCAGCAGCCATAGCAGCCACGAGCCCGCCAGCAGGAACAGGATGGCCAACGGCCGTTGCTGCATAAGGCCGGGCAAGGTGATGGAACACGATACGTACAGCAGCAGCCATGGCAGCAAGATGCCCGGCAGGGCCAGCCAGGTGGCCACGCCGCCCACGGCCCGCATCTTGCCCGCCCAACGCAGCCGCTGGCTCCAGAAGCCGCCCAGCGTAGGCTCCGCCTGTACATCCACCCCCGCATCGGCAACGGGCAGGAACGCCACGCGGCGCCCGTGGGCCTCCATCCGCTTCAAGAGGAACAGGTCATCGCCGCTGGCCCAAGTGTCGCCGTCATAACCGCCCACCGCCCGGAAGGTCTCCTTGCTGAAGGCCATATTGGCGCCGTTGGCCAATACCGGCCGCCCTTGGGCCGCCGTGCCGGCCGCCACACCTTGCAAGGCCGCCTGCTCCTCCATCTGGAGCCGGCCAAGCCACCCTGTGCCCCACGTGGCCACGGGCATCAGCAGCATATCCGCCTGAAGGGCCCGCACCGCCTCCATCATCAGCGGCACCCGCGATGGCCCGCAACGCGCATCGGCATCGGTGAGCAGGATCCACGTTCCATACGCCGCCCCTACGCCCTGGGTGATGGCCGCCTTCTTCCCTTCCCCGGTGGCCGGTAGCAGCCTGAGCGACGGCCAGCTGCGGCCCAGCTCCCGCACCAGGCCGGCCGTGCCGTCGGTGCTGCCGTCGTCCACCACGATCACCTCCATCCTTTCGCGGGGCCACCGTTGGGCGTGCAGGTCTTGCAGCAGCGGCACAATGGTGTCGGCCGCATCGCGGGCAGGCACCACCATGCTCACAAAGACGGGCGCGGGGCCATCGGGCGCCGCCACCGGCCCCGCGCCGCCCACGGGCGCCAGGGCTTCACGCCATCCGCCCACCAGAAAGGCAAAGCCCAAGCCGGCAAAAAAGGTGGCCAAGGACCAGATCAAGAGGCTGCTCATGGGCGTGCTTGGATACGGGCCGACAACATGATCAATGAACCGGCCACGGCCGGCAGGGCCAGGTTGATGCCCCACACACCGAAGGAGGCCAGCAACGCCAAACCGGGGTCCACGCCCCACGGCGAAAGCAAGGCCACGGCCACCGTGCCCCGCACCCCCAATTCCGATAACAGCATCGTTGGCACCAATGTTACGATCAAATAGATCACCGGCACCACCACCAGGCCGGCCATTCCTTCCACGCCCGCATACACCGACAGGAAGAGCGCATACTGCACCCAGAACACGGCATAACGCGCCATGCTCATCCCCAGCACGGCAGCCAACTCCTTGGCCGTGTAGCCTTCCAGCACCCCGGCGGGCTCCTCCAACCGCCGCAACAACGGCACCCGGGAGAGCAGCCGCCGCAATAGGCCCGGACGGAAGAAGAGGGACAAGGCGCCCGCCGCGACCATGGCCGCCACGGCCCCCATGGCAACACCCCACGATGGCCTTACCGCATCCATGCCCGGTGACATCAGCCACCAAGGAACCAAGGCCAGGCCACCCATGATCACGGTGGTCACGAATTGCGCGATGCTCCCCAGCCAGGTGGCGAATGCACCTTGCCACCGGTGGCCGGGCGCCAGAAAGAGCACTCGCCCCGCAAATTCACCCGTGCGGTTGGGGGTGACCAGCCCGATGGCGGTGCCCGTCAAGGTGGCGGCAAAGGCGCGCAACCGCCCGATGGGCTCCAGATGCCCCACCAGCCAGCGCCACTTGGCCGATTCCAGGCCCCAATTCAACACGATGAGGACCACCATCACCGGCCAGAACCAGCCGGGAGCATCCTTCAGGGCCCGCCCCATACCGCCCCAAACGGCTTGCGTACTTTGGTCCGCGAATAGGCGCAGGTACAGGAAGGTGCCTGCGGCGATGAAGATCCCCCAACGGACTATGCGCAGTGTTCGACGCGTCATGCAATGATCAAAGGGCAGCAGGCACCGACCAAAAGTAGCCGCGCGGCCGGGGTGGAGGGGCGCCTCATCCTGGGCATCGACCCGGGCACCGCCGTTATGGGCTACGGGCTGATCGCCGCCCAAGGCGGGCGTGTGGAATTACTGGAGGCGGACGCCATCCGTTTTCCGGCCGCCGACGACCACACCCTGAAGCTGCAGTCGATCTTCCGCCATGTGTTGGCGATCATCGAGAAGCACCGGCCCGATGAGCTGGCCATCGAGGCGCAATTTTTCGGAAAGAACGTGCAGAGCATGCTGAAGCTGGGGCGCGCACAGGGTGTGGCCATCGCCGCGGCCTTGCACCGCGACATACCCGTGGTGGAGTATGCACCCAAGCGGGTGAAGCAGAGCATAACCGGCCGTGGCGACGCCACCAAGGAGCAAGTGGCCGCCATGTTGCTCAGTATCCTGGGGCTGAACACCCTGCCCAAAAGCACCGATGCCACCGACGCGGTGGCCGTAGCCTTGTGCCATTATCTGTCCGGCGGTTCGCCGCAGCGCCCCGCCGCGCCCAAAAAGGGTGCACGCGGTGGTGGGTGGGACAGTTTCGTGCGCAACAATCCGGGCCGGGTGAAACCGTGAGGAAGTATCAGGCGTTGCGGATCTGTTCCGCCAAGGCCGCGAATTCCTCCATGGACAGGTTCACCTTGTGCCTGGAGAAATCCATGTCGTAGATGCCGTCGATCGGGATCAGGTGCACGTGGGCATGGGGCACTTCCAGGCCCACCACGCTCACACCGATGCGGTTGCACGGGACCACCTTTTCGATCCGGCGCGCCACCTCCCGGGCAAACGGCATGATGCCCGCCAGCACGTCCGTCGGCAGGTCGAAGAATTTGTCCACCTCCACCTTGGGGATCACCAAGGTGTGGCCCCGGCGCACCGGATTGATGTCCAGGAACGCCAAGAAGCGGTCGTCCTCGCCCACCTTATGGCAAGGGATCTCGCCTTGTATGATGCGGGTGAAGATGCTGGCCATCAGCGTGTGATATCGAGCACTTCAAACTTCATCACCCCGTTCGGGGCCTTGATCTCGGCCACTTCGCCCCTCTGCCTGCCCAGCAGTCCCTGGCCTATGGGCGATGAAACGCTGATCTTGCCGGCCTTGATGTCGGCCTCGCTCTCGGCCACCAAGGTGAAGGAGCGCTCGGGTCCGCCGGTTGCCGGCCGCACCTTCACCGTGCAATGGATGTACACCTTATCGGTATCCATCTGATCGGGATCAACCACGCGGGCGTTGGCCAGGGTCTCTTCCAATTTCGCTATGCGCGCCTCCAACAGCCCTTGGTCCTCCTTGGCGGCATGGTATTCGGCATTCTCGCTCAGGTCGCCCTTGTCGCGGGCCTCGGCGATCTGTTGGCTGATGTGCGGACGCTCCACGGTACGCAGGCGGTGCAGTTCCTCCTGCAATTTCCGCAGGCCCTCCTCGGTGTAGTAGGCCGGTGTGCTCATGGTCGTGCCCCTAAGGGCTTGTTTTTCGATGGTACGGAAACAAGGAAAAGGACCCTCAGCGGGTCCTTCTCCAAAGGTACAAAAGTTCTCGGTCAGAGGCTCAGGCGCACCCCGATGCTATGCACCCCGTTGAACGGGTGCGTGGCCCGGTAGCCATAATCAATGGCGATGGCGCTCTTCTTCTCATCCCCAAAGGGGAAATCCACGCTGATGCCTGCACTGGGTCCGGTAAGGGCCGTTTCACGCAGCTCCTTGTCGGCCACGTTCTTCTCGTAGAGGTAGCCCGCCCGCACATGGAGCATCTTCTTGAACGCGTATTCCGCACCCACGGCAACCTGGTCCTTGGTGAACGAGTTGGAGATGAAGGTGCCCGCCACGGTGAGCCGGTGCAACTCGGTGAAGTTGAAATCATACGCAGCCCCGATGTTCATCATGGAGGGCAGCTCGAACTCCGCGGAGCGCTGTTCCAGCGTGAGGGTGTGCGCCCCCCCGGTGAGCAGGCCTTGCACCGCCAGGCCGTCGCCATGAAAGCTCATGGCCGGCCCCACGTTCTTCAGGGCGATGCCGAAATGGATGTTGTCCGAAGGGCCCGTGACGTATTGGATGCCCGCATCGAAGCAGACGCCAGAGGTACGCACGTTGGCGATGGACTCCGACACCACGCGTACCAACAGGCCGCCATAGATGCTATTGGAGAACATTTTGGAGTAGGACAACCCGATGTTGGACTGCGTGGGGCTGAACGTGCCCAATCCCCCTTCGGGCTGGTCCACGGTGGTTACCGGCAGGTCACCGAAAGAGAATGTGGTGGCCGTTACGCCCAACACACCGCTCTCGCCCAGCTTTTGGCCGAAGCCCACGGCGTTCACCTTCACCCCGCTTCCTTCCAGCCACCGGGTGGTGGTGAAGAGGAGCTCGGTCTTGCGCACATGCGCCAGGCCCGCCACGTTGCCGAAAAGCCCTTCCACGCCGTGCAGCGAGGCGGAGTTCGCCAAGGACCAGCCGTTGCTGCGCGCCCACGGGTTCACCAGCAGCTGGGTGGCACCGGCCGATCCGGCGCGGTCCGGATTGCCGGCCATGGCCATGCCCGCCATAAGCGCCAGGCCCACGCCCGCCATCACGCGGGCTCCTGTATTCTTCATCCTCATGTTTTTCAACATTGTACCTGGTATGCCGGCTTAGAAATTCTGCATGTCAATGGGACGCATCACCCCGAACCACTTGATCACCCGTTCGCCGAGGCCCGGTGCATCGATGTGGCAGAGATAGGTGCCGCCCGAGATGGGCACGTTGTAGCTGTTCTTCAGGTCCCAATCCAAGTAGGTCAGTTCGTTGTCCTTCTTGTATTGGCGCACCAGCGTGCCGCTCACTGTGTAGATGCTGATGGTGCAGGTCCTGGGCAGGTTGATGAACTTCACCCGGTTATCCAGGCGGGTGGTCTCGTAATCGCTGTACGCATAGTAGGGGTTGGGCACCACGCCGATGATGTCCAGCTCCTTCTTGCCCACCTCGGCCACGTTGGTCACCGCCACGCTGCTTCCCGTGTTGAAGCTATACAGCGGCAAGCCCCTGTTCCGGGTGGTGTTGGTGATGGCCGGGGTGTAATCCGGTACCGGCTGGGCGTAGATGTTATAGGGCTTCTGCACCGACATCTGGAAGCGCATCTCGGAAGGCACCAGGCCCTGTTGTGGTGTCTTCATCTTCATGCCGGGGGCCATCAGGCCGGACCCCACCCAAGCCACTCCCCTGTACACGTACAGCAGCGAAGTGGTGTTGCCCACGCCCAGTTTATCACGGATATAGGCACAGCCATCATATTGCGGGATGCTGTTGCCTTGCACGCTGGCCGGGGCAAAGCGCTTCATGTTGGCCGCCACGTAGATCCAGTGGCCACCACCGAAAACAGGCTCGCCCATGTTGTTGAACAATTCGTCGCTCGGGTTCCAGAGCATGTCGCGGCCAATGGCCCCTCCGGAGAAGCTGTTCTCCCCGAAGAAGACGTTCAGGCGCTCGCCCGTTTCCATGTCCACCGCATAGCCGGGGAACCACCCCATGCCCGTGGCATTGATGTAGTTGGCCTCATCCACGTTGGCCCCGGGCATGTCGGCCGACAACCCGTTCTTGTCCACGCTGGGCACCGGCCTCGGCAGTAGTTTCTGCGCGCCCGTCGGCGTGGCGAAGGCTGGATCTTCGCATTCCTCCACCACCACGCTACGGCTCCACTTGCTCTTGTCCGGGGTGATCACCACCTCGATGCTCGGCAGGTCCTTGATCTTCGCGGCCCCTTGTCCGGTACGCACACCGGTGACGTTTGACCCCGGCTGGTTGTTGGCGCGGCCCACCAGCACCCATGGTGCCCAGGTGCCACCCAATACCTTCTCGTATTCTTGGCCCAGGTCCTTGTTGTAGTCCGGGTAGGCCACGTTCGTATCCGTGGCGGCCCCCGAACGGATCCAGTTCAGCACCGAGTTCCCTTCGGCATCGGGTATGCCCGCATACCAGTCCGTTCCGGAGAATTCGCGGGATGAGCCCAGGAAGTGCGTGAAGTCGCCCGTTTGATAATCCACCTGGGTGATGGTCACGGACAGGCCCCACTGGGGAATGAGCTGTTCGTTCTGGAGCTCGATCGTGCGTGTGGAGTGCACCGACTCCAACACCGTACCGTCATCGGCCAACCGGTTCAAGGTCCATCGTGCATCCTTCAGGCGGGCGAATGTTGCCGGCGGGTCGGTGGGCGTGGGGATCGAGGTGCTGTCCTCGATCCACAGCTCGAATTGGCCGGCAGGAACCTTCAGGGGATCCACCACCTTCACGTTTACGGGCCCTTTGCCCTTGCGGTACTTGATCAGGTCCACCTTCCCGGTCGGGGAGCTGACGATGGCATTCGAAGTGCTCTTGGAAATGGAGACCAGGTTGCCACCGTTCCCCTGCCCTTCGATCCGGGTGATCTCGAAACCGTCGCCGTATTCGGCGTTCACCACCGTGCCTCCGTTCTCCACGCTTGGCTTGTGCGGTATGCCGGAGTAGGACCGGATGGCACCCGTAGCCGACTTACGGCCTGCCAGGAACGGATAGGGCTGCCCGGTCAGCGTGGCCGCATCATAATCCTGGTAATTGTTGTAGCCGTAGGCCAACGCCATGAAGTGGTAGGTCTTGAAGTTGGTCAGGCGCGGATCGCCGGTGGAGAACTTGTC
Source organism: Flavobacteriales bacterium (assembly GCA_035325445.1). Lineage (GTDB taxonomy): Bacteria > Bacteroidota > Bacteroidia > Flavobacteriales_F > PHOS-HE28 > PHOS-HE28. Next base: position 32,339 of record DAOKZW010000008.1, read on the forward strand.
CTCCAGGATGCGGAAGGAGTGCACCACACCCGTGTCGCGCCCGTTGACCATCTCATGGGGCACCGGCATGTTCATGTCCGGGTCTGCGATCCAGTTGATCAGCTGGGTCACGCCATCCTTTACGTCAACCTGTGCCACCAAGCGCGCCTTGCCGGTGTTGCCCAACTCATCGGGCGACACGGTGGCATCCTTCACTTGATAGATCTTGTAGCCTTGGAACCGGTACATCCGGTCATTGGGGATCTGCACCGAGCCCACTGCCACAGGCACTTCCACGGTTTCACCGGAGCTCGTCACCACCGTGTGGTTCTCATAGATCACCGAGTCACGCGTCTCCGGGATGGTCGGGTCAAGCTCCACATACTCCTCGTTGAAGTTGTTGCTGCCCAGCGGGTTGGTGATATACAGGATAAGCTCACGGTCCAGCTCTTGGATCGTCAGGTCCGGTGCATCGGGGCCATTCAGGATCCGGAAGCAGTTGTCGAACAAGGACTGTGCCTTATCGTCCGCCTTCCGCATCAGGGACACGCTTGCCTGCACGTCGCCTGCAGAAGCCCTTGCCCACACCACGCCCACGGTAATGTTGTTGTAGTTGCCGGGCTCCAGCGTAAAGGGGCCCGCGCTCTGGATGAAGCGGCGGTCTTCGGGCGCGTTGCCGGCGGTCACCTCCGTCCAGGTGGGTTGCGGTACGCAATCGGTGCCCCAGCCGTAGGGGTCCGAGGTGCCGGGGAACATATAGTAAGCCCTTGTGCCGCCGCCGCTCTGGTTGTATCCATTGCCGCCGTACGTCATCGGTGTGTTATCGCCCCAGATGGCCTTCAGGTAGCCGTAATACTGGCCTGCGCTCACCGGGTCGCCGTTGGCGCCACCCGCGTTATTGTGGTACACGAAGGCACGCATGCCATAGCGCTCGTTGTCGATCACGCCATCGCCGTAGCCGATACCGATGCCTTTATAGGGGATACCGAGGGAATCGCGGGCGTCTTGGCAGTTGGTCGTCAGCGGGTTGTCCATACCGTCGTAATCCTGGTAGGGACCTTCGAAGAAGTCCACGCCCACGGCCGGCGGCGGCGGCACGGGTCCGCCGTAGCCCGGGTGGCCATTGGCATCCTCGTCCACGGCATCACCGTTGTAACCGTAGCCCAGGCCGCGCTCCACGTCGCAGCCCACATAGTCGTCGTTGGCCCCGCCGACCTCCACGTCAACCCATTGGCCGAAATAGGTGTTGGTCAACGTCTGCGTGCCTTGGTTGATGAGCACGTAGTTGTAGAAGGTCATGTTGTTGACCTCGTCGTTGGTGGCGAAGGCGAAGGCTTGGGCCCTGATCTCCATGCCGATGGGCTGGCCGCCCGATTCGCTGTGCGTGTTGCCCTTGTCGTTGAACACCCACCAGATGTTCTGGTCGCCGAACAAGGGGATCGCATCTTCCCGGCGCTTGGCCGTGCAGTCGATCACACCCTGCAGGTCGTAGCCGGGGAAGTCACCCATATTGGGGTCATAGGTGCCATCACCGTCATGGTCGTGATAGGGCGCCAAGTTGTAGTCCTGTCCCTTGGACACGTCGCCATGGGCGGGCCACTCGTAGAAGTAGGACGGGACCGTGTAGCCGGTGAACTCCACGGTGGGGTCGCACAGGGGGTCTGCGAGGCAACGGAAGTATGCATTCTGCTTCTGCGCGTCCACCCGCATGGTCTTCCAGGTCCTGTCGTACTGGGCGCACACGGCTGCATCCGTGGATGCATCACCGGAATGGGTAAGGGTGTCGTACGCGGTCAGCGGGCCGGGCCAGAAGTCGTTGCCTCGCTGGCGGAAGCGCACGGCTGCCAGTTTCAGCACGTTGTCCGGGGAAAGGCCACCCATCCAAAGGGCCCCTGCGAACAGGGCATTAGGTCCGGTGTTGTTGGGGGTCTTGGGCACCTCATAGGCCGGTCCGGCGCTGCCTTCCCGGTTTTCCCACATGTTGCCGCCGGTTTCGATCCGGGCGCGCACGTTGTTCAGGTCCAACTCGGCGTGGGCGGTTGCCGGTGCGCATCCCGATGCGCGAACCGTACCCATGCCGTTGCCGGAGCCTTCACCCGGCACCTGCCTTGCGGAGAGCGCCGCCGCGGCCACCATGGCCAAGGTGAGGGTTGTGAAACGTAAGGTATTCATGATTTCAGGCCTTTGCATGTAGGGATCAGAAGTCGAGACGGGCACCCAAGCGGATGGTACGGGGTGCCCCGAAGTTGTAAGGAGTATTGACTTTCAGCGCGTACAGGTCGCGATAGCTCTGCGGGTCGTTCTTCCCCGCGATGTAGGTCTGGTACTGGGCGGCGGCCAGGAAGCCGTCGTCCTCGGGTGAACCCGTGGCGCGGTACACATCGGTGACCATGCGGGTGTTCAGCACGTTGCTCACCAGCAGGTACACATTCAGGTTGGACTTGCGGGCCTTGTCGCCCTTATCCTTCCCGAAGGTCAGCGGGATGTCGCGGTCGAGCACCAGGTCCGTGTTGAACTGCCAGGGCAGGTTGGCGCCATTGAGCGTGCCATCCAGCTGGTAGGTTCCCGTTCCTTCGCCCTCGTTCACGATCCGGGACGAACGGCTGTAAGGCGTTCCGCTGCCCAGGTCGCCCACGATATTGATACCGGTGCGCTGGAAGATCTTCTTGCCGAAGAGCATGGGGCCGTTGTAGTCGGAACCCTCGCCGTAGCGGAAGTCAACCGTGGCTTGGAAGCGATGGCGCTGGTCGAAGCTCAGGGGGAAAATGGTGCGCAGGTTGGGCAGGTTGGCGTTGATCAGGGCCAAGGTGGTGTTGGGATCGGAACCCGTTCCCTTGGCGAACTGCAGGGTGTAGCTGCCACGCAGCCAAACGTTCTTCGTGCGGCGCAGGTCATACGTGGTGGTGAAGCCGATCACGTTGCCGAAGTCGATGTTGTCATAGGTGCGGTAGGTCACCGGCCATGCCTGCGCCACGTTGCGCACTTGGATCTGGTCGCGCAGTTCACGGTAGTATGCCGCGATCTTCAAGGACGAGGCCTTGCTGAGCACTTGTTGGAAGCCGAGCTCGTAGTCGATGGTCTTGGTGGGCTTCAGGTTGGGGTTGTTGAGGATGTCCCCGGTGTTCTCGATGAAGGCGTAGCCCAACAGGTCAAGGCGGCTGAAGCCGGTAGGACGCTGTGTAAGGATGTCGTAGTGGGCGAAGAACACGGCCTCGTCGCTGATGGGGAACGAGAACGCCACGCGGGGCATCACGTTCACCTTGGGCGTGTACACCTCAAAGGCCTCTTGGCGCAGCTTGGATCCCTTCAGGCTGCCCCTGGGGTCATTCTGGTAATCCACCAAGTACGGCTGGATGCCATCCGATTGGCGCAACACGCTGGGATCGGCCAGGACGGCACCTTGGGAGTTGTACCAGTTATCCCCGTCGCGATAGCCCACGATGGTGCTGGGATCGGCTGCGTCGTTGACGTACACCACGAAATCATCGCCGATGTTGCCGGGACGGGGCGTCAGTCCATTGTATAAATGCTGCACCTGTGCGTCGCCTGCCTTGTAGGCGGGCCTCCACAGGTAGGGGTCCTTCAGCACGTTTTGGTTGGCATCGTAGCGATCCACGCGCACACCGACGTTGAAGATGATGTCGTCGAAGGCGAACTTGTCCATCACATAGCCGGCCACGTAGATGGGTTGGAAGGGTGCTTGGAGGCGGGAGTAGGCCGTGTCACCGCCGATCATCTTGTAGTCGTTGAAGAAATCGGAGAAGGTCGGTCGCTTGTTGAGCTTGTTGCCCGTGTAGTCGTATCCGTAGAAGCTATTGATCATGCCATTGCGGGTGCTGCTGCTCACGCCTTGGCCATCCTGGATGAGTTCATCCGGGGAGAACATGTCCAGGGAGAAGATGGAGGGGTCCAGGGCATCCACATCGATGAAGTCGGTGCCGCGCGGATCCAGGCCCAAGGCTTGCCTGAGGTTGTAGTCAAAGGCGGTCTGGTCATCACCCACCAAGCGGTTGTAGTTGGTGTAGATCACCCCGAAAGGTCCTTCCACCAAGGTGGAGTCGGTCAGGTCCAATTCGCGGATGTGGAAGTTGGCGAGGGCCCTTGCACGCCCCCAGAGCCCCACCGGGGCCAAGGTATAGGAGCGCTGGGTGAGCTGCTCATATTCCACGCCCACGCTCACGCTGTGCTTGCCGATGTCGGCGGAGCCGGAGGCGGAGATACGGGCCTGGTCCTGCTGGTACCGCGACCAGCGGTTGCTGAGGCCGCCCACGTTGTTCCAAAGGTCATACAGGCTACCGGGCACTTGGCCGTTGAGGAGGCCGCCGTTCTGCTGCACGTTCAGGAAGTTCTGGTAGAACTCGGACCCCGGTTCGAAGAGGGAGAAGTACTGGGTGGGGAATGCGGCGGCGTCCGGGTTGATGTCCGAAGGGGTGAAGTGCACCTGCGTATCCATGAAACCGGTCTGCTTTCCGGTGAAGATGTCATAGGTAGGTATCCGGTCGGTGACATAGCGGCCCAAGTATCCATAGTCGAAAAGGTTGTCGCCATGGTCCTTCGCCTCGCTCTTCTGCGTGTAGCGCGAGTAGTCCAACTGTACGCTGTAATAGGCATTCTTGATGCCGCCTGCCTTTTCACCCTCGGCGGATTCATCGCGGCTGTTGAACCGCTGGGTAAAGCGGGCGAAGGTCCGCCAGGTGGTGTTCTTGAACTCGGTGTTGTTCTCGGCGTTCAGCAAGCTATTGCGGCGGTTGTAGTCCTGCAGCTTGCTCATATCCAATGAGCCGCCCACGGAAAGGTTGATCGTGGGGCTGGTTGCGATATCGATCTTTCCGGAAGCCAGCACGCTTTGGCGCCGGGCGTTCTGGCGGGTAGGCACCCGTTCGATATCATCGGCATGCAGGTAATCCGAGTTGTAGCGCACCACGGGCTGGCCGGCCACGTTCACCACGCGGTAGGGTTCGGCGAGCAAGCGGTCCCTGACATCCAGCTTCACGCGGGGGTCGCCCTTCCAGAGCGGGCTTCCGTCCACCACGTCCGTGGCTTGGCCGCTGAAGAAGAAGCCCAAGAGCGGGCGCTCCTTGTTGCCCGCACTGTCCTTGCGGAAGAAGAGCGGACCCGACAAGCTGGCCTCCAACTGGTTGAAGGCGTATTTATCCAATCCGGTGATGTTGGTGATGTCCGACCCGGTCTTGAACCCTGAAGTGAGGTATTCCACCCCGCCGAAGAAGCTGCGGCTGGGCCCGCGGGTGGTGATGTTGATCAGGCCGCCGGTGACATCGCCATAGCTGGCGGGCACGCCCCCCGTGATCACCTGCACCTCTTCAATGGCGCTCTTGGGCAGGCCGGTACCTGCTCCCGCAGGCACCTTCACCCCATCAATGTAGTAGTAGGTGTTTTCCGTCCGTGCCCCGCGGATGCTCACCCCACCGCCCGTGCCGGCCGTGCTGGCGCCCGCCACCGTGGTGGCGATGCCGGTGGCGGAACGCGTGGGCATCTTGGCGATCTGGTCGCGTGTAACGGTGGCACCGGTGGCACCGCCGTCCTTGTCGATCAGGGGCACCTTGTAGCGGATCACCTCCACGTCGCCCAGTTCAACACCACTGGTGATATGGAAGTCTTGGAAGGTGATCTTATTGCTGTTGATGATCAGCCCGGTGAACTTCTGCGGCTGGTAGCCCACCATGCTCGCCGTTACGTCGTACGTGCCCGGCTCGATCGGACTGATCTTGTAGTTGCCATCAAAGTCGGACTGGCCGGCCGCCACACGTGTTCCACGGTTCTCCACCACGATGGAAACGAATGGCAAGGTCTCGCCGGAACTCTTGTCCTTGATGGTGCCTTGGAGGGAGCCAGCGCCTACTTGGGCGTTCAGGCTGAGCGCTGTGCTAATGAAGATGACAGCGGCCGAGCATAGTTTTCTCAGCATCAAAGATGGGTTGTTACGTTCTTTCAGGATAGGCAACGAGGGGGCGTAAAGATAGAAAAGTCCCGGATTGCGCAAATCCTCGCAATCCCTTGATGGGCGCGGGAAAGTGGCGTAACCGCCCTGAGGCTGACCTTGTTTAAGGGGTACCATCGGCAGGCTTCCTGGCTGGTGGTTCGGCTGCTAAACTAGCCCCACCAAGCGGCGGCCCGACATGGATGGGGCCCCTATTGCGCCCCGGATATACAAGTCCAACGCCGGCCCCGGCCGCCGCCCTCCTCAATGGCGGGTGTGGAACAGCCGGCGCAGGAAGGAATCCCGGTGCCCCGCATTCCCTTGGCGGTCGGCACGACGCTTGTTCCGCTTCATGCGCTTGCGCGTGGCCTTGTCCTGGTTGGAGAGGTGCTTTTTGGCCAGCCGCTTCTCCTCCTTGCGCACTTCCTTGGCATCGTTCTTTTTCTTGTTGCGCTGGATGCGCTCCTGCTGTTTGCGGCTCACCCCCGCCTGGGCCTGTACCACCGGGGCAGCCGTGGCCAGCAACAGCAGCATCGTCAATAGGCGTAGGAGGAGGCGCATCGTGTGTTGGGGACCGCCAAGATCGCACCAAACACCAGCCTTACCTTTGCACCAAGGCGCGATACACGCACGATCGGCTGTTGATGAAAAGGACCGCTTGGACCATGGCCGCCTTGGCCGCTGGCGTGCTCATTTGGGCGGGTTGCAAGCGCGACCGTGATGTGGCGGTTCCTCTGGTGCCCATCGATATCAGCATCAACCTGAACCTGCCGGAATACAATGCGCTCCTGGTAACGGGCGGTTGGGTGTACATCATCGGCGGGTCGGAGGGCATCATCGTGTACCGCAAGAACCCGGACGAGTTCGTGGCGCTGGACAGGCATTGCACCTACCGAAGCGCGGACCAGTGCCGGGTGACGGTGGATGACAGCCAAGTGATGGCCCGGGACACTACCTGCTGCCACAGTGCCTTTCTGCTGCTGGACGGCAGCGTTACCCAAGGGCCTGCCGCCCTGCCGCTGAAGCAGTACCACACCTCGTTCAACGGGTCGGTGCTGCGGATATACAATTAGGAGAGGTTGGTTGTTGGTTCGTGGTTGTTGGTTGTTGGTTGCTGGTTGTTGGTTGCTGGTTGTTGGTTCGTGGTTGTTGGTTGCCCCGATAGCCATCGGGGGGTGTTGGTTCGTGGTGCCCAACCGTGGGCAACGCCCATGAAAAAGGGCCTCCCGAGGTGGAAGGCCCTTTTCGTTGTTGGGGGTTTGGATCAGTAGCGGTAGGCGTCGCTCTTGAACGGACCGTTCTTGGGCACGCCGATGTATTTGGCCTGTTTGTCGTTGAGTTCTTCCAGCTCCACGCCGATCTTGGCCAGGTGCAGGCGGGCCACCATTTCGTCCAGGCGCTTGGGCAACACGTACACCTTGTTCCCATACTTGTCGCTGTGCTGCCACAATTCCATCTGGGCCAAGGTCTGGTTGGTGAAGCTGTTGCTCATCACGAAGCTGGGGTGGCCGGTGGCGCAGCCCAGGTTCACCAGGCGGCCTTCCGCCAGAATGATGATGTCCTTGCCGTTCACAGTGTACTTGTCCACCTGCGGCTTGATCTCCACCTTGGTCTTGCCGTGGTTCTTGTTCAGCCAGGCCATGTCGATCTCGTTGTCGAAGTGGCCGATGTTGCACACGATGGTCTTGTCCTTCAACACCTCGAAGTGCTCACCGCGCACGATGTCGCAGTTGCCCGTGGTGGTGATGATGATGTCGGCGCGCGGGGCGGCGTTGGCCATGGGCTTCACCTCGAAGCCGTCCATGGCGGCCTGCAATGCGCAGATGGGATCGATCTCGGTGACGATCACGCGGGCGCCCGCGCCACGCAGGGAAGCGGCGGTGCCCTTGCCCACATCGCCATAGCCGGCCACCACGGCCACCTTGCCGGCCATCATGATGTCGGTGGCGCGACGGATGGCGTCCACGGCGCTTTCCTTGCAGCCGTACTTGTTGTCGAACTTGCTCTTGGTCACGCTGTCGTTCACGTTGATGGCGGGCATCACCAAGGTGCCGTTCTTCTCGCGCTCCATCAGGCGGTGCACGCCCGTGGTGGTCTCTTCGCTGAGGCCCTTGATACCGGCCACCAGCTCGGGGAAGCGGTCGAACACCATGTTGGTGAGGTCGCCGCCGTCATCCAGGATCATGTTCAGGGGTTGGCCGTCCGGGAAGGCGTGCAGCGTTTGCTCGATGCACCAGTCGAACTCCTGTTCATTCATGCCTTTCCAGGCGAACACCGGGATACCGGCCTTGGCGATGGCCGCGGCGGCATGGTCCTGCGTGCTGAAGATGTTGCAGCTGCTCCAGCTGACCTGTGCGCCCAGCTCCACCAGCGTCTCGATCAACACCGCCGTTTGGATGGTCATGTGCAGGCAGCCGGCGATGCGGGCTCCCTTCAAGGGCTTCTCCTTTCCATATTGGGCACGCAGGGCCATCAGGCCAGGCATTTCGGCCTCGGCCAGCTCGATCTCCTTGCGTCCCCAATCGGCGAGGGCGATGTCCTTCACTTTGTACTTCAACTGTTCCTGGGTCTGGGCCATGGTCATTTTCGGTCTTAAGGGCTGCAAAGGTAGTGAACGGTGATAGGTGGCTAACGATAGGGCGATAGAGTGCGGGTGTGCGAGAAAGAGGATGCTCGAAATGGGCGTGTGCGCTAAGTTCGCCCCATGACCGTGCTTGGGCAGATCGAAGCGGCCAAGGCCGAAGGGCGCAAGCTGTTGGCGGTGCTGATCGACCCCGACTTCGGGGCCGACGAAAAACGCCTGGAGCTGACCGTGCAGAATGCCTGTATGGCCAAGGCCGACCTGATCTTCGTGGGCGGCAGCCTGCTGACCACGACCGGCTTTGACCATTGCGTTCAGCTGGTGAAGCAATGGAGCAACCGGCCCGTGGTGCTCTTCCCCGGAAGCCCGGTCCAATTAAGCCGCCACGCGGATGCCCTGCTGTTCCTCTCGTTGATCAGCGGGCGCAACCCGGAGTTGCTGATCGGCCATCATGTGGCCTCGGCGCCCACGGTGAAGGCCTTGGGCCTACAGACCATCCCCACCGGCTACATGCTGGTGGACGGGGGCAAGCCCACCACGGTGAGCTACGTGAGCCAGACCGTGCCCATTCCGCATGACAAGCCGGGCATCGCCGCGGCCACGGCCATGGCCGGTGAACTGCTCGGTCTGCGTACCATCTATATGGATACCGGCAGCGGGGCCGAACGGCACGTTTCCCCGGAAATGGTGGCGGCCGTGCGGCAAGAAGTCGAACTGCCGATCATCATCGGTGGCGGCATCCGCACCGGAGGACAGGCCCGCGCACTCTGTGCCGCCGGTGCCGATGTGCTGGTGGTGGGCACCGCCTTCGAGGAAGACCCCGAACTGATCTTCGCGATGAGCGAGGCGGTGCACGGGTGAGACGGCCATGACGTATTCATGGCCATGAATACGTCACCGGTTCGCCAAAGCTGAACTGCATTCGACTTTTAGCTTCGGGAAGAGGCATCGCACTGACCATCAGGAGGGTGGATTCATTCATGGCCATGGATGGATCAGGCCATAACACGTCAACACCTACCCTCTTCCACCCTCGATCATCAAAAGAATCCGCCAAGTGGATCGGGATCATCGTAATATTGCGATTCATTTCCGATCATGGGCATCAGCAAGACCGAATTGTTCACCCGGCAGCAGAACCAGCTTGCCGCTTGGGCCAAGGCATTGGGGCATCCGGCCCGGATCGCCATCCTTGAGTATTTGGCGATACAGGAAGCCTGCATCTGCACCAACCTGGTGGAGGAACTCGGGCTGGCCCAGGCCACGGTGAGCCAGCACCTGCGGGCACTGAAGGACGCCGGTCTGATCCGAGGCACCGTGGAGGGCGCAAGCGTATGCTATTGCATCAACCCCACCACGTGGAAACAGGCCCGCCAGGCCATCGCATCACTTTTCAACCAACACACTTCCGGCAACCCTTGCTGTTGCTGAAAACCAAACAACCGAACAATGTCAACGAACCAGGATACCAAGGACATGGTCCGCAGCACATACGCGGAGATCGCCAAGCAGGACAAGGCCACGAATGCCAGCAGCTGCTGCGGGGCCGGCACGCGCAGCATCGCGGCGGGCCAGATCATGAACGAGGATTACAGTTCCCTGGAAGGCTATGTGGACACCGCCGACCTGGGGTTGGGTTGCGGGCTGCCCACCGAGGGGGCTGGTATCCGGCCGGGCCATACGGTGCTCGACCTCGGCAGCGGCGCCGGCAACGACTGCTTCGTGGCCCGGCATGCCGTCGGTGCCGAAGGGCGCGTGATCGGCGTGGACTTCACGCCCGAAATGGTGGTCAAGGCCAAGGAGAACGCCCAAAAGCTCGGCTTCGACAATGTGGAGTTCCACCTAGGTGATATCGAAGCCCTGCCGCTGGCCAGCAACACCGTGGACGTGGTGATCAGCAACTGTGTGCTGAACCTGGTGCCGGACAAGGCCAAGGCCTTCAGCGAGATTTTCCGCGTGCTGAAGCCGGGCGGACATTTCAGCATCAGCGATGTGGTGCTGGAAGGCGAACTGCCGCCCACCATCCGGGAAGCTGCCGTGATGTACGCCGGTTGCGTGAGCGGCGCCCAGCAGGAGGATGCCTACCTCGGACGGATCCACCGGCAGGGATTCCAGCAAGTGAGCGTAGTGAAGAAGCGGCCGATTGACCTGCCGGCCGATATTCTCGCAACCTATCTCTCCGCTGACCAGATCGCGGATTTCCGCAAGAGCGGCACCGGCATCTTCAGCATCACCGTGTCGGCCACCAAGGCAGCCAAAACATTGGTGGAACTGAGCGGCAGCGGTGCGGCCTGTACGCCAGGCGGGGGCTGTTGCTGAGCCGTTACTGCGGCCGGGCAAGCCGATCACGCACCTCACTCACGATCTGCAGCGACCGCAGCCGGTCCTGCTGGTCGTAGAAGTGCCCTGCGATCATTAGTTCATCCGGCCGGTGACGTTCCAGGGTGGCCGTCAATTGCTCCTGCACCGTGGCCGGTCCACCCACGAAGGAGTAGGCCAAACGCTGGCCCACCCACGCCTTCTCCCGGGGATCCCAATACTGATCGATGTCGTCGATGGGCGGTTTCACCCGGCCGCGTTGATCGCGCAGCATATCGGTGAATTGCATGAGCATGGAGGTGAAGATGCGGTTGGCCGCAGCGTCCGTATCGGCCGCAATGACGTTCACCGCGAGCATGGCGTAAGGCTCCGCCAATTGCTCGCTGGGCCGGAAGCGCGTGCGGTAAAGTTCGAAAGCCTGCTCCAAGTGGTCCGGGGCGAAATGCGCGGCGAAGGCGTAGGGCAACCCTAGCAAGGCCGCCAACTGGGCGCTGAACAGGCTGGAACCGAGCAGCCAGATGGGGACGTTCTCCCCCTCGCCCGGTATCGCCCGGATCTTCTGGCCCCGCTCGGCGGGGCGGAAGTAGTGCTGCAGTTCCTGCACGTCCTGCGGGAACTGGTCCGCGTCGGCCTGCATGTCGCGACGCAGGGCGCGTGCCGTCAGTTGGTCGGTGCCGGGTGCGCGGCCGAGGCCCAGGTCGATCCGGCCGGGAAACAAGGCGTTGAGCGTACCGAACTGTTCCGCGATGATCAGCGGCGCGTGATTGGGCAACATGATGCCACCCGAACCGACCCGGATGGTCTTGGTGGCCGCGGCAATATGGCCGATGATCACCGAAGTGGCGGAACTGGCCACTCCGGGCATGCCATGATGCTCCGCATACCAGATGCGACGGAAACCCAGTCGCTCAGCTTCCTGTGCATATTCCACCGAGTTCCGGAAGGCATCTGTAGGCGTGCTGCCCTCGGCCACAGGGGCGAGGTCCAGCAAGGAGAAGGGGATCATGGTGCAAAGGTGGGACTTGTGGGCCGGCCTTGTCCCCGCTGGGTCCTTTTCAAGTGACCCAGCGGGGACAGCGGTCCATCCTAGTCAGAAAGAAACAGCAACACCTCCCAGCACATTGATCGGTGCCTGCGGGAACAAGTTCACCTGTTCCTGCCTGCGTCCCTCGCTGATGTAGCTGTAGCTCCAGCCGTTGCTTTCGTACAGCTCGCTGAAGAGGTTGCGCACGGTGAGGTTGAGGTCGATGGACTTGGTGCCTTTCACGTTGAGGAGCGTGGCGTTCAGGCGCAGGTCGTTCACCCAGTAGGCGTCCAGCATACGGTCGGTGCTGGTGGTGTTGTCCAGGTACTGCTGTCCCACGTACTTGCTGACCCAAGCGAGGTCCAGGCTGCCCTTGCCCTGCTTGTTCCACAGCCGCCAGCTGAGCTCGCTGCCTGCGATCACGGAAGGCGAAAAGGCCAGGTCGCCCGGGCCGTGCACCATGGCCACCTGTCCGCCATTGTCCCAATCGTCCACGTATTCCGTGAAGCCATCGAGCCGGTTGCTGCTGAAGGTGGCGTTGGCCTTCCACACCACGGGACGGGCCAGTTGCACGGCGCCCATCAGCTCCACGCCGGCCCGATGGCTCTTGGGCACGTTGGTGCGCAGGTCAGCACCGGTATCGCCAAGCTCGCCAGTAAGCACAAGCTGATCGGTGTAATCCATGTAGAAGAGGTTGAGACCCAGGTTCCAGCGGCCCGTGCGGCGCTCTATGCCCAGTTCGTAGTCCACGAGGTGTTCGCTGGAAACGCGCTGGTTGGGCGTGTTCTCCTGCAGATCCTTGCGGGAAGGCTCGCGGTTGGCCACGGCAATGGATGCGTATGCCTGCGCACCCGGGGCCACGCGCCACAGCACGCCAGCCTTCGGGTTGAGGAAGGTCCAGTCCACCTCTTGCGTGATGTCCACCATATCGTTGTTGACACCGTCAAAGCCGTAGCGCACGTGGCGCAGCTGCATATCGCCGTACAGGTCCAGGTTGTCGCGCAGGGCGTAGGTGAGCTTGGCGAACGCGTTGGCGTCGGTCTTGTGCGCGTCGTTGTTGTAGTAACGGTCACGGATATTGAGGTTGCCGGCGTATCGCGCCCAGATGACCTCGCCGAAATGGTCGCCCCGGTAATCGCTGTAGCTGCCGCCGAGGATGAGCGTGTGGGCACCCAGTTGGATGTCCGCGCTGAGGTTGGCCCCGGTGAGCGTGTTGTCCAGCCAGCGCCGACGGATGATGTCGGTGCGCGTGAGCGTATCGCCGTTCACGATCATCGGCGAGGTGATACCGTAGGTGGTCAGCTTGTCCTTGGGCTTGAACTGCTCGTAGTAGCCCGCCCCCAGCACGCGGAACAGGGTCAGGTTGAGCACGGCGTTCTTCCCGAGTTTCTGGTCGAAGAGCACCTGGTAGTGCGTCTGGTCGTATTGGTCCACTTGGTGGTCGTAGGTGAAAGCGTTGTAGGTGCGGTTGGTGTCGATCACCTCGCGGGGCACGCCGTCCCAGGCTTGGTAGGTCCGCTCCTTTCCGCGGAAGGTGATGAAGCGCAGCGAGCGCCCCTTCCCCACCCACGCGCCTTGCAGGAAGTAGCTCTTCAGGTCGGCGGTGGCGCGGTCGATGTAGCCATCGCTGGTGATGGACGACAGGCGCATGTCGAAGCTGAAGCGCGAATGCTCCGACGCGCCCAGCAGGCCCGTGCCCGCGCTGACGGCGTAGCGCTGCGTATTGAACGAACCGGCCCCGGCACTGACGAGCCCCCACGCCTCGGGCCTCACCGCGGTGGTGCGCAGGTTGATGCTGGCCCCGAAGGCGCCCGGCCCGTTGGTGCTGGTGCCCACGCCGCGCTGCACCTCGATGTCCTCGGCGCTGGTGGCCAGGTCGGGCAGGTTCACCAGGAAGGCGCCCTGGCTCTCGGCATCGTTGAAGGGCACGCCGTTGAGGGTGATGTTGGTGCGGGTGGCATCGCTGCCGCGGATGCGCATGGCGGTGTAGCCGATGCCGGTGCCCGCGTCGCTGGTGGTGATCACGCTGGGCTGCAGCTCCAGCAGGTAGGGCAGGTCGACGCCGTAGTTGTTGCGCTGGACCTCATCCCTGCCCACCACGCTCTTGGCGAAAGGCGCGCGGTCACCGGCGCGCAGGGCGGCGACCTCGGCGGCCGCCAATTCGCGCACCGCCTGCTGCAGGGTGAAGCGCATCACGTTCCCGCTGGCATCGGGCCATACGAGCGTGTCCAGCGTTTCAAAGCCCACCGCGCTGATGCGCAGCCGCAGCTCGCCGGGGAAGAGGCCGCCGGCCTGGAAACGCCCGTGGGCATCGGCCGCCAGCGACCAGCCCCGCTCGCCCAGCGCAATGCTGGCAAAGGGCACGGGAGCGTCATCGGTATCGTGTACGCTGCCCGTCAATTTCACTTGGGCCGAAAGGGCCGTGGCCAGCAGTGCCGCCAAGCCCGCAAGGAAGATCTTATTGGTCATCCATTCTCCGTGTTGGCGCCTTTCACGGAGATGCCCGGCGGTCCGGTGCGGTTCCCTTCGCAGCATTACCTGCGCAGGTTCATTGGGTATGATCTCAGCTTCCGCGAATCACGGAGGCACCCCAGTGGAAGACGGGGCAAAGGTAATCTTCGAGAAGATGAAAGTGGAAATGTGAAAGCTGAAACAGGCTCAGGGGCGGGCGGCTTCAATCGCCACTACCGCCTGCCGCAACCGCTCCTCTTCATCGCCGCCCACCACCACATACGGCTTGCCCAGTTCCTGCAGCAGCCTTTCATGCACCGCAAACAAGCGGTCGCGGTCGTGCGGGTTTTCGCGCTGCGGATCGAATACCCAAGGGATGTCGGGCTTGCTCAATAGCCACAGGTCGTAGGGCCGTTCCACAGTCTGCCCCACCACCCACGGATCGCTGCGCCCGTACTTCTCCTCGCCCCAGATGCGGATGGTGATCAAGTCCGTATCGTGCATGAGGTAAGGTGCATGGGCCATCGCGTTCAGCGCATCCTCTTCCGCCTTGAGCTGGGCCTGTGCGATGCGCAGCAGGTCATCCTCGCGGTAGGGCCTGCCCAGTTCGTCCAGATAGGCGCGCGCCATTTCCGGCACCCACAACACGCCGTAGTGCTTGGCCAGTTTTTCCGAAAGCACGGACTTGCCGCTGCATTCCGGGCCGGTGATGACGATCTTGCGCATGGGGGGCTTGCCAAGCATGGGGCAAAGTACCGTCATGGACAGCAGTGCGTCATCCCTCGTTCAGCTTATCTTTGAAAAAGACCCTTGGGACAAATGGACTATTCGAAGATCATTACGGTTGACCCAGAGATCCGCAGCGGCAAGCCAACGATCCGCGGCATGCGCATTTCCGTGGGCGATGTTTTGGAATACCTGGCAGGTGGTATGTCCATTCCCGAGATCTTGGAGGATTTCCCCTATTTGACCGATGAGGATATCCGGGCTTGCCTCGCCTTTGCGGCAGACCGGGAACGGAAGCTCCAGACCATACCACCAGCAGCGTGAAACTGCTGATCGATCATAATCTGTCCCCGCGCTTGGTCCAGCACTTGCTGGCCAACTACCAGGGAAGCATGCATACCATGGAGCTTGGCCTGGGCCAAGCGCCTGACCGGTGGATCTGGGAATATGCCGCAACGAACGGGTTTTCCATCTTGACCAAGGACACCGACTTCCAACAACTGGGCATCCTCCGTGGTGCGCCCCCTAAAGTGATCTGGGTCCGCGTTGGGAACGCACCCACACAGGCCGTTATCGAGCTGCTCATGAAATACTCGGACGGGATCCGGGACTTCCTGAATGATCCCGAACAAGCTGTACTGGTCCTCGGTCCTTGATCAAAGACCGCCTCTCCTCCATTGATCCCATCTTGATCACGGTTGAGTGCCGACTACCCCTTCTATTCCATGGAGGCAGGGCCCTCCCGCTGCTTCGCCAGCGCCCGCCCCCACTTCATCAGCCCGAAGGCGGAGGTGCCCAGGTAAACGACATTCAGCAGGGCGAAGCCCTTGTAGTCAACCTGCCAGTTGAGCCAGATGGCCACCGTGTCCGCCACGATGAACCAGTACCAGCAGGAAATGTACTTGCGGGCCATCATCCAGGTGGCGATGAAGCTGAACACGGTGACGAAGGCATCCAGCTCTGGTTGTCGCCCGTTGAGGTAGCCTTTTAGGAAGAAGAAGACCACGTAGCTGAGCATCAGCCCGATGGCGGCCATCATGAGCTGGAAGGTCCACGGTTGCGTGTGGATGGCCACCTCCCCGGCGCCTCGGCCCCAGCTCCACCAGCCATACACGGCCATCACCACATAGTAGGCGTTCAGCACGCTCATGGCCCAAGTTTGTGCCAGCAGGTACAGGCCTACGCCGATCACACTGGCCACAAAGCCCACCAGCCAGCCTATGCGCTTCTCGTACGCGATCAGCACCACGAACAGGATGTTCAGCACCACCGCCGCCCATTCCAGCAACAACAGGGGCGTCAGTTCGGGAAGGCTCATGAACGCGAAGGACAAGGGGCGGGATCACTTCGACGCATGGCGGCGCAGCTCGAAGTTCTTGCCCAGGTACACCTTGCGCACCTGCTCATCCGCCGCCAATTCCTCTGCCGTGCCCTGCTTGAGGATCTTGCCCTCGAACAGCAGGTAGGCCCGGTCGGTGATGCTGAGCGTTTCCTGCACGTTGTGGTCGGTGATGAGCACGCCGATGTTGCGGTCCTTCAGGTGGGAAACGATGCCTTGGATATCCTCCACCGCAATGGGGTCCACCCCCGCGAAGGGCTCATCCAGCAGGATGAACTTGGGCTCGGTGGCCAAGCTGCGCGCGATCTCCGTGCGGCGGCGTTCGCCACCGCTGAGCACGTCGCCCATGTTCTTGCGCACGTGCTGCAGGCTGAATTCATCCAACAGGCTTTCCAGCTTGTGCTGCTGTTCCGCCTTGGTCAGCTTGGTCATCTCCAAGATCGCACGGATGTTGTCCTCCACGCTGAGCTTGCGGAACACGCTGGCCTCCTGCGGCAGGTAGCCGATGCCCAGCTTGGCCCGCTTGTACATCGGCAGGTCGGTGATGTCCGTTTGATCCAGGTACACGCGGCCCGCATTCGGCTTCACCAGGCCCACGATCATGTAGAAGCTGGTGGTCTTGCCTGCGCCGTTGGGACCCAACAGGCCCACGATCTCGCCTTGGTGCACCTCCACGCTTACGCCGCCCACCACGGTTCGCCGCTTGTACTTCTTCACGATATGGTCGGCACGCAGGATCATTCAGAACTGCAAGGCAAGGCCCAAACGTAACGCGAACAGGTTGGTGCCGGGGTGGTCGTTGTAGGTGAGGCGCCACACGCCGTCGATGCGCAGCACCTTCAGGATGTTCTCCACCCCGGCGCTGAACTCCACGAAGGGCCCCTCCTTCAGGGTATACATGCCCGGCAGCATCAGCATCTCCCTTTCGGTGCGCGTGCGGTCCAGGTCGCCCACCACCGCCTTGGCCGCGGCCACCTCCCGCCATTTGAGGCGGCGCAGCAGGGGGATGCGGTTGAAGAACAGGCCCTCGAAGTGGTGTTCGAGGAAGAGCTGGGCGTAGCGGTCGCTGATGAACTCGAAGTAGTTCATGGTGTTGAACGCGAGGTCGTCGTTGTAGAACGTCTCGTTGCCGCTGTGCAGCACCAGCAGCGGGTAGGGCAGGTCGCCCCACACGCGGCCCGCCTCGGCGTTCACGCGCATCCATCCGAAGGTGCCCAGCTGCAGCCGCTGGTACACGTGGGCCACCACCTTGGTGTAGCCGTACTCGCTTTGCGCCATGCGCGGAAGGCCCGTGGACAGGTGAAGCTCCACGGTGGGGTAGCGCGTGCCCAGGCTCATGCGCGAGAAGTCGCCGCTGACATATTTCTCCTTGTAGGCGAAGCGTGTGTTCAGGGCCACCTCGGCCGTTTGGATGGAGTTGATCACCGTCGGCGGCTCACCCATCGTGCCCGGCCGCAGGTATTTCAGGTCGCCCAAGGGGAACAGGGTGCGATAGCGCAGCATCAGCGTGTTGTCGAAGCCGGTGAACCACTCGCGCTGGTAGCTGGCGCGGGTTTCCTCCACCAAGGTGAGCTTGGTGTTGGGCGTGCGGCGGAACACGCTGCTGAGGATGTTGTCGCCCCGGAAGGCATTGACGCTTTCGCCCAGCTGCTCCAGGTCCTGCTTGTAACTCACCTCCACGATCTGACGGGATGTCTTGCTCACGAACGTCTTGCCGCCCACGCCGAACTTGAACTTACCGTCGCGCGTGCCATAGGCCAGGTAGCCATTGAGCTCCTTGCGGGTGCTGAAGTTGCTGCTGGTGCGCCCACCGATGCGGAAGCGGTTGCCTTCCACGGGGTTGAAGCTGTAGGTGGTAAAGTACGGCCCCAGGTCGATCTTGCCCTTGGTATAGTAGCCCGTGAAGACGGTGGTGACGATGTCCACATACGTACGGAACCGGGGGATGGTCTTCATGGTATCCACCATGTGGTAGATGGTGTTCTCCTGGGCGGTCAGGTTTTCGTGCCGGTTCTCGTCCCAGTAGGCCGCCCCTTCGCTCAGCGGGTCGATGTCCATCACCACCTCGTCGGCACCGGCATAGAACTCCGGCGGCTTGGGCTTGTTGATCACAAAGTCGCGGTAGCTGGCGGTGCGCCGCCCGTAGAACCCCTGCACCAGGTGCTTCGCATCCTTGCCTTGGTTTTTCACCGGGTTGAGGTCCACCACCAACTGGTCCTTGGTGAGCATCCACACTTCGGGCTGCACCTCCGTGTATTCCTGCTTCACTTGGAAGCCTTCCACGAAATTGAGGTTGGCGCCCGTGGCGATGCTGGCCTCGATGCTCTTCACCGCATAGCTGGTGTCGTTCACCCACATGCTGCCCGTGAAGGCCAGTTCCTGCACCCGCTTCGGCGTGAAGGAAATGTGGTAACACCAGTTGTTGCCCACCCAGTTGCTGTCCAGCAGGTAGTAGTTGTAGTAGCCCTTTCCGCCATCGGCGATGGGGCTCACGAAGTTCTTGCCGAAGATGACCAGGAAGTTGTCGTAGATGTTCACGTTCTGGTACATGTCGCCCATGAACTGCGAGATGCTGGGGTTTTCAAGCCCGCTCACCTTGGTGCCGTGTATGTACTCCCGGCGCACCTTCGGCTTCTGCCGGTAGTACACGGCGCTCATCGTCTCGGTCATGAAGATGGGCAGGAAGCGCTTGCCACCCGTCGTGTCCACATGGTCGAAGATGAAGGCGAAATCCTTGAAGATCCTTTTCTTCTCGAACTCCTCGGTGATGTTGTTCAGGTCGAACTCCACCTTGTTGTAGGCCTCGTACTGGTAGGCCTCCAGCTTTTCGCGGTTGTTCACGGGCTTGTTGGCCACCAACCTGCGCAGGATGGGGAAGGCCGGGTTGCCCTTGTAGGTGACCACCACATCCTCCAGCTGCTTGGTGGCCGGCTGCATGCGGATGTCGATGCGCTGGGCCTGGTCGCGCTTCACCTTGGCAGCATACGGCATGTATCCCATGCTCACGGCGCGGATGCTGTCCGTGGCGTAGTAGGTCTCCAACACGTAATGGCCGTCGAAATCGGTGTTGGCGGACACGCGGCTGTCCACGAAGCTGACGTTGACGAAAGGCAGCGGCTCGCCCGTGGCTGCATCGGTGACGGTGCCGGTGATGCGGGTGGTCTGCGCTTCGGCCAGCAGGGCGAAAGCCACGGCCAGCACGGCCAGCAAGGGCCGCAAGACCATCGGTGCCGGATGCCGCCTCATGCCTTCCTCGCGTTTGCCTCCGCCCTTTCACGCGCCCGCACCGTGCGGGCCGCCAGGAAGATGCTGCCTTCGTAAAGGATGATCAGGGGGAAGGAGACGATCAACTGGCTGGTGACATCCGGCGGGGTGATGATGGCGGCAATGATGAGGATGATCACGTAGGCGTGGCGCCGGTAGGTGCGCAAAAAGCCCGGGCCCACCACGCCGGTACGGGCCAGGAAGTACACCACCATGGGCAGTTCGAAGACCACCCCGGTCCACAGCGTGAGGGAGGTGATGGTGCCGATGTAGCTGTTGAGGTCAACCAGATTGGGCACCGACTCGCTGACGGTGTACGTGCCCAGGAACTGGATGCTCATGGGGGCCAGGACATAGTAGCCGAACACCACGCCTGCAATGAAGAGGAGGCTGGCGAAGAGCACCACTCCGCGCAGCGGGCGCCGCTCCTCGGGCTTCAGGCCCGGCTTCACGAAGCGCCAGATCTCCCATAGGATGTACGGCATGGCCAAGATGATCCCCGCCACGAAGCTGACCATGATGTGGACCATGAACTGGCCCGCCATGGTGGTGTTCATCAGCGTGAAGCCCGTGGCGTCCATGCAGAACGACTCATCAAGCCCCATCTTGAGCGCGAGGTGGCAGAAGGCCCGGTAGGTAAGGAAGTCGGGGCGCTGCGGGGCCAGGATGATGGCATCGAAAACCACATCCTTGTACACGAAAGCCACCACCATGCCCACCAGCACGGCCGCCGCCGACCGCATCAGGGTCCATCGGAGGGCCTCCAGATGGTCCAGGAATGTGAGCTCCTTCTGTTTCTCCGCCATGCGCCGATCGCCCGTGGGGCGGCCAAATATAGAGGCGCCCCATGCGGCGGACCCCGATGCGCCCCGGCTGTTTTCAACGAGTTTCCAAGGACTTCCGGCTTTCCGGCGAAGCTTTCCAAGAAGTCGCCCCCGGAGGTGTTGCACATTCAAGAGATCGCCCTACTTTTAAGCGATCAAACAAGGCGGGAGCTCCACCGCATGGAAACCATTATGACGAACGTAGACATTTCCCCGAAGGAGGCCTTGGCCCAATTCTTCGGATTCAAGGCCTTCAAGGGTGAACAAGAGGCCATTGTGCAGAGCGTGCTCGACGGCCGCGACACCTTCGTGATCATGCCCACCGGCGGGGGCAAGAGCCTCTGCTACCAATTGCCCGCACTGATGAGCGAGGGCACCGCGATCGTGGTAAGCCCGCTGATCGCCCTGATGAAGAACCAGGTGGACCTGCTCCGCAGCTTCGGCGGCGAGGACGGCGTGGCCCACTTCCTCAACAGTTCCCTCACCCGCAGCCAGGCCGTGAAGGTGAAAGAGGACATCCTTTCCGGGGTGACCAAGCTGCTGTACGTGGCACCCGAATCGCTCACCAAGAAAGAGAACGTGGAGTTCCTTTCCGACATCAAGATCAGCTTCTTCGCCATCGACGAGGCACACTGCATCAGCGAATGGGGCCACGACTTCCGCCCCGAATACCGCCGCCTGCGCACCATCTTCGACGAGATCAAGCGCGTGCCCGTCATCGCCCTCACCGCCACCGCCACCAAAAAGGTGCAGGAGGACATCCTCAAAAACCTCGACATCCCCGGAGCCAATGTCTTCAAGGACTCCTTCAACCGGCCCAACCTGTACTATGAGGTGCGCCCCAAGAAAGATGTGACCCGCGAGATCATCCGCTACGTGAAGCAGAACAGCGGGCGAAGCGGCATCATCTACTGCCTCAGCCGGAAAAAGGTGGAGGAGATCGCCGAAACACTCCAGGTCAACGGCATCAAGGCACTGCCATACCATGCCGGCATGGACGCCACCCAGCGCGCCAGTTTCCAGGACCGCTTCCTGATGGAGGACGTGGACGTGATCGTGGCCACCATCGCCTTCGGCATGGGCATCGACAAGCCCGATGTACGCTTCGTGATACACCACGACATACCCAAGAGCCTGGAGAGCTACTACCAAGAGACCGGACGGGCCGGACGCGATGGCGGCGAAGGAAAATGCGTCACCTTTTACAGCTACAAGGACATTGAAAAGCTCGAGAAGTTCCTGCAAGGAAAACCCGTGGCCGAACAGGAGATCGGCAAGCAACTGCTGGCCGATACCGTCAGCTACGCCGAAACCGGCATGTGTCGCCGCAAATACCTGCTGCACTACTTCGGCGAGGAACTCCCCGGCGACAATTGCGGCGCCTGCGACAATTGCCTCAACCCGAAGGAGTATTTCGAGGCCAAGGAAGACCTCGTGCTGGTGCTGGAAGCCGTGAAGGAAAGCAAGGAGCGGCACAAGGCACGCTTCATCTGCGACCTGCTCACCGGGCAGGACACCAGCGAGATCAAGAACTACAAGGGCGATAAGCTGAAGGCATACGGCGCCGGCAGCGACCATGAGGCCCAACACTGGATGGCCGTGATCCGCCAAGCCAATGTGGGCGGCTTCCTGCACAAGGACATCGAGACCTACGGCAACCTCAGCCTTACCGATGCAGGCAAGGCCTTCATGAAGAAACCGGTGCCCATCACCTTTACCCGGGAGCGCGAACGCGTGGACGACGACACGCCGGACGATGAGATCGTGCTCAACGGCAAGGGCGGGGGCGCAGCCGACGAACGCCTGATGGCCATGCTGAAGGACCTCCGGCACGCCGAGGCCAAGAAGCACAAACTGGCACCCTACGTCCTTTTCCAAGACCCTTCGCTGGAGGAAATGACCGTGCGCTACCCCATCACCTTGGAGGAGCTCACCATCATCACGGGCGTAGGCGCAGGCAAGGCGCAGAAATTCGGCAAACCCTTCGTGGAGCTGATCGAGCGATACGTGGAAGAAAACGAGATCGAACGCCCGGAGGAGGAAACCGTGGTGCGGTCGGTGGCCAAGAAGAGCAGCAACAAGGTGCATATCATCCAGAACATCGACAAGCGACTGGCCCTGGAATCCATCGCCAAAGCGAAAGGACTGAGCCTGATCGAGCTGATCGATGAGATGGAGACCATCGTGAGCAGCGGAACCAAGCTGGACATCAACTACCACTTGGACGAGATCTTGGACGAGGATGCCCAAGAGGAGATCATGGACTATTTCCGCGACGCGGAATCGGACAGCATCGACGAGGCCTCCAAGGAGTTTGACGGCGATTACAGTGACGAGGAACTGCGGCTGATGCGGCTGAAGTTCATGAGCGAGGTGGCGAATTAGTGGCCGGTCACTGGTTGTCCGTTGTCAGGGACGGTGGTGCTGCGGCGCGTGGCACCGGCGGATAGTGCGTAGTGCGTAGGCGCGCCCACGGCCCGTAGCTCGCAGCTCAAAGCTCGCAGCTCAAAGCCCCTCAGTACCGTTATCTGCGACACCCTTTTCAGCACACACCGAACAGCTCCTTCAACGCCCCCCAAACCAGCACGCCCGCGCCGATGGCCAGGCTTTCCTCGGGGATGTTGAACATAGGCGTATGCAGGCCCGGGGCCTCGCCCTTTTTCGGATTACCGGTCCCGAGGCGGTGGAAGCTGCCGGGCATCACCTGGGTGTAGAAGGCAAAGTCCTCGCTGCCCATTCGCCGGGGCATCTCCACCACTTGGTCGGCGCCGAGGAACTCCACCGCGGCAGCGCGGACCCGGTCCGTCAGGGCCGCATCGTTCACCAGCACGGGATAGCCCTTGCGGATTTCCACGTGGCAGCTGCCCCCGTGTGAGCGGCACAAGGCATCGGCCTTGCGGACAAGCCATTCATGGGCCTCGGCACGCAACGTCTCATCGAAGGTGCGCAGGGTGCCCGCTATCCGCACCTCGTTGGGCACCACGTTGGTGGCCCCGTCGGCGATCACCCGGCCGAAGCCCATGATCAAGGGCGCCTCCTTCCGCCAGGCCTTGAACTCATCCTGCAGCACGTTCAGCAGCCGGGCCGCGATCTGGATCGGGTCGATCAGCTTTTCCGGCTGCGCGGCATGCCCTCCCCTCCCCTTCACGGTCAGGTAAAGCTCATCGCTGCTGGCCATGAACGGGCCGGCATGGAACCCCACCTTGCCCACCTCCAGCTCGGGCGTTACGTGCTGGCCCAGGATGGCATCCGGCGCGGGGTCCTTCAAGGCACCCTCCTTCAGCACCAGCGAGGCGCCGCCGGGGATCTTCTCCTCGCCGGGCTGGAACAGCAGCAGCACGGTGCCGTCCCAAGCATCGCGCAGCTCGTGCAGCACCCGGCCCGCCGCCAGCACCATCGCCGTGTGCGCGTCATGGCCGCAGGCATGCATCACCCCCGCATTGCGCGAGGCATAGGGCAGTTCGTTGGCCTCCTGGATGGGCAATGCGTCGATGTCGGCCCGCAGGCATACCGTGCGGCCGGGGCCCTTGCCCCGCACCGTGCCGATCACGCCCGTGCCCGCGATCCCGGTACGCACCTCCACGCCCATTCCGCGCAGCCGGTCGGCGATGTACGCGCCGGTCGCATGCTCCTGGAAGCTCAGCTCGGGGTGCGCATGCAGGTGCCGCCGCACGGCGATGGTGTCCAAGTGGTGCTTGCGGATCAACTCCTGCACGCGGTCCACGGTGATGGTTTCCGGCATGCCTCAAATATCAAGGCTGAGCGAGAATTGGAAGATCCCCTTCTGGATCACGCCATCCTCCACGCCCCATGCCCAATCGCCGCGCATGAAATAACCCAGCAGGCGCGCCCGCACGCCGAAGCCGTAGCCCCAGATGATGGGCTCGCGCTGGTTGCGGATGGTGATGGTGAGCGGATTGCGGTGGATGATCTGGCGGTTGAAGAAGTTGTCCTCGCCGTACGGGTCCATGCCCGTCCACGCCGTGCCCGCATCGCCGAATGCCACAACCTGGAAGTTCTGCAGGAAGTCGCTCTGCATGGGCCGGTCCAACAGGTAGCGGAACAGGGGCAGGCGCACCTCGGAATTGAGCACGGCGAAGGCGCTGCCGTTGCGGGCGTTGTAGTAGAAGCCGCGCATGGGCACGGCCAACGCCTGGTAGTGGTAGTTCTGCGAGAAGTCGATGGGGATGCTGTTGTCCGTCTTGGCGAACAGCCAATTGTCCACCCCGCCCATGAAGAAGAGCACCTTGCGGCTGCCCATGGATGCCGAACCCGCCACGCGGTTCACCCAGGTGAGCTCCCGGTGAAGCGGCAGGGCATTGCGCACGTCGAAGCCCACCACCTGCATGTCCGTCCGCTGGCCCGAAGGCTCGATGTAGTATTCCCCGAAGACCTTGGCCTTCCATCCGTTGTACAGGTTGAGGCCGCGCGGGCGGCTGCTGTCATACACGTACTCGAGCTTGGCGCTTGCGGTGTGGTCACTTTGGGATGGCCAGCGCAGCGAGAACTGGTCGATGCTCTGCACGATGTGCTGGTCATGCCTGTACGATACGGAACCCCGCAGGGCCGTGAGCTCATTGAAGGGCCACGACACGCGGTAGGTGGCCGAGTGGGTGTACATCTTCTCCACGCCCAAGCTGATGAGCCCCTGGTTCGCCTGCCGTTGCAGGATGATCTCCTTGTCCAGCCGCCGCTTGAGGTTCGCGTACTGCAGGAGGTACGTGTTGTTGTTCAGGTCCAGCGCCAACCGGAACCCGCCGACGATCTTGTAGTCCTCGAACAGGTCGCTCACGGCCATGCGCATCAGGCCGCTCAGGCCGGGGTTCAGGGCATCGGGGCCCGCCAAGGGCTGGTAGAACTGGGAGGAGTAGCTGTTGTCCAGCTGGGTGAGCACCTCGTCCGTGGCGAAGTTCACGTTGTAGTTGCGCTGCTCGGGAAAAACGACATTGGTGATCTGCGCGGTGTCCGCCGGCAGGCCAGGCAATCCCACCACGGGCACGTCCTCCTGGGCCACATTTCCTTCATTCCGCGCCGCATCGCGTGCAGGGGGTGTCCCCAGCTCATCACTGAAGCGGTAGTTGCGGATGTCCACCGCTTGCGCCCCGGTATCACGCGCCTGTTGCACGTCCACCTTCACCACGGTGCTCATGTCATCCGTCACCGAGCGGTTGGCGGGATCGCGCGGCGCCTGCGGCACCACGCCCGTTTCCTCCCCCGGCCTTCCCGGTTGGCCCACGGCTCCGTACAGGAACCGGTATTTGCCGTCCCGGAAGACCATCTCCGAGTAGCGCACGCCCGGCCGGGCCACATCCTGCTCCAGGATGCCCCGCTTGTAGCTGGAGATGCGCTGCGCCACGGTGAAGTAGCGGTAATGGATGATGGTGTCCACGGCGCTTACGGCGCTGTCGTAACGTGCCAGCCAACGGTCGCGCAGCACGCCGGCATCGCTCAGCCAGGTATAGCCCGTGCTGTCCCACATGGCGGGCTGCCGCTCGTCCACGCCGGGCGTGTTGGTCAGGCGTGCGAGCACCGGGCTGCGGGTGGCCAGGTCGTAGCGGAAGATGTCCTTGTCGTTGGGCAGCCAGGTGGGCGGCGTATTGGCCCGCAGGGTATCGTCGGTACGGTTGCTGCTGAAGATGATGGAGCGCCCACCGTCCGCGAAGGCCGGGTCCAGGTCGTCGAACTGGTCGTTGGTCAACTGCTCCTGGCGGTTGCCGATCACGTAGTACAGGTACAGGTCCGTGCGCCCGTCCTGCACCGCGCTGAACACCATGTTCCGCCCGTCCGGGCTGTACTGCATGGACAGGATCTTGTCCAGCATGAACACCGGCTTATGGATGGTCTTCCGGTCGTCGAGGGTGTAGGTATGCAACAGCAGCTCGCCCTTGCGCTCGGTGGTCCAGGTAAGCGCGCCGCCGGTCGGGTGCCAGGCCAGCACCGGCCAGCTGTGGTCGATGATGCGATCGATCTTCTTCTCCCCCTTGGCGATCTTCCTCACCTTGCCGTTGTCGAAGTCGTACAGCCACACCTTGTACTGGCCCAGCTCGTTGCTCACCCAAGCCGCGTGCCGCCCATCGGGGCTCAACTTGAACTGGGCATAGGTGCGCGCCTTGCGGGTCTTCAGGGCCAGCTCCATCGCCTGCGCGTCGTGCCGCAGCCGCTCCTCCTCGGCATAGCGCCCGCGGTAGTGGTCGAAGCACTCCTTCATCAGCGCCTTCAGGGGCACGCCCAGCACGTACATGAAACCGCTGTCGGCATTGCGGCTCACCCGCGTCATGTACAGGATGTTCGGGATCACCGCCGGGCCGTACACATCGGCCACGTAGCTCCACAGCGCCTGGCCAGCCAGTTCGGCGTCCTTCCCTTCCAGGCGGTTGAACTTGTTGTACCGCCCGCCCATCACGCCATCGCGCACCCGGCCCTCGTCGGCGGCATCCCAAGGCCCGGACACATAGCCCACCGCACCCTTGGTGAACCATTCCGGCAGGTTCATCGTGGCGCTGTTCTTCAGCACCTCGCGCCAGTTGCCGCCGAACATCATCTGGTCCATCAGCACCTGGGCGATGCCCGAGCGCACCTGCCGGTCCAGCTTGGCCCGGTCGCCCTCGTTGTACACGAACACCTTGGTGCCCACGATGCGCGTCACCCCGCCGATGTTGTACTGCTCATCGTCCGTCAGGCCGATGTTGCTCTGCCGGAAGTCGCCCTGCGTGTTGTACACCACGAACTGGATCCGCTCGTCCAAGGTGTGGTCGAAGAATTTCTCCAGGTCCCGCTTGTTGCGCAGCGCGCTGATGGAGACGTACTTGGCCACATCGCGCCCCTCCTTGTAGAAGAAGGTCTCGATCTCCGGGAAGCGGTAGCTCTGCCACAGGAACTCGCGGTACTGCACCCGGTTCTTGCCGAACTCCTGCTGGCTGCCGTTGTAGAACTGCGCAGCGGCGGGAGCGGCCGGAAGGGCCATCACCAGAAGGATGAGTATGCGCAACAGGCGTTCCACGACGATCAAGGGGGTACTTTTGCGGGGAGTCGCGAAGTTCACGCTTTTTCGGCAGCCATGCACGTCCAAAAGTTCACGTTCAACCCCTTCCAAGAGAACACCTACGTGCTGCACGCCGACGGTGAAGGTATCCTG
The DNA here is from genome assembly GCA_035325445.1 of Flavobacteriales bacterium. Lineage (GTDB taxonomy): Bacteria > Bacteroidota > Bacteroidia > Flavobacteriales_F > PHOS-HE28 > PHOS-HE28. The sequence continues at coordinate 59,919 of DAOKZW010000008.1, forward strand.
ATCGATCCCGGATGCAGCGACCGGAACGAGCAACGGGTGTTGGAGGGCTGGCTGGAGGCCAACGGAATACGGCCCGTGAGATCGTTGCTCACCCACGCCCACATCGACCATGTGATGGGCTGTGCCTGGGCAAACGAACGCTTCGGCCTGCTGCCGGAGCTGCACCGTAAGGACCTGCCCACCCTGGCCCTGGTGGAACAGTCCGGGCTGTTGTTCGGCATAGCCTGTGCCCCCGTCCCTGAGCCCGTTACCTTCCTCGAAGAGGGGCAGGTGATCCAGCTGGGCGAGGAACACCTGGACGTGCTCTTCGTGCCCGGCCATGCGCCCGGCCATGTGGCTTTCTTCCACCCCAAGCAGCGCTTTTTGATCGGCGGCGACGTGCTCTTCCAGCGCAGCATCGGCCGCACCGACCTGCCCGGCGGCGACTTCGATGTGCTGCAACGCAGCATCCGCGAGCAGTTCTACCCGCTGGGCGATGACGTGGTGGTGTACTGCGGCCACGGGCCGGAAACCACCATCGGCGAGGAGCGGCGGGAGAATCCGTTTGTGAGGGGGTGAGCGTAGCGGGAGAAAGACCTCCGTAAATCCTTCCGGAGACTTAACTTCGACCTACCAGAAACCTGCCATTACCCCCAACCAACACTCAACCTCCCGGCGGCTTTACGCAGTGCGGATTTTGCATTCCAGCTTCTCCAAACACCTGAATGTCACGGGCAATAGTCAGGCCGGCACTTGGACACAGTTACGTCTATTAGCGAGTTATAAGCCATTTTAAAACGACACAATCAATGAGAAAAATACTAATAATCATACTGACACTTTTTGTTGCAAAGACATACGGACAGACTTTTGAAGAGTTGACTTCCTCTGCAATTAGAGCGGGACAAGAAAAAAATTACAGGGAAGCAATTGACCTTTACAACAAAGCTCTCAAACTTGACAATGAAAACTATTTCATTTACAATAAGCTGAGTTTAATGTATTACTACCTTGACAACTTAGACAGTTCTATTGTTTATTGTGACTTGACTTTGAAAATAGTTCCAAATGATACGACAGCTTTGTATCAAAGGGGACATTGCTACTTGGACAAAGGGAAATATCAAAATGCACTTGACGACTTTTCCAAATCTTTTGAAAAAACAAACAAAAGGAATTCAAATGCTTCATTCAACATTGGTAAATGTTACTTTGGACTCGGTAACATAGACAAAGCAATTGAATTTTATAAAACAACATTGACACTTGAACCAAACGACAAATATTCATTTTATGAACTTGGTTACTGCTATGCTTCTCTTCCAACACCTGACAAAGACAACGCTCTGAAGTATTACACCAAAGCAATTGACCAAGACAAAAATTACTATGACGCATATTTTAACAGGGGACTACTTTATGCAACACAATTTAAAAACTTAAAAAAGGGACACGCAGACCTTGAAAGAAGTATTGAAATCAGACCGAAGAATAAACTTTCATATTTATACAACGGAATGCTGTATCGTGACGAAGAAGATTTTGGAAAAGCAAAAGATATGTTTAATAAAGTAATTGAACTTTATCCAAATTATGCAGACGCTTACTTTGAAAGAGCAGTAACTTGGTATAAGATTGGAATTTTAAATATGGTTTGCAAAGACCTCGACAAAGCAGAAAGTTTAGGTTATGCAAAGGCGACAGAAACGAAAAAACAAGTATGCAAATAAGAAAAACGGCTTATAATCGAGTAGGCGGCCCCGCCGCTAAATAGCGACGGGGTGCGCCTCTCACACCACTGTACGTACGGGCCTCGTATACAGCGGTTCATTGAGGTGTGGAGCGACTTTCCGGTAGTGGTCGAGCAGGGCTTCGTAGCCGCGTTTGTGCAGACGGGACAAAGTGATCGTGGTGCTTAGGATGGGAATTTGGGCGATGGCCCAGCCACCTTTGCGCGTTCGGCTCCAAGCGTAGGCATGGTGCTGGTCGACTCCCAAGCGGATCAGGTTCTTCCGTTTCCGTTCGGGCTTCTTCCAGTCCTTCCAGATGCAGTACCGCAAGCGGTTGCGCACCCAGCCGTCCACATCGCGCAGCTTGCCGGTCATACTTGCCAGACGGAAGTAATTGAGCCAGCCGCGTTGCACGGTCTTCAGGCGGGTGATGCGCTCGGCAAGCGGTAGCGGAGCGGTCTTGCGCGTAAGGGCCTTCACCTTGCGCTTCAAGGTCTGCCACCCTTGGGCCCCCACCACCAATTGGTATTGGCCCTTCACGCCCTTCTCATACGTGGGGACGAACCCGTAGCCCAGCAGCTCGAACTGCACGGGTTTACGGATGCCGCTCTTCGCGCGGTTGATGGGCAGCTTCAGCCGCTCCCGAAGGAACAGGTAGATGCTGTTGCCCACCTTCCGCGCTTGGGTCTTGCGCTTCAGGTAGATGCTGAAGTCGTCCGCGTAACGCACGTAGCGCAACCCTTGCCGTTCCAGTTCACGGTCCAGTTCATGGAGCATGATGTTGGACAGCAGCGGGCTGAGCGGGCTGCCCTGCGGCACGCCCTTGCGCCGCTTCACCAGCTTCCCATCCACTTGGATGGGCGCACGGAGCCAGCGGCGGATCAGGCGCATCGTCAGGGGGCACTTCACCTTGCGGCACAGCAGTTGCAGCAGCACGCCATGGTCCACTTCGTCGAAGAAGCTTTTCAGGTCGATATCAACGATGTGTTGATACCCTTCATTGATGTTCTGTTGCGCGCGCAGTACCGCCTGTTGGGCGCTCCGTCCGGGGCGGAAGCCGTAGCTGTGGGCCTTGAACTCCACCTCGAACAGCGGCATGATCACTTGGTGTGCCGCCTGTTGCAAAAGGCGATCGACAACCGTGGGGACGCCCAGTAAACGGGTGCCCCCTTTGCTCTTGGGTATGGCTACCCCTAGAATGGCTTGCGGTTCGTACTGCCCACTTTGCAGCTCGGTGGCGAGCCGTTCGCCATGCACCGCGAGGTGCTTGGCAAGTGCGGCCACGCCGAGCCCATCGACCCCGGCAACGCCCTTGTTGGACACCACCTGCCGACAGGCCTTGAGCATGTTCGGTTTCGCTACGATCCGTTCAATCATTCCGTCTACTCCTTCATTCCTGCCCTGTTCCGCCTATCGAAGGGCTTCCCCACCTTGCGGCAGGCGATCCCAACGGCATTTGGAACACCTCAACGTTTGGTCCTTCACGGGCGTGTGAGTCCTCCGCCTTTATCCTTGCGGTGACGGCTCGTATCCACCCCCTACTACGACCTCTGCTGACCTCTCCACTACGCCACACGTGGCCATGGAGATCTCCCCGGGTAAGGGCCATATCCTTCAGTCCATCCCCGCCGCATCTACCATCCCGGGTTTGTTGCCTGCGGGCTTTGCAGTGTTGTGCCTGCTTACCCACCCGGAACGGCCTCGGTATACGGTTCCTGTTCGTCGGTACGGACCTTTGCAGTCGCGCTTCCTTCAGTGCAGGGGTCGCCCCCTACCACCTTGCGCCTTGCTGACCGGCTTCGACAACTCGCCGGCAAGGGACTTGCACCCTCTGGATATTCAAAGAACGATGCTACCTTGCGGTAGCGTTCTTGGCCCATGCCGGGCACACACACGGTATTGCGTCAGGCGGGGTGACGTGCAAACTTGGAGTTTTGTGCTTCTATTCAAGTTCAGTGCAGGTTGACAGTTTTGTGCTTCTAAATCCCCACCTGCGGCAAGCCGTAAACCGTTTCACCACTTTGGCGCGAGCGTCCGGTGCATATCGGACCACGCTCGTGCCCTCCCGTGACTGACCGGAAATTCTTGGCCGCAGTTATCGCAACTACGCCAAAATCCCGACATCCACGAACTACGAACCCTTCCCCAACCCCTACTTCAAGCTCGGATTCACCACCTTGCTCTTCTCGAAGGCGTTCTGCTTCACCGGCGGGCAGGCCCAGCCCTTGGGGTAGCGCAGGAAGAGGAAGCGCACGCTGAGGATCAGCGGCCGGTAGGTGCTGCTGAACCATTGGAGCTGGCCCCAACGGCCATCATCGTTGGGCTGGATGCTGAAAATAGGCGTTTCGATGGCCGGAATGATCATCAGCTGCTGGGTGAGCTTGAAGCCGTAGCCCAGCTTGGCATGGACCTGCCCGGTGAACTCGGGCGGGAAGTCCCAGCCGTTGATGGCGGTGAAGTCCGCCGTGTAATCGCGGGTGGTACCAAAGCGCCAATCCACGTTGGCGCCCAGGCTGAACTGGATGAACTGGTAGTCACGCACCTGGAAGAGCTTGTTGGCGTTGATGTGCGCGGTGAGGTGCCGGTCGTTGAAGCCGCCCTCGCCCGCCAAGTGCCCGATGCTGTCGCCCCGCACCAGCGTGCCCGCGAATTGCTCGCTGCCCCGCAACTGTTTGTAGGCCAGGCCGAAATCCCAGTAGTCCAAGATCACCGGGTCATTGGTGGCGTGGAACCAACCGGCCTCCAGATACAGCCCGAACTTGCCGTTGGGGTCGAACAAGGCGGTGTAGCTCGAGTCCGCGTGGTTGAACAGCTCCTGTTCCTCGTCCTTGAAGCGGGTGAGCGTATAGGTGATGCCGGGTGCCACGTAGAAGCCTCCGCGCCGCATCTTGCCGTCGGTGGGGAAGATCTCCGGCTTCTTGCGCCCGTAAATGCCTTGCGCAAAGAGCGACCCTGCGAAGAGCAGGCCCAGGAAGAGAACGACGGCACGCATGGGGACAAAGGAAGGTTTCGCCACGATGCTATAACGGTGGAAAGGCCAAGGAAGTGTCAACGGAGGCGTGTGGGTGAAGAGGTGAAGAGGTGAAGAAGTGACGAGGTGTCCCCGATTCATCGCACCCGGAGCGTCGACCCACCGGGTCGACTTTATAGGCGATGAACGGGTAAAGAAGCGAGGCAGAGAAGCAGAAATGAAAAAGCCAAGCCATGGCAAGCTGGTTTGCTGGTTTGCTGGTTTTCTGGTTATATTTGTGTCATGGGCGTGAAAATGACATTTGAACTGCCCGCGGACCTGGCGAAGCAACTGAAGGTGCGCGCGGCCGAGGACGGCGTGAAGCTGAAGGATCTGGTGGCGGAGGCATGCCGCCTGCTCTTGGTGGTCCCGAAAAAGAAGAATATCAAGGCTGCACCCCATAAGCCCTTACCCACCTTTTTCAAGGGAGGGCATCCGGCCAAGGCCGGCGAAGAGCTGACGCCCGAAAAGGTGGATGAGATCCTTTGGGGGCCGAACCAATGACCGCGCCGTACCTGCCGGACATCAATGTGTGGGTGGCCTTGAGCATGCCGGCCCATACCCACCATGCCGTGGCGGTCCAGTGGGTGGAACGTGAGCCCTCTCCTTCCCTGCATTTCTGCCGCTACACGCAACAAGGCCTTCTGCGGCTATCCACCACCTCCGCCGTGACTTCGCTCTTCGGCCTGCCCCCATTGACCAACCGGGGCGCATTGAAACGGTTGGATGCATGGCTCGATGACCACCGCATCCATTTTGCGCAGGAACCGGCACGACTCTACACCCAATGGTCAGCCTTTGCCAAGGTGGATACCGCCTCCCCCAAACGCTGGATGGATGCCTATCTCGCAGCCTTTGCCATTGCGGGAGGATACAGGCTCGTTACCACGGACAAAGCCTTCAAGCAGTTCAAGGGGCTGGATGCGCTGGTGCTGAAGTAGTGCCCTGGCCGCTGGGCCCGCTGCGCGAGGCCCGGCGGGGGTCAAGGTGGATTTGCCCATGCCGTTGTCACCGACGAAGCAGGTGAGCGGCGCGCCCAGATCGATGTCCTTCGCGAAGCGTACCGCCGGGACATCGAACGGGATGGGGTGGCTGCGCGGTGGGTTGAGGCTGAAATGGGCGATGTAGGGCATGCGAGGCTCCAACGTGGTGGTCAAGGTAAGTAACCTCGCGGGCAGCCCCTGTCCTGGGCAGGGCTGTTTCATTGGACGCGCATGGACGGGATGGACATCCCGCCGATACCGTTCAAGCGTCTTCCAAGAGCCCCAGCGCCATGCGCTCCACCTCTTCACTGTCCCACTTCCCTTCAATACCCGGCATCGCCAGCACCTCCTCCATGATGCGGTCGTGCTGTTCGCCCAGGCGCAAGGCCTCGGCGTAGGGCGTGTGGGTGAACTTCACCAGCGTGTAAAGCGGCAGCCACTTGTCGGGATGCTTGGCCTGTAGTTGACCTTCGATCTTTTTGCGCAGGATGAAACGGGGGGCGGCCACCAGGTCGCGCATCTCGATGAAGTTGCGCAGGCTGAGGTCGGCGATGGCATGCCCGTTGGCCACGCGCTCCGCGTTGTAGGCCTCGAGCACCGCGCCCCAATTGTCGTCGCCATGGCGGTCCAGCATCTTGCACAGCACGTGGCAGTCCTCGAAGCCGGCGTTCATGCCCTCGCCATAGAAAGGCACGATGGCATGGGCCGCATCGCCCAGCAAGGCCGCCGAGGCACCATGCACCCACGGGCTACAGCGCACCACCACCAGGTTGGCCTGCGGGTGCCGCATATACTGCTCCGTCATGTTGGGGATCATGGCGTAGGCATCCGGGAAGTGCTTGCGCAGGAAGGCGTCCGCCTCCCCTTCGGTGCGCACCACGTCGAAGCCGGCATCGGGTGCCTGCGGCAGCGCCTTGTGCGGCATGAAGAGCGTGCCGGTGAAGCTGCCGTTGCCGTTGGCCAGGCCCATGAGCATGTAGTACCGCCGGGGCCAGATGTGCAGGCAGTTCACGTCCATCAGCGGGTTGCCGTCGGGCCCCACGGGGAAGGAGATCTCCTTGTAGTCGTGCTCGATGTATTCCTGGCTGTAGTTGAAGCGGCCGAACTGCATCTTCAGGCGCACCGCGCTGAAGGCACCGTCGCAGGCCAGCACCACGTCGGCCTTGGCGGTGACGGGCTCGGCCCCCTTGCGGGTGAAGGTGCACGCGGCGCCATCGAGGTCAACGTCCACGCAGCGGTGGCCGAAATGGAGGGTGACGCCCGGCACGCGTTCGGCCTCGTCCAGCAGACGGTTGTTCAGCTCACCGCGGCTCACCGACCAATTGGCCTTGTTGTCGATGCTGTACGGCAGCCGGTTGGTGCGGCCCTCGGGGTCGTGTGTCATACGGGCGTACACCGGTACCGTGATCTCACGGACCCTTTCCTCTATGCCGGCCAGCCGCAAGGCCTCCCAGCCCCGGTGGCTCACCACCAGGTTGATGGAGCGCCCCTCCCACGGCTTGGCCTTGCGCGGGTCGTCACGCCGTTCGTACACGTCCACCTTGTGGCCACGCGTGGCCAACAGCACGGCCAATAGACTGCCTACCAGCCCGCCGCCGACGATGGTGATGGATTTCATGGGTTCGGTTGTCCGTTGTTGGTTGTCAGTTATTAGTTGTCGGTTTTCGGTTGTTCGTTGATGCCATTGCCTGACAACCAACAACTATGAACTGACAACCTGATCCAATCTTCATTTATCGCGCTATTTCCCACCCAAACAGATCTCCAATGCCTGCCCGAACTTGTACACGTCCTCAAACGAGTTGTACATGGGCACCGGCGCCAGGCGGATGACATTGGGCTCGCGCCAATCCACGGACACGTACTCCTGTGTCAACCGGTCGTACAAGGCCTTGCCCTTGCCGTGCGCGATCACGGAAAGCTGGCAGCCGCGCTGCTCGGGATCCGAGGGGGTGATGATCTCCAGGTTGACGCCGTACTTCGCCCCCACCTCCTTGATCACCTTCTCGGCATAACCCGTGAGCTTGATGCTCTTTTCGCGCAACCGCGCCATGCCCGCATGCACGAACTGCGACAGGGAGAGGTAGTGCACCACCATGTTGAGCACGGGCGCATTGCTCACCTGCCACCCTTCGGCGGTGGGCATCGGCTCAAACTCCGGTCCCATCTGGAACCGCGTCTTCTTGTTGTGCCCCCACCAGCCCGCGAACCGCGGCAGGTCCGCGGCCAGATGCCGCTCGTGGATGAAGGCGCCGCCCACGCTGCCAGGGCCGCTGTTGAGGTACTTGTAGGTGCACCACACGGCGAAGTCCACGTCCCAGTCGTGCAGCTGCAACGGCACGTTGCCCACCGCATGGGCCAGATCGAAGCCGGCCACGGCACCCACCTCGTGCGCCTTGGCGGTGATGGCGGCGAGGTCGAAGAACTGGCCGGTGTAGTACTGCACGCCGCCGAAGAGCACCAAGGCCAGCTCATCGCCCATCTCCGCGATCTTGGCCTCGATGTCCTCCTGCCGCAGGAGGTGTTCGCCCTCGCGGGGCTGCACTTCCACCAAATGCTCCTTGGGGTCGAGCCCATGGACACGGATCTGCGAGGACAAGGCATAAGTGTCGCTCGGGAAGGGGCGGTGCTCGGTGAGGATCTTCACGCGCTTGCCCTGCGGCCTGTAAAAGCTCACCAGGAGGAAGTGGAGGTTGCTGGTGAGCTGGTTCATCATCACCACCTCCTCGCGCCGTGCGCCCACCAGGGAGGCCGCCCCGTCGGTGAGGCGCTCATGGTAGCTGAACCATGGATGCCGCGCATGGAAATGGCCCTCCACGCCGAAGCGGGCCCAATCCTCCAACTCGGCTTTCACCGCGGATTCCGCGTCCTGCGGCTGCAGGCCGAGCGAATTGCCGGTGAGGTACACCACCTCCCGGTTGTTCACCTTGGGAATATGGAACTGTTCGCGGAACGGTGACAGGGGGTCCTCCGCATCCCATTTACGGGCGGAGACCAGGTTGTATTCAGGTAATGGCATGTGATGTCCCGAAATTAAATGTTGATGGTCCGGATCTATTTGCGGGCCCAAAGGTCGCTCGATCAGCCCAGCCATACACCCACGGCCACGCAGAGCGGTATGGCCACCATCACACCGTCCACCAGAATGCCATAGTAGAATGGATCGCGCCGCGGCTTGGCCAGCATCGTGAGCGCCACCGCAAAGGCATAGCCGATGAGGATGGTCCACGAGGCGAGGCTGTATCCGAGGTTGCGCAGGAAGATGACCTCGAAGGCCGCCGAGCACAGCAGCAGGAACAGCGCGATGGCCTTGGCCCCGCGCACGCCGAACACGAGGGGCACGGTGCGCAGGGCGGGATCGTCCGTGCCTTGGTCGCGGATGTCGAACAGGATGGCCAGCGCCAGGATCAGCGGCACGCGCATGCAGGTGAGCCCGATGATGGTGAAGGCGGAGAAGCCCACCGGGTCCAGGTGTAGCGGTACGGCCACGGCCACCACGGACCAGATCACCGCAATGAGCACCGCTTTCAGGAAGGGTACCGCGCGCAGCCCGATGCCGTGGCCCTTGCCCGATGTGAAGGGGGTGACATAGAAGAAGGTGAGCGCGATGGCCGGCACCATCACCTTCCAGATATGCGGCCACAAGGGCCACATCAGGATGAAGGCCGTGGCGGCGGCCACGCCCACCACCGTGTACATCAGGCCGCGATGGCGCTCGTACCAACGCAAGTTGATGAATGCAGGCGCCTCAGGTGATGAAAGCCGCGCCAAGCGCGTTACGCCATACGCCGCGAAGGCGCCCAGGAATCCGGCCAAGGCATAGCGGCGCGCCAAGGCCCCCTCGTGCAGCCACAGGGTGGTCTGCAAAATTTGGGCGGCCACTGCCAGCGATACCCATAGATGCCCGAAGATCAGCCAGCGCAACACCGGGCTCCGCAGCTCTTCCCGCGCCATGATTCAGCGGTTACGCGACGGGTCGATCACCAGCTTGTTCATCAGCAGGCCGGTGCCAACGCCCACGGCGGTGGACAGCAGGCTGCGCAGCACCCGCTTGGGCCGGCCCACCGCGCTGTAACCCGTGGCATAGATCGGGTCGCCCTCCATGTTGGGGTCGCTGATGGAGCCGCGCGTGACGTACACCCGCGGCCAAGCCATCAGTCCGGCATAGACCGGCGGGATGAGCAGGGAGTTCACCTCCAGGTCCAAGGCCATGGTAAGGCCCGCACCCAGCACGAAGCCGCCGATCATCGGGCCCCACGGCTTGTAGCCGTTGCGCGCATCGCGTTCCCCGTTGATGAACCAACGCATCTCGGCCACCGAATAGTCGTTGCCGAACAAGGTGTCCATGAAGTACCAAACCTTCTCGCGCCCCAAACTGTCGGTCACGCTGAACACGCTGCTCGTGGGTTCACTACGCTCCACCAACCGGCTCTTCTTGGGCACCAAGTAGCGGATCTCCAAGCTGCTCTGCCCGACCACCTTCCCTTCCAACACCTGCCCGTTCATCAGGTTGATCCTGTCCTGGCCGTTGGCGTGTGCAAGGCCCAGCAATAAGGCCAGCAGCGAAAAAAGGAGGCTCCGCATGGGGTGGCGAAGTTGGGGCAGGCGGGGCAATTGGCCAATTCGCCAGAGAAGCAACCCGCCAATTTGGCCAATTGGCGATTTGGCCAATTGACATCCGTCATCCCCGCCCCCCGGTATCTTTGGCCGCCTTTCAGGCCAACCATAAAACGACCATGTCACTCAACAGCTATCAAGCCCGCCATATCGGCCCCGACGCACGCGAACTGGAGGCCATGCTCAAGGCCATCGGCCTGCCTTCCCTGGATGCCTTGGTGGAAAAGACCCTGCCCGACAGCATCCGATCTTCCAAGCCGATGAACATCGGCGGTGCCCACGGCGAAAGCGAGCAGATGGACCACATGCGCCAGCTCGGCGCGAAGAACCAGGTGTTCCGCAGCTTCATCGGCATGGGATACTACGGCACGCACACGCCGTCGGTGATCCGCCGCAACATCTTCGAGAATCCCGGATGGTACACGAGCTACACGCCGTACCAGGCCGAGATCAGCCAAGGGCGGTTGGAGGCGCTGCTCACCTTCCAGACCGCGGTGAGCGACCTCACGGGGCTGCCCATCGCCAACGCCTCCCTGCTGGATGAAGGCACCGCTATCGCGGAGGCCATGCTCATGTTCTTCAACGAGCGCGGCAAGGACAAGGAGCAGCACAACGTCTTCTTCGTGGACCGGCGCTTGTTCCCGCAAAGCATCGACGTGCTGCGCACCCGCGCCCTGCCGCTGGGCATCGAGCTGGTGATCGGCGACGCGATGACGGATATCCTGCCCGCCAACTGCTTCGGCATGGCCCTGCAATACCCCGAAATGGACGGGGCCGTGCATGACCTGCGCGGCGTCACCGCCAAGGCCAAGGAGGCCGGCGTGAAGGTGGCCGTTTGCTCCGACCTGCTGGCGCTCACCATGCTCACGCCCCCCGGCGAATGGGGCGCGGACGTGTGCGTGGGCAACAGCCAGCGCTTCGGCGTGCCCATGGGTTTCGGCGGCCCCCATGCCGGCTTCTTCAGCACCACCGAGGAATACAAGCGCCTGATCCCCGGCCGCATCATCGGGGTGAGCAAGGACCGCCGCGGCCGCCAGAGCCTGCGCATGGCCCTGCAGACCCGCGAGCAGCACATCCGCCGCGAAAAGGCCACCAGCAACATCTGCACCGCACAGGCCCTGCTGGCCGTGATGGCCGCCGCATACGCGGTGCACCACGGTCCCGAAGGGCTGAAGGAGATCGCCCGACGCACCAACCTGCTGGCCCAGCAAGTGGCCGATGGCGCCAAGGCCTTGGGCTACACCGTGCAGCATGAGGCCTTCTTCGATACCGTCGCCCTGGGCCTGCCCGGCGGCACGGACACGACCAAGGTGCGCAAGGCCATGGAGGCCCGCCGCATCAACATTGCCTACCGCAAGGACGGCATCGGCATCGCCTTGGACGAGACCGCCACGGAGCACGACGTGAAGGACCTGCTGGCCGCCTTGGCCGAGGCCTGCGGAAAGAGTGCGCCGGCCACCAGCATGGAGGCCCGCACCAACATCCCCAAGGCCCTGCAGCGCACCAGTGATTTCCTCACGCATCCGGTGTTCCAGTCGTACCACACGGAGACCGAGCTGATGCGCTACCTGAAGCGCTTGGAGAACAAGGATTTCTCGCTCACCCACGGCATGATCCCGCTGGGCAGCTGCACCATGAAGCTGAACGCCGCCACCACCCTGCTGCCGCTGATGTGGCCGGAGTGGGCCAGTCTGCACCCCTTCGTGCCGAAGGAACAGGCCGGCGGCTACCACATGCTGATCGGCGAGCTGGAGGCCCTGCTGGCCAAGGCCACCGGGCTGAGCGCCACCAGCCTGCAGCCCAACAGCGGCGCACAGGGCGAATACACCGGCCTGCTCACCATCCGCGCCTACCATGCCTCCCGCAACGAGGGACACCGCAACATCGCGTTGATCCCCAGCAGCGCCCACGGCACCAACCCCGCCAGCGCCGTGATGGCCGGCATGAAGGTGGTGGTGGTGAAGGCCGACGGGCAAGGGCAGGTGGACGTGGCCGACCTGAAGGCCAAGGCCGAACAATACAAGGACACACTGGCCTGCCTGATGATCACCTACCCCAGCACGCACGGCGTGTATGAGGCGGCCATCAAGGAGATCATCGGCGCAGTGCATGCCAACGGAGGCCTGGTTTACATGGACGGCGCCAACATGAACGCCCAGACCGGGCTGACCTCGCCCGGCGAGGTGGGTGCCGACGTGTGCCACCTGAACCTGCACAAGACCTTCGCCATCCCGCACGGCGGCGGCGGACCCGGCGTGGGGCCCATCTGCGTGAACGAGAAGCTGAAGCCCTTCCTGCCCGGCCACACGCTGGTGGCCACCGGCGGCGACAAGGCCATCCCGGCCGTGAGCTCGGCCCCCTACGGCAGCGCACTGATCCTGCTGATCAGCTACGCGTACATCAAGATGCTGGGCGACCAGGGCCTCACCGATGCCACACGCTACGCCATCCTGAACGCCAACTACCTGAAGGCGAAGCTGGAAAACCACTACCCCGTGCTGTACAAGGGTGATGTGGGCATGGTGGCGCACGAGATGATCCTGGACTGCCGCGAGTTCAAGAAGACCGCCGGCGTGGAGGTGGAGGACATCGCCAAGCGTTTGATGGACTATGGATTCCACGCGCCAACCGTGAGCTTCCCGGTGGCCGGCACACTGATGGTGGAACCCACCGAGAGCGAGAGCCAGGCCGAGCTGGACCGCTTCGCCGAGGCGATGATCAGCATCCGCCAAGAGATCGACGACATCGTGGCCGGCAAGCTGGACAAGGCGGACAACCCGCTGAAGATGGCCCCGCACACCGCCGAGGAGGCGCTGGCCGACCAGTGGTCGCACAGCTACGGCCGCGAGCGTGCCGTGTACCCGGTGAACGGCCTGCGCGCCGCCAAGTACTGGCCCACCGTGAGCCGCGTGGACAACGCGTACGGCGATCGCAACCTGGTGTGCAGCTGCCCCCCGATCGAGGAGTACATGGGGGAGCCGGAGACGGTGTAGGAAAGTGAAGGAGTGAAGGAGTGAAGGAGTGAAGGAGTGAAGGAGTGAAGGAGTGAAGGAGTCAAGATGGTGAATGGTGAATGGTGGTGGGTAGTCGACCCACCGGGTCGACCGAACGAACCGTGAGTAAACACAAGCAGGCCCCGGCGGATCGCCGGGGCCTTCTGCTTTTCATCAGGGAAGGTCCCTTACCGTGCTTCCAGCTGGCCGATGCGGGCCTTCAGCTCGTCGATGGTCTTGGCCATGGACTCGATCAGCTCCTGCTGCTCCTGGATGGCCTTGATGGCCACGGCGCTCATGCCGGCGTAGTTCACCGTGTAGGCGGTTTCCTTGCCTTCGATCTCTTCGGGCTTATTCACGAACTCGGGGAATTGCTTCTCCAATTCCTGCGCGATGTAACCCAACTGCGGCGTGTGCCCGGGGTCGCGCTTGTAGGTATAGCGCATCACTTGCACATCTTTCACCAGGTCAAGCACGTGGCCAGCAGGCTTGATGTTCTCCTTCAAGCGGATATCCGAGGTGGAGGAATAGGCACCGCTGGTCTTGTTGAAGTTGCCGATGCTTGTATTGTTCTGGTACATGTAGAACTGGGCCCCCACATAGAACCCCCACATCCCCTCGCTGCCCGCGGCCGACAGGGATAGTGCGTTCGTACTTCCACTTTGCTTTACCCCAAGCATGCCATCGTACAGGGAGCCGGTGGTGGGGTCAAAGCCATTGATGCCCACTTTGCCTTGGCCGGACACTCGGAGGATATCGTTTCCCCCCGTGCCATCGGCTGCTTGGGTGAAATGGATGTTGAAGAGGGAGGATGCGCTGGTGGCGCTCGTCCGTGCGGCCGCGGTCCACAGGCCGGTATTGGAGTTCTCAAACTGCAAGCGTGAATAGCCTACCGTTTCCTCGATAAGGCGCATTTGCGGCTTGTTGGGAAAACCGCCGCCTTTGACATCCAGAAGGCCTGTCGGCGTGTTGGTACCGATGCCCACCTTGGTGCCGTTGTCATAGATGTTTGAGTTTGCCCCGGTGCTGGGTCCGGTGAACTTCACCAACATATTGGTGTTGCCGTTGAGGCTGGCGGAACTCGGTGCATACAAGGCATAGGGCACGCTCTGCAGCTTGGAGGTGCCCATTTCGGTGCCGTCGAAGGTGGTGCGCACCCAATAGGCACCGCTGCTCCAGTCGATGCTGCTGAAGGTGCCGCTCACCACGGTGCCGCCGCCCAAGGTCACGTTCACGAGGCCGAAGCCGTTGCTGGTAACGGCATGGGTCTCGCTGTACACCACCGTGCCGGTGGCGCTGCCCTGCAGAACGGCCAGGCCCAGCGTGCCGCTGGTGTTGGCCTCGATGGCGCCGTTGCCGTCGCGCAGCACGGCCTGGTAGCTGATGCCCTGCGGCACTTGGGCAATGACGGTGGCGGCCAGCAGGCCACCGAATAGGAAGGATGCAAGTTTCTTGTGGTTCATGTGTTTTAGTGATTGATGTTGATCTTGAAGATCCCAGCGGGGATGCCTTCGGCGTCCAAGGCCCGCAGGATGTAGTGGCCCGTGCTCTGGCCCGTGAGGTCGAGGTGGGTAAGAGCCCCGGTGGAGGGAGCCTGCAGCACCAACCGCCCCGAGGCATCCAACAGCTCCAGGCGCATCGGGTCCGTCGCGGCGGCCATTTCCACGTTCAGCACGTGGTCGGCCGGGTTCGGGTAAGCCCGGATGCCCATGGCGTTTCCGGTATGCTCACCCACCACGGTGACAACCTCCGCCCACGGTTGCTGAAAGCCTTGGGTAAGTTCCCTATCACCGGTGCCCACGGTTTTGATCACGGGCTGCCCGATGGTCCAGCTCATCCTGTGGCCGCCGCCCGAGCCTTCGCCGCCGCCTGATGCAGCCACTTGTTGGGCCTCCGCCATCAGCGGCAAGGCCAGCATGGCCGCCACAAGGGGGAAGCACCAAATCTTCTTCCGGTCTCTGTATTTCATGCGCTGTTGTATTTGTTGATCGTGGCCGCGAAGCAACGCCCCGGGAACACCCCGGCCCAGGGAAACCTATTGAGCGGTGAAGGACTTACTGAGCGGTCGGGAGGCTCCTGCAGCCTTCTGGGCGCAAGGCGGGTCTTGCACTTGCCCCGCCTTACACCTCCAGCGTGGTGTTCTCCTTGTCCGTGCCGCTCATGGCCACACGGCGGGGGTTGGCGGGATCGTAGCGCACGTGGATGGTCTGGCCGGCGACCGTCTTGTACATGGCAGCCTTGGGGGTCAGCACCAGTTCGTCATGTTCCAGATCTGCTCCGTTGGCGCTGTACCGGTAGCGCAGTTGCAGCACGTTGGAGCCGGGCATCAGGTTTTCATGGTACACGGCCTGGGAAAGCACCTTGGCCTGCGCGGGCCGGCCGGTGACCAGCAATTGCTTCAGCAACGCGGTGTTGGCCTGGAGCTGCATGATGAGCTCCGGCGGCGCCGCCATTTTGGCCGCGGCCACGGCCTGCCCGTCCACATGGCCATAGCCGGGGATGTCCACGGCGCGCCCTTGCCCCGGCGCACCGCTTTGATCGATCACCACGTTGCTGCGGTCGTCGGGGTCATACTTCACCGCGAAGGCCACGCCCGGCTGGAAGATGCCCACCTGGGTGAGCGGCACCATCTGCGTGATGGTTGCGGGCCACGTCTCGCCCCGGTCGTTGCGCACGCTCACCTGGATCACCAGCTGGAAGTACTGGTGCACCCCCATGGACATGCGGCTGTTGCCTTGGCTGCAGCTGATCACAGTGGCCGTGGCGGGCAGGCCGTTGGGTATATCCTTCTGCATGTCGCGGAGCGGATTGGTCATGTTCATGCCGGTGAACTTGTTGGCCACGCCGATGAAGCCGTCGATGTCCTCGGGCTTCAGGTTGCCCCCGGCGATCTTGCTGCCTATGCGCAGCGCCTTGTAGCCGCCCCACAGGGCCACCAGCACCGAGCCGCCCACCACGCCCCAGAAGATCACCAAGTAGAGCCATTGCATGTCGTCCGGCAGGATGGCCGGCAGCATGGGCATCAGGAACATGAACGCCATGAACAGCAGCATCAAAAACACGGGGCGCAGGATCAGTTTCTTCAGGTTCATGGTGCTTGTTTTTTCAGCAGGGGATGAAGTGTTCAATGATGATGAGCTTCCCTTCCGTGGTAAAGACCAGGCGCACGGCGCTGTCCAGTTCAGCCCCTTCGGGGACCGTCAGGGTAACAGTGCCTTCGTCGGGATCTTCGTAGGTGAGCGCGTCGGGATCAACGAACCATCCTTGTACTTCCTCCAGCGTGGTATGCTCATCAAGTTTCCCCTTGGAGGTGAGCAGCGCGATGTCCGCCTCCGTGGGATAGACCGCCATCCACATGGCAGCCCCGCCGGGGCCCAGCTCCAAACGCAGGAAGGGATAGGTCAAATAGCGCAAGGCACTTTCGTTGAACCAGTCGCCACACCCGGTGTTGGCCTCGGCCCCGGTAAGGTGCCCCTTGCCCAACAGCCGATGGAACTCCTTCGTCCCGCCGGACATGGGGATGGCGGTTTCCCCGGACAACAGCATGCCGGTGGGCCTCATCCATTCGCGCCCGGCCGCAGGTCCCTCCTCCTGCGCCCAAGAGGCCGTGCCCAGGATCAAGCCCAGCACCAGGACCGCATATTTCCTTGACCTGCCCATGTTCAGCAATCGTTCACCACCCTCCGCGTGGCGGCAGGCCTAGGCGGCGCCTCGCGATGCGCCGCATCGGAGAGGTACAGGACCACGTGCCTGCTTTCGTAGGAATCACGCAGGTCCAGCAACAGGTCGGGCAGGCCGTCCGCGTTGATGTCCCCGGCCCAGAGCACCGTGGGGATCACGGCATCCATGGCTTCCACCGCGGCCAGTTCGTGCACCTGGCCGTCCGGCATGCGCATCATGAGCCGATAGTCGGTGATGCGGGTGTACTCCAGCTCGTCCAGCGGACGGCCCATCACCTCAGCGGGGGCCAGGGCTTGGCCTTCGGCATCGGCCACTTGTCCCTGCGGCACCAGCTCATAGTGCTGTCCGCCCAGCTCAAAGGCCATCGGGTGGTGCGGGAACACGGGTTGTTCCTCCACCGCCGTGACCGGTTCGCGCATCATTCCAACAATGGCCGTGAACAGCACCAAGGCCTGTTCATGCATGGCCTGGACGATCAGCACGTCCTCCCCCACGCACTCGTCTCGCCCGCGGCCCACCTTGGGCCTGGAACTGCCCACGGCCCACAGGCCGGTGGCGGTGTCCTTGTAGAGTTCATTCCACTCCCGCCCCTTCACCTGCGGATAGCCGTCGCTCTTGCGGTACTGCCCCGCCAGCAGCAGTTCCACGTTGCCGTGCCCCGGCAGCCCTTGTGCTTGCGCGGTGCCGCCCAGCAGGCATGCGGCCCAAACGGCGGTTGCGGTCAACGTGCCTTGCTTGATCAGGGTGGTCATGGAAGCTCTGCCATTTGCTCATTCCTCTTCCCCAAAAGGCCGGCTTTGAAGCACGGCCCCGTTGTCGGCGTCGATGGTGACCAAGTGTGTGCGGTTCGCCACGTACAGGCGGTTGCCTTGCAGGGAGAAACGCTCCATGTCGTACACGCCCATCCAGTATTCGCCCTGCGGCGGCACCACGGCCCAGTGCGTGTGCAGGTCCGTGCCGTCCAGCAAGGCCACCTGGGCCTCACGGCTGGAATGGCCCGTGGTCATTTGGGACACCATCACGATACCGCCCTTGTAGATCATGAGCGGCGCTTCATCAACCGGGCTGCCGCCTCCCGACAAGGTGACGAACTCGGGTTCGATGAAATCATCAACGGAGGTGATGCCGACCGCCCTGCGGGTGATGTGCTCGCGGGTGCCGGGGGTGGTGGAAAATCCGTCCATGAAGGTGACCGACCGGCATTGCACCAGCCTCCGGTCCATGTCCTTGCGCTCGATGCGCTCCTTGGCCTCCGGCGCCAAGGTGAACTTGCCCGATCGGGGATCGATGGCATAGCGCCGGCCGTCACCTGCATCAATGGCTACGCCACGCTGGCCGCCGGGCAAGCGGTAGAAGGAGTGGGCCTGGTCGATCGGCATGCCGGGGTTGGCCTTCCCCAGGTCGGCGGGGCCGAGCTTCAAGCGTCCCTCGCCCAAGCTGAACAGGGCCGGACCGCTCGCCCCACCGCCCAAGCTCTGCACAAAGAGCCAAACGTCATCCCCCGCCGCAGCCATGATGCAGGGGCTCCCTTCCTCTATTCGCCGGGGTTTTTCATAGAGGTCCTTGCCCGTGGCGCAGTCGATGGCCTGGAGGTAATAGCGGATGATGCCCTGCTGCCGCGTTACGGCACCTTGCTTGGAGAATCGGGTGATGGTGATGGCGCTGTACGTGTACACGTAGTATTTGCCGTCCGGGGTGAAGGTGCCGCTCTCCCACTGCGGGGCCTGCCTGCCCAGGATGCCGCATCCGGCCAGCCCGAGGAGCACGCAGGCCACCACGGCGGCGCGTAAGCCCAAAAGGATCTTTCCCTTGGCGGGCCATGGCCTCCCTCCCTCCCGAGAAAGGTCCGTTTTCATTTGCCTGCCTGGTTGAATTGCACGGCCATGAACACGTTGCGGTCGCTGGTGCCCCGGCCGGTGCCCAGCTGCCCCGAGCCGTTGCTGCCCGCGCTCCACACGGTGCCGTCGCCCTTGAGCACCAAGCTGTGGTACAGGCCGGCCGACACGGCGGCCACCCCGTCCAGCACGTTCACCGGTACCAAGGCGTTGGCATTGGTTCCATCGCCCAGTTGCCCGAAATCGTTGCGGCCGCATGCCCACAGGCTGCCGTCCTGCTTGAGGATGAGCGTGTGGCCATGGCCTGCGGCCATCTGCTTCACGCCATTGAGCAGTTGCTTGGGACGCTGCACGCTGTACACGCTGCCGTCGCCCAGTTGGCCGCCGCCGTTGAAGCCCATGCCCCACAGTGTGCCATCGTCCTTCAGGAAAAGGGAGTACTGGTTGCCGCAGGCCGCCTGCACCACGTGGTCCGCCACCTTCACGGGCACGGGCCGCGCGGTGGTGGTGCCGTCGCCCAGCTGGTGGCCCTCGTTGCCGCCACAGGCCCACAGGCTGCCGTCATGTTTCACGAAAAGCGCGTGCTTGGCCCCCGCCGCCACCATGCGCACATCCTCCATCACCTTCACCGGGCGGAGCTGCCTGTCCGTGTTGCCGGTGCCGAGCTGGCCAAAGGTGTTGCCTCCCATGGCCCACAGGCCATGGTCCGCGGTGATGTAGAAACTGGATTCCTGCCCGGCTGCAAGGCCCACCACCCCTTGGGCCACCTCCACGGGGCCCGGCTGGTCGTCGGTGGTGCCGTTGCCGAGCTGCCCCTCGCCATTGGCGCCGGCCGCCCACAGGGTGCCGTCGCCCTTCAGGAAGAGCACATGGCGCTCACCGGCCGCCACGGCCTTCACCCCGTCCATGCCTTTCACCGGCAGATACTGCGACCGCATATCGGGCACGCCGAGCTGGCCTGCGCTGTTGCTGCCCCACACCCATAGGCTCCCCTGCACGTCTACATGGAACGAGCTGGCAGAAGAGCCCACCAGCGCGCCGGGGCCATGCGGCATGTTGCCGGGCTGTGCCCCCAGAGGGTCGGCGCAAGCGAAAAGAACAAACAGGGGAATGGTGGTGCATTTCATCTTCCGGGTGCCTTGATCGTGCGAAACACGGGCAGCGACAGAAGCGGCACAAGGGAAACCGATCAAGCGGCCAAGAAGTTATTGGGCGGTAAATTTTGGTTTCAGGGTCCCATCGTGCCTCGAGACCTCAGGGTCCCCTCGTGCCCCCTCCTTCGCCGAAGCTTTGGCGGGCGCATCGGGAGACCCGGAGGGAGAACAGGGGGATGCCCCTGAACCGCCTCTTTCCTCACCGCTCTTCGAGCTGACGGATGCGTTCATCCATGCGCTTGAGCAGTTCCTGCTGCCGTTGGATCAGCTCTTCCTGGCTTTGTATCCGGCCCTGTTGTTGCTGGATCACCTCCTGCTGCTCCTGCACGGCCTTCACCAGGGGCACCACGAATTCCGCATAGCGCAGGCCATAAAGGCTGTGGTCATTTTGCGGGGCATCCACACCGCTGAAGGTGAAGCCCGTTTCCTTGGCCGCCTGCTCCACCTCCTGCGCCAGAAAGCCCGTGTACCGGATTGATTCCTGCTCGCGCGTGTCAGGCTGCGGATGTATTTCGCCCTCCTTGGCCTCTTCCTTGTCCGTGCCCAGGAAGCTGCGCAACCCCGGCAGGTCGTAGGTATAGGTCACGGGTCTCAGTTTCATCACGAAATCCAGGCCATGCACATCGCGCTGCACCTGCCGTTTGAAGCGTGCATCGCTCACGGTGGTCCAGCCCACCTGCCCGCCGATGCTGGTGACGGCCGTATTGCCCACCCGCACCATGTTGTTGGTGGTGGGGCGGGCCTGCGTGCCCAGGGCCGTGGTGTTGGAGAGGGTGCCCACACTCGGCCCCGAGAAGCCCCCCACGGCGGTATTGTCGCCGCCCGTGGTGTTGAAGCGCAGGGCTTCCGTGCCCACGCCGGTATTCCATTGCCCGATGGTATTGCCCCGCACGGCCCAAGGCCCCATGGCCGTGTTTTGCCCACCCGTGGTGGTGCTTTCCAGGGCCCGCTCCCCCACGGCCGTGTTCCACACACCCGTGGTATTGGCCTGCAAGCTCTTGGAGCCAACCCCTACGTTCTTGCTGCCCGTGGTATTCCTCAACAGCGCGGAATCCCCGACCGCCACGTTGTAAGAGGCCGTGGTGTTCTGCCGGAGTGCATCAGCCCCGACCGCCACGTTGGAAGCACCGGTGGTATTACCTGTAAGCGCGCTATTGCCGTTCGCCACATTGTACGAGCCAGTGGTATTGTTTAGAAGCGCGCTCCTGCCGTTCGCCACGTTGCGGGAGCCGGTGGTGTTGTGGTTAAGCGCGGTATAACCGTTCGCAACGTTGTACGTGCCAGTGGTATTGTTTTCCAGCGCGCCAGGGCCGTTCGCCACGTTGTACGAGCCGGTGGTGTTGGAATAAAGCGCCAGATAACCGTTCGCCACGTTGTACATCCCGGTGGTATTGGAGTAAAGCGCTTTCACGCCGTTCGCCACGTCGAAAGAGCCGGTGGTATTGGAATAAAGCGCATAAGCACCGTTCGCGACATTGAGGCCACCGACTGTGTTGGAGTAAAGCGCTTGTACGCCGTTCGCGGTATTTTCGTCGCCAGTGACGTTGGAGTAGAGCGCCTGAGAACCGTTCGCCACGTTGTACTTGCTTGAGATATTGGAATAAAGCGCCTGAAAACCGCTTGCCACGTTATGGCCTGCGGCGAAGCCGGAGTTGAAATAAAGCGCCTGATAACCGTTCGCCGTGTTGCACCTGCCTTGAATGTTGGAATAAAGCGCCTGATAGCCACTTGCCACGTTGTACAAGCCGGTGGTGTTGGAATAAAGCGCATAGGGGCCGTTCGCCACGTTGTACGTGCCGGTGGTATTGGAATAAAGCGCTTGATGGCCGTTCGCCACATTGTTCGTGCCGGTGGTGTTGGCATTCAGCGCCTGGAAGCCCCATGAGGCGTTTGCCTCCGCTGCCAGGCTGACCCAGCCGGCGGTCTCGTTGTTCACCCGGATGCGCAAGGGCTGGTTGTCCGTGGTGCCCAAAAAGTTGGTGGCGGGGTTGGTGCCCGCATTGCCGGTGGTGCTCCAGCCGCCGGTCTCGCCCTCGTTGGCCAAGCGCACCCAGCGGCTGGTGGCACCATTGTACCAGTAGTAACCCGGCGCAACCTGGTCGGGGGCGGCACCGGCCGTGGCGGTGTTGTACACCAACAGGGAGTGGTCCACCGGTGCGGCCATGGGTGCGGTGCTGTTGGCGGCCACCAAGGCCACCCGTGGTATGAGCAGCCCGCGGTCGGTGGCGCTGATATCCAGCATGGCGCTGGCCGCCGGGGTGGCCCCGGTGGTGTTGATGCCGATGTTCTGCGCCATGGCGCCCGGTGCGCCAAACAGGGCAAAGGGTAACAGGAACCGATATATCCGGCAGGCCATGGAACAGCAAAACGCGTCAGCATCTAAGGGCGGGTGCGGCTGCATGGGGTGGCAAGTAAGGGAGGCCAAGGACCGTCGGCATTAAGAACTTATTGAACGGCAAGGGAGTTATTGAGCGGTAAGATTTGGCCTCCGGGTCCCCTCGTGCCTCGGGAGACCCGGAGGAAGCTCCACATACCTCAGGAAACCCTCAGGGGGCTCTGCGATCAACGAATGCTTCGGGCTTGCCTAATGGGCAAACCCTCGCCGTATTGGCCATGGGCCCCGGCGATCAGCCAAAAATGCGTGCCACCTCCTCCAACCGGCGGCGGCTCACCTCCACTTCACGCCCATCCTTGAGCACGACATATTTGCCTGACAACCGCTCCACAGCCGCACGGTTGACCAATGAGGCCCGGTGGACGCGCAGGAAGCCCCAAGGCTCCAGCATGTCCTCGTATTCCTTCAGGGTTCGCGCGCTCAAGAATCGGCGGCCGTCGGCCAAGTGCAGCTCGGTATAGTTTCCGTCGGCCTGGCAGAGCGCCACCTCGGCGGGGGGGATGAAGTAGTTCCTATCACCATTGAAGAGGCTGAGCCGGAGCTCCTTCTCCTCGGTTTGGCCGATATTGGCCATGAACTGGCGCTGCAACTCTTCCCGTGGCCATTGCCGCGAGCGCTGGGCGGCGCAGCGCCCCAAGGCGGCGGCGAGCTCCTCGGGATGGACCGGCTTGAGCAGGTAGTCCAAGGCACTGAAGCGGATGGCCTGTATGGCATAGCGGGAAAAGGCCGTGGTGAAGATGATGTCGAAGGGCCAGCTGCCCAGCCCGCGCAACAGGTCGAAGCCGCTGCCGCCGGGCATCTCCACGTCCAGGAAGAGCAGGTGCACCGCCTGTTCCGCCAAGGCCGACCGGGCCTCGGTGATGTTGCCGGCCTCACCCACCACCACGACCTCGCCGGCATGTTCGCGCAGCAGCACCTTCAGGTATTCCCGGTTGCCCGGCTCATCATCCACCACCAACGCCTTCAGCATCCTGCCGCAAGCCCGGGATCAAAGCTGCAGGGTGACCTTGGTCCCCTGCGGACGCCCCTCCGGGTCCTTCAGGTCAAAGGTACTGATCTTGCCCGCCTCTCCGAGCCGATAGGCCAGCAACCGGAGGCGTTCTTGTGTGAGGTGGATCCCCAGCGAGTAGTGGCCCGATCCTTTGAGCGCCGCGGCATCGCGGCCGATGCCGTTGTCCACGATATCGCAGGCCAGCCCCTCCCCCATTTTGCGAAACCCGATGTTCAGCACACGGTCGGCTTCGCTCTTGGCGGCCAGGCCATGCCAAAGCGCGTTTTCCACAAAGGGCTGCACGAGCAATGCCGGTATTTCCGCGCCATCATCGCACAGGTCCTCCTCCACCTCCACCCTATACCGCAACCCCGGCAGGCGCTTGGCCTCCAGCTTCAGGTACAGCTCGAGGAATTCGACCTCCTCTTCCAAAGGCACCCTGTCGCGCACGCCGTATTCCAGCACCATGCGCAGCAGGCGGGCGAAGCCTTGCAGGTAGGCCAGGGCCTCGGCATGCCGCCCCTCTTGGGTCATCCGCGCCGCGCTGTTCAGGCAGTTGTAGATGAAGTGGGGGTTCATCTGGCTGCGCAGCAGTTTCATCGCCAGCAGGCTGTTGACCTCGGAGATCTCCGCGTGGCTCTGCTCGAGGTCCGTGTTCAACTTCTCCAGAATGGCCGCATACCTTCTTTTCTGGCGGAACGTCCGCCACAACAACCCGATGGCCACCATCGTGAGCAGCGCCAGGGCCAAGCTTCCGTATAGCTGCAGTTCGCGCACGTGCAAGCGCTGTTCCTGCGTACGGTTCTGCTCGCGCAGCAGGGCGTTGTCCTTCTCCTTGCGCTCGGTCTCGAACTCGGTGTGCAAGCGGGCTATCTCATGCTGGCGCGCCTCGCCTTGCAGGCTGTCCTTGAGGGCGATGTATCGGTTGAAGTGCAGGGCGGCCGCTGCGGCATTCCCTTCAGCGGCGGCCAGGTTGGCCAAGCTTCGCTCGTAGTCCATCACCAGTTCATGGGCACTTGCCTGCACGGCGAGGGCACGTCCTTCCGCAAAGACCTCCCCAGCTTTCGCCCGCTGGCCCATCCGCAGGTAGGCCTCACCGGCATTGCGCAGCACATAAGCCCGGTCCAGCCCGGCACCGGCCTGTGCATAGTGGGCCAGTGCCTGGCCGTAGTGGTCCAAGGCCTTGGCCGGTGCCTCCACGGCCAGCAGGTCGCCTATATTCTCCTGTACCAAGCCCAGGCCAATATTGTCGCCGACGGCCCCGAACTCCCCGGCTGCCCGGGCATACAGGCCCATGGCGCGGCCCTCCTCCCCCTTGTCCCGTGCCATGTTGGCCATGGCCATGAGGCAGTTGCCCACCTTGCCGCGCCGCCCCAGGCCTTGCTCCACCAGCATGGAGCGCTGCAGGTATTCCAGCGCCGCCGGGAAATCGGCCACTTTGCGGTAGCTGATGCCGATGGCGTAGTTGATGGTGGCCACGCGCACGCTGTCCTTGGCCTGCTCAGCCCGCCCCAGGGCTTGGAGGAAATACTTCAAGGCGCCGGCATTGTCGCCCCGTTTCTCGGCCACCCAGCCCAGGTTGAGCAGCGCGCTGGCCTGGTCCGTCACATCGCCCTCGCGGCGCGCGATGTCCATGGCTTTGTTCAGGTGCTGCTCGGCGCTGTCCAAATGGCCTTGTTCGGAGGCCAGCCAGCCCAGGCTGGTATGGGCCGCCCGCAAGGCCTTGGGGCTGCCGATACGCCCGGCCAGCGCCAAGGCCTGTTCACCCACCAACCGTGCGCTATCAGGCCGGGAACGCGCCAGGTGGTAGCAGATCAGGGCCAAGGCATTGCTGCGGGCCGTATCATCCTTGGCAGCCGCGTGCTGCCGCAACAGGTCCGGCACCGTGGTGGCATCCTGCGCCACGGCCTGTCCCACGGCCAGGAATAAGATCAAGGCAATCCGCAAGCACGGCAAGGCCATGCGGGCAAAGATGGGCCATTTCGCCCGCCTTGGGCTGTTGCCATGTTGAAATGACGATCCATTCCCCGTGGACGTGCAGGCCCCAAGGCCCTATCACCGCTTTTCCATCGCCTGGCGCACTTGGCGCATCAGGCTGCCGGCGAAGATGAACTCCTGCAGCTCCTGGTTGTCGCTACGGAGGAGCTCCTCGCGGGTGCCTTGCCACCACAGCTGCCTGTTGTGCACGAAGAAGATGTGGTCCGCGATGCCCATCACGGAATTCATGTCGTGGGTGATGACCAGCGTGGTGGTGTCGAACTCCTCGGTGATCTCCTTGGTGAGCTCGTCGATGACGATGCTGGTCTGCGGGTCGAGGCCGCTGTTGGGCTCGTCCACGAAGAGGTACTTGGGCTGCATGGCGATGGCGCGGGCGATGCCCACGCGCTTCTGCATGCCGCCGCTGATCTCGGCCGGGTACTTGTGGTCCTGCCCCTCGATGCGCACGCGCCTGAGGCAGAAGTCGGCGCGGTCACGCATTTCCGCCACGCTCATGGTGGCGAACATCCGCAGGGGGAACATCACGTTCTCCAGCACGGTGAGCGAATCGAAGAGCGCGCCGCCTTGGAAGAGCATGCCGATCTCCTGCCGCAACAGCTTCTTGCGCTCCTTGTCCATCTGCTGGAAGGACTCCCCGCTGTACAACACTTCGCCTTCCGTGGGTGCGAGCAGGCCCACGATGCATTTGGCCAGCACGCTCTTGCCGCTGCCGCTCTTGCCGATGACCTGGTTCACCTTGCCCTTGTGGAACTGGGCATTGATGTCCTTCAACACCTCCACTCCATCGAAGCTTTTGCTCAAATGCCTTACCTCGATCATAGCAGGAGCAGTTGGGTGAGCAGGTAGTTGGCTATGAGGATGACCACGTCGCTATATACCACGGCCTTGGTGCTGCTGATGCCCACCTCGCGGGTGCCGCCCTGCGTGTAGTATCCGTGGTAGGCCGACACCGTGGCGATGATGACGGCGAAGACCACCGTCTTGATGAGCGCATAGGTAACGATGTAGGGGTCGAAATCCCATTGCACCCCGGCGATGTAGTTGTTGGAGGAAATGATGCCGGTAAGCACCCCCGCCATCCAGCCGCCGAAGATGCTCAGGAACATGCTGATCATGATCAGGAAGGGGTTGATGATGGCCGTGGCCACGATCTTCGGCAGGATGAGGTAGCCCGCCGAGTTCACCCCCATGATGTCCAGCGCGTCGATCTGCTCGCGCACCCGCATGGAACCGATCTCGGCGGCGATGGTGGAGCCCACCTTGCCGGCCAGGATGAGCGAAATGATGGTGGGGCTGAACTCCAAAATGGTGCTTTGGCGCACCGTAAAGCCCACCACATAGAAGGGGATCAGGGGCGAATCGATGTTGGTCTTGGTCTGGATGGCGATAACCGCACCCATGAACAAGGAGAGCAGCGACACGATACCTAAACTCTTGACCCCCAGCAAGTCCATCTCCTCCACCGTACGCCTCCAATAGACGCTTCGGCGCTCGGGCTTGGAGAACACCTCGCCCAAGAGCATGAAATAACGGCCGATATGGAAGAGCAAGCCCATGGTGCCTGAAAAAGACCGGCTAATGTAGGGCTATGCCTTCATCCCCATTTCTTTCGGGCCACTTTTGTCCAGCATGCCGACCTGCTACCTTTGCCCACCACCGCCACGGCGGTATGGCATGCATCGTCCACGTTTTCGCAGCATCCTTGCCTTGACCATCATGCTCGGGCCCCTCCTGCTCACCCTTGGGTGCAGTTCCTCCCGCAATGGCGTCATACGCCATAAGCGGAAGGGATGCGACTGCCCGAGGTGGAACGCCGTGCCCGGCAACGACCGGCACGAACGGCATGCTGCGCTTCATCTCCCCGGAACGACCCATGCACAAGCAGACCATGGCAGCCACCACTGACATATTGGGGCTGCAGGCGCACCTGCCCCGCAATGCCTGGCCCGTGGTGTACAACTGGCTGCGGCGCAACCCCGTGCAGGTACGCATCAGCCCGCCCCGTACCACCAAGCTGGGCGACTACCGGGTGGCCACCCGCACCCTGCATCACCGCATATCGGTGAACAGCGACCTGAACCGCTATGCCTTCCTGGTGGTGCTGATCCACGAGTTCGCCCACTACACCACCTTCCAGAAATATCGGCGCCACGAACCCCACGGCGCCGAATGGAAAGCGGAATACAAACGCCTGATGCGCCCCTTCCTCACCCGCGAGGTGTTCCCCGCCGATGTGCTGCGCATGCTCATCCTGCACCTGAACGACGCGCCCAGCAGCAGCTGCACCGACCATGGGCTGATGCGCGTGCTGCGCCGTTACGACCGCGAACCCAGGCCATTCCTGGAAGAACTGGAGCCCAATACCGTGTTCCGCTTCAACCAGAAGCTGTTCGTGAAAGGACCGCAACTGCGCAAACGGTTCCGCTGCCGCTGCCTGAACAACAGGCGCATCTACCTGATCGACCCCACCGCCGAGGTACAACTGGACCAACCATTGGCCGCCCGGCGCGCCTCCTGAAAAGGCACCACGTGACACAAATGAACCAATCGCATACCTATTGCGTCATCATGGCCGGCGGCATCGGAAGCCGCTTTTGGCCCATGAGCCGCACCAGCAGGCCCAAACAGTTCCTGGACTTCCTGGGGCACGGGCGCTCGCTGATCCAACAGACCTACGACCGCTTTGCCGCCATCTGTCCGCCGGGCAACATCTACGTGGTGACCAATGCCCAGTACGCAGGGCTGGTGAAGCAACAACTGCCCCAACTGCAGGACGAACAGATCCTGCTCGAGCCCGACCGCCGCAACACGGCGCCCTGCATCGCCTACGCCAACCACGTGATCGCCAAGCGCGACCCCGAGGCCCTGATCATCACCGCGCCCAGCGACCACCTCGTGAAGAATGAGCAGGAGTTCCAGGCACGCCTGAACGCCGCCTTGGAGCAAGCAGCCGCGGAGGACTGCCTGGTCACCTTGGGGATCAAGCCCGACAGGCCCGATACCGGCTACGGCTACATCCAGTTCAGCCAAGAAGGACCGGCAGCAAGGCCTGCCGCCAAACGCGTGAAGAAATTCACCGAGAAGCCCGACCACGACACCGCACAGCGCTTCCTCGACAGCGGCGACCACCTGTGGAACAGTGGCATCTTCATCTGGTCGCTGAACAGCATCCGCAAAGCATTCGACCGGTACCTGCCCCAAATGGAAGCCCTGTTCGGCAAGGGAAAGGACCAATTCGGCACACCGGGCCAACAGCGGTTCATCGACGGCATCTACGGCGAATGCCAGAGCATCAGCATCGACTACGGCATCTTGGAAAAGGCCGACAACGTCTTCGTGGTGGCCAGCGACTTCGGCTGGAGCGACCTCGGCACATGGGGCAGCCTATACACCCAACTGCCCAAGGACAACCTTGGCAATACCGGCACCAGGGACACGGTGCGGGTATATGACGGGAAGGACAACATGGTGCACGTACAGGACAACCGCCTGGTGGTGTTGCAAGGGCTCGAGGACTTCATTGTCGTGAGCACCCCCGATGCGCTGCTGGTGTGCCGCAAGCACGACGAGCAGAAGATCAAGGCCATCGTGGAAGACCTGACCAAGGACACCGGCGACAAGTTCATCTGATACCTGCGGCGTGTGGCAGACCGGTCCCCGGCCCGCCACACGGCCCCCAACTTCCGCCACTTTGGCTTCCTTTGCCCACGCCATGGAAGAGGTTCCCCTGATCACCGAAGCTGCCCAGTTCAAGGAACTGATGGGCCACTTGTCCGGTGAATCCAGCTTGGCGTTGGACACCGAGGCCAGCAGCTTCCACCGCTTCCACGAGCGCATCGGGCTGATCCAGCTTTCCAACAGGAAGGACACTTGGCTGCTGGACCCGTTGGCCTTGAGCGATGTGGCCGGCCTGGGCGACCTGCTCGGCTCGGAAGCCGGTGAAACGGTGATCCACGACGCCGACTTCGACCTGCGCCTGCTCAAGCACATGTACGGCTTCCGGGTGCGCCACATCTTCGACACGCTCATCGCCGCAGAACTGGTGAACGAGCCGGAACTGGGGCTGGCCGCCCTGCTGAAGAAGTATTTCGGCCTGCAACTGGACAAGCGATACCAAAAGGCCGACTGGTGCAAAAGACCCCTTACCCCGGGCATGCTCAGCTATGCGGCCATGGACACCCGCTACCTGATCGCGCTGCGGGATGAGCTGGAGGCCGCCTTGCGGGCCAAGGGGCGTCTGCCATGGGCAGCCGAGGAATTCGGCCTGCTCACGGAGATCCCCTTCCGGAACAAGGATGCCGAAACCCCCGGGTTCCTGCGCATCAAAGGCGCCAAGGTCCTTCGCCCCAGAGAGCTGGCCATCCTGAAGGAATTGCACGAGTGGCGCAACGAGGTGGCCGCTAAAATGGACCGGGCCCCATTCATGGTACTGGGCAATGAGGTCCTGATCGGCCTTTCGCGCGAACCGGTGGGCAGCTTGGGCGCGCTGGCCAGCTTGAAGGGCGTGGGGCCCGTGGTGGTGGAAAAATACGGCAACGCCATACTGGCCGCCGTGGAGCGGGGCCGCCAAATGCCGAAGGACCTGTGGCCCCAGGTGGAAAAGCCCAAGCGCAGGCCCCGCGACCCCCAGCTGGACGAACGGGTGAAACGCCTGAAGGCCGTGCGCGACCAACTGGCCGCCGGGCATGAGCTGCGGCCGGGCATTGTGGCCGCCAACCACCTGCTGATGGACATCGCGGTGGCCAGGCCGTCCAGTTTGGAGGAACTGATGGCCATACCCGAGATGCGCCGCTACCAGGCGCAGGAGTTCGGGCCGGGCCTCCTGGAGGTGATCTGATCCCCCGGTGACCTTCCTCACGGGCCCTGCGGGCGGCACTCTGTAGGTTTGCACCCCCATGATGCCCAACCCCCACAGCCTTACGGCCTCCTACCGCGCATGAGCCTGGAGCTTCTGGGATATGCGGCAGCCGTGATCATGGGGCTCTCCTTGGGCCTCATGGGCGGCGGCGGGTCCATCCTTACCGTGCCCATACTTGCATACCTGTTCGGGCTGGATGCAGTGACCGCCACCGGCCTGTCCCTGTTCATCGTAGGCACCACCAGCGCTGCAGGCCTGCTGGACCACCACCGGCAGGGCAACATCCATTGGCCAACCGCCGCCCTGTTCGGGGCCGCCTCCATCGCCAGCGTGTACACGGCCCGCCACTGGCTGGTGCCCGCCATTCCCGACCCCCTGTGGCAGGGAGACGGCTTCCCCTTGCCGAAGGACACGGCCATCCTCGGCCTCTTCGCCGTGGCCATGCTCTACTCGGCCATCCGCATGATCCGGGGCAACAACCGCCAAGAACCGGCAGCGGCCAAGCACCCAACGGCCTCCCTGGTGGCCACCGGCCTCGGTGTGGGCCTGCTCACCGGCGTGCTCGGTGCAGGCGGAGGATTCCTCATTGTGCCAGCCCTGGTGCTCATCGCAGGCATGGACATGAAACGCGCCGTGGGAACCTCCCTGCTCATCATCACCGTCAACTCCTACGTAGGCTTCGCAGGAGATCAAACTGTCCATTTGGCTGATCACACGACGATCCTGCTTCCATTCCTCGGCCTGGCCATCCTGGGCATCGTTGTTGGTAGCCGATTGGCCGGCCGGACACGGAACGACATGCTGCGTCCCGCCTTCGGCTGGTTCATCCTGGCCATGGGCGCCTACATCATTGTCCGCGAACTTTACACCATCACCGGCTGAGGCCGGAACGAACAAGACAGAGCAAGAGAAAGACCATGAAAATCGAACAGATCTACACCGGTTGCCTGGCACAGGGCGCGTACTACATCGAAAGCGACGGCGAAGCCGCGGTGATCGACCCCCTGCGAGAATCGCAACCCTACATCGATCGGGCCAACAAGAGCGGGGCCAAGATCAAGTACGTGCTGGAGACCCACTTCCATGCCGACTTCGTGAGCGGACACCTGGACTTGGCCAAGCGCACCGGCGCCACCATCGTATACGGCCCCACCGCACAAACCGCATTCGAGGCCCACGTGGCCACGGATGGCGAGGAGCTGAAGCTCGGCAAAGTGACCATCAAGGTGCTGCACACCCCCGGCCACACCATGGAGAGCGCCACCTACCTGCTGCTGGACGAGCAGGGCAAGCCGCACTGCATCTTCAGCGGCGACACCCTGTTCATCGGCGATGTGGGGCGGCCCGACCTGGCCCAGAAGGCCGGCGTGCTCACCAAAGAAGACCTGGCCGGCCACTTGTATGACAGCCTGCACAACAAGATCATGACCCTCCCCGACGAGGTGATCGTGTACCCCGCCCACGGGGCCGGCAGCGCCTGCGGCAAGAACATGAGCAAGGAAACCTGGGACACGCTGGGCAACCAAAAGCGCACCAACTACGCGCTGAAGGCCGCCACCAAGGAACAGTTCATCAAGGAGGTCACCGACGGCATCCTGCCCCCGCCCGCCTACTTCGGGCAGAACGTGGCCATGAACAAAGGAGACATCCCCAGCTTGGCCGAGGTGAAGAAGACCGGCATGCGGGGCCTCACACCCGGCGAGTTTGAACTGAACGTGGAAGGGCATGATGCCTTGGTGCTGGACACGCGCCACCCGCAAGTCTTCAAGGACGGGTTCATCCCCCGCAGCATCAACATCGGTATCGATGGCGACTTTGCCCCGTGGGTGGGCACGCTGATCCCGGATGTGACCCACCCGCTGCTGATCGTGGCCGATGAAGGCCGTGAGGACGAGGTGGTGACACGCTTGGCACGCGTGGGCTACGACAACGTGCTGGGCTACCTGAAAGGAGGCCTGGCCACCTGGAAGGCCGAAGGCCGCGAAACCGATGCGGTCGAAAGCATTTCCGCCGAGGAGTTCTGCAAGCGCGCGATGGAAGGCAAACTGAACATCTACGACGTGCGCAGGCCGGGCGAATGGGATGCCGAACACCTCGAGGATGCCAAGTTCACCTCCCTGCAATTCCTGAACGACCACTTGGCCGAGTTCAGCAAAACGGACGCCTGTTACATCCACTGCGCCGGCGGCTACCGCAGCATGATCGCCTCGTCCATGCTCAAGGCCCGCGGATACCACAATGTGGTGGACGTGGCCGGGGGCTTCGCCGCCATCAAGTGCACCGCACTGCCCGTAACGGAGTTTGTGTGCCAGAGCAAGGCTGTGAAGAAGTGAAGAAGTGAAGAAGTGAAGGAGTGAAGAAGTGAAGAGGTGAAGAGGTGAAGAAGTGAAGAGGTGAAGAAGAGAGGAAAGTAATGTGGGTCGTGGTGGTAAGAAGGGCGAGGATGACGAATGTTGCAGGAGCGGACATGATCCGCCCGACGCTACCGGAGGCACAGGGCCGGCAAGGCCATAAGGGCCGACGGCCCGTTGAATCACAGTCCGGAGCAGCGCTCCGGGTATGGGATGAAAATTTGGTAAGAGAGGGCTGTAGGCCCGGTGGCATGGGGATTTAGATGGAGAAGTGAATGGTCTGCCTTCGCCTGTCCTTCGCGAAACTTCGGCCAGCGAGGCAGGGCTAGCGCCTCCGCTAAAGCTTCAGCGACACGCAGACGGCGAGACAAGGTGAAGAGGGAAGAGGGTAAAACAAGAAGGGCCGCCCGATCGGGCGGCCCTTCTTGTTGTCATTTGGCCCGCGGCCAACGCTTAGGCCGGTTGCAGCTCCAAGCTCTTCTTGGCCAGGTAGAAGTCGATCAGCTCAATGCCCTTTTCCTCCAAGCGGGCGTCCATCTGCTCCAAGGTAGTGGGAGGCGGCACGATCACCTTGTCGCCCTTCTTCCAGTTCAACGGCAGGGCCACCTTATGCTCATCGGCGGCCTGCATGGCTTCCAGCACGCGCTTGATCTCCTCCATGTTGCGGCCCACGTTCAGCGGGTAGTACATGATCAGGCGGATGATGCCCTTGGGATCGATGAAGAACACGGCGCGCACCGAAGCCGTGCTGCTGGCATTCTCATGCAGCATACCGTACTTGTTCGCCACGTTCATATCGATGTCAGCGATGATCGGGAAGTCCATGTACACGCCCGTCTTCTCGCGCACGTTCTGCACCCAGGCCAAGTGGCTGTGGATGCTGTCGATGCTTTCGCCGATCAGCTTGGTGTTGCGCTCGGCGAACCATTGCTTCTCCTTGGCGAAGCCCGAAAGCTCGGTGGTGCATACCGGGGTGAAATCCGCCGGGTGCGAAAACAGGATGGCCCAGCTATCCTTGATATATTCGCTGAAGCGCATCGGGCCGATGGTCGTCAACGCCGTGAAATCCGGTGCCTTGTCGCCAATACGCGGCATGGTCGGGGTTCTTTTCTCTTCCATTCTCTCTTCCATTGTTCGGGTGGTTTAGGGGTTCAACATGCGTTCACTGCAAAGAGACCTCTTCCGTTCGACATGGGTCGTGACAAGTCTCACCATCGGGGCTGACCGATGCGGCCTGGTGATGATCCTCACAAAAAGAGGCCCGGCAACTTCCGATCTTTGTACCGCGATCACACCCGGCGAGCACCCCAAGGCTTCCCTACAAACCCGTACGGCCCGTCCGCGAGCACCCCACCCATGAACAAGTTGCAAAAAGCACACAAGCAACTGCGCGGCTTGATCCAATGGGCAGGGCGTGCCCTGCAAGGCCGCACGCCCCGGCTGCAGCCCATCCCCGTGCCGACAAACAACACAAGGAAATGAAACGCACCTGGCTGATCACCGGGATCGGTATCGTGCTCGGCGCCTTGGCCGGCTGGGCCTATTGGTACCAATGGGGTTGCACCGAAGGGTGCACCATCACCGGGAGCCCCATCAACAGCACGCTGTATGGCGGGCTAATGGGGGCGCTGCTGGTCAACTCCTTCAAATCGGAGGAAAAAGAAACAGAAAAACAACCCAACAACAAAAGCTGAATGTTTCGCACTCTTTTCGGAATGGGACCCAAGGTGGACCTGAAGGCCATCAAGGAACAAGGCGCCGTGGTGCTTGACGTGCGCACCACGGGCGAGTTTGCCGGTGGCCATGTGAAGGGCTCCATCAACATCCCGCTGGACCAATTGGCGAAGAAGCTGAACAAACTGTCCAAAGACAAGCCCATCATCGCCTGCTGCCAGAGCGGTGCGCGCAGCGGCAGCGCCGTGGCCTTCCTGAAGGACCAAGGCTATGAGGCCTACAATGGCGGCGGCTGGTATTCCGTGGAAAACACGCTGAACCACTGACCCCGGCATGCTGAAGAACTGGACCGCCGCCCGGTGGCTCCGCTTGGTCCTGGCCGTGGTTTTCCTCGCGGCCGGCACCATGGAGCATGAGCCCATGGCGTGGATCGCCGGCGGCATCCTGGGACTTCAGGCCGTGCTGGGCATTTGCTGCATGGGCCCTTCCTGCGCGACCACCACGCCGAACAAGGGATCAGCACCGGATGTTCAACAAGTGAATTACGAGGAAGTACACTGAACGATGGACACGAAACCGACCTTCAAGGACCTGATCAACGGGGAAAAGCCCGTGGTGGTGGATTTCTCCGCGGAATGGTGCGGCCCCTGCAAGGCCATGAAGCCCATTTTGGATGAATTCAAGCAAATGGTGGGTGACAAGGCGGTGGTGATCAAGGTGGACGTGGACCGTAACCCCGCAGCGGCACAGGCCTACAACGTGCGGGGCGTGCCCACGCTGGCCATCTTCAAGAACGGGGGGATCGTATGGCGGCAAAGCGGCGTGATGCCGGCAGCACAACTGCACGCGGCCCTGCAACCCTATCTCTGAGCCTTCGGCCCGAAGGCTTGCACCGATCGCCCTGTGGCAAAGCGGAAAACCCGCAGGAAACAAAGCCGCTTCCCCTTGGATGCCAAGGAGAAGCGGCTTTTTCACACCCCCTTCAGGCGCATCCCGTCAACTTTTTGAACGCCCTTCCCTTCAAAAAAGCCCCGGGAACTTTCGCCATGCCCATTCCCTTTTGATACCTTGCCCGATGTTAACCAAACCCAAAAACACCATGAAATTGATCCGTAAATCCGCTTTTGTAATGGCCTTGGGCTCCCTGCTCGTGGCCCAGTCCGGTTGCTTCGGGGAGTTCGCCCTCGTACGCAAGGTGTACAACTTCAATCAGGACGTGAGCAGCAGCAAGTTTGTGCAAACCCTGCTGTTCTATGTGATGAACATCATCCCCGTGTACGGCATCGCCGGCTTCATCGACGTGGTGATCCTGAACCTGATCGAATTCTGGAGCGGCAGCAACCCCTTGGCCATGAACGAGGGTGACTATGAGATGCAGTTGGTGACCCACAAGGGCAACCAGTACAAGATCGAGGCCACCAAGGACACCTTCATCACCACCCAGCTCAGCGGCAAGAAGGCCGGCGAGGTGCGCGTGATGAAGTACGACCGCTGCGACAACACGTGGAAGTACACCGACAGCCACGTGCAGGACATGGCCCTGATGACCTTCCTGAACGGCAACCCCGACCAAGTGCGCGTGTACACGGACAACGGGTCGGTGGACCTCACCAGCGAGGACATGGCGAACGCTGCCGTGCTGAACGAGAAGTTCGGCGCCTGCGACCTGGCCTTGGCGAAGTGATCCCGACAGGCCTTCCGGCAAAAAGCCCCGCGATCCCGGTCGCGGGGCTTTTTCTTTCCGGTGCCGCCCCGTTCAAATCCCGGCGTTGCCGTTCTGCAGTGCATGGAGGTGCACCTGCACGGCCCCGCGCGAGAGAGTGACCATGCCCTTGCGTTGCAACTGCTGCAACAAGCGCGTAACCACCTCACGGGGAGAGCCCAGCTCCTGCGCAATGTCCTGGTGCGTTACCTTCAACAGCGCATCGCCCGTGGCCTGGGCGCGCTTCACCAAATAATCCCAAAGCTGGTCGTCCATACGGCGGAAGGCCAACGTCTCGATGGTCTCCAGCAATTCGCCGAAACGCTGGGCCTGGGCGGCCCCCACATAACGGCGCCACTCGGGATGCACCATCCACTCATCGGCATAGCGGGCCGGCACCATCAACAGATCGGCATCCTCCTCCACCACGGCCAGGATGCCGCTGGTCTTGCGCGCCTCGCAGCAGGTGAGCGACATGGAACAGGTCTCGCCCGGCATGATGTGGTAGAGGAAGCGCTCCTTTCCTTCACCGTCCTGCGCCAGGATGCGCAGGCTGCCCTTCTCCACGATGGGGATGTAGGAGATGATATCACCCGGCTCCATGATAACGGTGCCGGCGGGGTAGTGGCGGCGTATGACCACGGAATCAAAGGCCTGCTGAAGATCCTTGTCGATGAACATGGCTGCAATTTAGATCAAGGGCCATACGGTGGCCGCACAAGCCCGCCGGCACCCCACCGGTACCAGGCCTCGGGCCGCAGGGTTCAATGCTCCTCCTCCCGCCTCTTCAACCCCGTAGGGTTGTCGAAGTTGAGGAACAGGTGCGCCCAAATGACCTTGCTGACGGCATAAATCCAGGGCCAGGCCAGTAGCAATGCCGCCATGACCGTTACTACGATCCATAGGGCGTCAGCCTCCGGGGCCAGCAGGATGAACGCCGCCCAAACGGCCATGCCCAAGGCTATGCCGATCACATTGCTCACCATCAGTACGCCCAGGTAGAATCCGGGCTCCGGATTGAGGCGCCCCTTGCATTTGGGGCAGTAGTCGTGGACATCACCGATCCGTCGCAGATCATAGGGATGCGACACGAAAAACTCCCCTTCCCCGCAATATGGGCATTTCAGCGCCAGGATGCCTTGTATCGTGCTGTCTTTCCGGGACATGGTTCTTGTCGATCAATGGGCCTTGTCAACGTTGCGGGCAGGGCCTGGCGCGGCCCGCAAACCAAGCCCGTATGCCATCCACATCGAGGTTGCCGGTGGCCACTTGGATGATGAGCGCATATTCCTCCTCATCCTCCGCTTGCAAGTCCAGACCATAGGTACGAAGGGTAAGGCGCATCAGCATATAGCCTGCCCGTTTGTTCCCATCCAAAAATGGATGGTTCTTGACGATGCTTTCCAGCAATGCCGCAGCTTTATCGACAGCGTCTGGATAGAGACCAACCCCGCCAAAGGAAGCATAGGGGCGGAACAATGCCGATTCCAAACCACCCATGTCCCGGACTCCATGAGACCCGCCCGTGGCGGCCACTACTTCACGATGGATCGCCAAGGCCTCTTCCAGCCCGATCATTGGGCAAGGCGAAGAAGGAGTTCGCGCTTCCCGGCCAGGATCTCACGCAATGCAATGATCCGCTTCTTCTCCTCCTCGCTTTTCTTCTCGAAATCGCTGAGGAAATCAAGCACCTCCTGCAGGATGGCGTCCGGGACGACTTCCAGCTTCTTCGCGATCTCGATCTGTTTTTGCTTGCTGGTCATAGCAGTGCAAAAGTAAGCCTGAACACCGCGCTTGTGCCGGAAGACACCCGTGTGCACGCCCAATGACAACCTATCCTCCACTCACCATTTTGGCCGGGTCCACCCACTTGTCGAAGTCCTCGGCGCTGACGTAGCCCAAGGCCAAGGCGGCCTCCTTCAATGTGGTGCCTTCGCGGTGGGCCTTGTTGGCAATCTCGGCGCTCTTGTAATACCCGATGTGCGTGTTCAAGGCGGTCACCAGCATGAGCGAATTGTCCAGGTGGCGCTTCAGCACGGGCTTGTTGGGCTTGATGCCCTCCGCGCAGTGGTCGTTGAAGCTCACGCAGGCATCGCCCAGCAGATGGGCGCTCTGCAGCACGTTGGCGGCGATAACCGGCTTGAACACATTGAGTTCGAACTGACCCTGCATGCCGCCCACGTTCACGGCCACGTCGTTGCCGATCACCTGGGCGCACACCATGGTGAGGGCCTCGGGCTGGGTGGGGTTCACCTTGCCGGGCATGATGGAGGAGCCGGGTTCGTTGTCCGGGATGATGATCTCGCCGATGCCGCTGCGGGGGCCGCTGCTGAGCATGCGCACATCATTGCCGATCTTGTTCAGGCTAACGGCCAAGCGCTTGAAGGCCCCGCTGAGCTCCACCATGGCATCGTGCGCGGCCAAGGCCTCGAACTTGTTGGGCGCGGTGACAAAGGGAAGGCCCGTGAGCTCGGCGATCTTCTTGGCGACGAGCACGCTGTAGCCCGCGGGAGCGTTTAGGCCGGTGCCCACGGCGGTGCCGCCGAGGGCCAGTTCGCGCACCATTTCCAAGGCGTTCTCCACGGCGCGGATGCCGTTGTCCAGCTGTTGTGCATAGCCGCTGAACTCCTGGCCCAGGGTGAGCGGCGTGGCGTCCATGAAGTGGGTACGGCCCGTCTTCACGATGCCCTTGAACTCCTCACTCTTCTTCCGCAGCGTGTCCCGCAGCTTTTTCACGCCAGGCAGGGTCACCTTCACCGTGGCGGTGTACGCCGCGATGTGCATCGCCGTGGGGAACGTGTCGTTGCTGCTCTGGCTCTTGTTCACGTCGTCGTTGGCCTTGAGCACCTTCTCGGCATCGGTGAGCTGGCCGCCCTGCAGCACATGGGCGCGGTTGGCCACCACTTCGTTCACGTTCATGTTGCTCTGCGTGCCGCTGCCCGTTTGCCAGATCACCAAGGGGAACTGGTCGTCGAGCTTGTGCTCCAGGATCTCGTCGCACACGCGGCCGATGAGGTCGCACTTCTCCTGCGGCAGCTTGCCCAGCTCGGTGTTGGCCAGGGCGGCGGCCTTCTTCAGGTAGGCGAAGGCGTGGATGATCTCCTTGGGCATGCTGGCCGGCGGGCCGATGCGGAAGTTGTTGCGGCTGCGCTCGGTCTGCGCGCCCCAGTACTTGTCGGCGGGGACTTTCACCTCGCCCATGGTGTCTTTTTCTATGCGGTAGTCCATGGTCTTTGGGGCGCAAAATCTTGCGTCCTTACTTTTTGTTGATCAGTTCCTCTACGTTTTCCAGCGGCCGACCTATCACGGCCTTGTGGCCCTTGACCACCACGGGCCGCTCGATCAGCTGCGGGTTCTCGTGCATAACACGGACCCACTCATGTTCGTTCAGCTTGAGCCCTTGGTACTTTTCCTTGTATAGCGGCTCCTTGGTACGCACCAAGGCCTCGGCGGGCACGCCCAGCTTGGCCACCAGCTTGGTGATCTCCTCCTCCGAGGGCGCATGCTTGAGGTACTCGACGATCTTGGGTTCGATGCCGCTCTCCTTTAGCATGGCCAAGGCCTTGCGGCTCGTGCTGCACCGGGGGTTGTGGAAGATGGTGTATCCGGACATTGCTTGTTCAATTCACCAAGTGGCCACGTGCCATTCCCCTCAAACCTTCTGGCTCTGCCCATGCTGCATGAGCCAGGCTTTCAGGAACTCATCGATCTCGCCATTGAGCACATCGTCCACGCTGCTGGTCTCGTGCTCGGTACGCACGTCCTTCACGAGCTTGTAGGGCTGCAGCACGTAGTTGCGGATCTGGCTCCCCCACTCGATCTTGCGCTTGCCGGCCTCGATCTCGCTGCGCTTGGCACGCCTGCGCTCCAACTCGGCCTCGTAGAGCTGGCTTTTCAGCAATTGCAGGGCCTTGTTCTTGTTGTCCAGCTGGCTGCGGGTCTCGGTGTTCTCGATCACGATGCCCGTGGGCGCGTGGTGCAGACGCACGCCGGTCTCCACCTTGTTCACGTTCTGGCCGCCTGCGCCGCCACTGCGGAAGGTGTCCCACGTGATGTCGGCCGGGTTGATCTGGATGTCGAAGCTTTCGTCCACCAGCGGGTACACGTACACGCTGACGAAACTGGTGTGGCGCCGTGCGTTGCTGTCGAACGGGCTGATCCGGACCAGGCGGTGCACGCCATTCTCCCCTTTGAGCATGCCGAAGGCGAACTCGCCGCCCACCTCCATGGTGGCCTGCTTGATGCCCGCCGCTTCGCCGTCCTGCAGGTCGAGGATCTTCACTTGGTAACCTTCCTTCTCGGCCCACATGCGGTACATACGCAGGAGCATCGAGGCCCAGTCGTTGCTTTCGGTGCCGCCCGCGCCGCTGGTGATCTGCACCACCGCGCTCAGGGGATCCTCCTCGGCGCTGAGCATGTTCTTGAACTCCAGTTCCTCCAAGGCATCGCTCGCCTTCTTGAACTGCTCCTCGAGGTCCTGCTCGCTGGCATCCTTGCTCTTGTAGAACTCGAACACCACGCCCGCATCATCCACCTCGCGCTTCACATGATCGTACATCTCCACCCAGCGCTTGAGCTCGCGGATCTTGTGCATGGTGGCCTGGGCCTTCTTCTGGTCGTTCCAAAAGTCGGGGTCCAGCGTGTACTTCTCTTCTTCCAGGATCTGGCCCCGCTTCTCCTCCACGGACAAGTATTCCTTGGCCGCTTCCAGCCGCTCGGCCAGGTCGTGGATCTTGTCTATGGTGATCATGTGCAAGGCCCTGTTTCGGGGCGGCAAAGGTACGGCGCAGGCGGGGCATGCAAAGCAGGCGGCCTTGCCCCGGTGGACAGGGACGGAACGGTGCCTTGGGATGGGCGGGACCGCTCAGGCCAACCCGTCCACGATGGCCTCCACGCGGTCCGCATCGAAGCCCTTGCCCACAAAATAGCGCACCAGCTTGGCCTTGCGCAAGTAGGGGTCCCCGTCCTTCGTCCTCGCCCAGCGCTTGGCCACGGCCAGCCGCAGTTGGTCGTCCTCCTCCCCCGCCTCAATGGCCCGCAGGCCTTGGGCAATCAGGGCCTCAGGCACACCTTTCTGCCTCAGGCCTTGTTCAATCTTCCGGCGGCCCCAGCCCTTCTGCCGACTTTTGCTTACCGCGTAGTGTGCGGCGAAGCGGGCCTCGTCCAGAAAGCCTTCCTTCACCAGTTGCTTCAACAGTTGCTCAGCTTCCTTTTCCGAGGCGCCCCATTGGTGCAGTTTGGCCTGCACTTCCTTGGTGGAGCGTTCCTGGCGGGCGCAGTAGGCCCGGGCCTTCACTTGCCGCGTTTCATCAGATGATCCAATCGTCATTGAGGATGCCGAACATAATCCAGGAACGATCATCCCCACCACAGGCTATCGGCCATGCATGCCCTGCGGGCGTGCTGCCCTGTGTTGTTTAACCACGGCCCGATACAAATCGGGCCACACGGATTCACACAGATCACAGGCCGTGGTTCCCGTCAATTCCCCGTAGTATCTCATCGCCCAAATTTCCGCTATCCGCCGGACGTTCCCGATATTTGTGGAACACCATGGCCGCCCTATCCGGCATACTGAAGATCCTGCGCAGCGAACAGGAGCGCCTGTTTGCCAAGCACGCTTTGAAATCCATGGCTATCTTCGGTTCTCATGCCCGCGAAGAAGCACGCCCGGACAGCGATGTGGATATCATGGTGGAGTTCGATACGACCAAGGACTATGACTTCCTCGAACTGGCCTGGGAACTGCAACAATTGCTCAGGCGGAAGGTGGACCTGGTCGTGCGCAAGGGCGTAAGGCCTTGGTACCTGCAAACCATTGACCGCGATCTGCTGTATGTCTGATCCCAAGGACCGGGCCTATCTGCTGGACACGCGGGAATTTGCCGGCCATGTATTGCACTACCTCGAGGGCAAGAAACATGGGGAGTTCATGAACGACCGGCTCCTGCGGGATGCCGTGGCGTAAACCTCCAAGTGATCGGTGAAGCGGCATACCAGGTGAGCGATGATCACAAGGCCGCGCACCCGGAGATCGACTGGTTCAAGATCAGCGGCCTACGCCACCGGATCGTCCACGATTACCGCCGCGTTGATGATGAAACCCTCTGGAGGATCACGCAGAAATACGTGCCTCCTTTGGTAACGGAACTGGAGCGGTTATTGGGATAGCCGTGACTTCCTATACCGCCACCTCGTTCTCCTGCTGGTCGAAGATATGGAACTCCAGGTAGCGGCTGCTGCCGGAGGGGATCACCTTCACCCACTTCCTCCAGCGCCACCACCATTTCCATTGAATGCTGGGGAGGCCCTTGGTGAAGTACGCGGCCACGAACGGATGTACGTGCAGGCTCAGCGCGCCCATATCCTTCTCGGAGAACAGGTAGTTGAGTGCGTTCTCGATCTCGTCCACAATGAGCACGGGTGCCTGCACCACGCCGGTGCCGCCGCAGGTGGGGCAGCCCTCAGTGGTATCGATCTCGGTTTCGGGCCGCACCCGCTGGCGGGTGAGCTCGATGACCCCGAATTTGCTCGGCGGCAGCACGTTGTGCTTGGCCTTGTCATCGGCCATGGCATCCTTGAGGGCCTTGTGCAGGGTGCGGCGGTTCTCCGGCTCGTAGAGGTCGATGAAGTCCACCGCGATGATGCCGCCCATGTCGCGCAGGCGCAGGAGGCGGGCGATCTCCTTGGCGGCCTCGAGATTGATGGCCAGCGCATTCTCCTCCTGGTCGCTGCGCCCGCCCTTCCGGCTGCCGCTGTTCACGTCGATGACGTGCATGGCCTCGGTCTTCTCCACGATGAGGTAAGCCCCGCTGGGGAGCAATACCTGCCTGCCGAAGGCCTGCTTGATCTGCTTGTTGATCCCGAAGTTGTCGAAGATGTCGAGCTTGCCCTTGTAGAGCTTGACGATATCCTTCTTCTCGGGGGCCGTGCGCACCAAGGTGTCCTTCACTTCCTCGTAAAGCACCTCATC
The DNA here is from genome assembly GCA_035325445.1 of Flavobacteriales bacterium. GTDB lineage: Bacteria > Bacteroidota > Bacteroidia > Flavobacteriales_F > PHOS-HE28 > PHOS-HE28. Next base: position 102,843 of record DAOKZW010000008.1, read on the forward strand.
GTCCACCACGATGCTGGTGAATTCCTTGTTGAGCACATCGCGCAGCACGGCGCTGGTGCGGTCCACCTCGCCGAGCACCTTCTTGGGTGGCATGGCGCTGCGCAGGTTCCTGAAGATCTGGTCCCAGCGTTGCAGCAGCCCGTTGAGGTCGGCCTCCAGGTCCTCGGTGGCCTTGCCCTCCGCATTGGTGCGGATGATGATGCCGAAGTTCTTGGGGCGTATGCCCTGCATGAGCGCCTTCAGGCGCTTGCGCTCGGCCTCGTCGGTGATGCGGCTGCTGATGCTCACCTTGTTGATGAAGGGCACCAGCACCATGTATCGCCCCGGCAGGGTGACCTCGGCCGTGAGGCGTGGCCCTTTGGTGCTGATGGGCTCCTTGGCGATCTGCACCAGGATGCTCTGGCTGGCGCTCACCACGTCGCCCAGCTTGCCCTCCTTGGGGATGTCGGCATCGAGCTTCCACTCGTCGAGCAACGAGGTCTTCACGGTGCCGCTCACCGCACCCTTGGCAAACTTGAAGCTGTTGCGGTACTGGGGGCCCAGGTCGTAGTAGTGCAGGAAGGCATCCTTCTCGTGCCCCACTTCCACGAAGGCCGCGTTGAGGCCCGGGGCCACCTTGCGCACCTTGGCCAAGTAAACGTCGCCCACGGCAAAGCCACGTTCGCTGCGCTCGCGGTGAAGCTCCATGAGGAGCTTGTCCCGCAGCACGGCGATGGCGGATTCACCCTCCTTGGTCCGTATGATAAGATCTACGCTCACAGGAAAAAGATGGTCATGGGCAACGCCTGTGCCGGTGCGTACGGCATGTACGCACCAAGCCGATGCCCGCCCGGTGGCGGGCACGGCCCAGCATAGGCTTCAACGCCTACCGGTTCTTCTTCTTGTGGCGATTCTTGCGCAAGCGCTTCTTCCGCTTGTGCGTGGCCATCTTATGGCGCTTCCTCTTTTTACCGCAGGGCATGTTTCCTCAGTGTTTATCCTTGTTCTTGATCTCCTGGATGTACCGGTCCGCACCGTTGATCAGGGCGGTATCGGTCACCAGTGTCTTATATGTCTCCAAGACCTCCAGGGCCTTGTCCGTGCTGTCCAATGTGGCGTAGGCCTGCCCCAGGTAGGCGTATGCATCCGGATACCCCTTGGGGTCCAGCGCGATCACCTTCCTGAAACGGTCCATGGCCTTGTCGTACTGGTTGGTCTGCCAGCTGAACATGCCCATGTGGTACTGGGCCTCCACATTATCGGGCTCGGCATCCGCCAGGTCGCGCAGCTTCACGATCACCTGCATGGGCGCCCCGCCTTGTGCCAGTTCGTTCAGGATGGCCGCCACCTGGGGGTCCTTGCTGGCCACCCGCTCGTCATGGGAGTGCCCATCCTCTTCCGCCTTGGCCTGCGCCTCGGCCGCATTCTTCGCGGCCTGGTCTTTCGGGGTGCGCGGCGCCAACAGGAGAAGCCCCGTCACCACAACGGCGGCGGCAACCATCATCCAATGTTGGCGGCTCAACGACATCAGGCCTTCTCCTTGGTCCCTTCCTTCACCTTATCGACGAACACATCGGCCGGCTTGAAGAAGGGGATGTTATGCGCCGGGATGATGATGGGCGTGTTGTTCTTCAGGATGCGCCCGGTCTTCTGGGCCCGATGCTTCACCAGGAAGCTCCCGAAGCCGCGCAGATGCACATCCTCGCCCGCCGCCAAGTTGTTCTTCACCTCATCCATGAATGCCTCCACGGTGGCAAGTACCACCTGCCGCTCAATCCCGGTGCGCTTGCTAATGTTGATGACCAATTCCGCCTTCGTCATGGGCCCACTTCTGTTTTTTGGGGCTGCGAAGATAGTGCTTTAACCGTTACACCATGTGCATCTTTGTCCCTGTATGCCAAGTGCTTCTTGGTTCAGCCGCCAACTTGGGCCCTGGTACAGGGTGCACCAACGCGTTTTGCCGTGGCGCCAGACCGGCGACCCGTACCGTATCTGGCTCAGCGAAGTGATCTTGCAACAGACCCGCGTGAACCAAGGGCTGGCCTACTACGAACGCTTCGTGCAACGCTGGCCAACGGTGCAGAGGCTGGCCGCCGCCGACGAGCATGAGGTGCTAAAGCTTTGGCAAGGGCTGGGCTATTACAGCCGGGCGCGCAATCTGTTGGCGGCGGCGCGGCAGGTGGTGCAGGTGCATGGCGGAAGCTTCCCGGACAACCACACGGACCTCCGCAAGCTGAAGGGCGTGGGCGACTACACCGCCAGTGCCATCGCCTCCATCTGTTTCGGCCGACCCGAGGCCGTGGTGGACGGCAACGTGTACCGCGTGCTGGCCCGCTTCGCGGGGATCGACACGCCCATCGATTCCACGGAGGGCCGGAAGCAATTCAAGGCGCTGGCCATGAAGCTGATCGATCCCGCACACCCCGGCGACCACAACCAGGCCGTGATGGAGCTGGGTGCCACGGTGTGCACGCCCCGCACCCCGGGCTGCGCCCGCTGCCCATTGCGGGAGCGCTGCGCGGCCTTTGCCACGGGCCGCACGGCCAGCCTGCCGGTAAAACAGGGCAAGGCCAATAGCCGCGACCGCTTCTTCAACTACCTGCACCTGCACCACCGGCAGGGCCTGCTGGTGCAGCGCCGCAACGGCAAGGACATTTGGCAGGGCCTGTACGAACTGCCCCTGCTGGAAAGCACCAGGCCCCTCACCGCCCGCACGTTGAAGGCCGCGCTGGACAAGGCATACGGCACCGGCTGGACAGTGGTGGCAAAAGAAATGGAACGGCGGCATGTGCTAAGCCACCAGGTGATCCATGCGGTGTTTTGGGATGTGAAGGCACCTGTGCGTGCTGCACTACCCGAAACATGGGAACGGATCGCCTTGGCGAAACTGGAAGGGCTGGCCGTGCCGAGGGTGATCGAAAGGTGGATGGATGAGGTGATGAAGTGACGAAGTGACGAAGTGATGAAGTGATGAAGTGATGAAGTGATGAAGTGATGAAGTGATGAAGTGA
>DAOKZW010000008.1:105932-123313 GCA_035325445.1 Flavobacteriales bacterium
GAAGTGATGAAGTGATGAAGTGATGAAGTGATGAAGTGATGAAGTGATGAAGTGAGGAAGTGAGGAAGTGAGGAGGTGATGGATTTAAAAGGGTAAGGAAGATGATCCCCGCGCCTGCAGCGTCGACCCAGCGGGTTGACCGGCACGCCTTCCAGTGACCCTAAGACTACTGGGTCCTGCACGCCCCGCAGGCGCGCCATCCTCGTGTTTTTCAACCACTGATGGAAAATCAGCAAGCCTCTCCACTCGGCCAGCGGTTCGGCGTCGATAGCCCATCCGTATTACCTTCGCTGTTCCAAATCTCCCCACCCATGAGCGGCGTGAACAAAGTGATCTTGATCGGCAACCTGGGCGCCGATCCCGAGGTGCGCCACCTCGAGAATGGCGTGACCGTGGCCAATTTCAACCTGGCCACCACCGAAACCTTCAAGGATCGGCAGACGGGTGAGCGCCGCGAGCAGACCGAGTGGCACCGCGTGGTGGTGTGGCGCGGGCTGGCCGACGTGGTGGAGAAATATGTACGCAAGGGCAGCAAGCTCTTCGTGGAGGGCAAGCTGCGCACCCGCAAGTGGGAGAAGGATGGCATCGATCGGTTCACCACGGAGATCTATGCCGACAACCTGACGATGCTTGACCGGCCGGCCACCGGCGGTGCGCCCCCCGCCCCGGCCCCGACGGGCCACGCGGCACCGGCACCACAACCCGAACCCGTGGTATCGGCACCGGATGAAGCAGACGACCTTCCATTCTGAGCTTTGAAAGGCCGAAGTCGACATCCCCGGCCGTGGGCACACCCCACGGCATCCCCTGAACGGTCCATGTCTTGATGGGGAGCTTGACCGCATTGACCGTTTTCGCGCTTGCAGGCATCGCCGTGCTCTTGGTGGTCTCCGCCATCAGTTCGGCCAGCGAGGTGGCCCTCTTCTCGCTGAACGCCACCCACATGCGCGAGCTGAAGGACCATGGCGGCGCCAAAGGGGCCAAGGTGCTTGAACTGCTTTCCAAGCCCCGCCGCCTGCTCGCCACCATCCTGGTGACCAACAACTTCGCCAACGTGGGCATCACCGTGCTCTCCACCATCCTGGTGGCCGACCTGGTAGACCTCTCCGCGCTGAGCGGGCCTTGGCTGTTCGTGGTACAGGTGGTGGCCGTCACCGGCATCATCCTGCTGCTGGGCGAAGTGCTGCCCAAGGTGTACGCCACCAGCCACCCCGTGCTCACGGCACAGCGCCTCAGCCCCATCATCCTGGGCCTGCGCTTCTTCTGGCGGCCCGTTACCAAAGCCCTCATCAGCTCCACCTCATTCATCGAAAAGCGGTACAAGAAGCGCGCGAAGAACGTGGATGCCAACACCCTCGGGCAAGCCTTGGAGCTGACCGCCGACGTGGGCACCACGGCCGAGGAGAAGCGGATCCTCAAGGGCATCGTGAAGTTCGGCAACATCGAGGCACGCCAAGTGATGAGGCCCCGCACCGAGATGACCGCCTTCAGCAACGACATCTCGTTCAAGGAACTGCTGGTGGCCATCGTGAACAGCGGCTTCTCGCGTGTACCCGTGTACGAGGACACCGCCGACCGCGTGGTGGGCGTGCTGTACATCAAGGACGTGCTACCGCATATCGACCAGGCCGACTTCAGCTGGACCACGCTCCTGCGCCCTGCCTATTTCGTGCCCGAAAACATCAAGCTGGACGAGCTGCTCAAGGAATTCCAGAAGAAACACGTGCACCTGGCGGTGGTGGTGGACGAATACGGCGGCACGAGCGGCATCATCACGCTGGAGGATGTGATCGAGGAGATCGTGGGCGACATCACCGACGAGTACGACGACGTGGACCTGATCTACAGCAAGCTCGATGACAGCACCTACGTCTTCGAAGGCAAGGCGCCGCTCACCGACATGTACCGCATCCTGGGCATCGATGGCCAGCTCTTCGAGGAGCACAAAGGCGAGAGCGAAACCCTCGGCGGTTTCGTGCTGGAACTCACCGGCCGCATTCCCCAGAAGGGCGAACGGGTGAGCCTGGAGAACTACACCCTCACCGTGGAGAGCGCGGACAACAAAAGGGTGCGCCGCGTGAAGGTGCACATGCACAATGGGGCGGCCTGACCGGAAAGGGATCCGCCCCATGGCCCTGCTGGGCCTGGTGCTGCTTATGGCCGGTTGCGGCGACGACCCCGTGCCCAAGCCACGCGGCTACTTCCGCATCGACCTGCCGGCGGACAGTGCGCGCACCACGCAGGGACCCTGCCCATGGGCCGCCGAAATACCGGGGTATTCAAACCTGGGGCAAGGAGGTGGCACCGGCCATGCGCATGGCGACGCCTGCTGGACCAACCTGGTCTTCCCCGCGCAGCGCGCAGCGGTACACATGACCTGGCGGCGCATACAGGGCGACCTGCCCGAGCTGATCCGCGATGCGCACGAATTCAAGGACAAGCACGAGGTGCTGGCCACGCGCATCCGCACGGAGAATTTCATCAACGACAGCACCCGCGTGTACGGCACCCTGTTCGACGTGGAAGGCAACGTGGCCAGCCCGGCCGTGTTCTACCTCACCGACAGCACGGACAACTTCCTCTACGGCGCGCTCTACTTCGACGTGCGCCCCAACGCCGACTCACTGGCGCCCGTCACCGCGCGCATCCGCGACGATATCCGCCGACTGGCCCGCACCCTACGCTGGGATGGCCCGGCCGGTGCGGTGCAGCACGTTCAGCAAGGCGGCCAGTAAGAGCAGGGCGCCCAGTTGGTGCAGCACGCCCATCGAGATCCACACCTGCGTCACCAAGGCCAGCACGCCCAGCGTGATCTGCATGAACACGGCCAGGAAGAGCAGGCGGTCGCCGCCCTTCAACGCCTCATTGCGGCGGTTCGCATAGCCGAACCACGTAATGCCTGCGGCCACCACCCACGCGAAGTTGCGGTGGAAGAACTGCACGCCGTCCTTGTGGTTGACCAAGCTGTTCCACAGCCCATCATCAGCGATCAGGTCCTTGAGGTTGTCCGGCACGAACTGCCCGGCCATCAACGGCCAAGTGGGATAGATGCGGCCCGCGTCAAGCCCGGCGGTGAAGGCGCCGAACACGATCTGCACCATCAAGAGCACCAGCAGCCACCGCGACCATTTGCCCGCCGGGGTGCCATCGCTGACGTAGCTGCGACGCCCCTGCTTGATATCGAAGACCGTCCATAGCACCAAGCAGAACAGGGCGAACGCCGCGCTCAGGTGAATGGCCAGCCGGAAATGGCTCACGTAGATGTTCTGTTCCAGGCCGCTCACCACCATGAACCAGCCCAGCGCGCCCACCAGTCCACCGCCGATCAGGATACCCAAACTGCGGTGCATCAGCCACCCCTTCAGCAGGCCCCTGCGCCAGAACCACACGAACGGCACGATGAACACGAGGCCCATCAGGCGGCCCCAGTTGCGGTGCAGCCACTCCCAGAAGTAGATCACCTTGAAGTCGTGCAGCTCCATGTGGGAGTTCACCTTCTCGTACTGCGGGATCTGTTTGTACTTCTCAAAAGCCTCTTCCCACTGCACGTCGTTGGTGGGCGGGATGGCCCCGAGGATGGGCTGCCATTCCGTAATGCTCAGACCGCTACCTGTTAGGCGAGTGATGCCGCCGATGCTCACCATGATGGCGATCATGATGCAGCCGAGGATCAGCCAGTTCACCACCGGCCGCAAGGCGTGCGTACTTGTGTTGGACATTCGGGGCGCGAAAGTAGGAGATGGAAAGTCAGGGAATGGTTAGGAAAACAGCGGGAGAAAACTGGAAACAGGAAACTTGAAACAGGAAAACACGGGTCGCAGATGGCGGTGCTGGTTGTCCGTTGACCGTTGTCAGTTGACAGACCCACGACCGCCACGCGGTGTCCCCAATAACCAACGCGCGCTCGTCGCCTCAACTTCCAAACTTCTTTGTCGGGTCCTGTTTGGTGTGGAAAACGCGCATCACAAGGATCCCCGGATCCAGTGGCCGATAGATCACCACGTACGGGAAACGGCGCAAAGGAGCTTGGCGGAATGAACGGTGGATCTTGGAATAGCGCTCGGGGTTCTGGACGAGGCCACCCAAGCAACGCTGGACCTCCAACAGAAATTGATCCCCAAGGCCGCTACGACGTGAAGCATACCACGTCACGGCTTGCAGGATATCCTTGCGGGCCCGCGCATGAAAGTGGAGCTCGGATTCAGGCTTTGATCGCTTTTCGGGCATCCGCCTTTACTTCATCCCACGTGTAGACCTTGCCCTTCCCTGCCTTGAATTCGGCGAAATCCGCATCCAGCTCAGCTTTCTCGGCAGCACTTAACCGGAACGCATCCTCGGCACCCAGCAATTGGTCCACCGTGCGCAGCTGTTCCTCATCCTCGGAGTCCAAGATCCGTTTGGCCAAGGAGAGCTTCAGTTCAGATAACCTTTTGGACATAGCCCAAAGATAGCCGTTGTTTCGACCGCATACCGTCCCGTGAAGTCTACGGCAAGTGCGCTCGTGCTCACGGCTCGCAGCTCACCCCCTCCACCTCACCTGCCCGTTCCCCACGATGCCCAGCGCCTTGCCGGTGAAGCGGTTGCCGAGGAAGGGCGTGTTGTGCGAGCGGCTGACGAGGTCGGCCTCGGTGAGCATCCACTGGTGCTCGGGGTTGAAGAGGGTGGCTTCCAGCAGCTCTCCTTCCACCAGGTGCGGCACCGGCAGGCCCAGCGCGGCGCGCGGTCCTTGGCAGAAGCGCTCCACCACTTTGCGCACCGGCATGCGGCTTTTCAGTACCGTATTGGCCACGGCATACGACGTTTCCAGCCCGATGATGCCGAAGGCAGCATGGCCGAACTCGAGCTTCTTGTGCTCGGTGTCCTCCGGCCGGTGGTCGCTGACGATGCTGTCGAGCGTGCCGTCCTTCACCCCCTCTCGCAGCGCCTCGATGTGCTCGGGGCTGCGCAGCGGCGGCATCACCTTGTAGTTGCTGTCGAAGCCGCGCAGCACGCCGTCGTCCAGCATCAGGTGGTGGGCCGCCACGCTGGCCGTGATGCGCAGCTTCTTCGCCTTCGCTTGGCGGACCAGCTCCACGCCCTCGGCGGTGCTCACCACGTCCACGTGCAGGCGGCCGCCGGTGTATTCCAGCAGGCGCAGGTCGCGCGCCAGGCGGATGGGCTCCGCCATCGCGGGTATGCCGCGCAGGCCCAGGCGGGTGCTCATCACGCCTTCGTGCATCTGGCCCAGCAGCGCCAGGTCAGCGTCCTGCGCCATGGCCATCACGCGGCCGTCGAAGTTCTGCGCGTATTGCAGTGCCAGCAGCATCAGGCGGGTGTTGCGCGCCGGGGCCAGGTCGTCGGTGAAGGCCACCGCGCCGGCCCGGTGCATGTCGTACAGCTCGGCCAGTTGCTCGCCCTTGTTGCCCTTGGTGAGCGCGCCCAGCGGCAGCACGGCCACGGCGTGCCCCTGCCCCTTGCGCAAGAGGTATTCCACGGATGCGCCCTGGTCCACCGCAGGCTGCGTGCTGGGCAGCACGGCCACGGCGGTGAAGCCTCCGGCGGCGGCGGCGTCCAGCCCGTTCACCAGCCCTTCCTTGTACTCCTCACCGGGGTCGCGGAAGTGCGCGCGCAGGTCCACCCAGCCCGGCGAGGCATGCAGTCCTTCCACGGCGATCACCTCGCTGTCGCCCTTGGGCAGCTTCGCACCCGCCTTCACCAAGCGCCCGTCCGTGATGCGCAGGTCCACCGTTTGGTTGTGCAGCGGTCCGCCGGGATCCAGCACGGTCACTTGGCGCAGCAGTACGTCTTTCATCGGATGGTGCGTATCAAGAGGATTTCCAAGATGAGGAAAAGAAGTGCTCCCAAGATGAACCATTTCCACAGCTTGATGCCTTGGTCCAGGTTTCGCAGGCTGGCGGTGAGGCTGCTGCCGGTCTTCTCCAGCACGCTGATGGTGCCCAGCCCACGCTGTTGTAGCAGCTCCTGTAGTTCTTCGGCGGTGTAGGCGCTGAGGTCACCCTCATTGCGCGGCAGGTCCAGCGCCAGCACGGCCACGGTGTCGTCGGAAAGCGTGAGCGCGTAAGGCCCGGGGGCGAGGTCCTCATCGTGCAGCACCAGCGAGGCGCCGCCCACGGTGCGCCGCACTTCGGGGATCACGTCGATGCCCTCGGGACCCTTCAGGTGGGGCGCCGCCTCGCCTTGCAGGTCCACGCCCTCCAGCGGTATGGCCGCCTCGGCGCCGATGATGTGGTACAGCGCACCCATGGGCCGGGCCAGCTCGGCCATGCGCAGCATCGAGGTGACGTAGAGCGCATGGCGGCTGAAGGTGCCACCCGCGGTGCCCAGCGGCGCGGCGCCCAGGTACACGCGGCCCTTGCCGAAGGGCGTGGCGCTGAGGAAGGCGCTGCCGCTTTGCAGGCGCAGCAGCACGTCGGCCGCCGGGGCGGGCGTGATGGCATAGCGCGTGCGCACCAGCGGCAGGTCTACGTTGCGCGGCATACTGGAGAAGACGTCGCGGAAGAACGGTGCCTGCAGGTCGATGCGCTCCACCTTCATGGTGGCGGTGTCGCGCGCGCCGAAGCCCGCACCGAACAGCCCGAATGCCGCGCGGTAGCTCGTCGCATCGGCCTGTGCTGCCGGGAAGATGGCCACGCTGCCGCCGCCCTCGGCAAACTCCTTCACCGCGCCCGCCAGCCCGCTGGGGATGTCGGGCAGGCCGTTCAGCACCACCAGGTCCTGCCGGGCCAGCGCGGCCAGGTCCACCTGCCGGTAGGGCTGGTTGAGGAAGGCATGCACGCTGTCGCCTTGGAACACCGCAGCAATGTCCTTGTCGCTGTCGGCATCGCCGCCGCCCACCAGCAGCACGTGCAGCTTCTCGGCCGTGCGCCACGCGATGTGGAACACGTCGTCGAAGGTGATGGGCCGGTCGGTGATGGAGACCTCGCCCCGGTGCCAGCCCGTGGCGTCGTTGGTGAAGTTGAGGATGGTGTCCACCACCGCATTGGGCCCGATGCCGAAGGTGGCCATGGCGCGCTGCCGCCCATCGATGGTGAGCTTCAGCGGCACGTTCAGCAGCTCCTGCCGCCCGTAGTTGCGCACCCGCACGTGCAGGTCCTCCACCTGCCCCAGCCTGCGCACGGGGCTGCCGAACCACACGGAGTCCACGGCCAGGTTGTCGGCGTTCGAGGCTTCCAGCGGCACGATCACTGTTTGCACCGTGCTGTCGCTGGTCCACTCCTCCACGTCGGTGGTGGCGCGCTGCAGGTCGGTGAACAGGAAGGCGCGCTTGGCCGGGGCCTCACTGCGCGAGAGGGCTTCGCGTTGGCGCTCCATCACCTGCGACAGCGGCCGGGCGTGAGGACCCACCTCCACCTGCCCTGCGGCGGCCAGGGCCTCGTCGCGGCCCATCAGCAGTTGCTGCCGCCCCTCGAAGCGGTTGGTCAGCACTTGGAAGCGGTCGGTGGGCCCGTAGGCCATCACGGCATCCTGTGCGTCGGTGCGCGCCTGGTCCAGCAGGCGGCCGCCGCTGTTCTGCCCGTCCATGCTCCAACTGTCGTCCAGGTACAGGCTCACCGCGCGCTCACCAGCCTGGGTGGCACCCTCGTTCGTTTTCAGGTAGGGCTGCGCGAAGGCCAGCACCAGGCAGGCCAAGGCGAGCAATCGTGCCAGCAGCACCAGCCAGTGGCGCACCTTCTTGCGGGAGCGCGTCTGTTGCGTCACCTCCTGCAAAAAGCGCACGTTGGGGAACTCGATCCGCTTGAAGCGCCGGAGCTGGAAGAGGTGGATGATGATCGGAATGGCCAGCGCCGTGAGCGCCCAGAGGAAGGAAGGGTACAGAAAGGCCATCGGCGTGCAAAGGTGGGGGATAGTTGGCAGTTGGCAGTTCGCAGTTCGCAGTTCGCAGGAAATGTCTTATGCCGGGTGTCCTATGCCCTACGCCCGGCATTCCCTGCGAACCACGAACCGATCCCGATCACACCGTTCCGAACAAGGGCTTCCTTCCGATCTGCCTGCAATACTGGTTCACCTTGTTCAAGGCTGCCAGGAAGGGGCCTTGCTTGCTCTGGAATTCGTAATGGGGGTCCAACGCCGAACGATAGAGATCGTGGTAGTCCAGGAATTCAGCCTTGAAGTCCGCATTTCCGAAGATGGCCTCCAGCCGGGCATATTGCTCCTGGAACAACAGGTGGACCATGTATAGTTCAACGATCTCCCTCCGCGTATCTGCCCACAGGGCGGCGTGAAACAGGAATTCAGGTTGGATGCGGTCCGCCATGGCAAACTCCTTGTTCCAAACACATGCGGTGGCCACCGCACCCAATACGAAGGCCCGTTGCCCCAACATATCCATCAGTTCTTCCTGGCTGTATTCGCGGTCCGTGGCATCCCGCGCCCACCAACCAAGGTGGACCTGGTGGGCAGCGGAAAACGCCGCCCGGGCATCTTTCCCCGCGGTCAGCGCATCCAAGAGAACGGGCACGGGGTCATACGCTTCCCCAGTATCCCCATCGAATTTGGAGAAGATCAATTTGCCCGTTCGCTCCGCCTCGATGGCCGCAAATCGCGTGGCGGCATCAGGTGCATTCGGATCATGTTCCAGGAAGTACCAATCCACGATCTGGGGATAGGTCAATCGGGAAAGATCCAACATGCCGAAAAAAGCGCCCTCCTGGTAGTATCTCACATAGCGCCATGCGGGGGTGGCCCCATCGGATCCCAGTTCCCATACCTCATTGGGCTGTTCGAAGAGGTCGTCCAACATGGACACTGCACGCATCTTGGCCTCTTCGGCGATGCAACGCTCAAAAACCTCGCGTGGCAAGAAGACCACACCTCCGAGATGGTTGGTGAGGGGCCTGTCCGGGGCATGCCCCTTCCAGGCCAACGTCCGTTCCTGCTCCTTCCGGGGTTCCTCCCGCACTACCTTTTTCCGGCTTGCTTGCCCGGCATCCTCTTGCAGAAGTGCCCGGATCGTGGCCGAGGTATGATGCTTCCGGCACCGAAAGGCAAATCCGGGCTCCACCTTTACAATGCGGCCCAAGCAGAAGCGACATACGCGCTCCCCGTCCTTCAAATAGCCAGCCCAGAAGTTTGGTGTGCTCATGAAGGTCAGGGGGCGCCCACATCCTGGGCAGGTCTTCTGTTGCTTGGTCATTGTGGGAACTCGGTTGCCAGGGTTGCTTCGGATCACTCCACCTCCGCCACCAGTCGCTTTGCTTCAGCCAAGGTGTAGGCCCCCTCCACGTGGATCGTGTCGAAAACCATGAAATACCGGAAATCCGGTCCGGCCTGATCCTGCCAAATGCGGCCCAAGCGCGCCTTGGCCCGGCTGTCGCTGTTGTCGCGGTCGTCGCCTTTGGTCTCGATCAGGATCACCTTGCCGCCCTTGGTCAGCAGGATGAAATCCGGGTAGTGGTCGTTCTTGAACCCGTTGAGCGAAAAGCCCTTTCCACGGCCCAGGTTGCGGTGCCACGCCACGATGTTGGGCAGACTGCCCAGCTCGGCGGCGGCGCGTTCCTCCAAGGTGTTCATGTCCCCCTCACGCTCGTACAGCGAGTTGCGGATGCTCTTGCCCAAGCGGCCGGGGATGATCCGATCGGGGAAATGCCAATTCCGCTCCGTGCGCACCTTGCCCACCTGCAGCATGTCCTTGAACTGCTGCTCGGCATGTTCGTCCGCCAGCGACTGGATCTTCTCCCTGATCTTCCGGGTGTAGGGCAGGGGTCGGGCCAGAACGTCCCGCAGCCGCTCGGCATCGAAGTTCTCCAACAGGCGCGTCACATACTTCTTGATCTCCTGGTCGGCGATGGGCCACATGTCACCGATCCGCAACAGGATCTGGTCCGCCACGTCCTGTACCTGCGCCTCGCGCGGCTTGGCCAGGATGTACTCCATGATCGGCTCGCGCACCTGGCTTTTCAAGATCTTCTGGAAGGCGGGATTCGCCCGCCCCTCTTCCAGGTCCACCGCGTACAGTTCGCCTTCCGTACTGTCCCAGTCTATCCGCAGGTCCAGCTGGCTGGGCCGGAATCCTTCCAGCAAAGTCTCCTGGCCCAGTAGTCCCCATGACTCCTCGTTCCCGGTGAACAGGCTGGGCGGCACCTTCAGCACGAACTTGGGCAGACGAATGTCCTTGGCCATGGCCGCCACGTCCCCGCGCATGGCATAGCTGTTCACCCGATCACCCATTTCCTGAATGAAAATATCCGATTCGTCGTCACCCGTTGCAGCGATCTCGGCCTCAAGCTCGGCATTCTTGGCCAATGCTTCCTCCTCGATCCGGTCCAGATCGGCCGACGGGGCCGTGCCGGCCTGTGGATCGAAGGTCATGCCTTCCAGGTCCGCCAGCACCTCTTCTTCGGCTTCCACGGGCAGTAACGCCTGCTCCACCGCGGCCAGTTTATCGGCCTCCTGCTGCGCCGGGGTGCGGGCGTCGGCGGCCCGGTAGTCCTTATCGCTGAAGCCGCTTTGCTGCAGGCTGTGCACGATGTTCTGCAGCGTGTCGTAGAACTTGGTGCTGGCCGTGAGCACGTAGCTCATGTTCAGCAGCGGGTTGCGGTGGCGCAGCACGTAGGGCTGGCGCAACACGCGCCCCAGGATCTGCTCCACGTCCACCGCACTGCTGCGGTTGGCCAGACTGGCCAGTATGTACGCGAAAGGACAGTCCCAGCCCTCTTTCAGCGCATTCACGGTAATGATGTACTTCACCGGGCAATCCTCGGCCATCAGATCCGGGATGCCCTTCAGCTCATCGAGCTCGGCGGTCTTGATCTTCACCTCCTCTTCGGAGATGCCTGCCTTGATCAGCATCTGCTTCAGCTTCTCATAGGTCACGTTTTCCTCGCCCGTGCGGGGCTGCGCTTGGAAAAGCACGATGGGCCGGATGTACCGCCCTCCAGCCTTGCGCTCGGCATCGGCCACGTCTTGCAGGCGTTGGCGCAGGTGCAGCGCGTTCTGCACCACCTCGCTGCGCTCGTGCTGGTTATACACGATCACCGGCAGCTTCACCATGTGCTCCTTCTTCAGTTCCAGCGCGGGTACCAAGCTCACGATGTTGCTGTTGTCCTTTGGCGTGGCCGTCAGGTCCAGGATCAAGCTCGGGTTCAGGTCGCGCAGCATCTCCACGCTCAGGTCGCTCTCCGCATTGTGGCTCTCGTCCACCACCACCACCGGGTTCAGGTGGCGGATCACGTTGATCAAAGCCGTATCGTCCGTGTCCGGTTTATGCACGTCGTCCGCCGTGTACAGGCTGCGGAACCCGTCCAGCTGTCCGTTTTCCTGGTACACCTTGCGGTCGGCCTTGCGTCGCGCCCGCAGGCTGGCAAAGCTCATCACGATGATGCTCAACTGTTCCTGCACGCTCGTGGGGTTGAAGCCCGCCCCCATGAGCAGTTGTTCTTTTTCATACACCTCCACCCGCCCTTGGAAGAGCTGTTGCAGCTTGCGGTTGTACGGATGCTCCGGGCTGCCCAGCGTGCGCACGGTCTGCTGCAGCAGGTTGCTCCACGGCACCAGCCATACCACGGCCTTGGGCCGGTCGGGATTGAAGCGGTCGAAGATGGTCTTCAGCGCGTTCACCGCCAGGAAGGTCTTGCCGCCCGCCGTGGGCACCTTCATGCACAGGTGGATGGCGCCGGGCACGTTGTCCTGGTAGGGACGCATGCCCTTTTGCGTGAGCGGATCGTACAGCCCGGCCTTGGCCTCCCAGAATACGTTGAAGGTCCGCGCCGGATCCCCATCGCGTTGGAAGGCCTCCAAGTAGGCGTCCAGGTCGTCGATCACCCGCTGTTGGTAGGGTTTCAGTTCCATGGCTCAGAAACGGGTGATGTCACGCGGGATCTTCTTGAACACGATGCCGTGCTGTTCCATGAACTTCTTCGGCAGCAGGCAGTTGTCGGCGTAGATCACGGTGCGCTCGCCCTTGGCCGGCAGGGTGGCCAGCAGGTCGTGGTCCAGCGTGGTCAAGTCCTCCTTTTCGTACACGAAGTAGTAGGCCGTGTCCTGGTGTCGGCCCAGGTAGTACGGGTTCGGCGCCGCATCAAGGGCCATGGCCGGTGCCGTGCTGCGCGTTTCGGTGAACCAGATGTATTCCCGGATGCGCTCCACGCCTACTTCCTCGTTCAGCAAATTCCCATCGGTGAAGAGCGGAACACCCAACGTGTAGAAATCGAAGGAGCCGCCCGTGCCTTCCACGGCCTTGTCGCCTTGGCCATAGCCTTTCATGACCCGCTTCACCCGTTCGGCTGTGATGCTGTCCGCGTAGTCCATCATTTCGATCAGGATGAATTGGCGGTGGCCGCCGTCCTGCTTGTTCAGGTTCAGCACCGCATGGGCCGTGGTGCCGGAACCGGCGAAGGAATCGAGGATGAGAGCGTTAGAGTCAGGAATCAGCGATAACACTTTCTCTATCAATGATGGTGGCTTGGGATTGTCAAAAACTGAATTCTCAAATATTTCCTTCAGCATAATGCTCCCATCATCCGTAGTTCCCACCTCATCATACTTCCACAGGTCGACCGGGACCATTCCCTCATCCTTCTCATTCAAATACAGCTTCAGCCTCGGATATTTCGCTAGCCCGTCAGCACCCCACCATAACCTATTCTCATTAACATGCCTCTCGTGCTCAGACGGGGAGTACTTCCATGCATGTGTTGGGTGATTTACCAATTCTCCGTTAACCGGCCTGACAATCGGGTACACGAGATTTTTCCTCTTCTCCCTTGTTGCTGGATTGACATATGAAGAGGTCATCCAAGGACCTCGCGCGTCATTATCTGGGTTGGTGTAGGCGCTATCTGCCTTTATTGTTCGCCCCTCCTTCACCTTCTCCAAGAATGCGGATCTACGATAAACCAGAATCGAATCCTTGAGTGAATAAAAGCGCTTTGCATTGTTACTTCTCGTGTAACGTTTTTCCCACGCGATACAGGCTAAATAATTTGCCGAACCGAAAATCTCGTCTAGAATAGACTTGCAGTTATATGTCTCGTTATCGTCGAGGTTGATGAAGATTAGACCGTCCTCCGCCAGCAGCCTGTGCAGCAGCACCAGCCGGGGGTACATCATGCACAGCCACTTGTCGTGGCGGCTCAGGTCCTCGCCCTCCTTGCCCACCACCTCGCCCAGCCATTTCTTGATCCGGGGGTCGTTCACATTGTCGTTGTACACCCAGCCCTCGTTGCCGGTGTTGTACGGCGGATCGATGTAGATGCACTTCACCTTGCCCTCGTAGCGGGGCAATAGGCTTTTCAGGGCCTCGAGGTTGTCGCCCTGGATGATCATGTTCTCGGCTCCTCGAACGCCTTGCGTTCTGCGGAGCGCCGCTTCGCTTATGCTCGAACTGACATCCCGGCCGCTCGAACGGGCATCATCGCCCGCGCTGAAGGTGTACTGCTTCTCCAGCACCCGGTAGGGCACCTCTCGGTGGTGGTTGATCACCTTTTC
The DNA here is from genome assembly GCA_035325445.1 of Flavobacteriales bacterium. GTDB lineage: Bacteria > Bacteroidota > Bacteroidia > Flavobacteriales_F > PHOS-HE28 > PHOS-HE28. The sequence continues at coordinate 119,358 of DAOKZW010000008.1, forward strand.
CTTTCCGATCCAATGCAGGGTGGGCATGGGGCGAAGATGGGGAAGGTTGTGGATAACTGCACCAGACAAACCGCTCGAAGCGGTGTATCTTACAAACCAACACCTGCCAAGAACCTCGTCAACCAGTACGAACCATGAATGTCATCCGCCAACTGGCCGCAGAGTTTATCGAAGAGAACAGGGACTACTACGGGTCGAAGGACTATTTGCCCAAGGCGAGGCAGGCGATACATGATATCGATTCCAAAGCAGATCGGATCCAATTTCTTTCCTTACTCCTGGAAGATCAAGTTTCGTGGATCACGAAGCACCGTCATGACGGTTGTGATAATCCCGATTGCTCGTTCGAGAAGGCCTATATCCGGAACCATTATTTCCTGAACCAGGAACTAAAACGGATAGGCGTAAGGGTGGACGAGGACGGTTTCACAAGTGAAGAGCGTGATACCATCATGGACCGCTTGGACCAGATCCTCAACGAACTTGAACAGATCAAGGATGGGCAGGGTATTGTTGCCCAAGATGTGGAAGACCTGAAGGATCTGATGTATTTGGGCAAGCGGCGTTGGAAAAGGCAGTTCGCCGCTACCGTGGGGGAATGGGTCGGCGCTGGCATGGTATCCAAGGTGGTAGTCGAGCCTCTGGTGCAAGAGGTTGCGGTGATCTTGGGCTCCCTTCCGCCGAACCTGCTACTTGAGTGACAATAAAAGCAAAGGGAATCACAACAAACGACTTGACCATGAACGATCTTGAAAAGGCTGCGATGGCTTATGAAACGGTGTGCCTCCATGCGCGAGGCAAGAAGTACGGTGCCGGTGATGCACGAGATCCATCGGAAAAGGATCTAATGGGGTTGGCTTTCCACGAGGGAAGAGAAAGATCAGGTAAAAGCTCCATCGGTATCAGCCCGAATGCCCTCCGGAAGCAGATCAAGGGTACCCTTGGCAAGGCGATCATAAAGTTGAAGGAATCTGCACGCGCCCCAAGGGACAACGAACTCCTGGAAATCGCTCTCCATCTTACGGAGGAAGCCACATGTGCGGAGGAGCTCGGCGAAGCCGCTTTGCTTGCTGCAAAGTGCATCACAGGAAAGCAATCCCAGTGAGCGCGGTGTACGGCATTCAAGACGCCACCTTCCTCAGCACCTTTCGGCGGATATCTTCTTCCGCATCCAGGCTGGCGATCTGTTCCCCGCCCACATTGCTGAGCCGTGCCAGCACTTTGCGCGGCAAGCTGGTCTGATCGGCAAAGATCAGGAGCGACTCGTATTCCACTCCGTGGCCCTGCAATTGCTGCAATACAATGGTGGCCAACTGCGCCTTGTCCTTGTTGGGTATGCCCAGCACGAACAAGGGAGCATGCTTGCCCTCGATGCGGAAATCGATGGGGTACAGGTTCGATTCGGGCAACCCCGGCACGATGTAGTCGGGCTCGATCTTGTCGTTCGGCACCAGATCGAACAGTTGCTGCCGCAAGTCTTCATAGAACGTGCTTTCCGCCCGGTCCCGGTTCAGGAAGGTCAGATCGTTCACCTGCACGAGTGCCTTGCCCAATTGCCAAATGGCAGGCGCCAGCCCACCGGGATCCGTGTCCACGTAGAACTCCCCATCAGCCTCTGATACGCCCGTATCTGTCTTAATGCGCTCCAACAACTTGGCCCGTGTGCCATTGCGGAACTTGTCCGTATCGTTCTCGTAGCTGAGATGCAGCAACGTATGCCCCATATCGCTCAAACGAAGCCTTCCTCCTTGCAGCTCCTTCAAATAGAGCTGGTATGCATCACCATCCGCAAACTCGAAAGGGGTGAGCAACATGGCCAAGCCCTTGGCCTTGGGCACCACGCGCACCTCGGCACATAGCGCCTTGCACAGGCTCTCTTGAAGCCGATCAAGGTCGAGGTTCATGTTACCGGGAATAACGTTGGTGCATCGGGTTCGGTATCCAAGCCCGAAATAGCGCAATCCTTCACCAGGCAATGAAGTGCCCCCTTCAAAGTTCTGAACGCGTCGGTTTCAATTGCGTACCCTTCCGGTTGCCGATCAGCCTGCATATAACGTTCCGTAGCGCGATGGATGTGCGGCTTGAACAGGAACTCCCCGCCCTCCAGGTGGTTCCGGTGCCGGTGGCTGGGACCGTTATAACGGCATAGGGTCAAGGTGCTGCCATTGGGGTGCACGATCCTCAAGCCACATGAAAAATCATCCTCCATGCCCGGTCGTGTGTTTTGTCGGGTGTACAGGATGAAGTCATGCTCGCCGATCTCGCTGACGATCTTATAGTCGCGCTGATCCGTGCCCTCTTTCTGTGTAATACGTGCCTTGGGGTTCAGGACCCGCTTGGCCATCTTCCTCAGGCCGGCAAGCTCCGTATCGGTCAACTGGGTAAGATCCATGGCACTTCGATGGCAGCAATGCGAAGGTCGGGTTTCTGGGGAAGGCTGCCAAAAGCACGCAATTATTCATTTGCCCGATAACACCCAACTGCGCCTACCTTCCCGCCATGGATCGCGCCACCTTCCTGAAACGCCTGTTGGGCAGCACCGCCCTGCTGACCCTGCCGCCATGGAGCATGCTCGAAGCGAAGGACCGGGACCGCCTGGCCTGGACCCGGGAGTGCAACACGGTGTTCGTCTTCGACAGTTTCGTGCGCGGCTTCCAATACCACGATGGGGCGAAGGTGATCCACCGGATGAAGGCCCACGACCCCTTGGACCTGGTGCGCGAGCACCACAATGAGCACGATGTCAACGCCGTGGCCGTGTACTGGGAAGGCCACAAGCTGGGCTTCCTGCCCATGGGCGAGAATATCAGTCTGGCCTACATGCTGGACCACGGGCTTTTGCTGGAAGCCGAGGTGGCCTATACCGCGCCCGAGTTGCCACCATGGGAGCAGTGCTTCCTATCGGTGTACCTCTTGTTGCCCAGCACACCCAGTTTCGATGCCTACCTGGACGAGTACATGGCCCGACCGGATGCAGGATACAAGCTGCGGCCGGAGTACGGGGGTGAGGGACAGGAAGAAGAGGAAGTGGCGTAGTTCGTGGGGAATGCCGGGTAGCGGACATGCCCCCCCGGAACAGACCAAGGCGCTACAGCACCGGGCTGTTTTGGCTTTGTAGGCCACGCTTGGCAGCAAGAGGTGAAGCGTGCAGTTGTGTAGGTAGCCTAATAACCTAATTTGGTGCCGGTCATGGATGCGATCGAACGGAAGAAGGTTGCCATCGGCAAGGCATGCCGGCACCAGCGCAAAAAAGTCCTGGGGTGGACCCTGTACCGTGCGGGGAAGGAGAGCGGCATGCAAGGGCAACAGATTGAGGCTATTGAGGTTGGAGCATCTGACTACACGCTACGGAACCTATTGAGGTTGACCACAGCTCTTGGTATATCCGTGATCGTAGAACCAACCATGTCCGGTAAATGAACTTCCTCATTGCCATATTGTGTTTCATAGCAATCTGGTACCTGAACCGGAAAAAGGACAAGTAGGGGCCGACCGTGTGTGCCTTGCGCTCACTTGTATTTATCGAACACCGGAGCTGCCGGCCTCATCTTCCCTTTGTAGTGCTTGTAGGTGGCAGTGATAATGCCGACGGCCACTTGTATCGGCTGGTCGTCATCGTCGATATCCATCGCCTGTGCTCCAAGAACAAGGTCACAACGACCTGATCGCGGCTGCCCGTTCATCACCGCCAAGGATATCAATGGCCACACTGGTATCGAGGACCAAGTTATCCCCACTCATCCCGAAGGCGTTTCTGCGTTTCCAGGGCATCCTCATCCAGCTTCCACTTGCCCAAATGCTTCCGGGCATCGAAGCCTTTCTGCGGGACCTTCCTCGCTTGCTTCACCGCGGCGCGCAGCCGGCTTTTCGGCGTTTTCTTCTTGATGATGGTCACCATGCTAGCCGGATTCAACTCATAAACGCAATCGGATAGGCCCACAGAGGGGCTGAACATT